>JAVBLS010000004.1:0-86120 GCA_031553235.1 Desulfovibrio sp.
TTGACTTGGGAAGCCAGAGCCTGTGAGTATATATAGTCATATTCATGTAAATCCTTAAAAATAGCTAACCATAAATACACCAGAAATATTACTGCGATTGCACAGAGGACACCAATCGGCTTCATATTGTCATATTGTACAAGGACCATGGTTAGTGTTTCTTTCGTAGAAAAAAATGAAAAAGAGTAATTAAATGCAACTAATATGGTAGAATTGAATGCAAGTTTAGATATGTTTGCTGCATATTCTTTTGATTTTCTATTTTCACTGTATATACTAAATAGATATTGATCTTTGTTCGTATGGGCAAATTCTTTAAGGTGACAAACATTTACTTCACTGTGGATACTTGGCCTATGATCTGATGGTAGAATTTTTATGAGCGCAAAATTAATAAAATAATTTAACAACGGCAATATGACAGTCATTATTGCTCCATATATGATAAGAAAAAATATCATCATACTAGGAAGTTCAACGATTTTATTTACGCTCAATGACAAGATATTCATATCGTAAAAATATACAATGAATAAATCAAAAGATAGAACGCAAGTTAAGAATATCATAAAAAAATCTATGCTATGCAGCTTTTCTATAATCTCAAAAGGAAGCGTCTGTTTACTATGAATATCGCTCATTTCCAACGCTCTGTGTATTGTGATAAACGCTGATAAGGGGAGTCGAAGCCGTTGCTTGCTTTGAATAAATTATAAAGCCCGGTTAGCCACAATGCTAACGGAGCTTTTTATTAATCTTTCTGGCGGAGGAGGAGGGATTTGAACCCCCGGACGGCTTGCACCGTCAACAGTTTTCAAGACTGCCGCTATCAACCGCTCAGCCACTCCTCCATTTTAGCAAACGGATTTGCCATGAACGATACAATGTAGCCGGAGCAGGAGTAAAAATCAAATGAAAAGTGTGAGGAAAGCCACAGCGGTAGGATAAAGCGGCTATTTCTTGGGGCGACCGGTTTCTTTTTCGGGCTTCTGCGGGCCTTTTTTAATCTCGCGCTCAACTCGCATCATCAATTCTGATGGAGCGATTTTGAGCACCTCGGCAACCCGCACCAAGGCATAAACCGGTGCGTTGATATTCCCGCGTTCAAGGCTGGAGACATAGGGTTTGGACAGGCCCGAAAAATCCGCCGGTTCGACTTGCCGAGAGAGATAAAGGAAATGCGACTAAGCTCTGAAAGGCGGTGGAATCACCTCAAGGGATGATCAGGAATTATTTTTGCACTAATTTGCTCCACTTTTATGGTAAAAAGTGGAGCTTTTTTGCACATGCCTGCTGTAGCCAATTCAAAGTGAAGCTTTTTCATACACGCCTGTTATGGCTAATTCATCGAGTCAAACGGGGCAACAATCACATCCAGCACATCAGGCATGGCCATAATGACCGCGGCCAGCCGGCTTACCGGTGTATGCCCTTGCACCTGCAGGCTAATGGTGGCCGTCGCGCACCCGCCCTCGGTGCCCTGGCCCAGGCTGCAGCCTTGCACCACAAAGTCGTTTTCCGAGCAGATATGCAGAATGCGGCTCAGGGTTTCGCGCCCGGCCGCGTAAGTGATGCAGACCTGACTGGCCGTGCCCATGATTCTGTTCACCAGAGGAGTGTAGCCGAGGGTCACGATGAAGTATCCCAGCACGGTGGCCACGGCGAGCCAGGGCAGACCCGCGCCGCAGGCCATGCCTATGCCGGCGGTCACCCATACGGCGGCCGCCGTGGTCAGGCCGCGGACCATATCCTTGCGTACGAAAATGAGCCCGCCGCCGATAAATCCGATACCGGAAACAATCTGGGCCGCCACGCGTGCAGGGTCCAGAACCACATGCTCCACAGCCAGCACGTCGAAAAAGCCGTATTTGGAAACCATCATGATCAGCGCGGAACCCAAACCCACCAGAGCATGGGTGCGCAGACCCGCACTGCGCAGACGAAACTCGCGCTCCAGACCGATCAGCGAAGAAAGCGCGAAAGCCAGGGCCAGAGCGGCAAGACGAGGCCACTCATGGCCGGTCGAGAACAGATCCCAGGACATGCCTTTCGCCTCCATGTTTGCGCAACATCCACCGCCTCCGAGATAGGCCGTTGCAGGCTTGATATCAAGAGTCAAGGTGGGGTCGGCTTCCGCGCGGAAGCGCCATCTAAGAGCGGGTCACAGGCACCGAGGCGTAGTGCAGAACCTCATCGAAATAGGCCACAACACTGTTCAGGGCCGCCTCCACGCTGCCCACATCGCCCACGAAAACCAGGGAACCGGCCGCGCGGTCCAGTACGTCGATGGTCACGGCCGCGGCCTTGCCGGCGATGTCGGCCGCGATGATCGCGCCTTCGCCCGGAGTGATGGTCAGAATGCCCACGGCCTCACCGGCCGCTTTGTCCAGGCCGAGCTTGGCGTACAGGTCTTTGCGCGGCCCGGAGATCATGTGGGCCAGGGAAATCTGCTTGCCGGGAACGTGTTCCTGGATGATCCGCCGGATCGGCTCGCTCCTGTTCACGGTCTCCTCCTTCCGGTCCACGTCGAGGTTACAACAATTGAGCCTTCAGCCCGGCATCAGGCGAGGGAATGACCACATGGGCCAGCACCGGCCCGGCCTCGCCCACTCCGGCCACGCCCGCATCCACCGATGAACGCACCGAGGCCACGTCGCCGGTCATGGTGACAAAGGCTTTGCCGGCCAGGCCGGCGGCAAAACGGATTTCCAGCAGATGCACCTGCCCGGCCTTGGCTGCGGCATCGGCCGCCAAGATGCACGAAGCCGTGGTGCAGGTCTCGATGACCCCCAGGGCGTCGATACGCGGGCTGAGACCCGTGCTGCTCAGGGCCGGAATCACGTCCTGGTGTACGTTGGGAATGATGAAGCCGTCCACGACCATTTCGCCGCCCACGGCCCGCCCGGCTTCGACGGAACTGGTCACCGCGCCGGTGTCGCCGGTGACCAGGATCAGGTAACGGCCGGGGCAGGTGGGCCGGGCCAGGACCAGCTTCACCCCGGCCGCCTTGACCATTTCGTCGGCCGTATGCATGCCCATGGCCACACTGTTCAATTCGACACAACCAATTGTGCAAAATTTCATTGTTAAACCAGCCATTTATGCTTGAATGGTTACCAAACCGTCGGCCACGGCCGCGACCGTGCCGGCGATGGAGGCATGAACCCGCGCGCCCATGGCCTTTTCGGGAATCTCGCCCAGACGGTCGCCTGCCCGCACCTTGTCTCCCACGGTCACCACGGGCACGGCCGGCGCGCCGATATGCCTGTTCAGGGGCACGCACACCAAGGAAGGCCGCAACTCACCCGCGAATTCCGGGTGAGTGTCGTAACGGAGCACGTCCAGGCGTTGCATCAGGCGCTTGGTCGGAATAAAGCGGGGGTCACGAAAGGGGTGCGGCACCAAGGACTTACCCGTATCTTCCCAACGTACTCCGGCCCGCATCAGTTCTTTCTTGATCTGGGCGTTGACCTCGCGCGGCGACACCTGCATGGGACAGGCGAATTTCTCGCACACGCCGCATTCGGAACACAACAGAGCCGTACGGGCCGCCGGGCTTTCCAGGGTCAGCGAGGCCGCCACCCGCATGATCTTGTGCGGCTGCAGGGAGTGACCCAGCAGATTGCGGGGGCAGAGGTCGGTGCACTGCGAGCACTGGCAGCAAATGGTGTTGGTGACGCGGCGCAGGCGTTCCGGAGCCATGATCTTCCCGGCCACCACCGTGTGCTCCGGCGGCAGCACCAGCAAGCCGCTGGTGGTTCGGGTCACGGGCGCGGCGATGTTGTCGAGCACCCGGCCCATCATTGGGCCTCCATCCACCACCTTATAATTTGCAATGGTCGGTCCGCCGGCAAAGGCCAGCACCTCGGCCACCGGGGTGCCCACGGGCGCCTTGAGCAGGCAGGGCCGGCGCACCTCGCCCGCCACGGTCAGAAAACGATGGGTCACGGCCCGGCCGTCCAGGGCCAGGGCCACGTTGTAGAGCGTTTCCACGTTGCTCACCACGGCCCCGACCTGCAAGGGAATGCCGCGCTCCGGCACGATGCGGCCGAGCACCTCGTGCACCAGCACGTGCTCGTCGCCTGCCGGGTAAAAGTCGCGCAATTCAAAGACTTCCAGCCGGTCGGAAGAGTCTTTGGCCACTGCCGCGCGTACGGCGGCCAGGGCTTTGGCGTGCTTGCCCTTGAGACAGATCACGCCTCTGTCCGCGCCGGTGCAGTCCATCATGGCCAGCAGGCCCCGGATCACCGTGTCCGTTTCGGCCTCCAGCAGATATGGGTCGCTCATGAGCAGGGGCTCGCAGGAAGCGCCGTTGACCAGCACCGTGTCCACGCTCGCGTCGGCCTTGACGTGTGTGGGCAGACCCGCGCCCCCGGCACCGACCACGCCCGCGTTTCTGACGGCTTCGATAATCTGTTGTTTCACCACTTGTTCTCCAGTGAAAACGCTCTACCAGGCACGTTCCAGGATGGCCCGAATGTCGCTTTTCGACGGCCGGCAGGGGTTGCCGGTTGTGCAGAAATCTTCCAGGGCGTTGCCGGCCATCTGGTCCAGCCGGGCCCGAAAGGCGCCCTCCTCCACCTTCAGGCCGGAAATACGGTCCGCCAGTCCCAAAGAGGCACTCAAGCCGCGCACAGCCTCGATCAGATAGGTCACAGCCTCTTCCACACCGCTTGCCTGCAGAGAAAGCATGGCCGCGATCTCCCGGTATTTCACCCCGGCGTCAAAACCGTTGAAACGGATCACGTGGGGCAGGAGTACGGAATTGGCCAGGCCGTGCGGGATGTGGAACAGCGCGCCCAGGCTGTGGGCAATGCCGTGGGTCAGGCCCAGGCCGCTGTTGTTGAAGGCCATGCCCGCCATGCACGAGCCCAGGAGCATGCGCTCGCGCGCTTCCATGTCGTCGGCGCAGGCAAAGGCCCTGGGCAGGTAGCGGAAGACATAGCGAATGGCCTTTTCCGCGTGGATATCGGTAAAGGCATTGGCCTGTAGGGAGGTATAGGCCTCAATGGCATGGGTCAGCACGTCCAGGCCCGTGGCCGCCGTGACGTGGGGCGGCAGGGTACGGGTAAAGCGGGCGTCCAGAAAGGCCACATCCGGAATCAGGGCCTCATCGTTGAGAGGAATTTTCAGCCCATGGGCTTTGTCGGTAATTACCGAAAAGGCCGTGACTTCCGAGCCGGTGCCGGCCGTGGTCGGCACGGCCGCCAGCAGAGGCCTGGTTCCGCCGGCTTTGTGGGCGAAAAAGGCCATGGCCTTGGCCGCGTCAATGGCCGAACCGCCGCCTAGGGCCACGACCAGATCCGCGCCCTCGGCCAGAAGCAGCCTCACGCCGGCAATGACCGTTTCCAGCGAAGGCTCAGGCTCCACCCGGTCAAAAACGGTACAGCCCATGCCGGCCCGGTCAAGCCGGCTTTTAATGCGATCGGCAAAGCCCGATGTGGCCATGAAGGGGTCGGTCACCAGAACGGCCTTCCCGGCCGACAGGCGCTCCAAGGCGTCCAGAGCGTTCCTGCCGCAGCAGACTTTGGTTTTGCCGTAAAACTGCGTCACAACGCATGCTCCGATAAACGCCGCGCCGGGGTTCGCCCGGCCGCCAAGCGCTAGACGTTGTCCTTGATAATCTCCACGGCGCGCAGGCTGATGGCCTTGAGCGTCTCGGGATCCTTGATGCCGTACTCGCTTTGCAGCATGGCGGCCACGCCGTAAAACAGCCGCTCGAAATCGGGATCGTCGGCGCCACAGACGCCCGCCCCGCAGGCTGGAGGCGAGCCGTTGACCACGGCAATCTTCCGCTTGCAGAGTGCGTCTCTAGCGCCGGGCGTCAGAATGACGGAGCCGTTCAGATAGAATTTGCCGGTTTCACGGCAGATGAATTCATCAATATTGCCGGCCTGAACCAATATTTTCGCCATGACTTACCTCGTTGTGCCCGTTAGGACCCGCGCCACCGCGGCATCCGGGCCGGGAATGACCACCGCCTCAATCAGGTTGCGCCCCAGGGCCGTCCTGGCGGCCTCCACGGCTTCCGCAACGGAGGCGATGTCTCCGCTGAGGACGAAATACGATTTGCCGTTGATGCCCTGCCCGGCCGTAAAACGCGCCGGTTGCACGGTGGCCTGCTTTACGGCCCGATCCAGGGCCGCGATGCCAGCGGCCACGGTGCGGCACTCGACCACACCCAAGGCCGTGCCCTGGCCGGCCTGCGAGCCTTTTTTTAAAATTTCCAGAACCTGCGGGGCCACGTTGGAGATCACAAAGCTCCCGGCCAAGGCGCTTGCACTTCTTTCGGCAAAGCCCACGGCTTCGCCCACGGCCTCACGTTCGCCCGCCACCTGGATCAGGTAGCGACCGGAACAAATGGGCGCGGCCCGCAAGAGATCCACCCGCGCGGCCTTGACCATGCCGTCGGCCAACAGCGCGCCGGCCGCAATGCTCCGTGTCTCCACCACGCCGAGGGTATCCACGGCTCACTCCCGGTTGCCCTTGGCTTCATCGTCGAGAATGCCTACAATGGCCGCGTCCACGGGCGTTGTGTCGTTGCGCACGGCCTTGCGGGCCGCGCTGCCTACGGCTACGAGCACCCGTTCGCCGATGCCCGCGCCCACGCAGTCCACGGCCACAAAGCTTTCCTTGGCCCCGCCGGCCGCCGGGTCGATGCGCTGCACCACCATAAGTTTCCAGCCGTTGAGGGATTCTTCCTTACGGGTGGCCCAGACGTTGCCGATGACCATGCAAATAATCATACGCTTGCCTCACAGTCGTTTGAGAATGTTCAGACCGAGCTCGGCCGCCGTGTCCACGGCCAGGGGCGTGATCAGGGCCGTCGCGGGCACGGCCAGGGCCAGAGCGCCTTGGGCCTTGGCCTGTCGCACATCTTTTTCCGTGGCCAGGCCGGTGCGCAGGGTCAGCACCTCCGGGCCTTTGCGCCGCAAAGCGTGCAACCCATAGGCAGCCAGTGTCTTCTTATGGCCCGCGTAGAGATCGTACAGGGCCTGGGGAGCTGTTTCGGCATGGGACACGTATTCAAATTCCAGCACCTCCACCTTTTGGCCGCGGAGGAGCAGGCCCAGGGCTTCGGTCGCGAACCGGCTGGAGGCCCGGCCGGCCGCCAGGTCCGCCATATCCGTACAGGAGAGGAAGGGCAGGACATGGCGTTCCGGCATCCGACCGTCGATCGTTTCGCCGCAAAAGGCGATCTCGACCGTTTCGTCCAGGGCCGAGCGCACCTTGGCGGCCGTGTCCTCGTCCCTGTCGCAGAGCAGGAGCACGAGGGGAAGCCGCTCCTCGCGGCCGAGCCGTCGGAGCACCTCCCGAACCACCGATTCCACCAACTGTGTCTCGTCCATGCGAAAGTCCTTCGGTTACGGCAACTCTTCGTGCCCGCAATGCAGGGCAATACCCAACGGTGTGACCAGAAACGGGTTGGCCGGCTTGAACACCGGCAGGCCGACTTCTTTGGTGATGACCGCCTCCATGCCCGGCAGCAGGCAGGTGCCGCCCACCAGCCAGACTGCCGGCACCATGTGGCCATGCAGGTGCCGGGCCACGATGGAACCCATCTTTTCCAGCACCGGGAGGACCAGCGGGAAAATTTCCTTTTGCCGCTCCGGCCGCTTTTTCAATTTCTCGGCCTCATCCAGTGAAATGCCATAATTGCCGGCCAGGACCAAGGTCAGGTGCGTGCCGCCGGTGGGTTCGTCGGCCGTGTAGACCACCTTGCCCTTCTTGAACACCGAAAGCCCGGTGGTGCCGCCGCCGATGTCCACCACAGCCCCGTCTCGCAGGCCGAGCACGGCGTTGGCCGCCATGGGTTCGTCCGGAAAGGCGGTGACTTCAAGGCCCGCCGCCTCGATCACGTGGCGGTGCGTGGCGCAGGCCTTTTTGCCGGTGCCCGGCGGCATGGCCCCGGCCGCGTGGATCAACTTGCGACCCAATCGGCCCTCCAGGCGTTCCACCAGCCGACGCACGATGCGCGTGGCCCCGACATAGTCCACCACCAGGCCGTCCTTGATCACCCGGGCGAACTCCATGGCGCAGGCCAGGGGCTCTTGGGCCTGATTGAGCACCACCACCACGATGTAGGCCGTGCCCAGATCGACGCCCACCAGCAGCCGCTCGTCGGCCCCGGCCCGGCCGGGTTTTTCAATGGTCCGCTCCAGGGCGGCAATCATCCTGTCTGGGCTGCCGGCATCCATGGGGCGCCTCAACTGTTTTTACCGACAATACGGCCGACGACGCCGGTGCGCCAACCGCCGCTGTTGCCTTCGTCCGCGTCGATGTGCATGGACAGGCGAAAGTTCTCGTGCACGCGCACCAGCACGTCTTCAAGGATCACCGGCCTGTCGCCGTCCAGACGCACGCAGACCCGATCTTTGTCGCGCAGGCCGAAGCGGACGGCATCGGCCGGCGACATGTGGATGTGCCGCGAAGCCACAATCAGGCCCTTTTCCAGGCCCACAATGCCGGTGTACGAAGCCAGGATGATGCCCGGCGTGCCGGCCGTGTCGCCGGATTGGCGCACCGGCGCTTCCGCGCCCAGAATGCGGGCATCGGTTTTGGAAACTTCCACCTGCGACTCGCCCCGCGAGGGGCCGAGCACGGCCACGTTGTCGATGACCCCCTTGGGACCGATCAGCCGTACCCGCTCTTTGCACAGGAACTGCCCGGGCTGGGACAGCTCCCGCGCCGGGGTCAACGGCCCGCCGAACAGGGCCATGGCATCTTTTTCACTCAGGTGCGCATGGCGCGCGGAGAGCTCCACGGGAATAAGCTCGTCCGAATGCGGACCGGCAGCCCGGGGCGCGTTTTCCCCGCACATCTCGGCCAGGACGCTTCTGACCAGGCCTTCGACAATCTCTTTCACGGCAGACTCGTTCATGCCTTCGCGCTCCGTTCAGCCTCAACGTGTCGTTGGAGCAATTTCACTTTGAAATTGCCTGAAAAGCCATATTGCCGAAGAGCTTTGGAACAGACCCGCAAGCGGATGTCCGGCCTTCGGCCCGGGAGGCGGCGCATGCAGGCTCGCCTCCCGGCCGGGTAACGACTACTCGCCGACTTTGGGCAGAATCATTTCCACTTCCGCATGCGGGCGGGGAATGACGTGCACGCTGATCAGTTCGCCCACGGTCTTGGCGGCGGCGGCGCCGGCATCCACGGCGGCCTTGACCGCGCCCACGTCGCCGCGCACCATCACGGTCACCAGACCGCCGCCCACCTGAGTGCGGCCGATCAGGGTGACATTGGCGGCCTTGACCATGGCGTCGGCTGCTTCAACGGCACCCACGAGCCCCTTGGTTTCAATCATTCCCAGAGCGTTGGTAGAGGACATGGTTTTCTCCTTGGTTGTTGACTTTGCTGGTTGTTACAAATTGCCTGCCGATTGACCG
Source organism: Desulfovibrio sp. (assembly GCA_031553235.1). GTDB lineage: Bacteria > Desulfobacterota > Desulfovibrionia > Desulfovibrionales > Desulfovibrionaceae > Frigididesulfovibrio. The sequence goes on from JAVBLS010000004.1 coordinate 9,390, forward strand.
AACGAAAATATCAGATCGCCTTTTTCAACTGCTCGACAATCAGGGCCGTAATGGCGCTGATGTCGAGATTGGCGTTCTCCACCTTGGCGGGGGCCGCCACCGAGACCGTTTGCCCCAAATCGTAGGCCACGCGCCTGATATTGAGCAGGTTCAGGGGCGTGACGTTGTCGGAGGTGGAGCTGCCGCCCACGGTGCCGCAGCCTAGGGTGAACGAGGGGAAGAGCGAGGTCGAAAGCCCCACCGCCCCGTGGGTGGAGGGGGTGTTCACCAGCATCCGGGAGACCGGCTTTTTCAGGCCGAATTCACGGATGACTTCTTCGTTGCGCGAGTGGATGACCAGCGAGTGGCCGATGCCGCCGTTTTCCAGCAGCTTGATGCACTGCTCACAGGCTTCCTTCCAGTCCTCCACCACATAAAAACCCAGGAGCGCGGTGAGCTTTTCCTTGGAGAACGGGTATCCTGGACCGACGCCGGGCTCGTCCGAAACCAGCAGGCGGGTGCCGTGGGGCACTTCAATGCCTGCCTTTTTGGCGATGTATTCGGCGTCGCGGCCGACAATGTCCGGGTTCATGGAGCCGTTGCCGCGTTCCATGACCCGCTTGACCTTCTCCAGCTTCTCGCCTTCTAGGAAACAGGCGCCCTGGGCCTTGAGCTCGGCCTTGACCTGATCGGCAATGATCCGCTCGGTGACGATGGACTGCTCCGAAGCGCAGATGGTGCCGTTGTCGAAGGTCTTGCTGACGAAAATTTTGGTCACGGCGTCGTGGATGTCGGCGCTGCGCTCGATGTAGGCCGGCACGTTGCCCGCGCCCACGCCCAGGGCGGGCGTGCCCGAGCTGTAGGCGGCCTTGACCATGCCCGGGCCTCCCGTGGCCAGGATGAGATCGGCGATTTTCATCAGCTCGGCGCTGCCTTCAATGGTGGGCACGCTCATGGCCGAGACCAGGTCGGGGCAGACGCCGCAGGCATGCAGCGCGCCCTGGATGACCTCCACGGTCTTGCCGATGCACCTGCGCGCGCTCGGGTGCGGCGTGAAGACAATGGCGTTGCCGGCCTTGAGGGCGATCAGCGACTTGTAGATGATCGTCGAGGTCGGGTTGGTGGAGGGCACGATGCCCGCAATCACCCCGACAGGCACGGCGATCTCGATCACCTTGGCGGCCTTGTCTTCGCACAGCACGCCCACGGTCCGCATGTCCTTGATGGCCGCGTGGAGCTTTTCGCCGGCCAGAAGGTTTTTGATCTTCTTGTCCGCGGCCTTGCCGAAGCCGGTTTCTTCCACGGCCAGGATGGCCAGTTCTTCGGCCTTGGCCACCGTCGCCTCGGCCACGGCCTTGACCACCGCGTCCACCTTCTCCTGCCCGAGCTGCGCGAATTCCGCCTGGGCTTTGCGCGCGGCGCGCACTAGGGCGCGGGCCTCCTGAATGGAGAGCAGATCCTTGTCGACCATACAATTACTCCTCTGGAGTATTTTCACTGTTGTTTTGCCCTATGGCCTGGAATGCGTCTTCGCTTCCATCAACGTTTCTTCGCCTTTGGGCGCGCTTCTTTTCCTTTGCCGGCCGGGCGCGGGGCAGCGGAAGCCTTGACCGGCTCTGCTGCGGCCGGCGCGGACGCGGCGGAATTTGTCACTGCAACGGCCGGTTGCCGGTCTGCGGCCGCAGCGGGCGGCGTAACCCGTGAGGTGGGCCGCGGCGTGGCGGGAGGTGTCGACTCGTCCTGCCGGGGCGGCTCAACAGCGATAATCCCGCCCAATTCCGCATCCGGCCGGGCAATGACCAGCCGGGAAACCAGGGTCGCGCCGGTAATGCGGCCCACGGCCGCTGTGCCCGCGCCCACCGCGGCCTGCACGGCCGAAACCTCGCCGCAGACCGAGACACTCACCAGGCCCCCACCCACGAGATTCTTCTCCAGCAGGCGGACGTCCGCCGCCTTGAGCATGGCGTCGGCGGCCTCGACGGCCGGGAGCAAACCCTTTGTTTCGATGAATCCGAGTGCCGGCATGCCGTTCCTCCCCTTGCCGTGAAGTTGTCGTCGTTCGGCCTAGTGCCGAACAACGGTCACCTGAAAGTTCTGCCGCCGGAAAAACTCTTCCAGACGGGCAATATCGCCGTCGCCAAGCACCGGGTCGCCCGTGAGGGGGTATTCCAGGCCCAGTTGGGCGTATTTGCCCACCCCCATCTTGTGGTAAGGCAAGAGATCGACGCCCTTAAAATTTCTGTGTTCCTTGTAGGGCCGAAGAAACCGCACCAAGCGTTCCATGGTCTCGTTGTCGTCGTTCAGGCCCTTGAGCAGGGGCATGCGAATTTTGACGTTGCGCCGGTTTTCCAAGAGCAGCTTGAGGTTGCCCAGAATCGTCTCGTTGCGCACGCCGGTCAGGCGATAATGGCGCTCGGAATCCATGTGCTTGACGTCGTAAAGAAAGGTATCGGTGACCTCGGCCGCGCGCAGAATCACTTCGGGCTTGGTGTAGCCGCAGGTTTCCACGGCCGTGTTGATGCCCCGCTGCCGGCAGGCCGCAAGCAGGCTGACCGCCGCTTCGGGCTGGGCCAGGGCCTCGCCGCCGCCCAAGGTCAGGCCGCCGCCGGAAGTCTCGTAAAAGGGACGATCTTCTTCAACAATATCCAGCAGGTCGGAAATGGTCCTGCTCTCGCCGACAATGGCCAGGGCGGCATTGGGGCAGGCCTTTTCGCATTCGCGGCAGCCGATACATTCAACATCGCGCCGCACCTCGTGCTCCCGGCCGCCGGGCCCGAGGCGGTGGATGCCCGCCGGGCAAACCGGACCGCAGGCGCCGCAGAACACGCAGTTGTTGCGCTTGTGGAGCACTTCAAAGCGTCGTGTCTGGCCCTCGGGGTTGGAACACCACAGGCAGTGCAGGGGGCACCCCTTGAAAAACACCATGGTGCGGACCCCAGGCCCGTCGTACATGTTGTATTTCTGGATGTTGAAGATTAGGGCTTTTCTCTCTATCACAGCGTCGCCTCCGCCGCCCGGGGCGCTCTCGCGCCCCGGGCTGTCGGCCTTGGTTTTAAATCTCGCGCAACACCGTCCGGCTGATGATCTCGTCCTGCACGTCCTTACACAACTCCACAAAGAAAGCGCTGTAACCGGCCACGCGGACCACCAGATCTCGATACTTTTCCGGGTGCTTCTGGGCATCCAGAAGCACGTCGTTATCCAGGTAGTTGAACTGCATCTCGCCGTTGCCCAGAATGCTGGCCGTGCGCAACAGGGTGATCAGGGCGCCCTCCCCTTCGGCGGTATCCAACAGGCCGGACATGAGCTTGAAGTTGTGCACCATGCCGATGTTCATGTTGTCGTTGGACATCTTGGAGACCGACTTGATGATCGCCGTGGGGCCCTTGTGGTCGGCGCCCTGGGTGGGGCTGATGCCGTCGGACAGGGGCTGCCAGGCGCGCCGGCCGTTGGCCGAGGCCCCGAGCAGCCGACCGAAGGGCGTGTTGTTGGAAATGGACAGGGTACCGTGGCTCAGGACCGAATAGAGAGTCTTGAACTTGCGGTGCTCGGCTTCGGTGAAATTGACGAGATCCGCGACAATCAGGTCGGCGTAGTCGTCGTCATTGCCGTATTTGGGCGCGGCCAGGCAGTCGGCCAAAATCTTCTCGTACCCCTGGAAGTCGGCCTTGAGGGCTTCGTTCAACCGGGCCAGAGTGTACTTCTTGTCGTCATAGACCAGCTTTCTGATGGCGGCCATGGAGTCGGCATGTGTTGCCAGACCGCTCCAGACCACGCCCGGGCCGAAGTTGTACATGGCCCCGCCGGCCGAGACGTCGCGGCCGCTTTCCATGCAGCCTTCGTACATCATGGACATCAGCGGCTTGGGCGCGAGATCGCGGTGCACGCGCTGGGAAATGACCGTGGCCACGCTGGTCCACTTGGTCACGTATTTGATCTGTTCCTTGACCGCATGCTCGAACTTTTCCCAGGTGTCGAAGCTTTCAAGCGGTCCCATGTCCGGGCAGACCTTCTTGCCGTACCACAGGGGCACGCCGTGGTTGAGCACCAGTTCAATGCAGATGGGCCACTGGGTGTAAGCCGTGGAGGTCCACTGGTAGAGCCGGCCGGATTTTTGCGGCTCGACGCAGCCCATCAGGCAGTAGTCGCGGGCGTCTTCTATGGACACGCCCTTGGCCAGCATCATCTTGATGTGCGAGTCGTCAAAGTGCACTGCTGGAAAGCCCATGCCGGCCCGGATCACGTCCACGATCTTCTTCAGGTACTTCTGGGGCGACTTGTTGTGCACGCGTGCCGCCAGGGTGGGCTGGTAGATCTTGACGTGGCGCACCGCATCCATAAGCAGGTAGGTGAGATCGTTGGTGGCGTCGCGGCCGTCGCGGGTCACGCCGCCCACACACATGTTCACGAAGGGCTGGTAGCCGGCAAAGAATTTGGAGGCCCCTTCGCTGGTCAGCCACATCATTTCGGACATCTTGATCAGCATGCAGCCGGCCAGGTCGAAGGCCTCGTAGTCGGTCATGCGGCCGGATTCAATGTCCGCCTTGTAGAAGGGGTACATATACTGGTCCACGCGGCCGATGGACATGCCGGTCTGGTTTTCTTCCACCACCAGCAGCGATTCGATGGTCCAGACCGCCTGAATGGCCTCCCAGAAGGTACTCGGGGCATGAGCGGGGACGCGGGCGTTGATTTCGGAAATCTTGAGCAGCTCGGCCTTGCGCTTGGGGTCGGTCTCTTTGCCGGCTTTTTCGGCGGCATACTGCGACAGGCGCTTGGCATAGATCATCACGCCTTCGGTGGTGTCGATGAGCGACTTGTAAAAATAGATCTTGTCGATGTCGTCGGGGTTCTCGTAGTCCAGGTGCTCCAGGTGTTCCCCGGCTTCGCGCTGGATGTCGAGCATGCCCTTTTTCATCAGGATCACGTCGTAGCCGGGGTTGGAGTCTCCGCCGCCGTTGGTGGCATGATAGGAGCAGTCGGAGACAAACGATTCGCCGGAAAGTTCCCACAAACCGGCTTCGCGGTACTGGTCTTCGCAGTATTCATCCACGGATTTGCCCGCCCAAAAGGGGAAGATTTCATCGCTCAGAACCTTTTTATCTTCTTCGGAAACATAAAAAGGATCCTGGGGGCGCGTGCCGATGCTTTCCAGCTCGTCGCGCAGCCAGCGCCAGGCGATGTCCGGCGAAAAGGCCCCGGCTCGGGGCGCGCCGGTGGGGTTGCCGACAATCAGCTCGTTGTCCTGGATGACCAGGGGCGCGGTTTCGCAGCAGTGGCGGAAGCACTTGGCACGCAGCACGCTTTTGGGCATGCCGGGGTTTTCGGCGGCAATCTTGGTGATGGCTCTGGCCCGATGGATGGAAATAGCCGGCACCTGCTTGAGGAAGTTGGCCTTGAGCTTCGTGTGGCGTTCGGTGGGGCCGTCGGGCACGCCCGCGCCGGTATGGACGGTGGAGCGTTCCGGCGCGGCCGTGCCGTGCAGAAGCTCGGCAGACACGCCCTCAAAGATTTTTCTCAACGAAGCCCGTTCGGCGGGCGTGAGGTTTTTGGTCGCCTGGGCCAGTTTTTCCGAAAAAACCTGAAGATCCACTGTGCTCCCTCCGTAATTAAAGATCCCGGCGTTCAATCGACAGGCCGATCCACCGTGCTCATCGCTTCCAGCAGCAACTGCCGCAGCGCCGACAATTTCCGTGCGTGTTCGTCGGCCGGGCCTGCAGCCGGGTGTTCTTCCCGGGCCGCTTCCGCCTCGCGGATGCCGTAGCCGACTTTTCGAATGTAAATGAGATGCAGGGGCGAAACGTTGTCCGAGGTGATCCCATAGCCGGCCACGCCGCTGCCGAGCGTCAGGGCCGGAAAGAGATCCGTGGTCAGACCCATGCCGCCGAAGGCAGCCGGGGTATTGACCAAAATGCGGCTCACGGGCTTCTTCAGGGCGAACTGACGAATGACCTCGTTGTCGCGCGAGTGCACCACCAAGGTGTGGGCCTTACCCTCATGCAGCAAGAGCTCGATGCATTTTTCGCAGGCATGCCGCCAGTCGTCCTCGACATACCAGGCCAGAACCGGGGCCGGAAAAGCCCTGGAATAGGGGTCTGCATCGGAAACATACCTGCGTTCGGCCACCAGCAGGCGCAGCCCCGCGGGCGCGGCAATGCCGGCAGCCTCGGCCAGGGCCGTTGCCGAGGCGCCGACAACGTCGTGCCGGCACCGACCGTCCGGGCGAAAGAAGAGTTCGGCCAGACGAACCGACTCTTCGCAGGTCATGAAGTAGGCGCCGCACTCCCGCATGGCCCGGGCGAATTCCCGGGCAATGGGGGCATCGACCACGACGCAGTGCTCGGCCGAAGGCGCGGTGCCGTTTTCAAAGGTCTTGCTGCGCACAATGTCTTCAGCCGCCTTGCGCACGTCGGCCGTGCGCTCCACAAAGGAAGGGCCGTTGCCCGGGCCGCCGTAAATCACCGGCTTGCCGGCGCCGTGCGCGGCCCCATACATGCCGGGCACGCCGGTGATCAGGATCAGCGAGACGGCCTGGTGGCGCATGAGTTCTTGGGTACCATTCCGAGCCGCGATATCCATGTGGGCCAGGCAGCCCACGGGCAGCCCGGCGGCCATGGCCTCGGCAATGCAAATTTCCAGGACGCGGCCGGTACAGCGCGCGGCCCGGGGATGGGGAGAAAACACAGCGGCGTTGCCGGACTTCACGGCAATCAGGGCGTTGTATGCGGCCGTGGCCACCGCGCCGACCATGGGGGTGAGCACGGAGATCACGCCGGCCGGAACGCCGATTTCCTGAGCCCGGCCTGCGGCGTCTTCTTTGAGCACGCCGACGCAACGCAGGTCGCGCAGGCTTTGTCGCAACCGCCCACAAACAAAGCGGAGCAGGTGCAGCTTATCGGCCCGATTGCCGCAACCGGTTTCTTCCAGCTCCATATCGACCAGAGCGGCCGCCTGCCCGGCCACGGCCCCGGCCATGGCCTCCACAACGGCGTCGAGCTTTTCCTGGGGAAAAGCGGCAAGCCGCTTTTGGGCCTCAAAAGCGTTCTCGGCCAGGATTCGGGCCTGCTGCACGGAAAGAAGGTCTCTGTCGGCAATGATCATCGCGCCCGCTCCTTATGCCCATCGCTTTCGTTCATGAACCCGCTTCACCGGATCTAGGCAAGAAGATTCTCCAACGAGTAGCGCTTGGTCAGCTTGGGCAGATCCGGATGAGGGGTGGGGATAACCACGGCGCTGTATACCGAACCGCCCATGCCTTCCACTGCCTTGACCCCGGCGGCCACGGCCGATTTGCAGGCGGCCACGTCACCTTGGATGAGAACGGAGATGTAGCCGGAAGCCACGTTTTCGTAGCCGACCACCTCGACATCGGCGGCCTTGCCCATGGCGTCCGCCGCCTCAAGCACGTAGACAAGACCAAAGGCCTCCAGCAGGCCCATGGCCCGGGGACGGGGGGCGTCTTCTTTCACCTCGCGCTCCACGGCATGCACCGAGACAATATCACCCACGGCCCGGATGGGGCGGGCCATGGCATTGCAGGCGGTAAGCTTGCCCACGGAGGCGGCGGCCGCGGCGCCGGCGTCGACCGAGGCTTTGACGGCGGCCACGTCGCCCTTGACCATAACGGTCACCAGGGTGGAGCCGACGTTTTCATAGGAGATCAACCGTACATCGGCCGCCTTCAACATATGGTCGGCGCCGTATATGGCCGGCACCATGCCAAGGGTTTCCACCAGGCCCAGAGCCTCTTCGCCGTAGTATCGCATATGCTCTCCAATCAGCGGTAAAAATGCTTCCGATCGAAACTTGCCGCACCGTCTTTGTCCGGTAGTAAGGGAGTCTAACCCTTCCCCCATAGGGGAAAGTCAATGGGGTTCTACAAAAAAAGTTGCAGACGCAACAGTGCGAAATTTATACAAACAGTTGTAAGGACCAACGGCCATACGATTATAAAATAGTCGATTTACTGCAGAATATCTGGCTTAAAAATAATGCTCTCATCGGGAGAATTTCTATCCGGGTAAAATTGTACTTTTTTCATCCGACCACAGAAAGCGAGAAGGCCTTTGAAGTGCCGGGGCTGAATGTTTTGACGAAAAAATTTGTTTGGCTTTTTTTTCATGATGCACTGATCAACCAAGAGTCCAACACTCCGATAACTACTTTTCTCCTTAGAGTCGCAAACAAATACAGACGAACGGCATTGACCTTCCCCTTAAGGGAAATGCTAGCCTTGAGGGGAGAACTCGGCTTGCCGTGGCGGCACGCCGGACGTCGGCACACAATTTCAACGAGGAAAGGACTTATGGCTCAGGCATTGGGTGTCCTCAACCCGGCGGCCATTGCGGCAAAAACGGGTCTGGACACGTCGTTCAAGAGGAGAGGCATCATCACCGCCGTGCTGTCCGGCATGTTTTACGGCACCTACACAGCCTTCATGACCCTGGCCATGAGCCTGGGCGTCTGGGCCGGCTGGTACGGGGAACATTCCGGCCTTTCCGCCTTCGCGGTCATGTATCTGCTCAGCGCCCTGGGCGCGGCCTGCACCGACACCTGCAGCGCGGGCTGGGCCCTCGGCCTCGCCACGCTCAAAGGCAAACTGGGTGACTTTTTTCGCTGCATCAAAACCAAACCCGGCCTGGTCATGATGGGCGCCGCCGTGGTCGGCGGCCCACTGGCCAGCACGGCCTATGTAGTCGGCTTGCAGCAGGCCGGCTCCATCGTGGTGCCCATCAGCGCGCTCTGTCCGGCCATCGGGGCCATTCTGGGCCGGGTGCTTTTCAAGCAACCGCTGAACGCCCGGATGATCCTGGGCATCGGCATCTGCTTTTTGGCCAGCGTGATGATCGGCTGCACCGGCCTTAAAGCCGATGCCCCGCCCAACCTTTTTGTGGGCATCTTCTTCGGCTTTGTGGCCGCCCTGTGCTGGGGTATTGAAGGCTGCGTGTGCGGCTACGGCACCTCACTCATCGACCCCGAGGTAGGCATCACCATCCGCCAGGTGACCTCCTGCCTCTCCAACCTGATCATACTGGTGCCGGTGTTCTCGATGATTGCCGGGGTCAACCCGCTCGGCATGGTTGCCCGGGCCTTCACCGACGGTACGGCCATGCCCTGGTTCATCGTGGCCGGCTTCGGGGCCTATTTCGGCTTCATGCTCTGGTACAAGGGCAACGCCATGTGCGGCGCGGCGCTCGGCATGTCGTGCAACGGCGCCTTCTCCTTCTGGGGGCCCTTCTTCTGCTGGCTGGTGCTGGGCGCGGCCTTCGGCCGCGACGGCTGGTCCATGCCGCCCATCGCCTGGCTCGCCGCCGTGACCATGATCATCGGCATCTTCACCATTGCCATGAACCCCCTGGACCTGCCGAGAAAAGGAAACAAGGTCACCTATGAAGCCGCTTAACTACGCCATCCTGAAACACCTGACCAAGGTTGAAGAAGCCTGCGCCGACGACGTCATCGCGTCGCTGCAGGGCACGTATGGGCACTTCAAGGCATTGAACAGGCGAGAAGTGACCAATGCCCTGATGACGGCCGAGGCCAACGGCCTGCTGGAAGAGTCGCGCTTCGAACTGGACAATGCCGGGCAGTTGCGGGTTTATTTCCGAGCCCACGCCAAAGGCGCCGCCACCATCAACGGCTACATCCCGGACTAACCAGGAGGGAATGGATGAAATCCGCCCGCGTCTTATGCCTTATCGCCGCCGCCCTGTTGCCGCTTGCCTCCGCCCTGCCCGCTTCGGCGACGGAGCTGAGCCACTGGCCCCCGGCAATTAAAGAACAGCTTGAAACAATGATCAAGAAGAACGCCGGCAAGGGCAACTACGCTGTTTTCGATATGGACAACACCAGCTATCGTTATGATCTGGAAGAGTCCCTGATGGCCTATATGGAGATGGAGGGCGCGCTCAGCCGCGACAATCTCGCCCCCTCCCTGAAACTCATCCCCTTCAAAGATACTCCAGAATTCAAGGAAAGCATCGTAAGCTACTACTACCGTCTGTGCGCAATGGGGGACATGATCAGCTACCCTTGGGCCGCCCAGGTCTTTTCCGGCTTCACCCTCAGGGAGCTGAAACACTATGTCGACGGCCTCATGGCCTGTGGCAGGCCGATTCCGGTGCGCTACTACGACGGCGACACGGTAAAGGAAGGCCCGGTCAACCCGCCCAAGCCCTTTACCGGCATGCAGGAACTCTACAACAAGCTGCAGGAGAACGGCATCACCGTTTACGTCATGACCGCGGCGAGCGAAGAACTGGTGCGCATGATCGCTTCCGATCCCAAATACGGTTACAACGTGAAGCCTGAGGACGTCATCGGCGTGACCCTGCTGCTGAAGGATCGCAAGACCGGCGATCTGACCACCTCGCGTCTGCAGATTGCCGCGGGCACGTATGCCCCCCAAAAGAATCTCGACTGTGAGATGACTCCGACTCTGGCCAACCCCATGCCCTGGTACGAGGGCAAAATGGGTTCCATCCTCGGCTACATCGATCAGTGGAAAAAGCCGGTGATCGTCGGTGGCGATACGCCCCTCTCCGACGGCTACATGCTGCTGAACGGCGTGGATGTGGATAAGGGCGGCGCGCGCGTGTGGGTGAACCGCAAAGACGCCGCCATGAAGCAGATCGAAGACTGGTGGAAGAAATCCGCTGCACGACAAAAAGAACTGGGGCTGCCCGTCACCGCCGACAAAAACTGGCTGGTAGTGAAACCCGACGATATTCAATAGAGCATTTTCAAAAAAACAGCCGTTCCGCCGTCGGCAAGAGGTCCGGCGGCGGGCCGTGTTGCCGGCGCGAAGCGCAACGACGCCGGAGGCAGGGAAAAGGGGAGGACGGCAATCTCCCCCCTTTCCTCCCTGCCCCGCTTGTGCCATGATGCCGCCTTCCGTCGGAATATCGGAATCCGGCGGGCGATATTTCGCCTCCGGGGGCCAACGCGCCTCCCCCGGGAGCGGAAACACACGCCGGGTCACCCGAGGGCCGGCTTTCGAGGTGCCGCATGCAATCCAAGGGCAAATATTTCATCGGAGACATGAGCAAAATCTGCAATGTCTCCCGCAAAGCTCTCCGCTACTATGACTCCATCGGCCTGATCTCTTCGCAGAGACACGGCTGGAACAACTATCGCTACTATACCGAAGACTCGCTTCTGGCCGTTCCGGTGATCAAGTATTACAAGCAGATGGGTTTCACTCTGGAGGAAATGCGCTCCTTCATTGAAGGCAAGGGGCCGAATGTTTACGGAAGCATGCAGAAATCCTTTCTGGCCAAGATCGAAGAGATTCGTCACGAACAGGAGCAGTTGCGCCGCAAGCACGATTCGGTCAAAGACTGGTACGACCTGATTGTCGAAGCGGAAATGGTCATTGAGAACACCATCTGCGAGGTCTCGGTCAAGTACATTGAGCCGGTGCCGCTGCTGTTCCATGAACAGGAATATGCCGGCAACCTCAGAGCCTCGATCATCAATATCGAATTTACCAACTATGTGGAGTCACAGCACAACGAAATCACCGGCCCGGTCATTTTGAACTTCAGCTCCTTTGCCGGCCGGCTGCAGGACAGGCCGCAAAAAATTCGGGTGCTGCAAAAAACCCTGATGCCCTGCCCCGAGGGAACCAAGGTCACCTTCGGCGGCTGCATGATGGCCACCTGCTACCACATCGGCCCCCATGAAGAACTGCCCGAAACTTATAAAAAAATCTGCCGTTGGGCCCGCGCCCAGGGCTACGCGCTGGGCGCGGATTCTTACGAACGCTACGTCACCGACTACTGGACCACGCGCAACAGTGCGCAATTTGTAACCGAAGTCATGCTGCGCGTATCGCGCGGGCAGGCGCCCTGCGACTGCGGCGACCGCGCCGAGGGTGAATGCCCGGAGTAGTCCCCCTCCCCCGCTCTATCATCTCCATCCACGCCGGCCGGGTGCCTCCGACCGGCATTTTTTATTTCCTCATTTATCCCGGCAATGTACGAACCCGCCGCCACGGCATCGCTTCTGCGCCCGGCGTACTTGTTGCCGTGGCGGCTGCAGCGATGCGCTACACATGTTGCGTCATTTGTATCATAACAATACACTTTTCCTTTCTATGCCTCGGCCGCCGCATACCCCCAAGAGTGGTAAGAAATTATGTTATTATCGGATGATGTATTATTCCCGATCTCGTTGGCTCAGTCGTTGCAAAAAACTTGTTTGAAGCGGGTAACGCCCATTCCTGCCAGGGAAGAAACTTGATGCGGGGCGGCTTGAGACAGGTCTACAAATATATCCAACATATAGCCGCCATTTTTCCGGTTCATTCACGCCCCAGCCTGTGAGAGAGGACCAGAACATGAGTCAACGCACAACCGCCGACATCGTGGTCATAGGAGGCGGCGCCGTCGGCACCGCTGTGGCCTGCTTCCTGGCCAGGGCGGGCCAAGAGGTCGTCCTGGTGGAACGGGGAGAATATGCCTGGGGCTCCAGCCGCCGTTGCGACGGCAACATCGCCACCTACGACAGCCCTCCCGGCTATTTCAGCAGACTGTGCAAACTGAGCATCGACCTCTTCGACGTGATCATTCCCGAGCTCAACTACGATATCCAGTTCATTACCTGTGGACACGGCCTGCTTGTCGACAATGAAGAGGATCTGGAAATCGCCAAACGGAACGTCGAAGGCAAGATAAAAGAGGGTGTTCCGGCGGTTTTCTGGGACCGGAACGAATTGAAACACCGTGAGCCCAAGGTCGCGGACGACATGCTGGCCTGCATTGACTTTGAATGCGACGCCAAACTCAACCCCATGCGCCTGACTTTTGCCTTGGCAGATCTAGCCCGGCGTAAAGGGAGCAGACTGCAACTGCGCACCCAGGTCACCGGCATCCGCATGGAAAATGGAGCCGTGCGCGCCGTCGAAACCGACAAAGGTGAGATTCTGACCAACAAAGTCATTTTGGCCGCCGGGGTCTGGACACCGATGATCGGTGCCATGGCCGGGCTGCACGTTCCGGTCCGCCCCCGGCAGGGGCAGTTGCTGGTCACCGAGCGGCAGAAGGGCTTCACCATGAAAAGTTACAGCGAGTTCGGCTACATTGCCGCCAAAGAAGGCCGGGCCCGCCCGGGCGTGACCGCGGAAATGGAGGAATACGGCATCGCCTTTGTTTTTGAGCCCACCCACGGCGGCACCTGCCTGATCGGCAGCAGCAGGCGCTTCGACGGCATGAACACCGAGCCCCATCCTCTGGTGGCCCAGGCCCTGGCCCAACGCGGCGTGCGCTTTTTCCCCTGCCTGGCCGATTCGCACCTGATCCGCACCTATGCCGGCGTACGCCCGTCTACGCCCGACGGCAAACCGATCATCTCGCCCACCCACATTGAAGGCATGTACGTGGCCACCGGCCACGAAGGCAACGGCATCGGCCTTTCTCTGGTCACCGGGCTGCTGATGACGCAGCTGATCTGTGGGGAAAAACCGGACATGGATCTGCAGCCGCTCAGCATTGACCGTTTCGGGCTGAACCCGCCAGCCCTGTTCTGAATCGTAACGATTCCCAACAAGGAGAATACATTCATGAAAACCACGCACCTCTTGCAGACCATCGACACCCACACGGCCGGCAACCCCACGCGCAGCATCTTTTCCGGCTTTCCGCACATTCCCGGCACGAGCATGGCCGAAAAACAGGAATACACCATCAAAAATCTCGACTGGCTCCGCACCAGCACCATGAAAGAGCCGCGCGGCCACGTGGACATGTGCGGCACCATCTGGGTGCCCCCCTGCCGGCCCGAAGCCAATATCGGCATCATGTTCATCGACACCATCGGCTATCTGCCCATGTGCGGGCACAGCACCATCGGCAGCGTCACCGCCCTGGTGGAAAGCGGCCGCGTGCCCCTGACCGGCGACGTGCTCGACGTGGTCCTGGATACCCCGGCCGGCCTGGTGCGCACCAAGGCATACCTGAAAGACGGCAAGGTGGAAAAAGTGGCCTTCCGCAACATTCCCTCCTTTGTTTACGCCAAGGGCGAGGTGGAGGTGCCGGGCGTGGGCCGCGTCTCCTACCATGTGTCTTACGGCGGCAATGTGTACGCCATCACCGAAGCGGCCCCCTTCGACATTGAGTTGCGCCCCGAGCGGCTCAAGGACGTGCTCAAGGCGGCCATGACCTTTGCCAAGGTCATCCGCAAAGAAGTGGACTTCGTGCATCCCGAGCATTCCTTCATCAAGGGCATATCCCACGTCATGTTCACCGCCCCGCCCCAGAGCCCCGAAGCCACCCACCGCAACACCGTGGTCGTGCTGCCCAAAGACCTGGAGACCGGCGCCCCGGCCTTTGACCGCTCTCCCTGCGGCACGGGCACCTCGGCCCGGGCGGCCACCCTGTTCGTCAACGGCGAGATCGGCCTGAACCAGGAGTTCGTGCACGAGAGCATCATCGGCACCCGCTTCAGCGCCAAGATTGTCGAGCCGGCCTCGGTCGGCCCTTACAAGGGCGGCATTCCCGAAGTGGCCGGCAACGCCTGCATCACCGGCCTGCACACCTTTGTGCTCGATCCTACAGATATGCTCAAGGACGGTTTCTTGGTGGGCTAACCCTCCCCGCGGGCCGGCCGGCAACCGCGAAGCGGCCCTGTGCCGGCGCCCTGCGCGGTGTTCCGCAAGCGGCAACACAACTATTCGAGCGAGGCACCCGATGTTTAAGGCAGTCTTTCCACCCCGGGAAAAGGTGACCCTGTACTTCGAGGGGGTTCCCATCGAGGCCGAGGCCGGCATGACCGTCAGCGCCGCCCTGCTCCAGGTCGGCATCGCCCATACCCGCACCACCGCGATCAAGCATGAAGAACGCGGCACGTACTGCGGCATGGGCATCTGCTACGAATGCCTGATGGAGATAGATGGAGAGCCAAACAGGCAGGCCTGCCTCACCCGGGTGCGGGACGGCATGAAGGTCGGCCGCGGGCAAGGCGACCCGGACTATTGATCCGCCCAGGCAGAAAACCCGCAACCTCTTGAAACGGCAGGTGAGAGAATATGCAGTGGGATCTGATCATCGTAGGCGCCGGGCCGGCCGGAATGAGCGCGGCGCTGGCGGCCGAGAAGCTGAACCTGCGCGTTCTCGTGCTGGATCGGCAGGACTGCCCCGGCGGGCAAATCTTCCGCGATGCCGGCCGGCGCGGCATGAGCGGAGCCGCCGCCATTGGGGCCGATTACACCAAGGGACGCAAGCTGGTGCAGGAATTCGAGCATTCTTCGGTCGAATTCCGCAACAATGCCACGGTCTGGCACCTCGTTCCGGGCAGGGTGCTGGTCAGTCGGGACGGCAAGAGCGAGGCTCTGGCCTGTAAGCAACTGCTCATCGCCTCCGGAGCCATGGAACGCCCCGTGCCCGTGCCCGGCTGGACCTTGCCGGGCGTGCTCGGGGCCGGGGCGGCCGACCTGATGCTGAAATCTTCTTCCCTCATGCCCAAAGGGCCGGTGATCCTGTGCGGCAACGGGCCGTTGATCATCCAGACGGCCGCGCACCTGAAGGAATTCAAAATTCCCGTGGCCGGCATCGTGCTGACCAATTCTTTTAGCAACGTTTTTCGCGCCGCGCCGCGCCTGCTCGGCGGCCTGCTGCGGCCGGGCAAGCTGTTCCGGGGCATGGCCATGACCACAGTCATGCTTTTCGGCCAACCCTGCAAGCAAAGGGCGCGTGATCTGGCCATCTCCCGTTCCGGCGAGGGTTTCTCGGTCGAGTTCAACGCTTCCGGCAAACAGCAATCCCTACGGGGCGACAACGTGCTGCTTCACGGCGGGGTGATCTCGGAAACCCGGATCACCCGGCTGATGCGCTGTCGGCACGTCTGGGAGCCTCTGCAGCGCTATTGGCACGTAGAAACGGACTACTGGGGTCGGACCAGCGTGGCCGGGGTGCGCGTGGCCGGCGACTGCGCCGGAGTGCGCGGGGCCGACGCGGCCATGGATCTCGGCCGGCTGGCTACCCTGGACGCGGCCTGCGAGCTGGGCGTCACAACTCTGGAAGAACGCGACGCCACGGCCGGACCGTCCCTGCGCCGCATGTACGGCCATGAGGCCATGCGCCGCTTGCTGGACGCTCTTTTCGCGCCTGCGGAAGAAACCCTGGTGCCCAAGGACGAGGCCGTGGTCTGCCGCTGCGAAGAACTGACCGCGGGCGAGTTGCGCAAGGCCGTGTTGGAAGGCTGCTGGTCCTTGGACGGCCTGAAGGCCCAGGCCCGGCCGGGCATGGGCATGTGCCAGGGGCGCACCTGCGGCCCGGGAGCGGCGGAAATCATCGCCCAGGCTGCGGGCGTTCCTCTGGAACGCCTGCCTCCCCACCATGCTCAGATGCCCCTGTTCCCGGTCAGGCTGCGGGAACTCACCCAAATGGCCCTGCCCCCCGACGGGCTGTAAAACAAACACCGGCAATCCGAGACAACCCACCAAGGAGCAAACATGTCGGACTTCCTCACCTGCGGCGAATACGAGGCCCTGGCCGCGAAACTCCGGTTCCCGACGCAGGCCTTCATCAACGGAGCTTTTGTCGATGCCGCCTCGGGCAAAACCCAGACGACACGAAACCCGGCAACGTGCAAGGACATCGCCCAGGTGGCGAGTTGCGATACCGAAGACGTCAACCGGGCCGTGGCCGTGGCCAAAAAGACTTTTGAAAGCGGTGTCTGGGCCAAGGCCCACCCGGCCGAACGAAAGCATGTGTTGCTGCGCCTGGCTGCGCTGATACGCGAATATATTGTCGAGCTGGCGGTGCTGGAGTCCATCGACAGCGGCAAACCCATTCGCGAGTGCCTGATCACCGACCTGCCGGAAACCATCCATTGCCTGGAATGGCACGCCGACTATGCCGAAAAGACATACGGCTCCATCGCCCCCAGCGGCGCCGACGCCGTGGGCCTGATCGAGCGCGAGCCCTGCGGCGTGGTGGCCGGAGTGCTGCCCTGGAACTTCCCCCTGCTCATGGTCGGTTGGAAAATGGCCCCGGCCCTGGCCACGGGCAACAGCATGATCCTGAAGCCCGCAAGCGACACGCCGCTGACCTGCCTGAAGGTGGCCGAACTGGCCAAAGAGGCCGGCCTGCCCGACGGCGTGCTCAACGTGCTCACCGGCCCCGGCCCGGTCATCGGCAAAGCCCTGGGTCTGCACCCGGACGTGTCGGTGGTTTCTTTCACCGGCTCCACCGAAGTTGGCCGGCAGTTCCTGCACTATGCGGCCGACAGCAACTTGAAGCGTATCGTCCTGGAGCTGGGCGGCAAAAGCCCCTTTGTACTTCTGGAAGACTTCACCGACTTTGCCTTTGCCGCCGGACACGCCGCGGCCGCGGCCTTTTGGAACATGGGCGAAAACTGCACGGCCAACTCGCGGATCATCGTGCCGCGTAGGCACCAGAAACAGTTCGCCGAAGCTTTTCTGGCCGAACTGGCCTGCAAGCGCACCGGCAACCCCCTGGACCCGGAAAACGACTACGGCTCCATGGTCAGCGAACGGCACTTCAAGGCGGTCATGGAATATATCGCCAAGGGCAAAGCCGAGGGCGGCAAAACGCTCACCGGCGGCGCGGCCCTCGACATCGGCTCCGGCCTGTTCATTCCGCCCACGCTCTTCGGCGAGGTAAAACCCGACGCGACCATCGCCCGCGAAGAGATCTTCGGACCCGTGGCCATGATCCTGCCCGTGGACTCCGACGAAGAAGCCCTGGCCCTGGCCAACGACACCAACTACGGCCTGCAGGCCAGCCTGTTCACCGAGAACGTCACCAAGGCCCACCGCTTCGCGCGCGAACTGAAGGCCGGCACCGTTTCGGTCAACAACTTCAGCGAGGGCGACAACACCACCCCCTTTGGGGGCTACAAGCTCTCGGGCTTCGGGGGCAAGGACAAAGGGCGGGAATCACACGACCAGTATGTTGAAATGAAAACAATTTTCATAAATATCGGCAGATAGTTATATCAAAATCGGCTCACTTCCGGCCTACCGGGCCGGTGCAACCGAAGACAGGAGACATTATGGCTCAGGAAACCCTTGAACAGAATGTGAATAGCCACACACACCCCACTTCCACGCTGGTGCCGGCCATTCAGCCCGAAACCTTCATCTGCCTGGTGTGCGCCCTGTTGTTTTTCTGCGGCATCGGCTACGTCATGGGCGTGAAAAACATGTTTGCCACCATGATGGGTGTGGCCTACAGCCTGATTGTGGATGTGCTGCTCTTCATCATGGGCCTGACCGTGCTCACCGGGGCCATCTGCGGCCTGCTCGGCGAATTCGGGGTCATCGCCCTGTTCAACAAACTCCTTTCCCCCCTGATGCGGCCCATTTACAACCTGCCGGGCGCGGGCATTCTGGCCGGGATCACCTGCTTTCTCTCGGACAACCCGGCCGTGGCCGGCCTCGGCAAGGAAAAGAGCTTCATCAAGTATTTCACCCTGCGTGAACGTTCCACTTTGACCAACTTCGGCTCGGCCTACGGCATGGGCCTGATTGTGATCACCTACATGCTCGGCATCTCGGCCATTCCCGACACGGGAACGGCCACCCTGGCCGGTTTCATCGGCGCCGTGGCCGGCAGCATCATCAGCACCCGACTGATGAGCATCATGGTGACAAAACATTACGGCCCGAGGGCCAACGAACGGGTGTCCGTGGGCGAGCTGGGCGAAGACGACTACGACATCTTCAAGGTCCGCAAGCGCCGTCCCGGCACCGGCTTCGACCGTTGCATGGGCGGCATACTGGACGGCGGCAAGAACGGCGTGACCATGTGCATGGACCTGATTCCCGGCCTGGTCTCCATCTGCACCATCGTCAAACTGCTGACCAACAGCGCCGGTCCCGGCGGCGTGTACACCGGCGCGGCCACCGAAGGCGTGGGCCTGCTGCCCTACCTGGCCGGCAAGATCGACTTTATCCTGCAGCCGCTTTACGGCTTCACAAGCCCCGAAGCCATCGCCTTCCCCTGTACGGCCCTCGGTTCCGTGGGCGCCGCCCTCGGCTTGGTGCCCGGTTATATCGAGCAAAACCTGATTTCCGCCAACGACATCGCCGTGTTCGTGGCCATCGGCATGACCTGGAGCGGCTACCTGACCGCCCACGTGGCCATGATGGACGCCCTGGGCTCGCGCGAGTTGGCGGGCAAGGCCATCATCAGCCATACCATCGCCGGACTCTGCGCGGGCGTGGTCGCCCACTGGCTGTTCGTTGTCATGGTCTAACACCAACCCCCATTACAGGAGCAACCATGTTGAAAGGAATATGCACCCCGGTCTGCACCCCGTTCAAAGGCGCCGGACAGGCTCTGGATGAAGACGCCTTTCTCAAGCACATTGATCGGATGATTGAAAACGGCGTGCACATCATTGCCGTCTGCGGCGGCACCGGCGAATTCGCCTTCCTCTCCCGCGAAGACCGCCTGCGCATGGCCGAAATCGCGGCCAAGCGGATCAACGGCCGGGCCAAGCTCATTGTCCAGACTTCGGCCATCCGCACTTCCGAGGCCATGGAATACGCCAGGCACGCCGAAGGCGTGGGCGCGGACACTATCATGGTTCTGCCCCCCTATTTCGAGGGGCCGGATGTGGAAGGGGTGATCTGGCACTACGAGCAAATCGCCAAGGCCGTAACCACGCCGATCATGGCTTACAACATTCCGGTGCATTCCGGCTTCGACATCACCCCGGCCATATACAAGCGCCTGATGAAAATCCCGACCATGCACTACATCAAGGACAGCACCGGCGACATGATGCGCGTCGAGCAGCTTGTGGCCATTGGGGCCAAGCTGTTCTGCGGCTGCGACTTTTTGGCTCCCTATGCCCTGGTCGCCGGGGCGGCCGGCTGCTTCTGGGGCGGCTCGAACATGCACCCCAAGGAGTCCGTGCAGATCTACAACCTGTACAAAGACGGCAAGCTTAAGGAAATGTTCGCCCTGTGGAAAAAGATGAAGGCGGCCAATGTCTTCCTCTGGACCACCAACTTCAACGCCGCGGTCAAGGCGGGCTGCCGCTTCATGGGACACGACCTGGGCGACTGCCGCCTGCCGGTGCAACCGCTGGGCAAGAACGAGGTAAAAGCCCTGGAAAGCGCTCTGAGGCCGCTGTTCCAGGGCTGACGGGCGCGGCCGCGGGGAGTCCCCGTCCACCTTCCGTCCTCCCTCCCCTCGGCCCGCCCGACTCCGCAGGGGCGTTGCCCGAGCCGCCCGCACGGCTCACCCGGCAGCGCCCCTTGTATCATTGCGCCCGACCCGGATTTGTTCCACAATCCGTCGCCCGGCGGGCGTACTTCAGGGTAGTCTGCCGCCCGACGGTGCTCTGCAAGCGAGAGGTGACTTCATGGCCGCATCAACGTCAAAAACCCTGCTGGGCGTGGGTTGCGCCCTGATCGCGGTTTTGTTCTGGAGCGGCAACTACATTGCGGCCCGGATGATGGCCGGGGTGGTGCCGCCGGTCACCCTGACCTTTCTGCGCTGGTTTCTGGCCTTTCTCCTGCTGCTGCCCTTCTGTCTGCAACATTTCCGTCGCGAATATCCGATCATCCGCCGGCATTGGCTCTACTTTGCCGCCCTGGCCTTTATCGGGGTTTCGGCCTTCAATCCTTTCATTTACATCGCGGGCAAGACCACCTCGGCCCTGAACCTGGTGCTGCTCTCGGTCACCTCGCCAATTTTCACCGTGCTTCTGGGTCTGGTCTTTCTACGCGAGCACTTCAGCCCGCTGCGCCTGCTCGGGGTGCTCGCGGCCTTTGGCGGGGTTGTGGTCATACTGCTGCCGGCCGGCGGCAATCTCCACACCCTGGCCGGTTTCCATTTTCGCAGCGGCGATCTGCTCACCCTGCTGGCCGCCTTCACCTTTGCCGTCTACACCATTCAGTTGCGCTACATGCCCGAGGGAGTGGGCGGCCGTAGCGTGATCCTGATCATGGCCGGGCTCGGAGTGGTGCCGCTTATTCCCTTCATGTTTCTGGAGTTCGGTCTGGGCGCGCAGATGGAAATATCCCTGCGCTCCCTGGGCTCGATTCTCTATCTGGCAGCTTGCGCCTCCATTGGCGGCTATGTCTTCTGGAACAAGGCCGTGGAACTGCTCGGCCCTTCGGGGGCCACGCCCATATACTACCTGCTGCCCTTTTTCAGCGGTACCGAAGGTCTGCTGATTCTCGGCGAACCGGTCACCGGGCACCACTGGATTGGAGGCATGATCATCATTCTCGGGCTGATTCTTGCCGGGCGCGGAGGGGGAACGAAAAAACGTTCCACCACAAGAGATTGACGGCTGTTTCGGATGCGCCGAAAACCGACTGAAGTTATGATTTTATAATCAGGAAAACTGTGGTATATAATGAAACAGGAGCCGCAGTTTATGGAAAGACTCATGCCCATTCAGCACGGTTGCTCGGAAGCCTATCAGGAAAAAGTCCACCAAGCCTGGAAACGCTTTATCGAAGGGAAACCGGTTCCTCCAAACGTTGTGCCCGATCACGTACTCAAGGGTTGGGAAATCAGCCGTAAAAACGGCGTCGACGCGGTCAATCCGCAAGTGCCGCCCATTCTGGACAAGCGTGAAATCGCGCTGCTCCGAGCCCAGTACCAAGATCTTCTGGAGGCGACCGACCCCATCTTGAACATGCTGGCCATTTCCATCCGGGACACCGAATACATTGCCACCTTCTCCGTGGCCTCGGGCCATGTGCTGGCCGTGGTGGGCGACGACAATCTGCTCAACCACTCAAAACGCCAGCACAACGTGATCGGGGCCAACCGGAGCATTTCGGTCATGGGCACCACCGCCCTGACGCTGTCGATCATCGAGCGCCGCCCCATCCAGATCATCGGGCACGAGCACTACAACCGCTTTGAGCACGACTGGAAATGCTTCGCCGCGCCGGTGTTCAACGAGAACGACGCTCCGATAGCCTCCTTGACCATTTCCAGCCATATTTCCAGCAAGGATATCCATACCATTATGTTGGCAAAATCCTGCGCGGACTGCATCAGCATTCGCATTCGGGAGAAGGCCCTGATGCGCAACCAGAAACGCCTGAACGCTCTGCTGCAGTTGGTACATAATTCCTTGCCCGAGGCTGTGCTGGCCATACAGAGCGACGGCCTGATCAGCCATGCCAACAATAAGGCCGTGGAACACATTCTGGGGGGTGAGGTGCCCTTCGACGGTCTGAGCATAGACAAAATCTTCGGACGAGCGGATCTGCCCCGCATCCTCACCCTGCTGCGCAAGGGTATTTCAGAAACCGCCCGGCTTTCCGTGGCCACCCCCAAAGGCAAGAAAAGCTGTTTCTGCCACTTTGAGCCCATCTTGGTGGACAACAGGAAGCCAAGCGGAGCCACCCTTTCCATCAGCCTGGAAAACAAAGTCATCTCCATCGCCAACCAGGTCGGCGGCAACTACGCCACCTTCACCTTCGAGAGCATCAAGGGCAAAAGCCCGGCCCTGCGCAAGCAGATAGACCTGGCCAAGCGGGCCGCCCAGGTCAATTCGCGGGTGCTGCTGGTGGGAGAAAGCGGCACGGGCAAAGAGCTGTTCGCTCAGGCCATTCACAACGCCGGCCCCCTGCAGACCGGTCCCTTTGTGGCTGTTTCGTGCGCGGCCATTCCACGCGGACTGATCGAGTCGGAACTGTTCGGCTATGCCGACGGCGCCTTTACCGGCGCGCGCAAGGGCGGCATGGTCGGCAAAATCGAACTGGCCAACGGCGGCACCCTGTTTCTGGACGAGATCAACAGCCTGCCCCTGGATATGCAGGGCAAGCTGCTGCGTGCCCTGCAGCAGATGGAGGTGGTGCGCATCGGTGCCGACAGGCCCACTTCGGTGAACGTGCGGATCATCGCCGCCACCAACAGGAAACTCATCGAAGACGTACGCCGAGGCGCTTTTCGGGAAGACCTGTACTTTCGGCTCAACGTGGTCGAGGTGACCATACCGCCCCTACGCGAACGGATGGAAGACATATCCCTGCTGGCCGTGCTCTTTTTCAAACGCCAGGCGGCCAAGATGAACCGCCCGGCGCCCAAGGTTTTCCCGGCCGTGCTTGAGGCTATGCAGCGTTATCCCTGGCCGGGCAACGTGCGCGAACTCGAAAACGTCTGCGAACGGGCTCTGCTCATGGGCCAAGACGAAGAAGAAATCACCCTGGAGCACCTGCCCCTGGAAATCTCCTCGCAAGAAGCGGCCCAGACCGCTCCGGCAGAAGAATTCGAACGTAAGGTGGACACGGTCTACCGCGAATTGATCCGGACGACCCTAAGCGATTGCAGCGGCAATCTGAGCCGGGCCGCGGACAAGCTGGGTATCGCCCGCAGCACCCTGTACCGCCGCATGCGCAACCTCGGCGTGGAGAAATAGGGCACGGCTTTGGGTCTTTGCTCGGATGCAGACATATATACGGCGTCGGCCTTAAGCGGCAGCCCCCTGATGGAGTATTCGCGCTTTCGGTCCTAGAGCAGTTTACGCTTCAAATAGTCGCTTAACGGCGGGCAAAGCCCGCCTACGCCTATTTGGCGGCAAGGATTTGCCGACAAATCCTTGCGAGCATTTCAAGTGTGAAATGCTCTAATCAGACAAGCGGCGTTTTTACGCCTTGACGCCAGGCAGGTTCTCCGAAAGCCGGTCCGACCGTTTTCCCATCGCCTTTTCCTTTGGCAACCGCGGGAATGCTGTAAACCGTAAGTGCTTGGCGGGCCGCTTGCGAGCGACCCACAAAGATTAAGGTCGCGCTGCAAGCGGCATGATAAGCATGCTTTTCACGCCGCAGCCCGGTAGTCCTCTCCTTTGGTCAACACAATCCAGCCTATCTCAGTATCACGGCAAACTGCGGCCGGCACCCTTGCAGCCTCAGGCGGCTTGGAGTACAAGCCCCAAATGCTTACTTACCCGCAGTTTTCTCCCGTGGCCTTTTCCGTTGGCCCCTTGGCCGTGCGCTGGTACGGCCTGATGTACCTGTGCGGCTTCGTCTCGGCCTGGATTCTCGGACGCCGGCGCGCCAAGGCCGGGCGCACCTTTACCCCGCAACAATTCGACGATGTGCTCACCTGGGGCATTCTCGGGGTCATTCTGGGCGCCCGCCTGGGCTATGTCGTCTTTTACCAGCCGCTCTACTACCTGCAGCATCCCCTGGAAATATTCGAGGTCTGGCACGGCGGCATGAGCTTTCACGGCGGCTTGATCGGTGTAATGCTCGGGCAATGGCTCTCAGGCAGGCGCCACGGCAAGAGCTTTTTCGAGGTCATGGACTTCATGGCCCCGCTGGTGCCGCCGGGCCTATTTTTCGGCCGGCTCGGCAACTTCATCAATGGTGAACTCTGGGGCCGGATCACCGACTCTCCCATCGGGATGATCTTTCCGGGCGCGGGGCCGCTGCCGCGCTATCCCTCGCAGTTGTTCGAGGCCACCCTGGAAGGCGTGGTCCTGTTCACCATCCTCTGGATATACTCGTCCAAACCCCGGCCGCGCATGGCCGGGAGCGGCGCCTTTGCCCTGGGCTACGGGATTTTCCGCTGCATTTGCGAATATTTCCGTCAGCCCGATGCGTTCCTCGGCTATCTGGCCGGAAATTTTCTGACCATGGGCATGGTGCTGTGCATTCCGCTGATCTTGATCGGCATTGTCCTGCTCTTCCTGGCCTCACGCAAGCCTGTGCCGGCCAATTGAAAAAACGCTTGCCTGTCGGAGAAACTCGGTATATACGCTTTCTTCACGCCGAGGTGGTGGAACTGGTAGACACGCCGTCTTGAGGGGGCGGTGGCCAAAAGCTGTGCGGGTTCGAGTCCCGCCCTCGGCACCATTGATAAGCAAAGGTCGCCCAAGGTTGTCAAAAAATCCTTG
Source organism: Desulfovibrio sp. (assembly GCA_031553235.1). Classification (GTDB taxonomy): domain Bacteria; phylum Desulfobacterota; class Desulfovibrionia; order Desulfovibrionales; family Desulfovibrionaceae; genus Frigididesulfovibrio. The sequence goes on from JAVBLS010000004.1 coordinate 34,209, forward strand.
GGCGGCTTTGCTTTTAGCCGATCTTGGTTGTCAAGGACAGCAAAATTGACATTGACGACAAAAAGAAATGGGGTAATGGATGGGGTAATGATTCGATTCCGCCAGGAGACCAACACCCGTGCATATCCCCGCTACGGTTGACGTGAAGGCCATTCGCAGGCGCCGGGGCTTGCCGCAGACGTCCTTTTCCGCCCGCTTCAGCCTGTCCCATACTCTCCGCAACCGGGAACAGAGCAAGCGTATGCCGGGACCCGGCGGCCCGGGCCTATCTGAAGATCATTGAAAAGGTCCCGGATGTGGTGACACGGAGATCCTCGCCGGCTGCAAGAGCGTGACGCCGCCTTCCACCATTTTTGGAAAAACTACAGCCAACCGGTTGTAGTCTTTTTTTTACGCCATATCACCGTGTCTTAATTTTGAACATCCGGATGAGATCGATAAAAAACGATTGCTGAAATCAGACAAATGTTCTATTTTGAAACAAATATTTGTGAGGGATACAATCGTTCCGTTCTCAAATTGAACAAATTAATGGATGACGCATATGGCGGACTTCAGCGGATTCGGTGCCATTTACACCAAAAGGCTGTGGGAACAGTTCACGCGCGGGCAGGATATTGCCCGCGATGCCCTGCCCGACTATGTCTATGCCGCATGGAAAATATGCAGGGACAACCACCTTGACCCGCGAGACATACCCGAGCCCCGGCGATTAAGCCGTGAAGAATTGGCGGCGCTACGCGCAGAATACAAGGCGCTGCTGGAAATCGCCCGGCCGGTGCTGGACATGATCAAAATCTCGACCAGCAATACCCGTCCCATCGTTATCCTTACCGCGGCCAACAAGGTCATTTTGGACGTTGCCGGGGACGAGTCGTCACTCAGTACGCAGGAGGCCTTCTACAACTCTCCCGGGGTGGTCTGCGACGAGAGCATCATGGGGGCCAGGGCAACGACATTGACGATGCAGGAAAAAAAACCCCTGGCGCTGATGGGCAGTGAGCACTATTTTGAAATATTTCATGACTCTCTCTGCTATGCAGCCCCGATTTTTGATCATAATAAAGACATCGTTGCCTCCATTGCCATTGCCAGTTCTTTGAAAAAATACCATCCGCATACCATGGCCATGCTGACCACCGCAGCCGAAAATATCAGTATGCAATTGCATAAAAAAGATGCCGAGTTCAAAAAAAACTATCTTAGCTCATTGATATATTCCATATGCAACGCGTTGCCAGAGGGAATTGTGGCTCTTGATATGAACAACGCCGTCACCTACGTCAACGACGCCGCCGAAACAATCTTTTCTCAGCCGTTTGCTTCTCTTGCCGGCAAACCCGTGACGGAACTGTTCCATAAAGCCGGCCAGGATGAATTGCTGCAGGCCATCTCGTTGCGCAAGCAGAACAACATAAGTATCAACATCAAAGATAAATTCATTGAAAACAAGTATATCTGCAGGATACAACCGCTTTTTGGGTATGGAAACGCCACTATCGGAATGACCCTGTTTTTGGCTTCGGACAAGCAGGTGGCCAAAGGCATCACCCAAGTGGGCGGCAACAGGGCATACTACCTGTTTGAAGATATTCTGGGCAACTCCGCCAAGCTGCAACACTGCCTCCAACTGGCCCGAAAAGTCGCCCGGAAAGCCACAAGAGTCCTGATTACCGGAGAGAGCGGCACCGGCAAGGAACTCTTTGCCCAGGCCATCCACAATGCCGGCCCGAGGCGCGGGGGGCCTTTCGTGGCCATCTCGTGCGCCTCCATCCCCAGAGAACTCGTGGAAGCGGAACTGTTCGGCTATGTGGCCGGCGCCTTTACCGGTGCCGGCAGAAGCGGGGCCATGGGGAAATTTGAACTGGCTCAAAACGGAACACTCTTCCTGGATGAAATCAACAGCCTGCCCATGGAGGCCCAGGGGAAGCTCCTCAGGGCGCTGCAGCAAAATGAAATCGTGCGCGTTGGGGGAACAACGCCCATTTCCGTCAACGCCCATGTGATTACCGCCGGCAACGTGAGCCTGCCGGACTTGGTCGCTTCCAAAAGGTTTCGAGAAGACCTGCTATACCGCATCAACAGCGTTGAGATACACATTCCTCCCCTGCGCGAACGCCCGGGCGACGCCGAAGTTCTCATCCGGTACGTTATCGCCAAACTGGCGCGGGCGCAGGGCCGGGAGGTGCGCCTTTCCACTCCCTGGCTCAAGGCCATGCGGGAACACACCTGGCCCGGGAATGTGCGCGAGTTGGAAAACGCCTGTGAATATTCCATGATCCTCTGTGAAGGGGATACGCTGCAGATAAGCCACCTGCCGCCGACGCTGGGCGGCCGTGGCGAAGTGACTGGGGAAGCCGCGCCGCAATGCGAACACGTCGACGACGCCTACAAAAAATGGCTCTACAACGCCCTACAGGCTTGTGGCGGCAATATCAGCGAGGCTTCCGCGAAGTTGGGCATCGCGCGGGGAACTTTGTACAGAAAAATGCGCAAATACGGGCTCAACCTGGACAATTTCCGTTTTGCGGCAGAGGACTGATACGTCACGCAACCATAAGAAAAGCGGTTTACCGTGCTGCAGGCAAGCCGCTTTTCGACCGTCACAGGGAAACACCGCAGGACTTGGGGCTTGCCCCTAAGCCGGGTGGAGATCTTCCTCTTTCGATCTGCAGCCTTCGAGGGACGCCGCCGAGTGCAGATCCAGCCCGGAAGTTTCCGGCGCCAACCACACCGACACGACCAGTCCCACAATGGAAATCGCCGCCGCCGCGTACATGGTGTGGCCAATGCCGATGGATTGCAGCGAAATGGGCACCAGCCATGTTCCGGCAGACGCGCTGATACGTGACAGCGAAGCCCCCATGCCGACGCCCATGGCTCGAATTTCCGTCGGAAAAATCTCGTTCGGGTAGACAATCTGCAGTACCTGCGCGCCGCCGATAAAAAAGGCGTAAGCGCAGAAAAGCAGCAGAATCAGCCAGGCCGAGCCGTCCGCGTAATGGCCCAACCCCAGAAGGGCCAGGGCCGACCACAGGAAGCTGTGAATGACCATGCCGCGGCGGCCCATGACATTGATCAGATAGGTGGCGACGATGCAGCCGACCACAAACAGCAGGGTAATCGCGATGGAGCCGTACGAAGCCCAGTCGCCCGTCAGGTTGAGGGCCTGCAGCACCTTGGGAACAAAGGCATACACCGCGAAAACCGGAGTGACCGAACAGCTCCAGAACACCACGACAAACAGCATGCGCCTGCCATAGCCGGAATGGAGCAGGCTTTTAAACGACACCTGCCGCTCGGAAGCGATTTCCGGCAGATTGTGCAAAGAGAATGTCGGGCCGTATATCTTCTGGATAACCCGTTCGGCCTCGGCGGCGCGTCCCTTGCCCAACAGCCAGCGCGGCGACTCCGGCGTCCCCAGGCGCACGAGCAGCAGGAACAGGCCGATCACGGCGGAGCTGGCCAGCACCAGGCGCCACCCCTCGCTGCCGCTGTTGGCCAAAATATAGTTGCCGACAATATAGGCAAGCGCGGCGCCGACGAACCACAGGGTGGTCAGCAAAGACAGGCGGGGCCCGCGGTATTTTTTGGGGAGAAATTCCGTCAACAAAGAACCGGCAACGGGATATTCGATGCCGACGCCGATCCCAATCAGAAAGCGGAGCATGAACAGCGCTTCTCCCGACTCTGCCCACAGTTGCGCCAGGGAACAAAAAATGAAGAGCAGCGGCGGCACGAAGTACAGTTTGCGCCGGCCCAACCGGTCGGTCAGCCAGCCGCCCAAAAATCCACCGACCGCAATGCCGAGCAAAGCCGATGCGGCCACCATTCCCTGCCAAAAATCATCCAGGTTCAGGGCGCTCGAAAACTGGATCATAGCCACGCCGATAATACTGAGTACGTAACCGTCCATTATCCAGCCGCCGCCGGAGCGTATGGTCATCAACCGGTGAAAACCGTTGAGCTCGACATCCTCAAGTGATATAGCGTTTTGGATCATGGCGCTTACACCTCCCCCTTGGCCTGAATCTCCTCAAAAACCAGGCGAACGGTGGCGCCCGCGGTCTTGAAGGGCTCCGGCGGGCACCAACGCGGCTTGCTCGTCTTGGTGAGGTAGCGCAGTTCTTCACTGTCCACATTGCAGACCATATCGGCCAGATACATGCCCAGCATGGAACTGCGGGTCAGGCCGCAGCCGTCGCCGACCGATGCCGCGTAGACGTTGCGGGCCACGCCGGTAAACAGAGATTCGCCGTTCAGGGTCATGGGGATCATGCCGCCGTAAACATATTCGAAATTGACATGGCGCAGCTTGGGAAAGCGCGCCTCAAAAGCCTTGCGCAGCTTTTTCCGCGCGGCGTGGATGCGCTGGGGGGATGTGCACAGTTGGGTGGAGAAGGTAAAGCCGTTGCGGACAAAGATGCGGTTGGTGGAGGTAAAGCGAACGGTTGTCCCGGCCGCATGCCCGGAGGTGCAACCCCAGGGTGTGGCGCCCGCGAAGCCCTTGAGCTCGTCTGCCGCCAATTCCCGGGTGAAGGCGCCAAAGCTGTTGACCGGGGTCATGCGGCCTTTCTTGGCAATGCCGAAACAGTCGACGAAAACGCTGGCCAGCAGCAGAACCTGCCCCGCGCGAACGCTTTTGCCGTTCACCAGGCGGACGACCACGGGGCTGCCTTCCTGCACCTGCAATACCGGCGTTTCTTCAAATACGCCGACATTGTCGGGCAAAGCCGCGGCCAGAGCCCTGATGGTGTCCGCCGGGTTTAAAAGCACGGTGCCATACGTGTACAGGGCTTTGACGTAATATTCCGTTCCCATCAGGGGCGACAATTCGTCCCTGCCCATCATCTTGTACGGTTCGCCGATGGAATCGAGAACTCCGGCCATGCCTTCAAGGTTTTTAACGAATTTATTTTCCCGCGCGGCAAGATATTTCCCCGTGTCCATCCAGTCGCAGGTCAGCTTGTGCTCGCCCTTGATCTTGCGCATCCTCTCAATAACGATCTTGTTCAGACGCGTGCGCCACTTGTGGTCGTCTATGCTTATACCGGGTTCGCCAAAGCTGTGCGGCACGTCGATCAGAAACCCGGCGTTGCGCCCGCTGTCGCCCATTCCAATTTGCAACGCGTCGAACAGAGCGATCTTTGCCTCCGGCCTGTTTTCGGCCAGCCGGAAGGCCGCATTGACCCCGGCAAAGCCGCCGCCCACGACAACAAAATCGTAGTCCGATTCAAGTTCGGAAATATCTTTGAAGCTGTGTTCTTTATAAGTGGAGGTTTCAAACCAGCCGAGATCTCCGGCTTTGGCGGGAAAGCGATCGACTTCTTTCATAAGATCCTCCCGGGATCTTGCAGCCGGCAGGGTACGGCTGCCGACGAACGTTGGGCCGGGCCCGCGGGCATTCGTCGCGCGGTCGTCGGCGCAGGTGCTCCGGCTCAGACTATGTTCATATAAACGCTTTTGGTTTCAGTATATTGATCGTGGGCATGGGAGGCGTTGTCCCTCCCGCCGAAGCCGGAAAGCTTGCCCCCTCCGAACGGGGTGGTGATTCCGGACATGGCCGGGGACAAAGCGGCCGCCGATAAACGTGTTCGCGGGGAAGCGCAGTGCTTCGGCCTTGGCCTGATAAGTGGTTTCTTTCGTGGGGGGGGCCCTCGTGTCGGCAGTGACATGTGCCGCGGGCGTTCGCCGAAGCAAATGATTTTTCTGAAGCTCATTTGCTCCGGGAAAACTCCGCGACCGCTTCTATTTCAATGAGCATGTCTTTGGCCAGGCGCGACACTTCCACGCAGGCCCGGGCCGGCCTGTGGTCACCGAAGTGCCCGGCGTAGACGGCGTTCATTTCTGAAAACGCCGTTATGTCGGAAACATAGACCGTTGTTTTGACAATATCTTTCCATTCCAGCCCGCAACGGCCGAGAACGGACTTGAGGTTCTTCATGGTCTGTTCGGTTTGCTCCGCCATGGAGCTGCCGACAATTTCACCCGCGCCGTTCACCGGCACTTGGCCGGAGATGAACAGCAGGTCGCCCGTTCTGACCGCATGGCAGTATGGGCCTATGGCCGGCGCCAGTTCCGGAGCAATAAAGGTTTGCATGGCTGCGCTCCCCGGGTCTCAGTACAGGGAAACGTTCTGCAGAACGGCGTCAATGGCGGCCTTTTCGTCGGCGGTCAGGGCTTGCTTGGGGGCACGCACGAAACCGCCGCTAAGGCCGACCTTATCCATGATATACTTCGTCGTTTGCGTCACCTTGCCCGCGTTTTCCATGTGGCGGGCCAAAGGATTGTACGCCTTGGTCAGGTCTTTGGCCTTTTGCAGCTCCCCTTTGTCCATCAGGTCCAGCAGGTCGCGGGTCAAACCGGGGGCAAAGTTGCCGCCCATGCATACCCAGCCCTTGGCCCCGGCGCAGAAGCTTTCATGGTGCATGTCTTCCCAGCCGCAGAACACCGAGAAGTCTTCACGGAGTTCCTGGCGCATGCGGGTGACCCGCTTGACGTCGCCGGAGGCTTCTTTGATGCAGGCCACGTTGGGCAGGGCGGAGAGTGTCTTGACCAGATTGAACTCCATATCCATGCCCGAACTGCCCGGGTTGTTGTACAGCATGATGGAAATATCGACGTTTTCGGCAATCCGCTTGTAGTAGGCGTAGATTTCGTCTTCCCGCATGCCCATGCCGGGGGAAGGCAAAATCATCACCGCCGTGGCGCCCTGCGTCTTGGCATGCTTGGACAGCGCAATGACGTGCTCGGTTCTGTGCGCCGTGGTCCCGACCATGAAAGGAATGCGTCCGGCCAGTCGCTTGGAGGCGAACTCCACCAGCTCTTTGCGCTCTTCCAGGGACATGGCGAGATATTCGCCCAAGGCCCCGGCGACCATGACCCCGTGCACATTTGTCTGCGCGTAATGATCCAGGTTTTTACCGAAGCCTTCAAAATCAATGGCGCCGTCTTTCAAAAACGGCGTGGCCAGAACAATATAGACACCTTGAAGTGCGGCCATGACATTCTCCTCATGGAAGGGTTGAGGTGAAAGTATTGGGAAGAACAATTGTTCTATTCTGTAGCATGTAGCGTGCCAAAAACGACAATAGCCCTTGTCTGCGTGGGCTTTAAAAGAAACCACCTGTTTTTACAGTGAACTACGCGTATTTCTTCGAACTGCCGGGGCACTGCTTCATAGGTGTAGAACAAGATGCACTTTGTACAATTATAGGACACCCAAAAGCCTTGAATACAAATCCCTCATGCCAACTTGATATATTTGTTTAAAAATTGAACGCAATCATTCATTCAATTTTTCAATATGTTCATTTTTAAAACACAAAGAGACAAATCCGAGGTCGGCCTCAACAGCCGGCCCCGGATTCATTGTGCAGACACACCTTTTGGAGCGATTTCAAAATGAAATGGCCCAGATACCCATATTGCAGACGGGATCGTTCAGGGGCACGCCTGCGCCCTGCCGGCGGCAAGTTCCATACCGCCGGGCAAAGACTGCAGTCGTGCGGCCGGGCAGGCATGGGGCTTGCTTTTGTGGTTCGCAGACAATTTCAAAATGAAATTGCCAATCATTTTTGGAGGAACCGGAATGAAGCCGGCATTGCATAAGGTCAGCATAAAGGATGTACGCTGGGGCGCTCGCACCCACGTGGCGGACGGCGTTCTGTATGTGAACAAAGAGGAGACCGTGGCCTGTGTGGCCGAAGCCCCCCTGAAGGGCCCCGAAGCCGACAGGGCGGCCAGGCGCAAACTGGTCAAGCGCGCCCTTGAGGCCATACAAACGGCCATCGAAGAATAGACCGTGTTTGAATAACCGAGGCGCACCGCCCTCCGCGCTTTGTCTTACCGAAGGGCTGGCGCATCTCGAAAAAGCCGAAGAGCGAAGCGCCGCGCTTGGCGTCAAGGCCGAAAAACGCCTGCTGCGGGACTTGGAGTTCACCGACAGGGCTCACCTTCTCCGCGCCGTCCGCCAACTTCAGGAGCTCACCGCCCTGGGGGAGCTCTGAGTCAAGGAACAATTTCAGACCTGGCTGCCGTGCTCCGCGTTCATTTATTCGCACTAGCTTCGCCGGGATTGTCGTACCAGGCAAAGTACTGCCGAGTCCAAGATCTGCCTGAAGCCACCAGTTCTTCCTTGGTTGCGGCGGCAAGGGAAAACTCCGTCGCTCCAACGCCAAGAGTATCAATGTATATGGTTCGCTGCCAGTCGTCGCTATGCAGGTGCTCGTTGTTTTGAGAATCGAGATACGTAAGGGCAACACGTTTGATAAAGTCGAACAGGTTCTTGACTTCGTGAACCACGGGCTCTTTCTGGTCTCTGAACATGGCTATTTCGTCCTTGCTGTCCAGGCGGAACCCCAAAGTTTCCTTGTTATAGATATATGGCGAGCTGTGCGGGTGTTGTTGCAAAAATGCTTGGTTCACAGTCGCGTAATATTGGGTTTCTCTTGAGCCTCCGGCGGTCAGCACATATTTTTCCCGGTCGAAAACCTTGACCGGGTAGTTGTCGATAACGCCGCCGTCGACATAGATATCCCGGCGTTGACCGTAGCGCTTTGCCGCAAAAAAGAACGGGATGGACATGGAGAACCGCACCGCGTCGACAATGCGCGCATCCGGAGTCTTTTCCGCTGAAAACACTTCGGAAAACCCCGTACACAGGTTGGTGGCCAGGAAATGCATGCTTTTGAAGGCCTTGGCTTCCTTCATGACCTCCGCTTGCGCAAAGGTGGTATCCGGGCTCCCGGTTTTGGCTTTCACAAGGCCGGCCAACCAGTTGTAACAAAAGTCTCCTTTGAACCAGCCAAAGGAAGTGAAAAGCCGGATGGAATTTCTGATCAGCCCCAAGTTGGAATCCATCATTTTTGCGAAATCCAGATCCCAGAGTATATCGCGCATCTCCTCATTCGAATAACCAAGACCAAGCAAGGCGGCGTTGATGGCGCCGGCTGATGTGCCGGCAACCCGCTGTATACCGGGAAGGATACCCCGCGCTTCCAGCTCCTGCATTGCGCCGACATAGGCTATGCCCTTCACGCCGCCGCCTTCAAACACCAGGTTTCTGAAATGGTGCGCCACAGCATCCTCCCGTTGTGTTTAATCTCGCGCCGGCCTCTATTTCCGCCTGCCGGAACCGGCGATTTTCCGTATTAACGCGCTTTGCGGCCGCTCCGCTTTTTCGGCTGTCCCGCTTTCGCCGTGCCCTGCGGCTGCGCGGCTTTGTCGAGTTCCGCCACGACCCGGGTTTCTCCGGCAGCACCTTGCGTTTGCTCCGGCGCGTTCAGGCCTTGGGCGGCCGCTCCCCAGGCTTCGTCGGGCAACCTCCCGCCGTCCGGCCTGCCGGGCACTGCGCTCCGCGCCTGAGGTTCCCCGGCCTCCGCACCGGCCTGCCCGACCGCGGCCTCACGTTGCCCGGCTGCATTCCGGTCGGTTCCACCACCACCAGGTTGTCCGGCCGCATTCCGATTGCCGCCGGCGTCGGCACCTTCTTCCGACTCGGCTTCACCCCGCCCCTTGGTCTCGGCCCGCTCCAAGGCACCGGGATCAAGGAAGCTTCGGCGAAACCCACCGCTGAGAATCCAGGCGGAAAGTTCCTGCTGTCGCAAAGTGCACACGGCCTCTTCCAGAAGCATCTCCCCGCGAATGCGATCTTCTTCGGCTGTCGCCAGCAGAGGATATTGGATCTGGCCGGACTGGAACTCCAGGCGGGCCTTCTGCTCGTCCAGCCTGGCGGCGGCGACCATATGTTTGGCCACGTCCACCTCGGCCTCGGCCAGCTTCAGATCCTGCCAGGCCGCCTTCCACTCGCCGGCGAACTTCAGCCGGCTCAGCTTCAGGCGCTGCGAAGCCTGCACGGCGCCCAGCCTGGCCCGCTCCACTCCGCGGTAGCGTTCCCCCCAGTCCCACAGGGGCAGGGAATACATCAGGGAGAAAAAGACATCGTCTTTGCTGGAATACGAGGCATAATCGTTGTCCGGGTTGGCCGCATAAATGTCAAAAGCAAAGTCGGGCAAATAGCGGGCCCAGGCCACGGTGATGTTTTCCCGACTGAGTTGGTGGGCCGTGCGGGTGATGCGCGCCTCGGGAGAGTCGGCCCATACCGGTTCCCACTCGTAATCGGCGAAAACGGCGGCCGCCTTCTCCCGGCGCAGCAAGGCACCGACATCGCCGGACCGCACCGCGAGCGTTCTGTCCTGATCCAGGCCCAGCATCACCTTGAGGGAACTCAGATGCGCTGCAACGGCGATGTCGGCCTTCTCCAGTTCCGCCTGGATCTTTCTTTCCTGGTGCAAGGCCTTGGCCTGCTCCAGCCGGTTGGCCTCGGAACCTTCCTTGGCGCTCTGGTATTCTTTGGAGCGCCGAGCGATCTCCAGCAGCCCCAGCAAGTGCTTGCGGTCGTTCTCCTTGCTCTCCAGGTTGATCAGCACCTCGCCGATCTGCCAGGCCCGTTTTTCCAGGGCGATCTCGTGGGTGTACAGGGCGATGTCCTGCATCAGCAGGGTGCTTTTATGGGTAAAATAGCTGACTACGGGTTCAAAGCCATATACGCCCAAGGTCAGGCGGGCCGAGGTGCCCTGGTATTCTTCGTACTTGTTGGTCAGGTTGGTATTGACCCGAAACAGGGCCCGGATGCTCGGCAGCCGCTTCCAGAAAGCCGACTCGGAATCCAGCTCGGCCATGTCCAGCGAAATGACGCTGTTGATCAGGTCCGGCGCATGCTGGGCCGCCGTGACCACGCAGTCGGCATAGCCCAGTTCCTTGTTCTCGGCCGGCAGGGGGGTGGGGGCGGGAGCGTCCGCCGCGGTGAACTCCGCGGCCCTTTCACGCATTTGCAGGGCGTTCCAGGGCGGCCCCATTCTGTCGACCGGCCGGGGACGCTCCCGGCAAGCGCCCAGACCCAGGAGAGACAACAACAGAAAAACGAGGACGACGGACTTGCCGGAAAACGTCGCGGAACGGGAATGGTGCTTCATAGGAAGTGCGTCAACCTCAAGCCGCCACAATGCGGCCATTCTGCAGCCGGTGCAGGACATCGCAGCGCTCCGCCACGTCCGGGTCATGGGTCACAACGATGATGCCCAAGGAGAGCTCCCGGCAGATCCGGTGGAAATGCTCCATGAGCTTGTCCGTGTTCTCGCTGTCAAGCTGGCCCGTGGGTTCGTCGGCCAGAAGCACTCTGGGACGGTTGATCAAAGCGCGGGCAATGGCCACGCGCTGCTGCTCACCGCCGGAAAGCTGGTTGCTGCGGGCGCGGGCCTTGTCGAGCATGCCCACGGACTCCAGGGCTTCGGACACGAGGCTCACGCGCTCCCGGCGCGGCACCCCGGCGTAGATCAGCGGATATTCCACGTTTTCCTCCACCGTGGAGTAGGAAAACACGGCACAGCTTTGCAGGATGAAACCGAAAAACTGCCGCCGGAACAGCGCCTGCTCGCCATGGTCCAGGTTGAGCAGATCCTTTCCCTGGGAGGTGTAGGTGCCGCCGTCCGGAGGCTGCAGCAGGCCCAGAATGAGCAGCAGCGACGACTTGCCGCAGCCCGAGGGCCCCATGACCGCGGCCATCTGCCCGGCGCACAGTTCGAGCGACACCCCGCGCAGCGCCTGCTCGGAGCCGTAGCTTTTGACCAGATCCGTCGCCGTCAGTAATGTTTCCATGCGCTTTTCGCCCGTACCCGTCATTACACGCCGCCCCTACTCAAACCGCAGGGCCGTGGCCACGTCCATGCGCCCGGCCTTGACCGAAGGCCAGGTGCCGCCCACCACGCCGACCACCGTCGCCACCAGCAGGCTCACCGGCACGCTGATGGCCAGTTCCAGCCGGGGAACGGGCAGGCCCAGCCACAGGCACAGGGAAAGCACGATGCAGGTGCCGGTGAAGATGCCGGTCAGCCCCCCCAGCAGGGCGCTGCACAGGGCCTCGCCCAGAAACTGGAGCATGATGTCCCGCTGCTCCGCGCCCATGGCCAGCTTCAGGCCTATTTCACGGGTGCGCTCCCGTACCGCGGCGAAGGAACTCTGCCAGATGCCGAAGCAGCCCAGCCCCAGGGCCGCTGCAATGCCGAGTTGCAGAATGATGTGCACTCTGCCGACGATCAGGCGCACCGTCCGGATGCTTTCACCGGAATATTCCAGGCGGAGGTAGGGAGCCTTCTGCTCTTCCCGCGCCAAACCGGGCAATTTCTCGTACATGGCGTCCACATCGTCCAGATGTTTCATACGCACGAGAATGCAGTTGGCATAGTTGTTGTCCGCAAAGCTTCTGTCGGCGGCCGTGGTCAAGGGGATAAAACACCTGTCGTCCTTGCCCTGCATCATGAAGCCTGCGACCACGCCAACCACCATATAGTTGTCCTTATACAGCGTAAGGGTACGGCCCACATAGGGGCCGTCACCGAAAAGCTGCCGAGCCAGCTTCTCGCCCAGCACGCACACCCTGGCGCGCTTTTGCTCGTCTGCGGCGTTCAGCAGCCGGCCTTCGGACGCGCGCAGCGCATGGACATCCCAGTACGAAGGGTCGGCCCCGTACATCTTGAGGTAAACGACGTTCTCCCCCACCCGCATGGACACCTCGTGGGGTGAACGCATGCACAGGCTGGCGCTGTGCACTTCGGGCAACTCACGCAGGCGTTCCACCGTTTTTGGCAGAAACCATTGCGGCGGCGCGCCGGGATAGCGGTATTCGTCGTGCTCCAGGGAGAGGATGGTGACGTTGCCGATAAGCGAAACATCTTGGGTCACACGATCTTCAATGTCTTTGCCCACCACCTGCACGCCTATGTACATGGCAATGCCGATGCTGATGGACAGAATCACTCCCAGCCGCAACTGGCGCAGTTGCCGCCGGATGACGATCCGCAACAGATCGGAGGTCCTGAGCACAAATCCTCTCCGTTATTCTGAAAAAAACTATCGCCCCGCGGACGGTTGTCTCTTCCGGGAGATGAAAAACAATTCTTCTACATACACAGTCGGCCGTAAAAATTCAAGGCGGAAAAGTTACTTTGCTCTTAATCCGAGCACCGACAGTCACTCGGAACCGCCCCGCGACGCATCTTACTCTGTGCCGGGCATCCCACCCGCCTCCCGGTTCCGATCCGCGCCGATCACGTAAAGGAAGCCGAGAAAATAGTAAGTAATGTAGCAGGTTCGCAAGGCAAAGGAGACCATCATCAACAGAAAGGCCGGCAGAACAAGCAGCACATACAGCACGAAGGTGTCGCCCGTGGCCCTGTAACGCCGGTACGCGCCATGGGCGACATACAGGCAGATCAGCAAAAAAAGCGCCAGGCCCGGAAAGCCCAGTTCCGCCGCCATGCCCGTGTACTCGCAGAAATAAGGAAACTCTGGGATGGGCTCGCGCAAGGCGTAGCGCACCTTGTCGAAGGCTTCCCCCTCGACCCCCTGTATGGCGCCCAGCGGTTTTCGGTACAGGCCGCTCAACTGGTAGCCCATGCCGAGAAACGGGTGCTGCAGGGCGATGTCCATCTCCAGGCGCGTGCTGAGCATCCTGGTGAAAAAACGGGAAGGGTCGCCATGTGATTCGGGAGGCGCCGGCGCACCCGTCCGGGACTCGCAACAGTAATCGGCCAGCGCGGCCACGCCGCCGTTCCATTCGTCAACATACTCCGCCACCCTGTCCTTCTTCAGATACAGTCCCACCCCCAAAGAAAGGACCAAGGCCAGAGCCAGGGCGATGCTTACGGCTCGAGTGCGGCCGGGAAAACACGCATACAGACAGTGGGCGACAAAGGCGAAACCCAGAAACAACAGGCTGATCAGCCCCGTCATGGTCGGCAATACGCCCAGATAGGAAATGCCTATGAACAGAACCGGCAAAGCGTACCAGAGACGCTTTTGCCGCAGCTTGTACAGGAAGAAGGCCAACAGCGGCGTGACCGCATAGGCCAGGTGCGCCGGTTCGCCGAAAAGCCCGCGCACCCTGGCTTCGTAGTAGGGGGGCGGCCAGGTGCCGTAGGAGGTCCGCTCTTCTCTGAACCAGGGGTTGACGGTGATCAGGAAATTCTTGACCTCGCCGGCCCCGTAATTGGCCAGAAGCTCCAGGGCCATGTGCACCGCGTTGGGCAGGAACATGGCCAGCAGGGCCGCGATGAAAAATCGGCGTGCTTTCTCTTCCGGCAGGGGGGAAAGCAGGGAGGCGAACCACAGGATATAGGCCAGGGGAGCGACCTGCCGTTCGAGAAAGTTGACGAGCGTAAAAGCGATCAGCCCCTGCCCGTCAAGACGGACGGCATTGATCAGGGAAACACTCAGGCCATACAGGGCGAAAGCTCCCACAAGGGCAAGCAGAACGGCGTGCCGGCGGATCTGGCGCGGCCACTGCAGCGCGGCCAGCCAGCAGGCCAGGCCCAGAAGGCCGACAATGTAGGACGGCCGCGGATGAAAGCGGCCCACAAGGCGATAGGGGAAAACGTCAAAAGAAAGCAGGGCTATGGAAAGAAAAGCGCAGAGCAAAGAAAGGCGCAGCAGAATCGCGGCCGGGCGGGGCGGGCAGATATCCGTTCCGGGCGCTCCGGGCGCTCCGGGCGCTCCGCCTTCCCCAGTCAAAAGTACCGGCAGGTCGGCTTCTGCGGCAAAAAAACCATTCGTGGGCATGGTCTCAGAGCCCCACCAGGCCGAGCAGCCGCGCGCCCACGGGCCGCGCGTGCAGCCGGGTCTGCAGCGCAAGCCAGGCGCCGCCCATGTTGCGGCTTTGGAAACGATGCACGGCCAGGGGTCGTCGCGGCGGGTTGGCCCCGCCGTATACGGTGAAAAAGACCTGGAACCCGGCCTCCAGGGCCAGACGCCGGGCCTCTTCGCTGTAGCGCCCCCAGGGCCAGCACAGGCTGCGCACCTTGCGGCCAAGCACCCCTTCAAGCAGGGTTTTGCCCCCGACTACTTCGCGCCACATGCGTTCCTTGCGCTCCTCATCTGTTTCATAGCGGCCCATTTTTCCTGTAAAACTCTTGGCCAGAGCCCGTAGAGCCCGCATGTTTGCCGCGTCGGCGAAAAAGGCCGCCGCCGCGTCAAAATCCTGGGGCACCAGGCTGCGGATTTTCTCCGTCATTTCCGGGTTGGGCAAAAAGGCCCGGAAACGCAGCCCCGGCCGGACCGGAAAATCGGGCATGCCCCAGACGGGCTCTGCTTCCGTACGGTAAAATGTGCGCAGTTGCGTGCGCGGCCGAAAGAAATTCTTGTAGCGTGGACTTGTAAACACCCCATAGTGCCCCAGGCCGTGCGCGCCGGTCATGAAAACACCGCTGGCCTCCATGGCCCGGACTTCGCCGTGATTGCAAAAAACGTCCCGGCGCACGGTGAACCCCTGGGGGGTTCGCGTCAGCGCGTTGCTTGCCGGGGAAGGAACAACGGCTTTGCCGGCCAGGGTATCCGCCAGGAGGGCGCGCGGTTCGTCCACAGCTTCCAGCCGGTCGGCCACAGGAAAGAAGGCGGCCTTGTGCCCGTATGCATACAAGGCCGGCAATGCATGGAAATAGTTGTCCAGGTAACCGTCGTCAAAGGTGATCAGCAGCGACTTTTCCGGCAGGGGCTCGCCGTGCAGCAGGTAAGCCTCGGCTTCGTCAAGGCCCACGCCGTGCAGGCCCCTGTCGGCCAGCGCCCGGCACTGCTGCGCGAAGCAGGTGGGGGTGAGGGTCAGGCGTCCCCCGCCCTCGTTCACGTAATGATTCATGATTACGGGAAGACTTGTAATTTCAGGCATATCTTTTAGATTCTACCGTCAAGCAACAGTAAATACAAGTTGTAATATTCTTGACATAACTCCTGGTAAAAGGCAGGCTATCAAACTGCGACAGTGCGTAACTGAATAAATTTCAAAAATAAAAACACTACTATCTAGCAAGTTTATAAATTATAATGATGCCGGCGTAGAAAAGATGGATTAAAAATAATAGATATAAAATATCATTAGGCTCCGGCGCTTTTTCGACGACTGCACGCTTGCCGAAAAAAAGCGGCGCCACGCGCCGCTCGGTCTGCGGACTGCCGCCGGCCGAGAGATTTGCGGGGAAACCATGCGGGTAGCCTTGGTGCATTACTGGCTCATCGCCATGCGCGGCGGCGAAAAGGTGCTGGAAGCCCTCCTGGGGTTGTTCCCCCAGGCGGACGTCTTCACCCACGTCTATGCGCCCGAAGCGGTATCGCCGGCCATCCGGCAACGCCGCGTGAGCACAAGCTTCATCCAGAAACTGCCCTTTGCCGCGCGCCACTGCCAGAAATACCTGCCCCTCATGCCCCTGGCCCTGGAGCAGTTCGACCTGCGCGGCTATGACCTGGTGATCAGTTCCGAATCCGGCCCGGCCAAGGGCGTGCTCACCTCCCCGGGTACGCCGCACATCTGCTACTGCCACACGCCCATGCGCTATATCTGGGATTTTTACCAAGACTACCTGGAAGAAGCCGGGCCTCTCATTCGCCCCGCCCTGCGCCTGTGCAGCCACCGCCTGCGCATCTGGGACGTTCTTTCCGCCGCGCGCGTGGATTTCTTCGCGGCCAACTCCCGCAACGTGGCCGGGCGCATCGCCAAACACTATCGCCGAAGCGCGGAAGTGATCCACCCACCGGTGGATGTTTCGCTTTTCACCCCGGCCGACGGCAGCTTTCCGGAACCTGAAGACTATTATCTGTATATGGGGCAGCTTACCGCCTACAAGCGTCCGGACCTGGCCGTGCAGGCCTGCAGCCGCATGAACCGCAGGCTGGCGGTCATCGGGGAAGGGCCGGAACGCGAGGCCCTGGAGCGCATGGCCGGCCCCACGGTTTCTTTTCTGGGACGGCAGGATACGCTTGCCGTCGCCCGGCACATGCAGCGCTGCCGCGCCCTGATCTTTCCCGGCGAGGAAGATTTCGGCATCGTTCCCGTGGAGGCCCAGGCCGCCGGGCGCCCGGTCATCGCTTTTGCCGGCGGGGGCGCCCTGGAAACCGTCAGGCCCGGGCAAAGCGGCATCCTGTTTCCGCAGCAGGATCTGCCGTCCCTGTGCCGGGCCATGGAAGAATTCGAATCCGGAACCCATGCCTTTGCTCCCGCCGCTCTGGCCCAAGGGGCGGAGCGCTTCTCCAAGGAGCGATTCCTGCGGAAATTCCGGTCTTTTCTGGACAGCTGCCTGGCGGCCTACGGCCAAAGCGGCCCGCCAACAGCGGAAATGCCGCACCCGGCGTTTGGAGGCAGAACGTGAAATTGCCGCGCCTGCGCTCCACCTTCAGCGTTCTGCTCCTTTCCGACTGCGGGGCCCTGTTCACCTCCCTGGCCGTGGCCTTTGCGCTGCGCGCCCTGGCCGGCGGAGATCTGCCCCTGGGCGAATACATCGGCATGGCCACGTTTTTCCTGATCTTTCCCCTGCTGTACGGCGCCCTGGGGGCCTACCCCGGCGTGCTGCTCTCGCCCAGCAAGGAGCTGAAATATCTCAGCATCGGCACAAGCCTCGGCTTTCTCTGCCTCAGTTTGCTCTTTTTTCTGGGGCAACAGGGCACGGAATTTTCCCGCTTCGTGGTGCTGTTTGCCTGGCTGCTGGCCCTGGCCCTGGTGCCCCTGTTCCGCTTTTGCACCCGCAGACGTTGCTCCGGCAAGCCCTGGTGGGGCTACCCGGTGCTCTGGCTCGCGCCTCCCGGCGATCACTCCCCGCTGCTGCGGCTTTTTGCCGCCTATCGGGAACGCGGCCTGTTCATAGCGGCGACGGTGCCGCTGACCGCCGAGGGCGCCATTGCCGAATCGGGCGGGGAAGCCGGAGACGTAGCTGACGACAAGGCCCTGGCCGCCCTGGCCGCCGTGCATCCCGACGCCCTGGCCTTTGTGCCGGCCCACCGCCTGCCTCCAGAGCGGCTGCAGCCCCTGGTGCTGCGGCTGAACAGGCATTTCCGGCACATCGTCGTCCGCCTGGACAACGCCTGGCTGATGCAGTCTTCCCTGCGCGTGGCCGATTCTCCCTGCGGCCAGGTGCTGACCATGCGCCAAAACCTGCTGGACCCGGCCCGCATGCGCCTGAAGCGCCTTCTGGATCTGGCCGTCTGCCTCATGGGGAGCGTCTTCTTTCTGCTGCTCATTCCCCTGATCGGCCTGTATATCCGCCTGGGCAGCAAGGGACCGGTGTTTTTCCGCCAGCAACGCATCGGCCGGCACGGCAAGCCCATCCAGGTGCTGAAGTTCCGCACCATGGTGCACAATGCTCACGAAGTGCTTGCCCAGGCCCTCAAGGAAAACCCCGGCCTGCGCGACGAATGGGCCGGAGCCCAAAAGCTGACCAAAGACCCGCGCCTGACCAAGGTCGGGAAATTCCTGCGCCGGACCAGCCTGGACGAACTGCCGCAGATCATCAACGTGCTCAAAGGCGAGATGAGCCTGGTAGGACCGCGGCCCATCGTGGAAAAAGAAATCGCCCGTTACGGCGATGCCTTTGATCTCTACACCCGCGTCAAGCCGGGCATCACCGGCCTGTGGCAGATTTCCGGCCGCAACGATCTCGCTTACCCCCGCCGCGTGGAGTTGGACCAGTACTACGTCTATAACTGGTCGGTCTGGCTGGATTTGTATATCCTCATTCGCACCATGCCCACAGTGCTCAGCGGCAAGGGGGCATACTGACATGAACGGCAAGCGCCAATCCATCCTGGTCTGCGGCGGGGCCGGCTACATCGGCTCGCACATGGTGCGCATGCTCTGCGATGAGGGCTACCGGCCCATTGTCCTGGACAACTTTTCCACCGGACACGCCAAGGCGCTCCAGGGCAAGGCGGTGTGCGACGTTCCCGTGTTGCGCGCCGATCTCCGCGACCCCGGGGCGGTGCGCGAGGTCTTCAGACAGAACGGGCACGCGATCGACGCGGTCATGCACTTTTGCGCCATGAACCTGGTGGGGGAATCGTTCAAAGACCCGATCACCCACTATGCCAACAATGTCGGCGGCACCCTGAACCTGCTGACGGCTATGCGCGAGGCCGGGATCGACCGACTGATTTTTTCCTCCACGGCGGCGGTATACGGACAGCCGGAAAGCGGCGCCCCCCTGGCCGAAGACAGCCCGCAAAAGCCCATCAATCCCTATGGCACCGGCAAAAAACAGGTGGAAGACATGCTGCGCGACGCCTTTGCCGCCCACGGCTTCCGCAGCGTTTGCCTGCGCTATTTCAACGCCGCCGGGGCGCAAGACGACGGCAGCATTGGCGAAGCCCACGAACCGGAAAGCCATCTGATCCCGAACATGCTCAAGGCCGCGCTTGGGACCGGCCCGGCCCTGACCGTTTTCGGGGAGGACTATCCGACGCCCGACGGCACCTGCTTGCGCGACTATGTCCATGTGGAAGACCTTTGCCGGGCGCACCTGCTGGCCCTTGACCATCTCAATGCCGAGGCCGGAGCGCACGTCTTCAACCTGGGCAACGGCAACGGCTTTTCGGTCAAAGAGGTGCTGCGTGCAGGCCAGAGCGTGACCGGAAAACGCGTGCCGCACAGCATCGGGCCGCGCCGGGCCGGCGATTGCGCTAGGTTGGTTGCTGACGGCGCCAAGGCCGGCAGCGTGCTGGGCTGGCAACCTCGCCATACGGACTTGGGGGCAATTGTCGAAAGCGCCTGGCGCTGGCATTGCGGGCAGAAGTATTAAGCGGTGTGTGTAATAGACATGCCTTGGGATTGCCGCAATAGCCGTTGACGAAAACGCGGTCCCGGCCTATAAAATATCATTTTTCACGGCACATGGCACTTTTCTATGTTACGGTGTGGATATCCTGAATGCAGATGCACCTTTTAAAAGTGTTACGCGTATATGAGCAATGTTTCTATACTGGTAGCAACAGGATATTTCTCTCATAAAACAGTTTTCACAAGCGCTCTGTAAGGTGGTTATGAGCGTATACGATTTGGTTGTTACAAATTTTCTCCGAATTTTCAGAATATTGGATACCAGACTTAAGCGCAGGGTTATGATCCTGTTCGGCTGGATGATGTGTCTTTCGATCACGGAGCTGGGCAGCATTTTGTTGCTGACCATGTTTTTTTCCGCGTTAAACACGGCAGAACACTTCCGCTCTGCATGGTATATTCAAAAAATTTTTTCACTGTTGCCATGGCTTGAGGTATACAGCGCCGACGAGAGAAAATTTATATTCTTTTTAAGTTTTTTCCCGGTGCTCGCCATTTTCGGGAAAAATATTCTGAATTTTTTGGTCAACCGACGCATGGCTATGCTTGGTGAACAGGTTGCCGCCTATATAGGGCATGGGATCATGTACCCTTTCCTTCACATGCCTTATGCTTGGCACCTCTCTCCCGCCGGCGCCGACGCTTTTACCCGTATGTCCTGGCGCCACAGCCTTGGACAATTTCTCGTCTTTTGCCTTGTGACCTGCAGTAACCTGCTGACCACAGGGCTGCTTTTCTGTGGCCTTTTGGTGGGCGCGCCGGGTACGACGCTGGTCGTGCTGCTTGCCATGGGAACCGTGGCGACTTTAACGTATATGCTGCTGCGCGATGCCATTGATACCCGTTCCGCACATGCCGCCATAATGAATGGGCGAGAATCCCGCGCCACCCTTGCGGCGGTGCGGGGCATTCGGGAAGTGCTCATCTACCGGCAACAAAAAACATTTTTGAAAGCCATTGAAGCCCCCATCACGGAAGCCGCTCCGTTAAAGGCCTTTCTGGTTATCGCCCCGGCCTTGCCCACCTGGACGTTGGAGAGTTGCGGCTTTTTTCTGATCAGCGCTACTGTGGGAACTTTGGTATACGTCCATAACGCGCGGACACCGGAAATAGTCGCCACCGTGGCCCTGCTCAGTCTCTCGGCCTGGCGGGTGCTGCCTTCGCTCAACCGGGCGGTGGGAGCCATTGTGAACCTACGGTCGCATGCCCCCATGGCCATACCGTGCCTGGAATATTTCGAAGGGCTACAGGATGTGCCCGAAGAGAATATCGCCGAGCCGGAACCGGGCTTCAGCATCACACGCAGTATCAGCCTGCGGGATGTATCGTTCACTTATCCCAAAGCAAGTGAGCCGAGTCTGAAACGTGTGAATCTGGATATTCCCAAGGGCTCTTTTGTCGGTATCATCGGCCGCTCGGGGGCGGGCAAGAGCACGTTGATTAACGTACTGAGCGGGCTGCTGACTCCGACAACAGGGGAATTGCGGGTTGACGGCAATGCTTTGGCGCCAAGGCAGCTCGCGGCCTACAGGGAGCAGGTGGGCTATGTGCCGCAGTCACCTTTTCTCATGCCGGGGACAGTGGCCGAAAATGTGGCTTTCAGCCGGTGGGGCAAGCCATATGACCCGGAGCGTGTACGCGCCGCCTGCGCTGAAGCTGCCGTCGATTTTTTGGGACCAAACTGTGAAGATATAGAGCGGAGCGTCGGTGAAGGCGGTTCCGGTTTTTCCGGCGGACAGGCGCAACGCATTTCCATCGCACGCGCTCTTTATCCATTGCCTTCGGTGCTGATCCTTGATGAAGCCACGAGTTCCCTCGATCATGGCGGTGAAACGGCCATCCAGCGTTCCCTTACAACCCTCAAGGGGGGAATCACCTGTATCATCGCGGCTCACCGGCTGACTACGCTGGAGTTATGTGATATGATCATTTTGCTGGAAGATGGGGAATTCGTCGAGTCGGGTCCCCCTGAAATTTTGCTGGTGAAATATACGCAGCAACTACAAGGGCTGACATGACAAGCAAAGAAGAGAGAGACGCGCTCTCAGCGGCATATCAAGGCATGCGGGGGCTATTTGCCGCCTTTTCCGATGAACGCCCTCCCAAGTCCTATTATGGAACAATGTGTGGCTGCGCGGATCTTTTGCGAGTGCTCCATCAGCCCCATAGGGCACTAGAATTTATTGAACCTTTGGCACAAGGACACATCGACAGCTTCGCGGATGTAAAAATCCATCTGCGGCATGATCTTGCATTGATATATTTCGCTGCGGACGCTCCAGATAAAGCCTTAGAGGTTATTGAGTACTACGCACTGCGCCCATATCTTGTTGGCGACGGCACAATGCGTACCTTTTTTTGCTGGATGGCCTGTGTTGCCGCCCGGCAGCGGGATGATTATAAAGCGCTGCGTTTTTTTGTGCGCCAATTGGCTCGCATGCCCGAAGCCGACGGCTTTCTGTTGCGTTTTTACAAACAGACGGGCGGGATGACGGAGTTGTTCCGGATAGTCTCCTTTCCTCTTTGGTTCCGCATGAATATGCGGCTTTTTGATCTGCTGCATATCCTCGCCGCCCGGTCTATGCTGGGCAAACTGGCACTCAAAGGATACCGTTTTTGTATGAGTGCCTGCATTCAGGTGGCGCACCTCTGCGGTTTGAATCAAATCCACAACCTACCCCGGCGGGCCGACACCGGGCAGGGAGTCGTCTCCGCGGAGTTACAAAAAGCACGACGGCCCGTTCTTGTTACACGCGCCATGGGCGGCATCGGCGATATTCTGATGATGACCCCCGGCTTGGCGGTGTTGAAAAAAAAATACCCGGAACGCGAAATCCACTTCGCCATCCCCAAGGGATTTCACGGTCTGCTGCTCGGCAATACCGACGTCGAAGTGAAGGACATCCATGCGGATGTCCTGCATCAGGACGACTACAGCCTATGGTACGACCTGACCCGGTGCCCCGCCGCCAGGGTGGAATCCATGACCCTGCCCCGCGTGAGGGCCAACAGGATCGACATTTACGCCGCCGCCATGGGTGTAAAGCGGAAGAGACTGGCCGAGGTGGGGCGCATTCCCCGGTATATGGTCACGCCGGAAGAGCAGGACTGGGCCGACAATTTTCTGCGAGAGCATGGCCTGGTGGGAAAAGATGTTTTCGGCATCCATTTGTACTCGGCAGACTCATACAAAGACTATCCCCACTTTGAAGAAGTCGCTCGGCAACTCGCCTTGAAAAACCCTGTGCTGCTGTTTCATGGCGAAACCATACAGGGCTTTGATATCCCGAACATAATAAAGGTTGACAGCCACCCGTTACGCAGGTCCATCGCCCTTGTGCAGCGGTGCAGATGCTTCATAGCCCCTGATTCCGGTCTGCTGCATGCTGCGGCCGCTCTGCATGTACCCACGGTCGCCTTGTTTGGCCCGACCTGCGGCAAAGTTTTCACCAGACACTACCCACACGTGCGCATGCTGGATGCACGTGAGCGATTTCCCTGTGTACCGTGTTGGCGAAATCAGGGGATCGTCTGCGCCGTTTCAGGAAAAGTTGAGAGTGTATGCATGGAGCGGCTGTCTCCCGATGCGGTGCTTGCAGCCACTGTTCTATAAACATTTTTTATATTGCACCACAGCACTTTGGAGCCGACTGACCATGAATATTCTGAAAAAATTTCTCCAAAAGAAGGAGCAGGCCGCGGTTATGGGGTCCTTTACAAGCCAGCAGCCGCGCCTACTGAATATGTTGGGGCAGCCCACGGGCCAAGCGGATGAATTTTTATTTGAATACCTGAGCCTCAATGCAAAGGCTCTTGCCGGGCACCTCGCGTGGATGTTGAAAGAACGGGTGGCCACACTCCCCACTCCCGAGCAGCCTGTTTTCGCGGGGCTGATAAGCAAGGTTTCCACCCAGGCCGACCTGGAGTCGGACTGGTCCCGCTTCTGGATACGGAAATTAGGGTATCCGTTTCTTTATCATAGAAAGCACTGGGAACTCTCCTTTGTGCTGCAGGTCTTGTATGAGCGCGATATGCTGCGGACAGGAAGAGCCGGTCTCGGCCTTGGCTGCGGAGAGGAGCCCTTACCATGTTTCCTGGCGTCAAAAGGGTGCATTGTCACGGCGGGCGACAAACCGCTTAAAGACGACGGCACGCAGTCCGGCTGGCAAGCGACGGCGCAGTATACGAACTCCCTGGATGTCCTGTTCAAGAGAGAATACATGGGCCGGCAGGACTTTGAGCAAAGGGTCGGCCTGCAATATGTGGATATGAACGTCTTGCCCGAAGCGCTGCACGGTAAATTCGATTTTTGTTGGTCGGTTTGTGTCGTCGAGCACCTCGGTAGCATCCGGGCTGGTCTCGATTTTCTGAAAAACTCCCTGAAACTGCTCAAGCCGGGCGGCGTTTCCGTTCACACCACGGAATTCAATTACCTGGATACACCGGCGACGTTAGACAACTGGGGTGCCGTTCTTTTTCATAAAAAGCACGTCCTGGAGCTGCGGGATACCGTCGAGGAACTGGGAGGGACTATGACCGCGTGCGACTTTGACTGGGGCTGCGGGGTGTTTGACAAATATATGGACCTGCCTCCCTATGCACATCAGCCGCTCAAAAGCGTACAATGCTTGCCCCCGGACTTCCAACCGCCGCACATCAAGCTGCTTGTGGATGGATTCCCCGCCACCTGTTTTGGAGTTATCATCCAGAAACATTGATACCTGTCGAGTTTCCACAAAAGTACTTTATATAGATAAGGAAAGGGGTGTTGTGGTGCATATTGCTCTTATCAATCCTTTTGTTCCCAAAGCGAACTTTGACGATCATTATTCCCAGCTTCCACCTCTGGGCCTCCTGTATATCGCGGCCGTGCTGGAGCGGGAAGGCCATACGGTCACGGTTATTGATGCCGAGCTCTTCTGCCTTGCGGCGGAAGAAGCGGCGGACGCCCTGCCGCCCGGAGTGGAGCTTGTGGGCATTGGGGGAACAACCCTGCAGGCCGGCGAGGCCTACAAGCTGGCTACTGTCCTGAAAGCGCGCTTTCCCGCCAGCCGTGTCGTTTATGGCGGCCCGCACGCTTGTGCCGTCACCCACGCGGCCTTTGACGAGTGTCCGGCCCTCGATTACGTAATTCTCGGTCCGGGGGAGGCGCCTTTCGCGGCTCTCGCCGCCGGGGATGCACCCGGCTCCATCCCCGGCTGCCTGATAAAGGGCGGACCTGCTGTTCCTAATCCCGCTTTTGCCGAACCGCTTTCCTATGCAGACATGCCCCTGCCTGCCCGCCATCTTGTGCCCATCAAGTGCTATGCGGGTGCGGGGCGGCTGCCTTTCATCCAGACCAGCATGATGATCACGCGCGGCTGCCCCTTCAACTGCATGTTCTGTTCCAGCACAGTCTGGGGCAAGTCGTGGGACGAACGGGCCGTCGCCGATATCTTGGATGAATTGCGGGTCATCAAAGATCTGGGATTTTCCGAGGTCTTTTTTCAGGACGACACCATTAATGTCGATGTGCGTTGGGCAAAGGCGCTATTTACGGCCATCAATGAGGCCGGTCTTGGCTTGAAATACAAGCTGCAACTGCGGGTCAACGAAAAGATGTTGCCGGAAGATCTGATTGCCCGCATGGCCGAGGCCGGAGTGGAGCACGTTTTCTTTGGCGTTGAATCTGCCAATGACGTCATCCGTGAGACCGTAGCCAAAGGCATTTCCAAAGACGAAGTCCGGCGCGCTGTGGCCCTGGCGAAAAAGT
This sequence comes from Desulfovibrio sp., assembly GCA_031553235.1. Taxonomy (GTDB): domain Bacteria; phylum Desulfobacterota; class Desulfovibrionia; order Desulfovibrionales; family Desulfovibrionaceae; genus Frigididesulfovibrio. Next base: position 59,609 of record JAVBLS010000004.1, read on the forward strand.
ACCATATCGACACCACCCTTGCCTTTATCATCGGCCTTCCCGGAGAGACCGAGGCAACAGTGGAGGAGAGTATCCAGTTCGTCAAAGAGTTGCAGCCTTGGGAGGCCGGTTTTTCCATCGCCAAGCCCTTTCCCGGTTCACGCCTGCGCCAATGGGCGGTTGATTCCGGTTGTCTTATGAACGCGAATTATGAGGCACTGGCGACGGAAGGCTCGGTGATGCGCACGGAAGCCCTGTCCTGCGCCGGGCTCATGGCCTTGCGTCATAAGGCTGAGCACGAAACTGTGCGTTTTACCTCCCGTAGCGCCGTAAGCGCCGAAGCACTGTGCGATCATCTGATCGCCAAATTGCTTCCTCTTCAACTGGAGGATGAGCACGGCTTGGAAACACGTTTTATCGCGCTTGTACTGTGCAGGGTGGCGCTTGATGTTCAATACGGACATGAACTCTGTATCTGGCTCACGCAAAAGATGCTTGCGGCACATCTTTCGAAATACTCCATTGCAAAAGTTCATGCGCTGTTTGCATATTCTCTTGCCGTCTTCGGCAATCATGAAGCCGCGACGGAATATTTTTTTCTTGTCGAAGAAGCGAATATTCCAGAAATAACCGCATGGTGCAAAGAAAAATATGTGACGCTTGGCTATGATGGGCTATATCTGGCAACAGCCCCGCTGCCAGGCACGACTATTCCCGAAAACTTGCCCCCTCTGGTTGCGGGCATGCTCGCGGCATTCCCTTCTTCCACGCTCCATCGTTATGGCATTCCGGCGGATAAGGAGACGGCGATTCGTGCGCACTCGGAGCACGCCGCTCTCGTCGGCTCCTGGCCTCTTCTTGCCAGCGCCCTACGGGCGGAAGGCCCGCAAAAGAGACAACAACTCATTTGGGCGAACGGTCTGCTCTCCTCCCTGCGGACGGAAGGAGAGATGTTTGATACGCTCAAAACCCTGCGTGAAGTTTCTGGCGCTGATACCGTGCTCATCGCCCATGACGTGTTCGGCTCCGCCCGGGGCGACACCTTTCGCTCCAGGCCGAAATTGGCTTCATATGTGCGGGCTGTTGAATTGGCCGCCATGGCCGGATGGGAACAAAGCCTCAGCAGCGACGGCTTTTTGTTCGCTTTGCATTGCATACTCCTAGGGGAACCGCTTTTGTCCCGACAGTGGCTCGTGCTGCGCCCGGCCATGACCGATCTTAACAGGCGTAGGCATCTGGTGGCGCATCATGCCAATGCGCGGGAAGCGATCGAGGCGCTGAGGGGTCATGCCGCCGAAGAGATCGGAGATGAATTAGCGAAGCTGGTCGTGGATGACAGATTCGATCTGTTGTTGCGCCACGAGTTGGCCTCCGCCCTAGGACTGGAAGACGAACTGTACAAAGAGAGCCGCAAGGTCAATTATACGACGTTGGGGCAATGGCATCATGACTACGCGCGGATGGTTGCTGGCGCAATCCCGGTAAAAGGCCGCCGGCTGCTAGATATCGGCTGCGCATATGGTGCGCATGTGCTGGCGTACCGCCTAGGAGGGATTGACGCATACGGCGTGGATGTCAATGTCGCTTTTCTTGACGCGGCTCTTCCGTATGCCAAACATTTTTTGCGGCATACTCCTGCAGATAATCCGCAGTCGCTGCTCGATATTTTCGGTAATCGCACGTTCGACGGCATTGTTCTTACAGAAGTGTGGGAGCATATTCCGCTTGCCGTTAAAAAAGCGTATTTGCCTGTCTTGGCAAAGCTTCTCCGTCCGGGTGGGAAATGTGTCATCACGTGCCCCGTGGGCGATCAAGACTTCGAGAACATCTATGGAGGAGGGATGCTGGCAGATCCGCAGCATCAGTTTCTTATCCCTGAGAAGCAATTACGTAAGAACTTTACAGATCACGGTTTTGAGGACGTCTCGGAGGAGTACCGCGCCCATATGAGGGCTTTTCGAGGGAAGTACGGGTTTTCTTTTTGGAGAACATACCTGGCTTTTGACAAGCACTTTTGTTTCAAAGTGCCCGGAGACCTCCCCGCCACCGGCCCGGCTTCTCACCTGAGAGCCATGCTTATCGCCAAAATGGCATGGTTGAGTTACTATTACCTCAAAGACAGATACTCTCTGCGGACGATCAAAAAATGCATCAAGTGCGGGGCGCGCTTCATCAACGATTGCGCCGTCAGGGTATTGCCCACGGATTTTAAGGAGAAGCTGAAGACCACAGCCTGGGGGCAACGGGTGCGCGCGTATTTACGACGGGGATGAAGCATGGCCGTATCTGCTCTGCGGGCGGGAGTATGACATTCCTCCCCCTTACCCTTTGGCGCCGTATACCTCCCGGGCTCCGGCCCTATCTCATGATCGAGCCCTTACGCCTGGGCCTGCCCAAAGCGCGGCAGCCCATGCCGCCGCCGGACGCTCCCCTCTACGTAGCCGGCTTTTTTCATGCTCCAACGGGCCTGGGTGAATCGGCCCGCCTGTTTTTTCAAGAAACCAAACAAACGGGCAAAGAAGTGTACGCTATTGACCTCACGCAGCTTCTGCGTTCCGACGCCTTGCCCGCCCTGCACAATGACCACCTGTTGCTCCCTGAGTCTTTTGGTGTCCATGCCGGTCCCGGCACCCTGGTGATACACGTAAATCCACCCGCGTATATGCTTGTGCTGTGGTTGTTGCGCGGGCTCTTGCCCGGCAAACGTCTTGCAGCTTACTGGGCCTGGGAACTGGAAGACATTCCCCATTTCTGGACCCGCTGCCTGGAACATGTGGATGAAGTCCTCGTTCCGAGCAGCTTCACGGCAGGTGCGGTGCGACGGCATACCAGAAAGCCGGTGCAGGTACACCCCCATGCCGTATCCGTCCCCAAACCGGAATATTCCCCTGTGGTGCCCGCCGGAGTCGGCAAATTTCGCGTCCTAATCGCATTTGACATGGGCTCGAATTTCTACAGAAAAAACCCTTTGGCTGCTGTTGCCGCTTTCCAGAAAGCTTTTGGCGATAATAATGATGTTGAACTGCTGGTCAAAACAAGCGGGGTGGAGCGCCGCCGCCATGAATGGGAATTATTGCAGCAGAACGCCGCAAGAACGGGTAATGTGCGTTTTATTCACGCCAGGCTTACGGCGGGAGAAATGGCCGCGCTGTATACCTTATCCGCCGTGTATCTTTCATTGCACCGCTCGGAAGGATATGGACTGACCGTGCGCGAGGCCATGCTGCACGGCCTGCACGTAGTGGCCACAGGTTGGTCGGGCAATATGGACTTTATGCGGGGGGAGCGTTGCCATCCAGTTCCCTACAGTCTTGTGCCCGTCCGCGATCCGCAAGGGACATACAAAGTTGCCGGCACGGTGTGGGCCGAACCCGATATTACGGCGGCTGCCGCCATCCTCCGTCGGTTGGCGGCAAATTTTAGAACAAAACAGTCTTACTGCTACAGCTAGCCACACTGCTCCGGTGTAAAAAAGCTCAACAGCCGCAGAAAACTCCCGTTCCGAACAATCCAGTTTTCACGGAGCAGAGCAAATTAGGGGGCGAGTACTTTTTCCAAAAACGAAACTGGCTCACCCAACTCACCATCAGCACTGTAACGAGGCCTCGCCCAATCGATCATCTCCTTTTTTTCCGCCTCGCTTGCTCTGAGATAGGCTGAAAAAAAACGGTATACCAGCCAGATTAAAACCAGTGCAGTCTTCATATTATAATCATCAAAAACCACAAACCCCCACACAAAATCTAGACATATTCCGTGGCAGACTGTATGTTGGCTACGCTGATCTTACTAATCCATAACATTGATTATTTGTTCTGGTCGCCTGCTTTATCGGAAAGTTGTCGGTAATACGGCCGATCCTGTGATACATAGGAGCGGACTTTCCGGGTTCGCCTTCTTCTTTTGACCGGCCCTGCCTGCCGATTTTCATGAGGGAGAGTACATGACGCAGCCGCGCGAACCCTTGGCCATCATTGGGGCCGCCTGCCGCCTGCCCGGCGGCGTCGGCGATCTGCCGGGTCTTTGGCGTCTTCTGGCCGAAGGCAAAGACGCCGTGACCGAACTGCCCGAAGATCGTTGCTCGCTGGATCGTTTCTTCAGCAAGGCGGCGGACATGCCCGGCCACGGCTATACCCGCGCCGCCGGGGTGCTCTCGCGCATCAAGGAGTTTGATCCGGAATTTTTCGGTTTTTCCCGCAAGGAAGCAACGGACCTGGACCCCCAGCAGCGGCTCATTCTGGAGCTGGCCTGGGAAGCTATGGAAAACGCCGGCGTTCTGCCCTCCTCCTTGCGCGGCTCGCGCACCGGGGTGTACGTCGGCGCCTCCGGCATGGACTTCAGCATGCGCGGCGTGGCCGACCCAGGGGTGCTCACGGCCTATTCCATGATCGGCTCTTCTCTGAGCATCATCGCCAACCGCGTCTCCTACGCCTTTGACCTGCGCGGCCCCAGCCTCACCGTCGACACGGCCTGTTCTTCCTCCATGGTGGCCCTGCACATGGCCTGCGAAGCGCTGCGCCGCAAAGAGTGTTCCCAGGCCCTGGTGGGCGGGGTCAACGTGCTGCTCAGCCCCCTGCCCTTCATCGGCTTTTCCCGGGCGCACATGCTCTCTCCCGCCGGGCGCTGCAAGGTCTTTGACGCCTCGGCCGACGGCTATGTGCGGGCCGAGGGGGCCGGGGCCATCCTGATCAAACCCCTTTCCCAGGCCCGTAAAGACAAGGACACCGTCCTGGCCCTGATCGCCGGCACCGGGGTGAACTCCGACGGCCGCACCACCGGCCTGGCCCTGCCCAATAAAAAGGCGCAAATGGCCCTGCTGCGCGAAGTCTACGAGCGTTTCGACCTGGACCTCGATCATCTGGCCTATGTGGAAGCCCACGGCACCGGCACGGCCGCGGGCGATCCCATTGAGGCTTCAGCCGTGGGCGAAGTGCTGGGCAAGCCCCTGCAGGGCAAGCGCCCCCTGCTTGTGGGTTCCGTCAAAAGCAATATCGGGCACCTGGAGCCCGCCTCGGGCATGGCGGGCCTGCTCAAAGTCCTGCTGGTGCTGCAAAAGGGCGTCATCCCCCCCAACCTGCATTTTTCCACGCCCAACCCAGCCATCGACTTCAAGGCCCTGAACCTGGCCGTGCCCACCCGCGCCACCCGTTTGCCCCTGCGCGGCAAAGAAGCGCTCGTGAGTGTGAACTCCTTCGGCTTCGGCGGCACCAACGCCCACGCGGTGCTGCAAAAAGCCCCCCCGGCCCGGCGGCCGGCCGGCGCGCCTTCGGGCAAGCCGCTGCCCCCCCTGCTGCTTTCCGCCGCGTCTGAAAAAAGCCTGCGCGCCCGGGCCCTGTCCCTGGCCGAGCACCTGGAAGGGGCCGATGCCGCGCGCTGCCGCGACACCGCCCTGACCCTGGCCCTTTGCCGCGATCACCTGCGCTGCCGCGCTGTGGTCGAGGCCGTCCGGCCGGAGCAGTTGCCGCGGCAACTGAAAAAACTTGCCTCCGACGCCCCGCCCAAGGCCGTGCCCATTGCCGCCGGGGTGGGGGAGAACTGCCGAGGGGCCTTTGCCTTTTCCGGCAACGGCTGCCAATGGGCGGGCATGGGCCGCGCCCTGCTGGCCGAAAGCGTCCCCTTTGCCGCCGCCGTGGAGGAAGTGGACGCGCTGCTGCGTCCCCTGCGCGAACCCCTGGGGGCTGCCCCGATCATCGAAATGCTGCGCAGTTCGGAAAAGCATGCCGGCGTTCTCGGCCGCACCGAAAACGCCCAGCCCCTGCTCTTTGCCGTGCAAGTGGGCCTGGTGCGCGCCCTGACCGAAAAGGGCATCACCCCCGATGCGGTCTTCGGCCACAGCGTGGGAGAAGTGGCCGCGGCCTGGGCCTGCGGCGCCCTCGACCTGAAAGACGCCTGCACCGTGGTACATTTTCGCAGCCTGCTGCAGGCCCCTCTGCGCGGCACCGGACAGATGGCCGTGACAAGCATGGCCGAGGCCGAGGCGCGCGAACTGCTCGCCCCCTATGACGGCCGCGTGGAGATCACCGCGGTCAATGCGGCCCGCGCCCTGACCCTGGCGGGCGACACGGACGCTGTCGCGGACTTTTTGCAGAAGTGCAAGAAACTGCGGGTCACCGCGAAAATGCTCGACTTGCCCTACCCCTTCCATACCCGCCGCATGGAAGACCTCAAGGAAGATCTGCTTGGCGCGCTGCGCGATATCCGCCCGCGCGAGGCGCGCATTCCCTTTTTGTCCACGGCCTTGCCGGAGGCAAAAAACACCCTGCTCGATGCCGGCTACTGGTGGAACAATCTGCGCAACCCCGTGCAGTTTGCCCTTGCCGGGCAAAAAGCCCTTGAACTGGGCTGCCGTATTTTTCTGGAAATAGGCCCGCACCGGGTGCTCGGCGGCTATCTGCAGGAAACCGTCAAGGCAAGCGGCCTGACCGCCGCCGTGCTCGGCACCCTGTACAAAAACGGGCCGGACGCCGAACGCCTGGAAAGCTCCTGGAAAGAGGCCTGGCAGCGTGGCTGGGCCTTCAGGCCGCGCGAAACCGGGCCGTTTACCCGGCAGAATCTGCCCCCCTATCCCTGGAACCGGGAATACCTATGGAGCCCGGACAGCCCGGAATGCCGCGACTTTCTCGGCAAGGAAAGAGTCCACCCGCTGCTGGGCTGGCGCCTGCCCCTGGCCGCGCCGGTTTTTGAAAACGTGCTCTCTCTGCCCGATTTCCCCTGGCTACGCGATCACAAGGCCGGGGAAAGCACGGTCTTCCCCGCGGCGGGCGTCATCGAAACCATGCTGGCCGCGGCCGAGGTTCTCCACCCCGGAGAAGCCCTGGAGTTGGAGCGCCTGACCCTGTTACGCCCCCTGCGTTTTGCCTCCGACGGCGGGCAGAGCACCCGGATGTTCCTGGACAAGGAAGACGGCGCGTTGCGCCTGGAAGGGCGCGCCTACATGAGCCCCGAAGAATGGTCCCCCTACGCCTCGGCCCGGGCCGTGCCTTTTACCCATGCGCCGCCGCCCCCCTCCCCCCTGGTGCGCGAACCGGAGCAATTCGGCGCGCCGGTCGATTCCTCCTCGCTCTATGCCACGGCCGAGCGTTTCATGCTCCACTACGGGCCTGCCTTCCGCATGGTCGAAAAAGCCTGGCTGCGCCGGGGCGATGAGGGGCCGGAAGCCCTGGCCCGGCTCACCGCGCCCGACCTCGCCTCCGCCAAAGGCATGCGCGTGCCCCCCACGCTGATTGACGGGGCCTTCCATACCCTGCTGCCACTGCTGCGCTCGCTGCGGGACAAGGTGCAGGGCCAGGCCTACCTGCCCGCCGCCTTCGGGCGCGTCGTCCTCTATGCGCCGGGCACCCCGGCCTTTGCCCTCTCCCGCCTGCGCAAGGTCGGGCCGCGTTCCGTGGTGGCCGACTTCGACCTGTTGAGCGACAGGGGCACGCTGCTGCTCTCCCTTTCCCAGTGCCGTTTCCGCCGGGCCGCCTGGCTGGAAAACGAATCCGCCGCGCCCGCGCACTATGTGATGCGCCCCATGGCCGCGCCGCGCGCCGATGCCGCCGCGCCCTCGCCCCTGCGCGCCGGCCTGGAGGAAATCCACCACGACGCCCGGGCGGCCGTTGCCCGGCATACGCCCGAGGACGCCGCCCGGCACGAGGTGCACCCGCGCATGTTGCTGCGTTTTGCCGCCCTTACCTATGCGCATGAAGCCATCGCCGCCCTGGCGGGCGCGACCCCGGCCCTGGCCGGGTTCACCTGCGCGGATCTCATGGCGACCGGGCGTCTTGCCCCGCGCCGCGAGCCTTGGCTGCGCGCCATGCTGCACCGTCTGGCCCAGGCGGAAATGGCCCGGGAGGAAGACGGCGTCTGGGAGCTGTTGCCCGCCGGCAACCGCCCCGACGCCCGGGCGCTCTGGCGCACCGTCATCGGCAACGCCCCCGGCTGCCTGCCCGAAGCGTCCCTGCTTTCAAGGGTCATGAGCCGCCTGCCGGAATTGTTCGCCGACGACGGAGGCGCGGAACTCTCCGCTGCCGACCAAGCCCTGTTCACGGAATACTTCACCAACTCACAGGCCCTGCAGCCGTTCACCCACGGCCTGGGCCACTGCGTGCGGGCCCTGCTGCGCGCCTGTTCCCCCGGGGACAGGCCGCGCATTCTGCAGTTCGCCGCCGACCCGCGCAAACCCGCCGGGCAGTTCCTGCCCCTTTTCGCCGGCAGCGGCTGCCGCTATGACGTGGCCGTGGAAGACGCGGCCCAGGCCGCTTCGCTGCATGCCGCCTTTGCCGGGGCTTCCGAAGTGCGGGCCGTGCATCTCGATCTCGGCGCGCCGCTTCCCGACCAACTCGGCGGCTATGATCTGATCATTGCCGCCTTTGCCCTGCACAGACAGCCCGGCATCGCCGCCGCCCTGGAGGCCTGCCGCGACCTGCTGGCGCCGGGCGGCATCCTTTGCCTGCTGGAACACCAGGCCGACACCTTCACCGATCTGACCCTGGGCTCCGACCCGGGCTGGTGGGCGGAAGGGCCGACGGAAGGCTCCGGCGCGCCCGCATCGCGCCTCTACCGGCGAGAAACCTGGCAAACCGCCCTGAAGGAAGCCGGGTTCCAGGAATGCCTGGATGTGCGCAGCCCCCAGGCCGACCTCACCCCGGGTTTCCTGCTGCTGGCCCGCAAGGCGGAAACGCCGGAACTCCCGGCCGCCGCCCGGTCCCTCGCCCAACCGGTTTACGCAGATTCGGCCGAGAACGCGGCCGACCAGGAAGCGCCGCTCTTTCTCATTGTGGCCCGGCAGGAACGCGGCGCCGGCCAGGGTCTGCCGCAAGGCCTGGCAAGAGAACTCAAGGCCGCCGGGCACGACGTGCGCCTGCTGCGGGCGGGCGACGCCCTGCCCATTGATTTCGCGCGGGGCGCGGTGAAAGATGATCTCGCCTTCGATCCTTTGTCCGTGGAGCATTGGGGCGCCGTTTTCCTTTCCGCCGGAAGCAGGCCTTTGGAAATCGTCAGCCTGTTGGGCTACGACACGGAGCCGGAACCTTCCCCGGCCGAATTCTCCCGCCTGCTGCACATGGGTCCGGGCGCGGCAACGGCCCTGGCCCGCGCCTGGGAGGCCCGGCGTCCCAAGGCGGCACTCCGGCTGGTCACCGGCGGCGCGCAGCCGGCGGGTGTTGCGGCATCCGCCCCCGTGCCTTCGCAGGGCGCGGTCTGGGGCTTCGGCCGCGTGCTCATGAACGAAATGCCGGGTCTGCGCACCACCCTGCTGGACCTGCACGGCACGGCTCCCGACGTTGTCGCGGCCGCGCGTGAACTGCACACTCCCTGCGAAGACCACGAGATCATCCTGGCGGGCGGAGCGCGTTTCACCCTGCGCCTTGCCCCGCTGTCGGAAAACGGGGTCAAGAAACCCAAGGCCGAAACCGGCACCCGCCTGACCTTCGACACGCCGGGGCGCCTGCAGAACCTTTACTGGCAGGCGGAAACTCCGGCCGAACCCGGCCCCGGCAAGGTGCGCATTGCGGTCAAGGCCGTGGGGCTGAACTTCCGCGACGTCATGTGGAGCCTGGGCATGCTGCCGGACGAGGCCCTGGAAAACGGCTTTTCCGGCCCGGGCATGGGCATCGAGTGCTCCGGCGTCGTCGAATGCGTGGGCGAAGGCGTAAGCGATCTTGCCCCCGGCGATGCCGTCATGGCCTTTGCCCCGGCCTGCTTCAGCACCCATGTCGTCACCGCCGCCGCCGCCGTGTTTCGCAAGCCGGAGCACCTCGGCTTCGCCGAGGCGGCCACCGTTCCCGTGGCCTTCATGACCGCCTGGTACAGCATCAAACACCTGGCGAACATGCAGCCGGGCGAGCGCATCCTCATTCACGGCGCGGCCGGCGGCGTGGGCCTTGCCGCGCTGCAGGTGGCGGCCCTGCTCGGTCTTGAGGTCCACGCCACGGCCGGCGCTCCCGAAAAACACGCCTTTTTGCGCGGCCTGGGCGTCAGGCACCTGTACTCCTCCCGCTCGCTCAACTTTGCGCCGCAGGTTATGACCGCAACCCAGGGACAAGGCGTGGACGCGGTTCTGAACTCCCTGTCGGGCGAGGCCATTGCCGCCGGCATTTCCGTGCTCAGGCCCTTTGGCCGGTTTCTGGAACTCGGCAAGCGCGACTTCTTCGTCGACTCTCCCCTGCGCCTCCACCCTTTCAGCCGAAACCTGTCATTTTTCGGCATCGACGTCGACCAGTTGCTCTCCAGCCGGGTGGGGCCGACCCTGAACCTGCTGCGTGAGCTTATGGAAAAATTCGACAAGCGGCAGTTCCGGCCCCTGCCCTTCACCTGTTACCCCCGGGTGCGCACCGTGGAAGCCTTCCAGGCCATGCAGCAATCCGGCCATATCGGCAAGCTGGTGGTCCTGATGGACGACAAAAAAAACGGTGTGCGCCCCCTGCCCAAGGCCAAGGCCCTTTGGGAACCGCGCAAAAATGCCTCGTACCTGATCACCGGCGGCACGGGCGGCTTCGGCTTTGCGGCCGCGCGGCGTCTGGCGCGTCGCGGAGCCCGTCGTTTGATTCTCTTGAGCCGCAGCGGCGTATGCGACCCGCAGTCTGCCGCGATCATCGAAGAAATGCGAGCCGCCGGGACGGAAATCGTCGTGGCCAAGGCCGACGTGGGCAACAGCCGCGCCCTGGAGTGTGCCCTCAAAGCCCCCCTGGCCGGGGCCTCTCCCCTGGCCGGGGTGATCCACGCGGCGGCGGTGCTGGACGACGGGATGATCCAGTCCCTTTCGCAGGAACGCCTGGAAAAGGTCCTCGACGCCAAAGCCCTGGGAGCCTGGAATCTGCACCACGCCACCAAGGGCCTGCCCCTGGATTTCTTCGTGCTCTATTCGTCCGTGGCCGCCGCCTTCGGCAACCCCGGGCAGGCCAACTACGTGGCCGCCAACTGCACGCTGGAAACCCTGGCCGCCTATAGAAAGACGCAAAACCTGCCCGCCACGGTCATCGGCTGGGGCCCGGTGGCCGACACCGGCATGCTGCAGCGCAACGCCAAACTCCAGGGGCAGATCAAAAATATGCTGGGGGTCGGCGCGCTGTCCTCGCACACCGCGCTGAGCCGGCTGGAGCACTGCCTGATCCACGGCGTGGACCAGGGCTACTATTTCAGCATGGACTGGCAGCGCCAGTCGGGCCTGCCCATGCTTGCCTCCCCGCGCTTCGAGATGCTGGTCTCCCACAGGAACGCCAAGACCGGCACGGAAATGCCCCCGCTGGAGCGCGTTCTGGCCTGTTCGCCCGAAGAAGGCCTGCAGATGCTGGCGGAGATTCTGCAGAAGGAAGTGGCCGAGCTGCTCTGCCTGCCCGAAGGGCGCCCCGCCCTTGACTCCTCCATCGCCTCCGAGGGCATGGACTCGCTTCTGGCCATGGAACTGGGGCTGGCCGTCGACCAGAAGTTCTCCCTGGACGGCTTCACCATTCCCCTGTCGGAAAATACCAGCGTTCTGGATCTGGCCAAAACCCTGTACCCGGTCATTCTCAGCCGCAACAACGGCGGTGACGGCCCGGAAGCAGGGGACGACGCCCTGCATCTTATCGACTCTTTCTCCCGCCGGCATGGCGCGGGACTTTCGGACTCCATGAAAAAGGAACTGCGCGCCGCGCTTGAGGATACCAGCCATGACCGTTAATGCAGACTCCCTGTTCGGCCTGTCGGTCGACGAACAGACGCGCCTCAGCAAATTCATGCCCGCTGAAACGCCCGCCCGTGAAGACGGCGCCGTCACGGCAAGGCCGGTTCTACCCGATCACCTGGCCGTGTTCAGTGAAATGCCGGCTTACAAACAGTTGCAGGTCCACCACGCGGTGGCCCGAAAAATGGGCATCCTCAATCCCTTTTTCGCCTGCCATGAAGGCATGGCCAAAAGCACCACCCGCATAGAGGGCAGGGAATTCCTGAACTTTTCCACCTACGACTACCTGGATCTGAACGGGCACCCCAAAGTCTGCGCGGCGGCGGAAGCGGCCATACGTGACTACGGCACCTCGGCCGGAGCCAGCCGCCTGGTTTCGGGCGAACGGCCGCCGCACCGCCTACTGGAAAAAAGCATTGCGGAGCTTTACGAGTCCGAGTCCGCCCTAATCTTTGTCAGCGGGCACGCTACCAACGTGTCCACCCTGGCGACGATCCTGACGGCCAAAGACGCCGTGTACCACGACGCCCTGGCCCACAACTCCATTATCCAGGGGGCGCTGCTGTCGGGCGCGCAGCGTTACTCTTATGCGCACAACGATTGTGACGCGCTGGAAAAACTGCTGCTGCAGACCAGGGCGCGCCATCAGCGGGCCGTCATCGTTTCCGAAGGGCTTTTCAGCATGGACGGCAGCGTCGTCGATCTGCCCCGGCTCATTGAGCTGAAAAAGGAATTCAAGGCTTTTCTGATGATCGACGAGGCCCACGCCTTGGGCGTGCTGGGCGCTACGGGCAAAGGCAGCGCCGAACACTTCGATCTGGACCCGCGCGAAGTCGACATCTGGATGGGCACCATGTCCAAAACCATGTGCGGCTGCGGCGGCTTTATCGCGGGCAGCGAATCGCTCATTGAACTGCTGCGTTTTCGCGCGCCGGGGTTTGTTTTCAGCGTGGGCATGTCGCCGCCGTTGGCGGCGGCCAGCAACGCCGCCCTGGCCTGCATGCGCGAAGAGCCCCACAGGGTCAAGCGCCTTGCGGAGCTCAGCGCCTTTTTTCTGCGCGAGGCCAAAGCCCGTGGCCTGGACACGGGCTATGCCCAAGGCCACGGCATCGTCCCGGTCATCGTGGGCAGTTCGCTGGTGGCCGGGCTGCTGGGCGGCTATTTGTTCGAACGCGAGATCAACGTCATGCCGATCATCTACCCGGTGGTGGAGGAAGGCATGGCCCGCCTGCGCTTTTTCCTCTCCGCCGCGCATAACGAACAGCAGATCCGCACCGTTCTGGACATCACGGCGGAAGAGCTGGCCAAGGCGCGCGAGGCGGCCGTTTCGGCCTTGAGCGCCGAAGGGGAGCGGGAATGAGTTTTATCGAACGCACGGCCCTGCCCGACGACGCGGACGCCGTATCGGCGATCATCAATAAGGCGGGCGCGGGCCTGGTCTCCCACCTGCTGGACAAACTGCTGCCCGGTTTCAGCGGCGAATCGCTGCTGTCCAGCGTGCTGCTGCAGGGCGGCGAACCCTATTCCCTGGACAACATGCTGCTGCTGGAACACGAGGGGAAGCCGGCGGGCCTGCTGTTTTCCTATCCTGCGGCGGCGCATGCGATCCATCCCCTGATGAACGGCTTCGTGCCTTCGGCCCGCATCGACGCCGCCAGGCCCATCCTGGAACGATCCGTGCCCGGCAGCCTGTATGTGAACTGCCTGTGGACGGCGGAAGAACTGCGCGGCACGCCGGCCGAAGATCTGCTCTTGGAACGGGCCGTGCAACAAGCTGCGAAACTGGATCTGGTCCGTATCAGTCTTTTTTGCTGGAACGACGACGCCGACGGCCTGCGCTTTTACGCCCGCCATGGCTTTGAACTGGCCGAGCACTTCCCGCGCGAGAGCCTGCCCATTAAGGGGCATGATGCCGGCGGCTCCTTGCTCTGCAAGAGCGTATCCCTTTTGTCGTGATACTTCGACTTTTTTCCGCGCCAGAGGCCGGGTATGTATGTTGTCCGGGACAAGCCCGGCCAACCCGGCCTTGGCGCTTCAGGACGGCCCTACGAGCCGGGTCTTCGCTGTGCTCAGGCCCCTCGCGGGTCGTCAAGGAAGTGCTTTTGGGCGAGGAGAACGCACCGCCCTCGCAAATACTCTCCTCGTCTGACGACAAAATGGGCACGACTTTAAGCAATAGAGTAAAGAGCATATCACTATGAATCCCCTGCCAGGAACCGACACGCCGCCGGGGCGAAAAAAACGCATCCTGGTGTTGTGCGGCAACGACGCTGCTCCCATTGCCGTCGCCAACATCTACGCGGACGCCTTGAAAGACCATGAGGTCAGATTCATCGAGGAGAAAATCCTGACCCCGCGTCGGATTCTCGCCTTTTCCCGGCGCAGGCTGAAGCGCCTGGGCCTGCGTTCCCTTCTCGGCTCCTACCTGCTGTACGTGGAAATGTTCCTTCAAGGCGAAAGGCGCGAGGCCAAGCGCTATACGCCCGCCCTCGTCACGGCGGACTTGAGCTCCGACCCCGCTGTTCTGCGCTTTTTGCGCGGCTTCGACCCGGACCTGGTGATCATGGGCTTCTGCGGACTGCTCAGTCCCGCCTTTCTGCAGAGCGCCGCCAAACCCATGTACAACACCCACCCGGGCATTAATCCCAAGTACCGGGGGTTCGGCAATATCTGGGCTTTTTACCATAACGACTTCGCCGCGGCCGGCTACACCGTGCACAAGGTGGACGAAGGCACAGACACCGGCGAGCGCGTCGCCATGGCCCGCCTGTCTTTTGACGGGGTCCCCTTTGAACTGCATGAAGTCCACGCGGGGCAGGAAGCGGCACGGCGCATGGCCGATCTGATCCTGGGCAAATCACTGCCGGAAATCCCCGACGAGTTCCGCGAACTCCCCTCGGCCTGCCATGGCATCCCCACCTGGGCGGAGCAGCGCCTGGCCCGCAAGAATTACGAAGCGCATTACGCGCCGGCAGGCAAAGCCTGATCCGGGTGTGGGCACCCGAGTGTTTTATATTTCATATCATTCCATCAAGGACCCGCCATGACCATGCACACGCACAACTCTCCGCGCCATATCCTGATCACCGGGGCGAGCGGGGGCCTGGGCCGGGCTCTGGCCCAGGCCTATGCCGGGCCGGGTACCCGGCTGACCCTTTGGGGCCGCAACGCCGAGCGCCTGGCGGAGCTCGAGCGGGAATGCCGCGCCAAAAGCGCGTCGACCCGGATCATCCTGCAGGATGTACGCGCCCTGCCCGAGTGCCGCGATCTTCTGGCCCGACTGGATGAGGAACGCCCGGTGGATCTGGCCTTTCTCAGCGCCGGAGTGTCTTCCGGCGCCCTACCCGGCGGGAGTCTTGAGCCGGTCGAAGACGCCTGCCGCACCCTGGAGGTCAACGCCCTGGCCGCCATCAACATGCTGGCCTTTCTGCTGGAGCGCATGCGCGAGCGTGCAAGCGGGCACTTGGTCTGCATCTCCTCCCTGGCCGCCCTGTATCCCCTGGCCGGTTCCCCGGCCTACTGCGCCTCCAAGGCCGCCCTGGCCTCTTTCGCCCGCGCCGTGCGTTCCGCCGGCGCCGGGCAGGGCCCGCGCATCAGCATTGTCTATCCCGGCTATGTGGACACCCCCATGAGCCGCAGGCTCGACGGTCCCCAGCCCCTGCGCATCAGCGCCGAAGCAGCTGCCGCGCTGATCCGCGACCGCCTGGAAGCAGGCTCCGACAACATCGTCTTTCCCCGCTTGCTGGCCCTCGGCATCCGCTGTCTGCATTTGCTGCCCCAGCCCCTGGCCGACTTCTTTGCCGACCGCTTCGGCTTTACCATCCGCCCCGACGCCGAATCTCCGGCAGCGGACAAGACCTCAGCGGCGGGCGAGAAATAAGCCAAAGAAATTATGGGGGCGATAGGTGCGGGGAAAAGAGCGAGACATTCCCTTTTCCCATACAGGCTACTCTTCTCTCTCCACCCGCAGCACGCGGCCGTCGGTGGAAAGGCGGTAGCGCAGGCCGTGCCAGACCAACTCGCGGGCCGGAATGGTGCGCGCGTAGACAACAAGGGTCATCCACAGAGCGAAGAGCAGGCAGGCGGGCCAGACGATTGCGGGGCAGGAGGCGGCAATGCGCCGGCGCAGAAGTTCTTGCAAAACAAGGAGGAGTAGAAGGTAGGCCAAGGCGGCAAGCGGCAGACCGGCGGAAAGGCCGCCGGTCTCGCCGTTAAAAAGCGCTCCGACCGCAATACGCAGGGCCACGGCCAGGGTAACGGCAAACCAGGCCGGCACGATGCCGATCAACAGCCAGGGGCCGAAGGTGTAGAACTTGGGATAGGCCAGTTGGCGGAAGTACCAGGCCTCCAGCTTCTCTTTGCTCATGGATCGCACCGGCGTGTCCAAAAGCGCCGTGGGCCGAAACAGCACCGGCAGGCCGTGCTTTTGCAGCAGTCCGGCCAGGGAACAGTCGTCCACCACGGTTTGACTCCAGAGACCCCGTACATCCAGATCGCGGAAGGCCCGTGCCGAAACCGCCATGGCTCCGCCCCAAGGCTGGGTGAACACGGGCAGCGACTCCAGAAGAAGCATCAGCCTGTTCAAGGCGTGACAGGCGACCGCGTACACGCCGCGACCGCACAGGCGGGTTTGCCGGTAGCCCGTGCAGAAGGCCGCCCGTCCCTGCAGGATCGGCCGGACCAGTTCGCGCACAAAGCCGGGCCCGGCCCGGTGGTTGGCGTCACAAAAAACATACACGGCCGTGTCCGGCTCCAGCACATCCAGGCAGGCGAGAAGATTCTTGTTCTTCTGGCCGCAACGCTCCGCCGCTCCCGCTTCCACATGCCGAACATGAGGATGGCGCGCGACCAGTTCTCGTGCCGGCTCCCGCGCCGGGTCATCCGCTCCGTGGGTGGCCAGATAGACCCGCAGCAAGGGATAATCCTGCTCCAGCAGAGAGCCCAGAGCAGCCTCCATGTCCGGGCCGCGCCCGGCCATGGGGATGATCAGGGCCACGGGCAGCGGGCAGGCTTCTTCAGGATCGCCGGGCGGCAACGGCCTGGCCGACGGGAGGAAACGCGGCAGACCGCGGCAAAAAGCCGCCGCGAGAACCGCCGTCTGCGCGACAACGGAGACCACCCACAGCCAGAGAAAAAAGTTCATGCCGCTGCCTCAAGTTATTTGAATTTGGAGCTCCGCCTTACGGACGCCAGTCGCCGCCCTCGTCCGGAGTATTGAGAGGCCTGACGTGAAGGTTATTGCGTAGATCATCCAAGACCAAGCCCTGTACGGCCCAACGCTCGTGCAGCCAGGCGCAAAAAAACTCTATTTTCGCCAGCAGAGCCTTGACCGAGGCCTCGTCCGGCAGGTGCGGCGTGCCGCCCGGCATTAGCTCGGACGAATGCCAGGTCAGGGAGAGAAAGCGCCCTCCCCTGGCCAGGTAGCGCCCGGCCACCCACTTAAGCACCCCCAGCGACAGATACACCGGCATCAGCCCCCAGGCCGACCCGCACAACGGCGCGACATGCTGCAGGGCGCGCACGGCGCGGGGGAGAAAAACGCCGGGAAGGGCGCCTTCCAACCGGCGCAGGTGCCGGGGCAGGGCCGGGTACAGGGGGAGGCCCGTGCAGGGCGACTCAATGATGGTGTGGCCGTTCACCGTGACGGCATAAGGTTCTGTGGGGGCGGTAAAAAAATCCGGACAGGGCGGCGTGCAGTACAGGGGCCGGACCGAGGCATCCACCAGCACCCCGGAGGCCGCCAGGTGCAGCCAGTGCCGACGGTGCAGATGCCAGCGGCCCATGCGGAAAGAAGTCAGGGGTTCCCCGGCATACTCCCGTCCGGCCGAGAACAGCGAATCCATGCGCTGCTGGAAGAGCTCCGGCGGCAGCGTGTCCGGGCCGGCATACTCCTCGCCCTGGCCGTGCCCTTCGGGAAAGGGCGGGGTGTTCCAATGGTGCAGATGTGCGCCGATTTCCACCCGCGCCTTTTGCCGCAGGGCGTCGAGGGAGCGGCAGGATGCCGCGTCTTTAAACACTGGATAGTCGCACAAGAGCGTCACCGGCAAATCAAAGCGGGCGAGCAGCGGCAGAAGCCGATGCAAAAAAGTCGTGTTGCGCACCGTGTTTTGCCGGGGAAAGCGGCCGTTGAACAGCCCCTCCTCTTCCACGTCGATGCTCAGGAGCAGGTATACCGGCTCGTCCGTTCCCAGGCGGGAAAGCGACGCATGGGGAGACTGCAGCCCGCTCATAGTCTTGATCTCCCCGCATTTTCAGTGAAAAGGGCTTCCAACCGGGAAAGGTTGGCCGCCGGGTCGAACATCGTCATGACCAGGGCTTTGCCGTTCCCGGCCATGCGCAGGGCGTTCTCCCGATTCTCCGCCAGTTGGCGCACAGCCACGGCCAGGGCCACGGAATCGCCCGTGGGCACCAGCAGACCGGTCTCGCCGTGCCGAATCACGTCGCCGAAGCCGGCGATGTCGCTGCCGATGACCGGCAGACCGTGCAACATGGCTTCCACAAGGACCGTGGGCAGGCTGTCGGAACGCCCCCCGGCCTGCACGAGGGAGGGCATGAGCAGCATGTCGGAATCGAGCATCAACTCACTGAGCCGGTCGTGGGTGACAAAGCCGAGGAAATGGACCCGCTTCTCCAGGCCCAGCTTGCGGACCCGCCGGCGCAGGGGGTAGGCCCAGAGGCCGGAACCGGCAATGCTCAGCGCGGCCTCGATCCCCCGCTGCGCCAACAGGGCCACGGCCTCCACGGCATGCTGAAAGCCTTTGAGGCGCAGCAGGCGGCCCACGCAAAGCAGACGTAGCGGGAATCGCAGGGGCACGGCGGCGTCTCCGGCCGGGGACAGGGTGCGGGAGGTGTAGATCAGCCGGTGTTTGGCCGCGGCCTTGTCCGGCTCCAGGGCGGCCAGCACCGGCATGTTGCAGGAGGAATCGGCCCTGGCGAAACGCGCGTCCGCCAATTTTGCGCCCAAGGCGCCGTCGTGCGGCCGCACGTCCACCGAGTGCACGGAAATTGAAAAGGGGATGCCCGCAAGGCGCTGAACCACCCATGCCGCCGTGGCCGGGCCGTTGCCCCAGGCCGCGTGCACATGACCCACGCCCAGGCGGGTGAAATGTTCGGCCAGATAAAAACCGCACAGGCCCGCCCAGAGATTTTCCAGACGCAGTTCCAAGGTGCGCCAGGGGCGGAGCAGCAGATCGTGCAGAATGCCCGTGGTCAGGCGCCGGTCACGGACCAGAGCGCGGCAAAAGGCCGCCGACACGCGCGGCAAGGCTGCCGTGCCCAGACGGTCCACCGGTACGGGGGTATGCAGCATGCCGGGGCTGAGATCGCGCCGGCGCAAGGCATACAGGCTGCAAGCCCGTACGGGAAAGCCCCGGGCGTGCAGCCCTTCCACCTCGTAGAAAATGAAGGTTTCCGAAGCGTCCGGGAACCAATGCGAAATATAGACCGTCAGCGGGGGCCTCTCCGCCCCCTGATCGACGTGAGCCGGCTTCGCCGCTTCAGGTGCGGCATTGGACGACGGCGTCACTTAATACCCCATAAGCCCGCAGCAGCGGGTGCAGACCGGCATCAGGCCGTCACGGTTGAGGCCGGCCCGAAATTTCTTATAAGCCTCGCTGTTCCACAGTTCGGTGATGGTCTGTTCCCGCACGTTGCCGACCACGTAGTCGTGATAATCGCGACAGGGCGACATGTCGCCGTTGGAGTCCAGCTCCACGGCCCGGAAGATGGAGATGCAGCGCTCGAAACCAAAACGGGCCGCATGGTTGGTATAATACTCCCGCAGAGAGGCCGCATCGGTCAGGCCGGGCATGATGTGCACGGCCGGGGCGGAAAACGGGGCGCTGCGCCGGACGATTTCCTGCAGTTGCTTCGACAGGATCTCGCAATCTTTGATCACCCAGTCGCCGATCCAGCCGCGATGCAGTTGCGGGGCGAAACCGAAACGCCGAGAAAAATCCGCTTCGTGCGCGGCGGCACTTTTTTCGTCTATCCACCAGGAAAGATAGAAGACGAACAGGTCCACCTTGTCGCGGTAAGCTTCATAAATGTCCACCAGGTGCCCCGCGTTGGCCGTGGAAATGGTGCTCAAGGCGGCCACCAGGGGCAGCCGGCTCTTGCGCCGGGCTCTTTGCTCGCGGATGGCCGCCAGCCCTTCCTGGATGTCGCGGTAGTTGTCGCCGCCCCCGGCGGCAGGCCGCGCGGCGTTGTGCGTTTGCGGGTCGTGCCCGTCTATGGAGACCTGCAGCAGGAACATGGGCATGGCCGCGTGCCGTGCGGCGAAGTGTTTGAGCCCGGTGCCGTTGGTGGCGATCATTGTGGGCATGCGCAGGCGCGTGGCGTGTTCCAGAATATCCGGTGAGCCCCTGTATAGCATGGGCTCACCGCCCCACAGGTAAATGGTGGGCCGATGCCCGTGGGCGGCCAGATCGTCCAGCAGTTCGATATAACGGCCGGGCGGCAGTTCTCTCTCCCGCAGTTCATGAACGCTCCTGCCGTGCAAAAAACCCTGGTTGCCCCACTGGCCGCAGGTATGGCAGCGCAAATTGCAGCGGTCCGTTATGCGTATGGAAAGCTGCCGGATCTTTCCGGCGCTTCCTTCACGAGCGTTTCTGTGCAGCAGGCTGAAGAAAAGCTTGTCCGTTTCCAAGCCCGCCAGGCAGGTCAGCATCCAGGGCTTCTCAAGCAGCTTGGTCATGTTCTTCAAGACAACGCTGGAGGCCACACCGGACTTCTTGCTCATACCGCTGTCCTTGTATCCGTTACAGGGGGTATCATGCCCGGAGCAGCATGTTCAGGTGGGCTCGCAGATCTTCTCGGCCGTTGCAGTCCTGCTTGGCAATGCGGGCCGCATAGTTTTCCAGACAAACCTCAAAGTCGTCCACGATGCGTAAATCCTGGTCAAAACTGGGGTAAAACGTCCCATAGCCGTTTTCGCGCATGAACCAGCAGTTCCAGAACTGCTCGTACAGGCCGGAACCGGGAAAACATAGACAGGGTTTGCCGAAAACAAGAGCCTCCGTCAACAACCCGTGCCCACCGCAGCAGACCACGTAGGCGGCCGAGGCCAGATCGATCAGAAACGGCTCGCGGCCGGACTCACAGAAGCGCACGTTGCCTTGCCCCGGCTGTTCCCCCAGGCCGTAAACCCGGCACTCCCGACGCCGCTTCCCGAACAGGGCGAGAATCTTCTCCCGGTCGCAGCCGGGCAGGTACATGACGACGTGGTCGCCCGGCTCCGCCTGCAAGGCCAAGGCGTCGGAACGCGGCAGGGTGCCGAAGGCGGCGTCGCGCTCCGGGTCGATCAGCGGGGGCCGGTGGAACGAGACAATCAGCCGGCTTGCCAGGTCGGGCAGAAAAAAGCGCATCAGCGCCGTAGCCGCGGCCCTGTTCAGGCGCTGCCCCGGCGGGGTGGCGTAGCGGGTCCGGGAAAGGACGTGCTGGTGATCCAGGCTCAGACAGGGCCTGCCCAAGGCACAGGCGGCGCGCGGGGTGAAAAATTCATTGTCGGTCAGGATCAGGTCAGGGTCAAAGGTGGTCATTATTTCCCGCAGGCGGCGTATCCAGGCCTCTTTTGTGACCCAGCGGCGCAAAAAGTTGGCCACCGTCGGTCCCATCTGTACGGTATTGTTGCGCACCAGCATGCCGATCAGCGGCATCTCCTCAAAGGCATAGCCCGCACCCCTGGCCTTCACGGCCTGGCCGGCGCCCACGAAGAGAATCTCGTGCCCTTCCAGCAGTTCGGCCACGGACAGCGCCCGGCTGACGTGCCCGCCCGCGTCTCCCTGGATTCCGTACAATATCCTGGCCATACCTTTTTTTACCTCGCCGGCCGGAGATCGGGGAGCCAGGGGCGCACCCAAACCCAGGCCAAAGCCAGCAACGGCAGCAAACCCACCAGTTCCGCCGCCTCCCTGGGCATATGGGGCCGGCACAGGGCGTGGCCGGCAAAGGCCAGGCCCGCAGCCGGCACGACCGCGCCAAGTTCCCTGAGGCCGAAGGGAAGGCCCGAGCGCACGGCCAAGCCCATGGTCAGCGCCACCATCCAGAGCTTTGTGCCGGAGATGGCCCAGGCCGCTCCCGGAGCCCCGCCCTGCGGGATGAGCGCCCAGCAGAGCACGATATTGCAAACCAGCCCGCTGATATAGATCAGCAGCACGGGCCGGTGCAGGCGCATGCTGATCAACATGCAGGCCGCGAGGTTGTGCAGAAAGGCCGCTGGGATGCAGGTCAGTTGGGCACGCAACGCTCCCATGGCCGCCAGGTACTCCGCGCCGAAGACCAGAGCGAGTATCCGGTCTCCTTCCACAAAAAGTACGTAAACGGCCCCAAGGCCCAGGAGCAGCAGGCAGACCGTAGCGGCACGGTTCAGGCGCATGAAGGCCACGCGATCCTTCTGCCATTGTCCGGCCATGTGCGGGAACATCACCCGCTCGATCAGGGCTCCGGAAATAAGAACGCACAAACCGTCGACGATTTCCCAGGGCGCGTTGTACAAGCCCAGGGCGTAGGCCCCGCCGAAATGGTCCAGCATATACAGATTGAGCTTGTTGTACAAAAGCCCGCAAACGGCGATACCGGCAAAAAGAAAACCGCCACGGAAGCGGCCGATCCAGGCCCGGGCTTCGGCGGGAAACCCGCCGAGGTGCCAGCGCAGTGCCCGGCCGCTAAGCGCGAACATGACCAGGGCTTCCACCGCCTTGAAGCAGGCCACCACTTCCAGGGGAGCCCCCCACCAAAGACAGGCGATGCCAAAGGCGCTGCCCAAAAGCCCTGCGGGGACGCGGATGCGCATCTCCGTATCCTGCCTCCCCCGCACCCGGCAAAGCACAAAGAAGGACTGGGCCATGGCTATGGGGCCCATGCCGCAGGCCACGATCAGCACGATTACGGATTTATCCGCGCCGTATCCCATTACCCGGCAGACCAGCGCGAGCAGGCCGAAGGAAATTATGAACAGGACGGCCTGCAGCAGCCAGGTCTGAGCCAGAACGCGGCGCATGGATACGCGTCTTTCCGTGAAACGGGACACCAAGTAGTTCTCAAACCCCGCGCCGGTGATCATCGTCACCAGAGAGCCCAAAGCCTGGGCCAAGATGATCAGACCGAAACTATCCGGCCCGGAGCGGGCCAGCAGAACCACGAACAGGCCGGACAACAGGCCGCTGCCCCACTGGGCGCAGACCATGCAACCGAAGCGACGCGCCAGAAGGGCCGGCAAACGCGGTCGCAGGTCGGGCGCCCTGTTGCCGGAAACGGCGCTGTCCGTTGCCTCAACCTGCGGCATGTGCCCCACTCCTGCCTTGCAGCACAAATTCGTAAACCTGTTCGTGGCCCTTGACCAGGGCCTCCAATGAGTACCGTTCCAGCACCCGCTCCCTCCCGGCCCGACCAAAGACCGCCCGCTCGTCTGTATTATGCAGCAGGCGCAGCAAATTTTGCGCCAGCGCTTCGACTTTCCCCACAGGTGAAAGCAGGCCGGTGCGCTCGTGCAGCACCGCCTCCGCGCTCCCGCCGGTGCGGGTGGCCGCCACCGGCAGGCCGCAGGCCATGGCCTCCAGCAGGACATTGGGGGTGCCTTCGTAGTCTGAAGCCAGGACAAAAACCTGGGCAAGACGCAAAAAAGGACGCACGTCCGCACTGCCGGGATGGAAAACCACCCGACCACGCAGGGCCGGCCCGGCGGCCATTCTACGGACGGATTCCTTGTCTTCCCCCTCCCCGACCAAGTGCAGGCTCGCCTCCGGGATGTGTTCCAGCACGCGGGCAAAAGCCCCCAGCAGCAGGCCGTGGTTCTTCACCGGGGCCATGCGGGCGATGCAGAGCAGCGCCGGCTCGCACGGCTCCGGCGCCGGAACGAAAAAATCCGTGTCCACGCCGTTGGGGATACAAAAGACCCGTTCTGCCGGCACACCGAACCTGCGCAGTAAAGGCTCGCGGATAGCCTCGGCATTGCAGATGTGGGCTTTGGCCAAATGCCGCAGCCAGTGCTCGCGCGGCCCCTGCACATCGGAAAGCCCCCGGCAGCAGGCGATGATCCCCGGCAGGCGCAGGGCGGCGCCCAAAATACGGCCCCAGATATTGGGCAAAGCGGTCATCAACTGCAGCAAAGGCGGCTGTTCCCCGGCCAGCCGGCGCCACAGGGCGGGCAGGGCGCGCAGGGGATTGAAGGCGTCGTTATCGGTCAGAAACAGGCAGGGCAACCCGATAGAGGCGGCTCTGGAAACGAGATCCACGGGTCCCTTGCGCAACGCAACCAGCCGGGGGGAAAACCGGGAGCGGTCCAGGCGGGCGGCCAATTCCAACGTCTGGCGCTGTGTGCCGCCGAATTCCAGATCCTCCAGAAGAAAGACCAAAGGCACCGGCCCGCCCTGTATCTTGTTCATGTGGAGCACCTTCCCGAAGTCAATCGAGCAAGTTCACTTTGCAGCAAACCGGCCGGTATAAAAGACTTGCTTGCCTGTCCACGACGCGACGGCGGATCGCCTCCGGAAACGCCTCATTGGGCCTTGCTTTCCGAAACGAAACGCACCAGCACCTTGAACCCCGGACGCAGCTTCCCGTCGTTGTTGGGAATTTCCACATGAACGTTGTAGTAGCTGGGGCTTTCCACCGCCATGCTGCCGGGGCTGCGATCAATGAGGGAGATCACCCCGTCGTAGGTGCGCTCTTCCAGCGACACCACCTTGACCACGGCCTTGCCGCCCACTTCCAGTCGAGGAATTTCCGCCTCAAAGACCTGCGTGCGCACCTCCATGGGGTTGGTCCGGGCCAGGGTCACGGCATTAATGGGCCCGGTCAGGAGCATCCCCTCACGCAGGTTCGGGTCGATAAGCAGCACCTCCCCCACCTGCGGGCTGCGCAACTCGCCATACTCTGGGATGCCGTTCCCTTCCACGGCAACACCAAGTTTGTCCTGAACCACCTTTCTGCGCATAAGCAAATCCCTCTTGTCGGACTCCAGTTGCCGCTCCAGCAGGGCTTTTTGTTTGCGCAGCAATTCCAGGTTCTGCTGCATGTAGCCCAAGCGATCGGTCGACCCCACCTGCGCGGCGGACAGACGCTTGGCCGCGGCGTATTCTTCGCGCAAGGCCAGCAAGTCGTTACCGTTTTTTGTCAGAGATATCTCCGTGGTGGTAATCCGGCCCATGTCCAGGTAATTCAGAATGCTCAGGGCCGCTTCGTCTTTCAGCCGCCAGCGCGCCAGCACCTGCCCCGCTGCCACCTGATCTCCGGGGGTCACCAGCACCTTTTCAACAGTGCCCGGATACTCCAGGAATATGGGAAACATGACCGTGCAATACACTTTGCCGTTATATTCCACATCATCCTGCCGCTGCGCCCGGGCAGGCAAAGAAAAAAATACGGGCATCGCAAGGGCTCCAAGCAAAACGGCCGCTGCCGGCAACGCGACGCACAGCCGCCAAAATGTCTTGCTCATAAAAAAATCCTTATAATTTCCCGGCCGTTCCCGGGCCTTCATTCATCGTCGGCACTGGAGCGGCAAAGCGTTTTTGCATCACCGACCGCATAACGGTATTATCTAGTGTCTAAATACAAAAATTTCACATATTATTTGCAAGCTGAGCCCCTCTGACTTCCCGCTTTTTCCAGACAAAAGGTTTTGCGCTCTGGTTGTAGGCCTCGATAAACTTGCCGATGTGCTCGCAAAGCGCTTTGATATTCGCAAAACTAACTCCGCGCAAAGGCTTCCGAGTAAAAATGCCAAGCCATATCTCTACCATGTTCAGCCGGCTCGCACTTGCCGGCGTATAGTGGAAAAAAACATTCCCATGCGTTTCGAGCCAAAGGCCATGCCGTTTATGGATGCTGCGATCATCAAAAATGACGTGATATTCTTCAGCACTGGGAAGTTCGGACAGCAATTCGTCCAGGAAGGATAGAAAGCCATTTTTTTGTTTTTTGACTCGAATCTGTCGTTTTTCCATGGATTCTCCCTGTTGCCACCTCCAACGCCGCAAAAATATTCATAGTACCGTTGCGCTTATAGGTACTCTCCAGGACGTGTATAAGTTTTTATCGGAACTTACGGCATATCTCATCATAAATTCCGAGGCTTGCATATTTTATTTTTCATCGACGCAGATCACAAGAGCTTTTTCGCTGTCAGATAGATACAAACCAACGACATCTGCCGTTTTTGCCACAAACTCAAAGTCAGTGCAGATGCACCATGACCGTTTGCGGGCAAGGCTGATCCTTTGTTCACGCAAGAGCAGCCAGATAGCATTGAGTATCCAAGCTCCTGTGCGGTAACGTTCCATCCCATTGTGCGAATCCATCGGGCGGAGCCTGCTCAAGCTTTTCCAGCACCGTTCGCTTAAATTCTTCTTGATAGGCGGCAGGACGGCCGCTTCTGTAATGGTCAGAAAGCCCTGCCAATCCATCCGCAATGAATCTGTTCTTCCATCGAATAACCGTCGCGTCGCTGACATTGCAAGCTCGCGCGATTTCTTTGACCGGCCGATCTTCCAGACATTGCAGCATGATCTTTGCTCTCAGGTTCAAGCAGAATTGTAGTTTCCGGCTCTTGGCAATCCCAAGAAGTTGGTTTTTTATGCTCTCATCGCAGACAACACGCCTTGCTGGTCGTGCCATATGTCCTCCAATCTTTAAAGAGAACTATATTACTGGGAGCACTTTTTTTCTTAACACATGCCACAGTAGATTGAGGCAGGCCAGGAATTTAGTCTGATTGACTGTTAAAAATTAAACGCTCTGAGTAATATTATTACTGATATCCGCATTAATAATTAAATATGTTCCACTTTCTTAAAGCACCCGGCGATTACCTGCTTTCGCGAGCGGAGAGTCCGAATTGCCCTTTTCAGTTCGCGTTTCAGGTGGGCCAGGTCCGTACAGCAGATATTT
>JAVBLS010000012.1:0-35013 GCA_031553235.1 Desulfovibrio sp.
AAAAACCGCGTCGAAGCCCTGCGCCTGCTGCCCTCGTTTCTCGGCAGGGAGTAAACATGGGGGGGGGCCCCCCCCCCCCAACCCCACCCCCCCGGGGGGGGGGGGGCCGCGGCGCCCCCAAGACACATGATAGCTTAGGGGCCGAGGGGGGCCGCCGCCCCCCCCCCCCCGGGCGTGTGGGTTGTGGGGGGGGGGGCCCCCCCCAATGTTTACTCCCTGCCGAGAAACGAGGGCAGCAGGCGCAGGGCTTCGACGCGGTTTTTAGCGCCGAGCTTGCGATAGGCGTTGGAGAGGGTTTTGCCCACGGTGATCGAGGCCAGGCCCAGGGCTTCGGCAATGGCCGGGTTGCTCATGCCTTTGGCCGCCATGCCGAGAATTTCTTTTTCGCGCTGCGACAGGATTCTGACCGGGGAGCGGTGGAACAGGCGGGCATAGCGGCCGGTAAGATCGCGCACCCGGGAGAGAAACTCGTCGTGCGGCCGGCGCTTGTGCAGCAAATCGAGCATGGGCAGGATGTGCCGGCCGTATTCGGCGAGCAGGGTCAGCAGGCCGTCCGGCCGGGCCGCTTCCAGGGCCTGATCCAGGAACAGCGCGCCGGTTTCGGGGCCCAGACGCCCGGCTTTGGCCGCCGCTTCCAGGACAAGGGCGTGAATCTGGACAAACAGGTAGCGTCTCGGGCTGAGCAGACCGGGCATGTCTTGGGCGAAGACTTCCAGGTGCAGCAGGTCTTCGGCCAGGAGCAGGGCCTTGCCCTGAACAATGAGGTGAAAGGCCGCGCCTTGCTGAAAGACCCGGGCAAAACCGCCCGGCTCGAGGAGAATCCAGGCGGGAATGCTGTCACGCCGGCCGACGCAGGCGTAGAGATAGCCCAGGGCGAGATCCAGGGTATTTTCCAACATGGAGTTGCTCGTGGCAAAAACCCGGGCGCGCATGTCGGCCAAGCGGCCGACGGCGCGTTCGATTTCGGCTTCGGCCACCACGGTTTCTTTGCGACCCGGGGGCAGGCAGGCCGCAAGGCGGACAGGCGCGAGGCGGGCTGCGGTAAAAGCGGCCGCAAGGCGGACCGTGACCTGATCTTTAACGCCGGCGCGGTAGGTGGAGCGCATCAGGTTCGGCTCGACCTCCTCAAAATTGCCGATTTCCAGGTGGTATTCCGCCTCGAAAAGATCCTTGCCGCCGGCGCCGCAGCCGTCGGTGATCTCTTGATAATAGGGAATATGCTCCCTGAGCAGCTTGAGAATCTCCGCATAGGAGCCTGCCTCGCGCACATAAATGCACGAGGTCTGAGGGCTGCCGAAATTCCACAGGCGCCGGCGCTGCAAAATGCAGGCGCCGCCCACCAGTTGCTTGTGGGCCTCCACCAGGTGTCGGCACATCCGGGGCAGGTCGTTGAAGGCCCGCACGGCCTGAAACAACTCCAGTTCGCCCCGGATGCGGCGCTTCAAAGCGGACGGAATGGAGGGTTCGGCGGCAAAACGGATGCGGGCTTCATCCAGCAGGGGCGCGGCACCTTCCGGGCCGACGCGCATCATCCGGTGAAAAAGGTAGGTCAAGTAGCCGATGGGCTCGCGGCAGCGCACCGGCCAGGGAATGGCGGCGAAAATGGCGTGCAGGCCCTCCGGATCGAAAGAAACCACCGGACCGTCACCCTTTTCGGCAAACACCTCAAGAATACGGCGCTGCGAGTCTTCATCGCCTGCGAGGTGAAAATACTGCAGGGCGGTCAAAACATCGTCCTCGTCCGCGTACCATTCGGCGGTCCGACGGAACACGACGCTTCTGTCCATGGCCGGGCCGAAGCCGTCGGTCCCGGCCGGCTCTTCGGGCAGCCGCATGAGAAACGAACGGAACAGGCTGTGCATTCGATAGCTGTCGGTGGCCGCATCATAGGCGAGAAAGCTGTTGCGCTCGTGCAGGGCCATGAGCCGGCGCGGGGCGCCGGCATCGCCGGTGATCCGGGCAACCTGCCGGGGCGTGAAGGTGTCCAGAAAGGCCAGCAGCCCGAGCAGATGTTTATCCTCCGGGCTGTAGTGGGAAATGACCGCGCTTGCGAACAGGCTTTCGATGTCCCTGGTGGAGGTGACCACCCCGCCGGTGAGCATACTTTGCAGGCTGAGCCAGAGCGAGGCGGGCCAGCCTTCGCTCAGTTCCCAGGCCCGGTCCACATCGGCCGAATCACCCAGGCCGTGCAGACGAAAAAGCTGGTTGGCCTCGTCGCGAGAAAAAGCCAACAACTCCTGACCGAAAACCACGGCCAGGCCCTGCAGACGCAACTCGTCCAGGGGGAGTTCCGGCCGGGTGCGGGAAAGGATCATCAGACAAAAACCGGGCATCTGCTCGCGCACAAGCATTTCCAGAAGTTTGTCCACCTCGGGGGAACAGGTGTAATGGTAGTCGTCGACGATCAGCAGCGTAGGCCGGCCGGCCATATGGGTGCGGCCGCGCTCAAAGAGCCGCTGCATCTGAATGCTGTCCTCAGGAAAGCCCACCTGGCGAAAGACCGAAGCCATTTCCGACCCCAGGGCGCCCATCTGATTGCACAGGCGATCCCAAAGATAGGCGGAGTTGTGCCTGCCGGTGTTCACGGTGAGATAAAAGACCCGATGCGGGGCAACGCGCGCCAGGGTTCTGGCCGCAGTGGTTTTGCCGTAGCCGATGGATGCGCTCAAAACCACCAGGTGATGGCGCTGCACGGCATCCAGGAGGGTCTCCATCACGTTGTCGCGGACCAGAATTTTGTTTTCAGGCGCGGGCATTGTTTTTCATTCGCACTCTGAGAGGAAGCTGTCAATCACCCATGTCGGGTCAAGTTGCGCAACGGGAAAGAAGAGGATAGGGGGAAGGCGCACAACACGGAGAGCGGATGAGCATTTTCAAAGTTCATCCACCTGATGACCGAGTGAGCAAAACAGGGCTGCGGAGGTTGTTCGGCCGCCACACCGACGGGAAAACAAAGCGATTCTTCGCACAGGCGCGAGCCGCAATCCGCTTGCGGGCTCGTTCAGAAGTTCGTCGGCACTATGACTTCATAAACATTTTCAAAGTGAAAATGCTCCATGACTGCAGACATCCTCGTCCGCCTGGACGACGTTCACGTCACTTTCGGTAATTTGCGCGCCCTGCACGGGGTTTCGCTGACCCTTGAGCGGGGGCGGCACACGGTACTGACCGGTCGCAACGGAGCGGGCAAATCCACCCTGATGCGCGTAGTTCGAGGCGAGCAGCGGCCCGCCCCAGGCCACGGCCGGGTGACCTGGTATCCGGAAGGAAAGCCGGAAACATCCGCCCTGGCAGGCCGGGATATGTGCGCCTATGTCGGCACCTCGGACCTGGATCGCCGGCGCAGGCTGCGTCCGGGCCTGCCCGGCCTGGATCTGCTGCTCACGGGCTTTGCCGACACCGACA
The DNA here is from genome assembly GCA_031553235.1 of Desulfovibrio sp. Lineage (GTDB taxonomy): Bacteria > Desulfobacterota > Desulfovibrionia > Desulfovibrionales > Desulfovibrionaceae > Frigididesulfovibrio. Next base: position 3,406 of record JAVBLS010000012.1, read on the forward strand.
TCCTCTATGTCGACCCTTTACCCGAAGAACGGGAGCAGGCCCTTTGCCTGGCCCGCGAAAACGGCGCCGAAGACCTGCTCGACCGGCCCGTGGGCGAGCTCTCGCGCGGCGCCCTGGCCCGGTTGCTGCTGCTGCGGGCCCTGCTGCGCCGACCGCGGCTGCTGATCATCGATGAAATTTTCAACAGCCTGGACGCCGCGGCCCACCGACAGATGCTCGTCTGCCTGGAGCGGGCGGCCGAACACGCCGGCCTGCTCGTCGCCGAACACCGGCCGGAAGATCTGCCCGCCCTGCCCGCCCTGGAAGTGCACTTGGAACACGGCCGCATAGTTTCCCAAAACCTGCGCGACTTCCGGCCGGCCGGCCGGGAAAACCGTCCGGGCGGCCCGGCCCCCTGCCCGGACCCGGGCGCGCCCGAGATCATCCGGGTGGAAAACGCCGACGTGTTCGTCGACGGCCGGCGGGTGCTGCACGGCCTCGACTGGACCTTGCGCCGAGGTGAAAGCTGGGCCGTGACCGGGGGCAACGGTGCCGGTAAATCGGTGTTTTTGCGCCTTCTGGGCGGCGACCTGTACGCCGCCGCCGGGGGCCGGATCACCCGGCGGCACCCCGCCGGGCACGAAGAGGTCCGGGTGCGCACCGAGGTTCGCCGGCTCTTTCGCCAGGTGCCCGAGGCCCCGCCGGCGGCCACGCGCTCTCTCACCGGGCTTGGTCTGGTGCTCACCGGCTTCGACGAGGGCATGATCATTTACCGCGCGCCCGAAGAAAATCAAATCCAAGAGGCCCTGCGTTGCCTGGAGGTCGTCGAGGCGGCGCGTTTCGCCGATTTGCCGGCCCACTCGCTTTCCACCGGGCAACTGCGCCGGGTGCTGCTGGCCCGGGCTCTGGTCGGCTCGCCGGCCGTGCTTTTGCTGGACGACCCCGTGGCCGGGCTGGATGCGACCTCGCGCGGCCTGATGGGAGAGATCTTCAACGCTCTGGCCGCGGCCGGCACACAACTGGTGCTGACCGCCCGCCATGCCGTCGATATTCCCCGCGCGGCGGCACATGTGCTCCTTCTGGATGCCGGCCGGATCGTCTCCGGCGAGGCTGGAGCGGATAAACATTTTCAATGTTGATCTGCTCCGACAGCCGCGCCGAGGACGCTTGCGGGCTCGTTCCGAGGTCCGTCGGCAATATGGTTTCGTGGACAATTTCAAAATGAAATCGCTCCAAAGAGAACGTCGGGCAAGCCTCATTTTCCAAGGCTACCGGGGTAATGGCGTTTGACAAGCTCTTCGTTTTCATGGCAGATTGCGCTCGTTATATTTAGCGGCATTACCGAAACAGCAAAACCTTTTTTTGGAGGTCTCCATGTTCGGCAGGAAAATGCTTGTCCTGATTGCAGCCTTGGCCATGTCGGCCGGACCGGCCTTTGCGGCGGAAACCCTGAAAATCGGCGTGCCCGGCTCGCAGAGCGGCGATCTGGCAGGCTACGGCATTCCGGCCCTGAACGCCGCCAAACTGGTGGTGGCCAAGGTCAACGCCGCCGGCGGGATCTTGGGCAAGCAGGTGGAAATTGTGGCCCAGGACGACCAGTGCAAACCGGAACTGGCCGGCAACGCCGCCACCAAGCTGATCGCCGACGGCGTGCATTTCGCCATGGGACATACCTGCTCCGGGGCCACCAAGGCCGTGATGCCCATGTACACCGACAAGAAGGTTATCGTCATTTCTCCCTCGGCCACCGCGCCTGAACTGACCCAGAGCGGCAAATTCCCCTACTTCTTCCGCACCACTCCGTCCGACGACTCCCAGGCCCGCCTCGGCGCCGACTTTGCGGTGCAAGCCCTGGGCGCCAAGAAAATCGCCATCCTGCACGATAAGGGCGACTACGGCAAAGGCTATGCCGAGTTCGTGCGCCAGTTCGTCAAGGAAGGCGGCAAGGCCGAAGTGGTCTTCTTTGAAGGCATCAACCCCGGCGCCATGGATTACTCCAGCGTGGTCAAGAAAATCGGCCGCAGCGGCGCCGACACCCTGATCTACGGCGGCTATTATCCCGAAGCCTCCAAGCTGATCACCCTGATCAAGGCTTCCAAAATGCCGATCAACTTCGTGTCCGAAGACGGTGTGAAGACCGAGAAATTCCTTGAGCTTTCCGGCAAGGACGGCGACGGCGTGTATGCCTCAAGCTCGCGCGACTACTCCGATCTGCCCGTCAGCAAAGAAGCTCTGGAAGCCCACCGCAAGACCTTCGGCGAAGACCCGGGCCAGTTCTTCTACCTGGCCTATGCAGCCACCCAGATGCTGCTCAACGGCATTGAAAAGGCCGGCACCACCGACCCCGACGCCGTGGCCAAGGCCCTGCGCACCGACTACGTAGAGACCCCGCTGGGCAAGGTGCGTTTTGACGCCAAAGGCGACCTCGAAGGCGCCGGCTTTGCCATGTACAAAGTGGTGGACGGCAAATTCGTGGACCAAAAATTCGAACAGAAATAATCACCGGAAGCCGCAAACAGGCACGGGGGAGGGCCGGGAGCCTTCCCCCGGCTTTTTACCCATGAACGTACTCCACGACATCGATTGGCGTTACCTGCTGGAACTGCTCTTCAGCGGTCTGACCAAGGGCAGCATCTATGCCCTCATTTCCTTGGGTTACACGATGGTCTACGGGATCATCGAGTTAATCAACTTCGCCCACGGCGAAATCTACATGATCGGCGCCTTTACCGGTCTGATCGCGGCGGGCGTGCTCGGCGTGGTCGGCTTTCCGGCCGCCGGGGTTCTGGTAATCGGGCTGATCTGCGCCGTGCTCTGGTGCGGCGCCTACGGCTGGACCATGGAAAAGATTGCCTATCGGCCCCTGCGCGGAGCCCAGCGTCTTTCTCCGCTGATCAGCGCCATCGGCATGTCCATCTTTTTGCAGAACTACGTGATGCTGGCCCAGACCGGCTCGTTTCTGCGCTTTCCCGACCTGATTCCGGACATGCCCTTCCTTGATCCGATCTCAGATATTCTGCGGCCTTCCGGCTTTGTGATCATCGTCATGGGCGCCGCGGTCATGGCCGCCCTGACCCTGTTCATCAAGTGCACCCGCCTAGGCAAGGCCATGCGGGCCACGGCCCAGAACCGTAAAATGGCCATGCTCCTCGGCATCGACACCGACCGGATCATTTCGGCCACCTTTGTCATCGGTTCGGCCCTGGCGGCCGTGGGCGGCATTCTGATTGCCTCGCATACCGGGCAGATCAACTTTGCCATCGGCTTTCTGGCCGGGATCAAGGCCTTCACGGCCGCGGTGCTCGGCGGCATCGGCTCCGTGCCCGGGGCCATGCTCGGCGGCCTGGTGCTCGGTTTGTGCGAAAGCTTTGCCTCGGGCTATATCTCTTCGGACTATGAAGACATGTGCGCCTTTGCCATTCTGATCATCATCCTTATTTGCCGGCCGTCCGGGCTGCTCGGCAAGCCCAAAACCCAAAAGGTGTGAGCATGAAGGGAATTGTGCGCTCGCTCCTGGTCGGCCTCTGGTTCATGGTCCTGACCTTTCCCTTGGTGGTGATCAAGGTCAACCCGGCTGCGGGCGAGGTGGTCTGGCGCTGGCGGAATATGTTCCTGATCGGCGCGGGCATCTTCGTTCTTTCCTTTGTTTGGCGCGGCATGCTGGTGCGCAAAGGGATCATGACCGCCGACGAAGCAGGCATGACCGGGCTGCTCGATTTTCTGGCCGCGCCCAAGCGTCGTGAGCAGGCCGTTGCCTTTGGCTTTTTCCTGCTCGGCCTGCTGCCTCTGACCATGGGCCTGTCCGGTCCCATTGACGGCACCGGCCCGTATGAACTGCCCTCCCCGCCCGCCCTGGCCGTTTCGGGCCTCTGCCTGGTCGCGGCGGTGATCTGCCTCTGCGGCAAACGCAAAAGCGCCGCCGGCGCTCTGCAGGCCGGGGCCGGCACCCTGGCCCGGCCGGGCGCGCCCAGGGTGATCTTTTTCGCTTTGGGCTTGCTCGCTTTGTGTCTGTTCCCCTTTGCCGTGGACGTTTATCAGGTCAACGTGCTGACCCAGGCCTTCATCTGGATCATGCTCGGTCTGGGCCTGAACATCGTGGTCGGCCAGGCCGGCCTGCTGGTGCTCGGCTACGTGGCCTTCTATGCCGTGGGCGCCTATACCTACGCCCTGGGGCACCAGATGTTCGGCAACAGCTACATCGGCTTCTGGCTCTTTTTGCCCCTGGCCGGCCTGTTCGCCTGCGCGGCCGGTGTTCTGCTCAGCCTGCCGGTGCTGCGCCTGCGCGGTGACTATCTGGCCATCGTCACCCTGGGCTTTGGCGAAATAGTCCGGGCCGTGCTCGAAAGCGGCTCCCTGTCCCTGTCCCCCTTGGCCGCGCTGTACGAACTCTTCAGCCGCGGGCCTGCACCGGTCTGGATGACCACCCCCCTGGATTTCGGCGGCCCGGCGGGCATCGGGGGCATTCCGCACCCGGGATTTTTCGGCGTGTCGCTCGGCATGGACGCCGGCATCCGCTCGATCTACTTTGTTTCCTTGGGCATGGCCCTCTTGACCATCCTGGCCGTGGGCCGGTTGCGCGACTCACGCCTGGGCCGCTCCTGGATGGCTCTGCGCGAAGACGAAATCGCCTGCGAGGCCATGGGGGTGAACAAGGTCGCGGCAAAACTCTCGGCCTTTGCCTTGGGCGCCTGCTGGGCCGGGTTCGGCGGCGTGCTCTTCGCGGCCAAGACCTCGTTCATCAACCCCACCAGCTTCACCTTCATGGAATCGGCCCTGATCCTCTCGGTGGTGGTGCTCGGCGGACTGGACTCCATTCTCGGGGTGATTCTCGGCTCCTGCGTGCTGATCATCCTGCCCGAATATCTGCGGGCCTTTGACGAATATCGTATGCTGATCTTCGGAGCCGGCATGGTGCTGATGATGGTATTCCGGCCCCAGGGGCTGATCATGCCCAAGGCCAAAAAACGCTTGCTCGGGCCGGACGCCCCGTCCGGGACACGCTTGGGGAGCCGGACGGTCCAAGGGAGCGGCTCATGAGCGCGCCGGTTCTGGAAGTCAAAAACGTGACCATGCGCTTCGGCGGGCTGCTGGCCCTTTCCGAAGTCGATCTGCGCGTGGAAAAAGGACAGATTGCCGCTCTTATCGGCCCCAACGGCGCCGGCAAGACCACGCTCTTCAACTGCGTGACCTGCATTTACCAGCCCACCGAAGGCACGGTGCAGTTGCACACGCCCGACGGCAAAACCCACTCTCTGCCCGGCAAAAAGCCGCACGAAGCCACGGCGCTCGGCATGGCCCGCACCTTCCAGAACATTCGGCTCTTCCCCGGCATGACCGTGCTGGAAAACGTCATGGTGGCCCGGCATTGCCGCACTAAGGCCGGCGTGTTCGGCGCCCTGTTCCGGCCTCCGAGCGTGCGCCGCGAGGAGCGTGAAATCGAGGAGCGCGCCTATGCCTTGCTGGAATGCATGGGCCTGGAGCGTTTTTATGCCGAAGAGGCCCGCAATCTCTCCTACGGCCGGCAACGCCGTCTGGAAATCGCCCGGGCTCTGGCCGCCGACCCCTTCCTGCTGCTTCTGGACGAGCCGGCCGCCGGCATGAACCCGCAAGAAACCCAGGCCCTGCGCGAACTGATCTTGCGCATTCGTGACGAATTTTCGCTCTCGGTGCTGCTCATCGAGCACGACATGAATATGGTCATGAGCCTGTCAGACAGGATCTACGTGGTGGAATACGGCTGCAACATCGCCGAGGGCAAGCCCGAAGAGGTGCGCGCCAACCCGCAGGTGATCCGCGCCTATCTGGGAGAAGAGGATGCTTGAGCTTAAAGGGGTCTGCACCTATTACGGCAACATCCAGGCCCTCTGGGACGTGGATCTGCGCATCGACGAGGGCGAGATCGTCACCCTGGTTGGGGCCAACGGCGCGGGCAAGAGTACCACCCTGATGTCCATTTGCGGGGCCACGCCCGTGGTCCGGGGGGAAATTCTCTTCCAGGGCAAGCCCATCCACAAGCAAAAGCCCGACCGTATCGTGCGCCTGGGTATCAGCCAGGTGCCCGAAGGCCGGCTGATCTTTCCAGACCTCACGGTCAAAGAAAACCTTGAGCTCGGCGCCTATTTGCGCAACGACAAGACCGGCATCGCCAAGGACATGGACTTTGCCTTTGAGCTCTTTCCCATCCTGGCCGAGCGCAGAAATCAGGCCGGCGGCACCCTCTCCGGAGGCGAGCAGCAGATGCTGGCCATTTCGCGCGCCCTCATGGCCCGGCCCAAGCTCCTGCTCCTGGACGAACCGTCTCTCGGCCTCGCGCCAATCATCATCCGCCAGATCTTCGAGATCATCCTGCGGGTCAATGTCGACGGTACCACGGTTTTCCTGGTGGAGCAAAACGCCAATCAGGCCTTGAAGACCGCCTCGCGCGGCTACGTCATGGAAACCGGGCGGATCACCATGCAGGGCACCGGTGAATCCCTGCTCGCCGACGAGGCCGTGCGCCGCGCCTATCTGGGCATGTAGTCCGCTTGGCATAGGCACCCCCGAACCACCCCCTCCCTTCTGTTCCGGCACCGGTCGGGCACCGCCTGTGGCGCGCCCGCCGGCTGCGACCCAACTCCCCCTGCCCGCCGGCTGCGACCCAACTCCCCCTGCCCGCCGGCCGGTGCCTGATCCACCTTGTCCGCCCGCTTCGGTAAAACCCAAGCCACCTTGCCCCGGATGCCCCTGGCGGGGGCAGTCGCGGCATTCGCCGACCATATTGGCGAACGATTTCCGACAAACCTATTATATATTCATATATAAAATGATTTTCAGCATATACTACTATACGCCGGGGAATTGGCCTACATAAAGATCAAGCCCATGGGACCGGGCCCGCCGTATCCTGAGGCGGCGGACGCGGACCGAGCCAAGCGGCGGCCTGTGAGCCTTACTAATTATTTAAATGGTTGCGTGTGCAACAGACTATCGTCGCGAGGGGGCAACCCCCTCCCTGATAAGGGAGGGGGTTTTTCTTTGCCCTATGCGCCGCTTCGGCGTGTCGCGCGTTTCAACTCCCCGGCCCGCCGATGATCCCCCGGCGCACCAGCATGTCCAGAAAAGCGCAAATGGACTCATAGGTCAGTTCCTCTCCCGGCCGGGCGGGCGCGCTGAAATAGACCCCGTCCACGTCAAAGCAGGGCAGATTGCCCTCCATGCCGGAGCGCGAAATATGGCCTTCACCGAAATTGGCCGTGCCGCGCACCGCCAGCCCCTTGTCGGCAATGGCCCGGTCCAGGGCCGCCTCTTCACGCAGGCAGCGCTCCTTGTCGTCGTCGAGGATGCAAATGACCGGCCGACATTTTTTCATATTCTCTCCTGTACTCTTTTATGCCTCGGGCCGGCGGCAAAGCCCGCCGTTACGCGGATATTGCAGGCGTTGTATGCTTTACAAGGCCGGCGGCAAGTCATTTTTCTCAATCGGTATCCAACATGCGTCCAGCAGCAAGTAATAAATCTCACAATCTTCCTTGAATGTCGCGTTTAAGACGTTTTTTCTCAAGTGAGTATGCTTGGGTAAAAAAAATTGACATGTCGCCAACAGCTTGTTTCTTTTAACTGTTTTACTATAAATATATGAACGGATACAAACGGTCCGGCCAAGCCCAACATGGCGATATGTGGAAGATATAGATGTTCACAACTTCAAAGGAAGAAGAGATGAGACATTTGCTTTCACTGGCGCTCACGGCCTGCATACTGCTGGGCTCCGCACTCGCGGCCGGGGCAGAGGACAGCCTTTTCGCCCATGACAACCCCAGCCCCCTGCTGGGGGGCCCGGTCAACACCACCATCGCCGGCGGCGCCATTCTGCCCAAAGGCAAGCTGCTGACGGCCATCAACGCTTCGTTCCGCGACAAGACCAGAACAGTCAACGGCAACAAATCCGCCAATCCTTCAGATACCTATTCGCAGACCTGGTTGCTGAAAATCCGATACGGCCTGTTCGACCGCATGGAAATGAGCATCGTGGTGCCCTACATGAACAACGACATCGCCCACCAGTCCTGGCGGAGCGAAGGACTTGGCGACGCCACCGTGGGTACGAGTCTGGCCGTTCTGAGCGAGCGCGCCGGCGATCCCTTCTGGCTCACCCTGAGCCTGGGCATCTCCCTGCCCACCGGCGACGAGCACCTGACCGGCCAAGGCGCCACCGGCGGCCGCCTGGCCCTGTCCTGGGCAAAAGACCTCAGCAAAAACATTCTCGCGGCCGGCGACCTCATCTGGGAAATGCCCTTCAGCAGCGGCTATGAGCCCTATGGGGGCAGCGGCTATGACAATTTCTCCAGCGTCGAACGCGGCAACAAATATACGATCAACGGCCACATCCGCTACCGCTTCAACTACTTTGACCTCGGCCTGGAAAGCACTTTCGAGAAAACAGAATCCAGCGACGGGCACCTGCGCGACGGCGGCTGGACAAGCATGTACAACGGCACCACCGAATGGGTGCTCGGCCCGTCCCTCAACGTCGCCTTCGACTCCATCAATACCTGGCTGGGGGTCGGCGTGTTCTTCCCCATCTACCAGGACGCCGATACCGACACCAAGTTGGAGACCGTACGCTGGGAGTTCAAGGTCGGCACACTCTGGTAACTCCCGGTTTTCTCCGCATCCCTCCCGGCAGAGCCGCAGACTGCCGACAAAGTCCCTGTTCGCACGAGCAGGGACTTTGTGCTTTTTCTCGCGGCAGACGCCTGAACATACCGCTTGCCGGCGGGCAAAGCCGCGACGGAAATGTCGCAGGTACTGCAGTCTGTCCAAAAACTGTAGACAAAAAAGGCTTGACTGAAAATAATGATAATGTTCAACTAATTTTACCATCATTCCATTTGATTCTATGTCGCAGCGCAAGAACTATTCTCATGATCCGACTTGAACGTCGTGTTTTAGACATTTTTTCTCATCTGAATATGATTAAGTAAAAAAAATTTGATTGACTGCGAAACGATTGTTTTCAACTGATTTTCTACAGCCGGCATGTGGGCATAAACAGCCGGGTCACACCGGTCGGCGATAAGGAAAGGCGCGGATATTCACAATTTCTCACAGGAGGAAGGCATGAAACATTTATTCTCACTGACGCTTGCGGCCTGTATTCTGCTGGGCGTCGCGATCTCGGCCGATGCCGAGGGCGGCATTTTTGCCGACGACAAGCCCAGCCGTCTGCTGGTGGCTCCGGTCAACACCGCCATTGCCGGCGGCGCTATTCTGCCCAAAGGCACCCTTCTGACCGTCATCAACGCCTCGTTCCGCGACAAGACCCGCACGGTCGATGGCGACAAGCACGGCAATCCCTCCGATACCTTTTCCCAGACCTGGCTGCTGAAAATCCGCTATGGCCTGTTTGACCGCCTGGAAATCAACACGGTCATTCCTTACGTCAACAACGACGTGGACAACCAGAGCTGGCGCCCGGAAGGCGTCGGCGACGTGCCCGTGGGCATGAGCATCGCCATGCTCAGCGAGCGCGCCGGCCACCCCTTCTGGCTGACCCTGAACCTCGGCCTGACCCTGCCCACCGGCGACAGCCACCTGGCCGGCACCGGCGTGCTTGGCGGCCGCCTGGGCCTGTCCTGGTCGAAAAACATCACCAAGAACATTCTCGCGGCCGGCGACTTTGTCTGGGAAATGCCCTTTGGCCGAGGCCATGAACCCTACGGCGGTGGGGGTCATGCCAACTTTTCCAGTGTCGAGCGCGGCGACAAGTACATTGCCAACGCCCACATCCGCTATCGCTTCAACTACTTCGACCTCGGCCTGGAAACCGTCTATGAAAAGGTGGAATCCGGCGAGGGCCACCTGCGCAGGGGCGGCGAGACAAATATGTACAACGGCACCACCGAATGGGTGCTCGGCCCGTCCATCAACTTCGCCATCGACCCCATCAGCACCTGGGTGGGCTTTGGCGTGTTCTTCCCCATCTACCAGGACGCCAGAACCGACACCAAGATGGAAGACGTGCGCTGGGAGTTCAAGATCGGCAAACTTTGGTAACTTCCCGCGTCGCCGCAACAAGTCTCTGCACCATTTTAAGCCCCCGCCCCGGCGGGGGCTTTTCACGTCGCTGGAGGGCACATCAAGCCGGCCACATCCGTCCCGGCCTTGGCCGGGCCCCGCTTTTCCACGCCCGTCGGGCAACCGCGGCACTCCCTGCTTTTCCACACCGGCCGCGGCCTCGCGGCAGGCTCGGGAAGGGCTTGCCGTACGCTTTGCCTATGTTGTAAAATAGGCAGTGATCAACATTATTTTTAGGCATGCCAGAGGCAATTTCAGGATGAAGCTACTCCAAAGAACGCAAGTGGTCCGCCTCGTGGTCATTGTCGATGAGGAGGCACTTGGGAACAATAAAAATACTTTAGAGTATTTTTATTCTGAAAATGCTTATGAAACCATATTTCCGACGAACTTCTGAACGAGCCCGCAAGCGGACGTCCGCTTACGCGTCCGTCAGAGCAGATAAACATTTTTAATGTAACTCTGCTCTAAATATCCCGGCGGTTGTTCGCCGGAGGTTGTGCGCATCGTGACCGGCAACTGCAGCAAGTGAGGTAACAGATGAAGCGAAACCTTCTCGTCGTTCTTGGTTTGTTCGTTCTGGCCCTGACGGCCGTTTCCGCTGCCCGGGCGGCGGAAAAAACCTGGGAGTTGTCGCTGACCACAGCCTACAACGACAGACACCCCACCACCATCCACGTCTGGTTCCCCTGGATGGAAACCATCGCCAAAGAAACCAACGGCCGGGTGAAAATTCGGTATTTCAACCCCGGCACCATCTGCCCCGAGCCGGAAATTTTCTCCTCTGTCGAAGCGGGCATTGTCGGCATCGGCGGCACCGGCCAGAGCCGCACCCCCGGCAAATACCCCTATGCCGAAGTTATCGACCTGCCCCTGCTGACCTCCGGGGCCGAGGCCGGTTCGCTGTTGTCCTGGTCCGGCTACGAGCACTTCAAGGTTCTGCAGGCTGAGGAAAAAGGAGTGAAAGTGCTCTGGCAGTGGGCTTCTGCTCCATTTGTCCTGCATACGGTAAAAAAGCCGGTCAAGACCCTTGAAGACATCAAAGGTCTGAAGATCATCGGCTGGTACCCGACGATTATGGACGTGATCCGCGCCCTGGGCGGCTCGCCCATCCAGGTGGCCCCGCCCGACACCTATCTGGCTCTGTCGCGCGGCATGGCCGACGGCGTGCTCTGCCCGCTGGCCCCGGTCCGCTCCTATAAGATCAGCGAAGCCACCAAGTACACCACCATGTGCAACGTGATGGTCAGCAACTTTCTGATGGCCATGAACTGGGACATCTGGAACGCGTTCCCCGACGACATCAAGGCCGTGTTCGAAAAAAACTCGGGCGAAAAGCTGGCCCGCGAGGCCGGCCTTTCGCTGGACAGGGGCGCAGCCGAAGACCGTGAGATTTTGGCCAGGCAGGGCCACGTCTTCATCGATCTGGACACGGCCGAACTGGAGCGCTGGCGCCAGGCCGTGCGCCCCATCCACGCAATCTGGGTGAAAAAGATGGAAGCCAAGGGCTTGCGCGAAGCCAGGGTCATTCTCGATTGGCATAAGGAAATGGGCAAAAAATTCGCGGAAGAAGCCGCAAAGCAGTGAGCCCCAGGACGGCAAAGAGACCGGGCTACCGGCCTCTTTGCCCTCTGGCAGACTCCCGCCGGCGCCCTGTTCCCGGAGCCGACCCTGCGGCTGCTCAGCGTCAGGCCGCAACCCCGTCCGTTGCGGCCTGCGCACTGCCCTTCGCTCTTCCGACGCAGAGGCTTTTACGTCCCCGGGTGGACAAAGGCGATTTTTTCCGTCAGGATAGGGGCTGTCACCCTGTGAAGATAAGGGGGATTCCCATGCCGACAGCCCCGTTCAGTCCCGTCATTCTCACCGAACTCAATCTGCCATGGGAGCAGGCATCTCATCTTGGGGTGCCCGTTTCGTTTGCGGCCAAGCAGATCATCACCGTGGGCGGCGCAACCGCGCCGGATGGCTTCTATTACATCCGCAAGGGCCGGGTGCGCCTTTCTTACATCGTGCCCAACGGCCAGGAAAAAGTCCTGTTCTATTTGGGCAGGGGCACCTTGTTTGCGGAAATTCCCGTCATGGTCTCCAGTGCCGACTGCATTTTTACCTGTATGGAAGCAACATCTGCCGTATTTTTTAAGAAAAGCCTGGTTACTTTGCCGAAATTCGCCGCAGAACACCCGGAACTCATGCTCAACTGGGTGGAATCCACCGGGATCAAAAGCGCCAATTTGTTCAACCAGCTCTGCAACGCCGGCCTGTTCGATTCCTTCGGTAACGTCTGCCGGCTGCTGTACAGCATGGCAATCTACAGCCGCGATCCCCAAATGGTCGTGCCCCAGCTTTCGCAGCAAGAGCTCGCCTCCATGCTCGGCATCCACCGCGGCTCCCTGCACAAAGCGTTGACGCGTCTGAAGAAAGAGAATATTATTGGGGACTACAACAAGAAAGAACTGCGCATCTTCAATCTTGCGCAGCTCAAACATTACGCCGACGCGTGAGGATATTTTCCCGCTGATTTCATTGCTCTTTTCATCATCCCCCTTGCATCGTCCTCTCTGTCAGGTCCGTTCCCACATAGAAGAACAGGGCCGTTTTGGCGTCCCCCATGGGTATTTGTCGCTTTTGCGCTTGAAATCGCGTTCCGCAGAGCTTAGAGTCGACCCTTCATTTTGGGAGATTCCCTGTGGAATTTCGTGACGGAAATTTCTTGCAGCGCCAAACGCCGTACCTTCAACCAAGGTGATGTCAATGGAAACAATCAGACTCGACAAGCCGGATACCACCTTTATCCGGCAGGTGGAGGAGGAAAGCAGGCAAAACGTTTCGCGCTGCTACCAGTGCGGCAACTGTACGGCCGGCTGCCCCATGTCCTTCACCTACGACTACTCGGCGAGCAGGCTGATGCGGCTCATCCAGGCGGGGCAGAGGGAAATAGTCCTCTCCTCCAAAGCCCTCTGGATGTGCGCCACCTGCGAAACCTGCACCCAGCGCTGTCCCAACAACATCGACGTCGCAGCCGTGCTGGACACCTGCAGACACCTGGCCCGGCGGGAAGGCAAAGGCGGCGTGTACGCCGTCAAAACCTTCTGGGATTCTTTCCTGACCTCGGTCGGCATGAACGGCAAGGTGCACGAGATCGGTCTCATGGCCATGTATGTGTTGCGCACGGGCCGCTTCTGGACCGACATGGATCTCGCCCCCAAAGTGCTGCCCAAGGGCAAAATGGCCGTCATGCCCCACCGGGCCTCGGCCGCCGGACGTAAAGAGGTGGCCGACATCCTCCGCCGCTTCAAAGAAGGCAAAGCCGACGAAGCCGCGGTCAAGGCCCGCATCACTTCGGGCGATAAAACCGTGATCCAGCCCCCGGTGGCCAAAGACGACACCTGCGCTCCCGGAGCCACGGCCTTTGGGCTCGACGCCTCCACCACCCGCCTGTCCGAAGCGGAAAAAACTCCGGAGGCCCGTCCATGAGTACACTGAGCATCGGTTACTACCCCGGCTGTTCCGGCCTGGGCACCTCTCAGGAATACGAAGCTTCCACCCGGGCCGTCTGCGGCGCTCTCGGCATCATGCTCCAGGAGATTCCCGACTGGACCTGCTGCGGCTCCACCCCGGCCCACACCGTGGACCACGTGCTGTCCACCGCCCTGGCCGTGCGCAACTTCGCTCAGGCCGAGACCGCGGGCATCGGCAACGTGATCACCCCCTGCCCGAGCTGCCTGAAAAATCTGAAAAACGCCCTGGGCAACATGGAAGATCCCCTGTTCGCCGCCAGAGTCAACGCCCTGACCGAACGCCCCCTGGCCAAGGCCCACACGGTCAAGAGCGTGCTCCAGGTTATTGTTGAAGACCTGGGCCTGGACGCGGTCAAGGAAAAGGTCCGGCGACCCCTGAAGGGCCTGAAGCTCGTGCCTTACTACGGCTGCCTGATGACCCGCCCGGCCGACCAGATGGGCTTTGACGATCCCGAAAACCCCACCTCCATGGACCGCCTGCTCGAAGCCCTGGGGGCCGAAGTGCTGCCCTTCCCCCTGAAGGTGGAATGTTGCGGCGCCTCTTTCGGCATTCCCCGCCGCGACGTCATCGTCCGGCTCTCGGGCAAGCTTCTGTCCCTGGCCAAATCGCTGGGAGCCGACGCCGTGGTCGCGGCCTGCCCGCTCTGCCAGATGAACCTGGACCTGCGCCAGAGCCAGATCGACACCGGCCTGCACATGCCCGTGCCCTATTTCACCCAACTGCTCGGCTGGAGCCTGGGTCTGGACGAAAAGACCCTGGGCTTCGACAAAGTCGCCGTGCCCCTGGCCCCGGCCTTTGAATCCATGCGCCGACGCGCGGCCGAATTGGAGCGCAAGGAAAAAGAAGAAGCGGCCAAAGCCGCGGAAAAGGCCGCTGCCAAGGCGGCCAAGGCCGAGAAAAAGGCCGAGGCCGCTCCGGCGGGAGGTGAAGCATGAGAATAGGCGTTTTCATCTGCCATTGCGGCAGCAACATCGCGGGCACCGTGGACTGCGCCAAGGTGGCCGACACGGCTAAGACCTTCCCCAACGTGGCCTTTGCCTCCGACACCATGTACGCCTGCTCCGAGCCGGGCCAGCAGGGCATCATCGAGGCCATCAAGGAACATAACTTAAACGGCGTGGTCGTGGCCTCGTGCACCCCGCGCATGCACGAGCCCACCTTCCGCAAGGCCGTGGAGCGCGCCGGTCTGAACCGCTATATGTTTGAAATGGCCAACATCCGCGAGCACGTCTCGTGGATCGGCAAAGACATGGACGCCAACACCAACAAGGCCGCCGAACTGGTGCGCATGGCCTGCGCCAAGCTTTCCCTGAACGCCGAGCTGCGGCCAAAAAAGTTCCCGGTGACCAAGAAAGTGCTGGTCATCGGCGGCGGCGTGGCCGGCATCCAGGCCGCCCTGGACTGCGCCGACGCGGGCCTGAAAGTGGTTCTGGTCGAGCGCGAGCCCTCCATCGGAGGGAAGATGTCCAAGCTGGACAAAACCTTCCCCACAGTGGACTGCTCCAGTTGCATTCTGGGGCCCCGCATGGTCGACGTCGCCCAGCACGAAAACATCACCCTGTACGCGGCCTCGGAGGTCGAATCCGTCTCCGGCTACGTGGGCAACTTCGAGGTGGTTCTGCGCAAGAAAGCCACCTGCGTGGACTGGGAAAAATGTACCGGTTGCGGCCTGTGCACGGAGAAGTGCCCGAGCAAAAAGAGCTTCGACCGCTTCAACGAAGGGGTTGGCCCGACCACGGCCATCAACATTCCCTTTCCCCAGGCCATTCCCAAGAAGGCCAACATCAATAAGGAATTCTGCCGGCAGTTCACCCTGGGCAAATGCGGCGTCTGCGCCAAGGTCTGCCCCACCGGAGCTATAGACTACGCCCAGGAAGACGTGCTGATCACCGAGAAGGTCGGCGGTATTGTCGCGGCCACGGGTTACGACCTCATGGACTGGAAGATTTACGAGGAATACGGCGGCGGCCGCTACCCCGACGTGATCACCTCGCTGCAGTACGAGCGTCTGCTCTCGGCCTCGGGCCCCACGGGCGGGCACGTCCAGCGTCCCTCGGACGGCAAGGAGCCCAAGAGCGTGGTCTTCATCCAGTGCGTGGGCTCGCGCGATCCTTCCATCGGCCGGCCCTACTGCTCGGGCTTCTGTTGCATGTACACGGCCAAGCAGGCCATCCTGACCAAGGACCACATTCCCGACTCCCAGAGCTACGTCTTCTATATGGACATCCGCTCGCCGGGCAAGGGCTATGACGAATTCACCCGCCGGGTGCAGGAGCAGTACGAGGCCCAATACATCCGCGGCCGCGTCTCGCTGGTCTACCCCAAGGGCGACAAGCTCATGGTTCGGGGCGCCGACACCCTCATGGGCACTCAGGTGGAGGTCGAAGCCGACCTGGTGGTCCTGGCCGTGGGCGGCGAATCTTCCAAGGGCGCCGCGCAGCTGGCCGAGAAGCTGCGCATCTCTTACGACACCTATGGTTTCTTCATGGAAGGCCACCCCAAGCTCAAACCCGTGGAGACCAACACGGCCGGGATTTTTCTGGCCGGCTCCTGCCAGGGCCTGAAGGATATCCCTTCTTCAGTGGCCCAGGGCAGCGCCGCTGCCGCCAAGGTCTTGGGCCTGCTTTCCAAGGACATGCTCGAATCCGACCCGGCCATCGCCCAGGTGGACATCAAACGCTGCATCGGCTGCGGCAAATGCATCAATGTCTGCCCCTTCAAGGCCATCAAGGAAATCGACTTCCGCGGCCAACCCAAGGCCGAGGTCATTGAAACCGTGTGTCAGGGCTGCGGCTTGTGCAACGCCACCTGCCCGCAGGGGGCCATCCAGCTCTCGCATTTCACCGACAACCAGATTCTCGCCGAAGTGGAGGCCCTATGTCGGTTTTAAAAGATAAAGAACTGCGCGTCATCGGCTTTTTGTGCAACTGGTGCTCCTACGGCGGCGCGGACACGGCCGGCGTGGGCCGCTTCGGCCAGCCCACCGATTTGCGCATCGTGCGTGTGCCCTGCTCCGGCCGCATCAACCCGCTGTTCATTATGAAGGCGCTGACCTCCGGCGCGGACGGGGTGCTGGTTTCCGGCTGCCACCCGCGCGACTGCCACTACGCCGAGGGCAACTTCTATGCCCGGCGCCGGCTGGAGGTGCTCAAAGGCCTGCTGCCGGTGCTCGGCATCGACCCGCGCCGCTTTGAATACACCTGGGTCTCGGCTTCCGAGGGCCAGCGCTGGCAGCATGTGGTCACGGAGTTCACCAGACAGATCCACGATCTCGGCCCGGCCCCGCGCCTGCCCGAGACCCCGGAACTCGCGGTCCTGAACGCCCGGCTCTCCGCCTGAGCGCCCGCCGGAACGAAGGAGAATATATGCCTATCCAAGACGATGTGAAAAAAGCCGTGGCCGCGGCTCTGCCGGACGTGAAATGCGTCATCGGCTGGGGCAAGGGGCCCGAAGCCCTGCGCGACGCGCCCCTGTTCATGCGCTCGGCCGAAGACGTTGCAAATCTGCAGACCGGTTTTCTGTCGGTGAACAACCCGGCCCTGTACCTGCCGGAATACAAAGGTTCCAAAATCGGCGTGGTGGTCAAGGGGTGCGATTCGCGCTCCGTGGGCCAACTGCTGGCCGAAGGACTGATCAAGCGCGAAGAAGTGGTGATCATCGGCTTTCCCTGCGACGGCGTGGTCGACTACGACAAGGTGGCCGCCGCCCTGGCCGGCAAGGCCGAAGCCGCGGCGATCACCGAGTTGAAAGAAGAAGGCGACGAAATCGTGCTCAGCCTGCCCGCGGGCGAAGCCCGGCTGAAAAAGGCCGAGGTCACGGCGGATAAATGTCAACGCTGCCTCTTCCCCAATTCCCTCATTGCCGACACCTTTGTGGGCGAGCCCAGAAAGGCCCACGTCGACCAAGACTCCTTTGCCGACCTGGCCGCCTTTGAGGCCCTGTCCCTGAAAGAGCGCCAGGCGTTCTGGAACAAGGAAATGTCCCGTTGCATCCGTTGCTACGCCTGCCGCAACGCCTGCCCCCTGTGCGTCTGCCGGGATCACTGCGTGGCCACGTCGCGCAGCCCCGAATGGGTCACCCAGGCCGACGGCGTGGCCGACAAGCTCTTCTTCCAGATCATCCACGCCTCGCACCTGTCCGGCCGCTGCACCGGCTGCGGCGAATGCCAGCGCGCCTGCCCGGAAAACATTCCGGTGCTGCTTTTCAAGCGGGCCATGGGCCGGCGCGTGGGCGAACTCTTCGCCTACCGCCCGGGCGTGGACATTGAAGGCAAGCCGCCGCTGCTGACCTTCAGCGTCGAGGAACCCACGATCAAAGAGAGGGACTGGTAATGAGCGCCAAAAAGTACATCTCCCTGGCGGAATTGCCCGGCCTGCTCGAAACGCTCGGCAAGGACGCCCAGGTTTACGCCCCCCGTCGGGAAAACCGGGCCGTGGTTTACCGTCCCTATGATCCGGCCCAGGGTGTGGAACTGTTCGAGCGGCCCACGGAATCGTGCAAGCACGTGGTCTTTCCCCGAGCCGAAGAACTGTTTCGCTTCCACAAGGACAAGGATCTCGAAGCCGGCGGCCGCGAGCGTCTGCGTCTGGAAGAACCCGCCGAGCCCGGCAAAGCCGTGGTCTTTGGCGCGCTCTCCTGCGACGCCCGGGGCTTTTTTGCCTTTGACCCGGTCTACAACGGCTGCGGCACCTCCGGCCGGGCCAAGGATGTCTATTACCTGAAGCGCCGGCAGAACACCCTGCTCTTCGTCAAAACCTGCAACACCGCCCTGACCACCTGCTTCTGTCATTGGGTGGGCGGTTCTCCGACCTCGGCCGAGGGCGCGGATGTGCTCTTCACCATGGTCGGCGACGGCCTGGTGCTCTGGGGCGCTTCCGAAGCCGGCACAGCCCTGGTGGAATCCCTTGGCCTCAAAGACGCGGCCGAGGCCCAGACCACGGCCGTGGACGCAGCCCATGCCAAGGTGGTCGAAAGCATGGGGCAGGCGCCCGAGCTTTCCACCTCGCCGCCCTCCCTGCTCAAGCTCTTTGACGACGCGGCCTTTTGGCTGGCCCAGTCGGCCGGGTGCATCTCTTGCGGGGCCTGCACCTATCTCTGCCCGACCTGCTACTGTTTCAACATCACCGACGAAAGCAACGGCCTGGACGGCGTGCGCCTGCGCTCCTGGGACAACTGCATGTCGCCGCTCTTCACCCTTGAAGCCAGCGGGCACAACCCCCGGACCGGCAAGGCCCAGCGCTTGCGCAACCGCGTGGGGCACAAGTTCTCGTACTACCCGAGCCTGCACGGTGGGCGCTATTCCTGCTGCGGCTGCGGCCGGTGCATCAAGAGCTGCCCCTCGTCCGTGGACATTCGCCGCATTGTACAAAACGCCATGGCCGGTGGCGTGAAGGAGGCCCCCAATGGCTGATAAAACCAACGGCGGCTGCTCCTGCGGCCGGCCGACCCTGGAGCCGGGAGCGCGCAACCCCTATCTGCCCATGCCCGCCACCGTGGTGGAAGTGGTCACCGAGACCCACAACATCAAGACCTTCCGCCTGGTGCTCCAGGACGAGCAGGCCATGAAGGACTTCCGCTTCGAGCCCGGCCAGGTGGGCCAGCTCTCGGTGTTCGGCGTGGGCGAATCGACCTTCGTGATCAACTCCCCGCCCACGCGCATGGACCATCTTCAGTTCAGCGTCATGCGCACCGGCGAGAACACCTCTGCTCTGCACGCCATACAGGCGGGCGACACCGTGGGCGTGCGCGCCCCGCTGGGCAAGCCCTTCCCCTATGAAAGCATGAAGGGCAAAGACATCGTCTTCATCGGCGGCGGCATCGGCATGGCGCCCCTGCGTACCCTGCTGCTGTTCATGCTCGACAACCGCAAGGACTACGGCAAGATCAGCCTGCTCTACGGCGCCCGTTCGCCCCTGGACATGGCCTTCTCGTACGAGCTGCCCGAATGGACCTCGCGCAAAGACCTCGACTGCGTGCTGACCATCGACAACCCGGCCGACAACTGGGAGCACAGGGTGGGCTTAATCCCCAACGTGCTCCTGGAAATGGCCCCCAAGCCGGAAAACTGCGTGGCCATCACCTGCGGCCCGCCGATCATGATCAAGTTCACCCTCCAGGCCCTGGAAAAACTCGGCTTCGCCCCCGAACAGATCATCACCACCCTGGAAAAGCGCATGAAATGCGGCATCGGCATCTGCGGCCGCTGCAACATCGGCGACAAATACGTCTGCATCGACGGCCCGGTGTTCAGCCTCGCGGAGCTGAAGCAGATTCCCAACGAACTGTAAGACCGACGAACGAAAGCGGCCCGGGCAACCGGGCCGCTTTGTTTTTTGTGGCTGTTCTTCCAGGGGCGCCGCCCCTGGCCCCCGGCAGGAAGCCGGGTGGACGCCGGAGGTCTTCCGACGGCGCCCGAAGGGTAAGTCGCAGGATGCGCCGAATCAATCATTCCCCCCGGCGGAGGGGTCTGGGGAGGTGGAACCGCCCCAATTCAACTCGGTGGCAGGGGGTTGAGAGCCAGATTGCTGTTGTAATAGCGCGGGTCGTCGGTGACTTCGAGGCCAAGCCAGGGTGGACGGACAAAGGACTGTTCCGGGTCGGACAGCTCGATTTCGGCCACGACGAGGCCCTGGTTGGAGCCGAGAAACTCGTCGACCTCCCATCGGGAGCCATGCCAGACAAAGCTGGTGCGCCACTTATCGATGACGCCGTGGCACAGGGTTTCAAGCATCTCTTCGGCCTCGGCCGGGGGAATCTCGTATTCATATTCGGCCCGCACCGGGCCGACGTTCTCACCCTTGACCGCCAGAAACCCCCTGCCAAAGGCCAGGCGCACCCGAACCACGGCCGTGCCCCGGCAGAGGTAGCCCTGCCAAAAGCGCTCGGGCGTGCCCAGGGTGCGCCAGGCATCGCCCTGAACCAGGAACTTTCGTTCGATCTCGACTCCCATACCGCCAACTCCGCAACGCTGTTTTCTTGCCCTGCCGGCGGAGCAGATGAACATTTTCGCTATTCATCTGCTCTATCCACCTGTTCCGACGGGTGCGCTCAAACATACGGGCTTTCACCCGGAGCGGCAAGCCGGGGAAGCCGGCGGGATGCCAAAGGAGCGAAAGCGGGGGAGTACAAGGCCGCGCTAAAAAATCACCGACACCATCGATTCAATGCGCACATCGTCGGAAAGCTGCCCGCCGGGATTGTCATATTGCCGATAGATGGGGAACAGCACGGCCGTACCGATGCTCATATTATCCCAGTCGGGGATGTGGAACTCGACCTTGGGCCCGCCGTACCACTCGGTGTAGCCGTCGTCCTGGCCTTCGCCGTCCTCTTTGCTCGCGCCGCTGACCCTGACGTTGGTTTCCGCGCCCAGGTCGATCCAGTCGGTGGCCGCATAGGCATAGTTGAAGTCCGACTGGAAGTAGTTGGCCGGAGTGGTGTCGTGCGCGCCTTCGGTATAGCCCCCGTAGCGGGCGTCCAGGTCGACGCGCTGGTTGTCGGCAATCCAGCTCGCGCCGCCGCCAATCAGCACCCCCCAGGCACCCGTGCCCACGTTGTTTTCACCCACCTCGCCGGTCGGTAAAGACGCGCCCACGTCAAAAGACACGGCAAAGGGCTGCCCCGGGGCAAGGCCGACAACCTTGCGGCGCAGCACCACGTTCATGTCGTTGACGCCGCCCGCCCAGGAGTCATGCTCGGGCGAATGGTGGTCGATATCGTTGTTGATATAGGGCACGGTCATCCGGATATCCCAGTTGTCGTTTATGCCGTAGCGGATCTTCAGGCTGTCGGTGATCCTGTTGTTGCCGTCCGGGCCGACTGCCTGACCTTTGGAGTTATGGTTGGTCTGCGAATGCCCGCCCTTGCGCATGGAACCGTGGCCGTAGCCGAGCTGGTTGGCGAAAAACCATTTGCCCGGGGAGAGCAGGGTGCCGCCCGGCCAAGCCATATCCGTGACCGAGGGACCGGGCACGCGGTTTTTCGGCGCGGCCTGGGGCGTTTTTTCCGCCGCTCCGGCAATCTGCGTGGTCAGCTCGCTTGCGGGCGGGGTCTCAACCGTTCCGGCGGTTTGGGGGGTCGGCGCGCTCACGGGCAGGCTTTCCGCCGCTCCGGCGGCAAGGGGAAGGCATGCCGCAAACATGCCCGCAAGGCACAAGGCCTGCAGCCTCCGGAAAAAAACATTCCGCATCACTGTCCTTCTCTTTAGAGCACGTGGGCCTTTTCAAAAGGCATTTGCTCAGATGGGGCCGCAAGCGAAGGTCCGCCTGCAGGCATTATGGGGGGCACCGCCGGCTCTCGCGCCAAGTGCGGCAGCCCGCAACCACAAGTGAATGTTTGCCTGCAGGCATTGGGGCTGTCGGCAATATGATGCATGAGCAACTTCAAATTGAAATTGCCCTGAACATGAAGCTCCGGCGCATAGCGTGGCAGTTTGGGGTGCGGTCCTGGCGTTTATCCGACAACCGGCAGTGGGGAAAGGATTTTTTTGAACGGCGCATGATAAAATTGCGGCACGCAGGGAAACGGAAAAAAGAACGGCCGACCATGAAGGGCCGGCCGTGTGCTGTATGCATACCGGAGCAAAGTCCCGGACAGGAAACCCCGGCTATTTGCCGGCTTGTCCCTGCATGCGGTCGGCGCGCTTGCCGGAATCCGGGTGGGAAGAGAACATGTCGCTGCCGCCGCCAAGAGAGGCCAGCTTACGCAGGGCCGATTCGGCCGCCTTGACCGGGTGCTTGTACTTCTCGACCATGGCCAGACCGTAGTCGTCGGAAGAAAGCTCCTGCTGCTGCGAGAACTGGGCGTTGATGAACTTCTCGCCGATATCGCCGAGCTCGGAAGAAGACAGGGCTCCGGCCACGCCGCCGGCGGCCTGGGCGCCCTTGCGGGCTGCTGAGGCTGCATAGGCCACGCGGAAAGCGTCGGCCGAGTGGCCCAGCTTCACGTGGCCGATTTCATGCCCGATCACAAAGAAAATTTCGTCGTCGGTCATCAGGTCCATCAGGCCGGCGAACACGCGGATGGAGCCGTCGGGCAGGGCAAAGGCGTTGACGTCCTTAACCATGTAGACCTTAAAGTTCAGGTTCAGGCCGTCCTCGTGGGCCAGCTTGGCGGTAATCTTGCTCAGGCGCTTGGAGTAAGCGTTGTTTTTGGCCACGGTGTTCTGGGAGTCGAGCTGATCGGCCACCAGCTTGCCGTCGCGCTGCACTTCCTCGGGGGAAAGATTGGCGGCCTTGTAGGCATCGGTGCCGGCGTCCAGGGCTTTGTCCACGTTGCAGCCGGCCAGGAGAGCCAAGGCGGCGACCATAAGAAGAAGTTTCTTGAACATGAAGGGGCTCCTGCAGGTTAGGTGTTGCCGGCGAGGTATTTCACCGGAAAAGGGCAGAATCTTATACAAAAGCATACTTATTGCGTCAAGACGTTTCAGAGAAAAAGCCGTTTTCTTTCAAAATACAACTACCGAGGCTGTTGTTTTTGTTCCGCCCTACCCTTGCCATTTTCCCCCCGGTGTCGTATAGGCGGCGTGATGAATAACCCACAACCCGTTCCAGAGTCGCCATGCCCTTGATCCGCTTCTTTCCGCTGTTTTCTTTTTTGGCCCTCTTTGTCCTCGCCGGCTGCGGCGGTAAAAGCATAGAGGGCGGAGAAACGCAACCGCCCCCGGCGCAGCGCAACGCCCCGCGCGCCGGTGGAGTTCCCGTTTCTCCGGACACGCCCGCAACCGCGCCCAGATCCGGCGGCATGCCCATTCCGACCACCGCTTCATCGGTCAAAGTCCAGCCCGGCTGGGCGGCGCTCATGGAGCGCCTGCGCAAAGACAGCATGGACAACGCCGTGGTTTCGGCCTATTTCGCCGGTTTACCGGAATATTCCCCCACGCCCATGAGCGTGAAGATCAAAGAACTCTACAAGATCGCCTTTTTGCCCAAGCCGCCGCGCGACCCCAACGCCCCGCCGCCCTCGACCATTTACAAAGGCATAGTCACCAAGGCCAACGTCGAGCGTTGCAAAGAATTTATGGTGGAAAACGCCGCCGCCCTGCAGAGCATGCACACGCTCTATGGCCTGCCCAAAGAGGTGATCACCGCCCTGCTTTTTGTGGAAACCCGACTGGGCACGTATCTCGGCAACGATCAGGCTTTCTGGAGCCTGGCCTGCATGGCCGCTGCCGACGCGCCCGCCAAAGTCTCCAGAGGCATCACCGATCTGGACATAGGCCCGGCCCGCGAGCCCTGGCTGCAGTCCAAGCTGACCGAGAAATCCAATTGGGCCTATAAGGAACTCAAGGCCATGATGCAGTTTTGCAGTACCCAGGCCCTGGACCCACGCGGCATGCCCGGGTCGGTCTATGGGGCCATCGGCATCTGCCAGTTCATGCCCTCAAACCTGACGGCCTACGGCGTGGACGGTGACGGCGACGGCCGCGTCGATCTGTTTCAGCCTGCCGACGCCATCCACAGCGCGGCCAACTACCTTTCGTCCCACGGCTGGAAAGACGGCCTCGCGGTCGACGGCAGGCGCAACGTAATCAAGCGCTACAACAACTCCACCCGCTACGCCAATACCATTCTGGCCCTGGCCGAGAGCATCCGCACCGGAGTGCTGCTGAGCGGCCCACCCACAGAATAATATTAGGGGGATCCCGGGTACGCTTTTCTCGGCACGAGCCGGCGTTTCCGGCGGGAAAAAGGCCTTTGTTTCGCAACCCCCTTACGTAGACTTGACAAATTCAACGGTAGGTATAGGATTCGCTCGCTTTCGGCGGGCAGGGCCGTCCGCCGGTTATAAAATGCAATGCCCGTCAACTTTTTTTGCCGCATTTGCGGAGGATACCATGCAAACGTTTTTTCGGCGCAGCCTTTTTCTGGTGCTGGCCCTTGCGCTTCTCGCCGGTTGCGGCAAGAAGAACACCGACGACGGTCTTACCCCCGAACCCGGCGATGCTGCCCTGACCGCCGAAGAGCAGCAGGCCGCAGCACAGATCACCAACGGCACCATCTACTTTGAGTATGACCGTTTCGATCTGAAGGCCGAGTCGCAGAACGTTCTGCGCCAAAAGGCCCAGGTCATGAAGCAATACCCGCAATTGCGCGTGGTCATTGAAGGTCACTGCGACGAACGCGGCACCGAAGAATACAACCTGGCCCTCGGCGAGCGCCGGGCCCGTGCCGCCTACGAATTCTTGCTGAACCTCGGCGTGCCGTCCAACCAGATGGAAATGGTCAGTTTCGGCAAGCTTCATCCGGCAGTGCAGGGCAGCGGCGAGTCCGTCTGGTCGCGCAACCGCCGCGACGAGTTCAAGGTCTACAAGCCACGCTAAGTAGCGGTAAAGCCTGAGACTTTCTCGAGACGGGCATGGCCCGGCTCATGACGCTTGCGCCCCGTCCGGTTTTTTCGGGCGGGGCGTTCGCCTGCCCCCCGGAGCGATTGCACACGGACTTCCGAACGAGCCCGCAAGCATCGCCGGCGCGGCTGCCGGAGCCGATGGGCGTTTTCAATGCTCACCTACTCTTGACCTTTGCGCCGGCAAGCTTACTTTCACCCTTGCCAAGAAACGGGGAAAAGGATAAGCAACACGGTTTCTGGAGTAATCAACGCCTGCGTACAACGCCGCATGGCACCAAGAGGTCGGTCATGAAAGACAAGATTCATCCCAAAGTTTACAACGCCACCATTACCTGCGCCTGCGGCAACGAGATCAAAGTGCTCTCCACGCGCGGCGAAAAGGTGCACATGGAAATTTGTTCCCAGTGCCACCCCTTCTACACCGGCAAGCAGCGTTTCGTAGATACCGCCGGCCGCATCGACCGTTTCCGTAAAAAATACGCCGGCCTCCAGAAGTAAGACCGGTGCGTTTTTTCGGTCTGCTCCCCTTCCAAGTGTCCGCGCCCCTGTTGTGGGCCGACGCCGGCCGTGAAAGCCTGGCTGTCGGCGGGCAGGCCGTGATGGAAGGAATTATGATGCGCAATGGCGATCATCTCGCCCTGGCCGTACGCAAGGCCGATGGTTCCATTGTCGCCGCCAACATGCCCTGGGCCACCCTCTTTCACGGGGAGATCGTGCGCAAGCCCTGGCTTCGCGGTTTCCCCGTGCTTTTGGAAACCATGGTCAACGGCATCAGGGCCCTGAACCTTTCCGCCGATTTTGCCGCCGAAGCCGAAGGCGAAAAGATCAGGCCCTGGCAGATGGCCCTGACCCTGATCACGGCCGTCGGCTTGGCGCTTTTGCTTTTCGTGGTCGTGCCGCACCTGCTCACGGTGTTCCTGAACGTCATATCCCTTTCCGGCGGCATGGAAGGGCTCTCGTTTCACCTTTGGGACGGCCTGATCAAGTTCGCCATGTTCGTGGGCTACATCGCCCTGATCTCACGCATGCCCGACATTCGCCGGGTGTTCGAGTACCACGGGGCCGAGCACAAGACCATCGCTGCTTATGAACAGGGCGAAGACCCGGTCAATGTGACCTCGGCGGCCCGCTACAGCCGGCTGCACCCGCGTTGCGGCACCACCTTTTTGCTCTTTGTGCTGTCCATTTCGATTCTGCTGCACGCGGTCACGGTGCCTATACTGCTCTATTTCTGGCGGCCGGAAAACGTCGTGCTCAAGCACATCGTGGTCATCGCCTTCAAGCTGCTGCTCATGGTGCCCATCAGCGCCGTAGCCTACGAGCTTATCCGCATGGCCGCCCGCCTGACCGATTCACCCCTTGGCGCGGCTCTGCGCGGTCCCGGTCTGCTTTTGCAGCGCCTGACCACCCGCGAGCCCGACGCGTCCCAGCTTGAAGTCGGCCTGGTTGCCCTGGCCGAGGCTCTGGGCGACGAGGCTTCTGCAACCATCGCCGTTCCCGCCTTCACCCGCCTGGAGCACAACTGATGTTCGCCAAATTGGAAAACCTGGAGCGCCGCTTTGAAGACCTGGAGCGCCGTCTCTCCTCGCCCGAGGTTCTGGCCGACCAGGACAGCTACCGCAAGCTGACCAAGGCCCACGCCGACTTGAAGGAAGTGGTCGACGTGTTCCGGCGTTATAAAGAACTGCGTGAAACCCTGGCCGGCAGCCGCGAGTTGCTCAACGACCCGGATCAGGACATCCGCTCCATGGCCCAGGAAGAGGCCAAAGCGGTCGAAGCCGAGATGCAGGACATCGAGAGGGAGTTGACCTTGCTCCTCCTGCCCAAAGACCCTCTGGACGAAAAGAACATCATTCTGGAAATCCGGGCCGGCACCGGCGGCGAAGAAGCCTCGCTGTTCGCCGCGGATCTCTTCCGCATGTATTCCCGCTATGCCGAAGGCCGGGGCTGGAAAGTCGAGGTACTCTCGGCCAGCGACTCCGACACCGGCGGCTACAAGGAAATCATCGCCCTGATCGCCGGCAACCGAGCTTACAGCCGACTCAAATACGAAGCCGGCACCCACCGGGTGCAACGCGTGCCCGCGACCGAATCGCAGGGCCGCATCCACACTTCGGCCGCCACCGTGGCCATCATGCCCGAAGCCGAAGAAGCCGACATCGACTTGAAGCCCGAGGAACTGCGCTTCGACGTGTACCGCTCTTCCGGCCCCGGCGGCCAAAGCGTCAACACCACCGACTCGGCCGTGCGCGTCACCCACATCCCCAGCGGCCTCGTGGTGGCCTGCCAGGACGAGAAATCGCAGCACAAGAACAAGGCCAAAGCCCTGAAAGTGCTCTATTCGCGCCTGCTCCAGGCCGAACAGGAACGCCTGCACGCCGCCCACGCCGAGACCCGCCGGGCCCAGGTCGGCTCCGGCGACCGCTCCGAACGCATCCGTACCTACAACTACCCCCAGGGACGCGTCACCGACCACCGCGTCAACCTGACCCTCTACAAACTCGACCAGGTCATGGAAGGCGACATCCAGGAACTCATCAACGCCCTGACCACCGCCGCCCAGACCGAAGCCCTCAAAGCGCAAGCAGATGTATAGATTGGGGAGGCACCTTCTCTCCAATCCCCTTGTGTCAGGGGAATGATTCCTCGGACCCTCTCAATTGACGAAAACCCCGTGCGGCGTACGGGGTTTTCGTCAATTGGGGGTGCAGGGGAGCGAGTCCCCTGCCGGGGGGACTGGGCGGCGGAGCCCCCCGGAAGGCGATACTTTTACTTCAACGCGAGGCCATCGCGCAGGTTCTCGGGCAGGATGTCCTTAAGGATGGCGTCGTTGGTCAGGGCGGCGCGGTTGCCCTTGCGCAGATCGGCCACGTGTTTTTTATAGATTTCGGCTGCCTTGCGCATATTCTGGGCCAGCAGGTCGTCGCCCTTGAGTTCGGCGGTGAGCAGGGCCAGCTTGTCGTCAAAGAGCTTTTCGGGATAATCGAGGCTCTCTTCAACCTTGGCCCGATAGAAGCCCACGGCCGCGTCCAGGGAACGGCGCATGCCGAGGGCGTTGTTTTTCAGCTCGGCCACGGTTTTGTCCACGGCTTGGACCGCTTTGGGCCCGAGCTTCTCGGCCGCCGGGCGTTCTTTGTCGGCATTGGCGATCAGGTTGACGAAACTCTTGTGGCGCACGGCATAGTTACGCACGTTTTCAATCATGAACAGGGAGCCGCGCACCAGATTTTCGGCCGCCTCGGCCTGGCGGCGCTCAAGGGCGATGTTGTTGTCCTTGATCAGCAAGCGCAGGCGCTGCAGGTTCTCGCGCTCGGCCGGGTCGGCCTTGGCCGCAAGACGATCGATTTCTTCGAGGGGGTTCTTGCTTTGATCCAAAAGCATCGGCCCGGTCTCGCCGGCCGTTTGCCATTCTTTGGCCAGTTCGGCCGGGCGGTCGCCGGCCGGGGTGTTGATGCCGGAAAGCACCGGCCGAAAACCGAGATCCTTGGCATGCAGGGGCCCCTGGGCGTTGAAAAAGGCAACCTCCTCACGCCGGCCGGGCAAAATTTCGGAAGGGCCGGACAGGTAGCTGCCGCCCTTGCGCAAAAAGCCGCCGGCCGAACCGTGCAGGCGGCCGCCCAGGGAAAAATGAAAGATGTCGAGCATCATCTCGGCGGCGTTGCCGGCCGTATCGAACAGTCCCAAGGGGTTGGGCAGGCGCGAACCGATGGGCAGGGGCGTTTCCTGCACCCGGCCATCTTGGCGAAACACGGCATAATCGGCCGGGGTGGTGCCGTCGGCCAGAGGAAAAAAGTCGGATTCACGCAGCGAGGCCCGGGGCACGGCGTGGCCGCCGCGAGCGGCATATTCCCACTCGGCCTCGGTGGGCAGACGCAAAAAACCGATATTCTTGCCGTCGCCGGAAAAATGCGGCAACGAATTCGGGGCGTTGGCCAGCAGCCATTGGGTGTACTTCTCGGTGAAGGCCAGGGCGTCGTACCAGGAGATGTCGGTCTTGGGCAGGGCGCCGTCGGCGCTCAAAGGGGCGGAGGCCGAGGGACAGAAGCCGTCCATCACGGCTTTCCACTGAAAGTTGGAAACCTCATACTTGGCCATCAGGTAGAAGTAATAGCGCCCGGCGGCCGGCTGGGGCAGGTTCTTGCGCGCGGCCGCCGGCAAGTCGGCGGCGGAAAAAGGACCGCTCACGGCCCCGGAATAGCGCCGCTCGTAGTAGTCGTCCCCCTGGCGGTCGCAGTCGTCGCAGCCAAACATGGTCTGGGCGTCCCACAAAAAGCCCTCGGCCTGGACGCCCACGGGACGAAAGGCCATGACCGCGTTGCAAGGCATGGGCAAAAGAATGTCGTCCGGCAACGGTTTGGGGTTGGTGGCCTCCGCCACGGTCGCGGCCTCGCCCTTGGCCTTCAGGGCCGCTTGGGCCGGGAAAGCGGCAACCACAACGAACAGCAGACAGGCAACGGCCACGATTCTTGATTGTCCGGCAATCATCAAGTCACTCCTTCAAGAAATGCGCTCGTACCACCGAGGTGTCTCAGACGTCTCTGATAACCTCAGACGGCTGAATACGCGAGCAGGCGCCGGCCGCGGCCAAGGAGGCCAGGACCGAAAACAGGGAGGTCAGGCCGAAGGCGGCGGCAAAGTGGCCGGCCAGCAAAGAGCAGACCGCGCCGCCCGCGGCGAAGCGGGCAGCGAACAGGGAGTCGATGCCGTAGGCCGTGGCCGTGTAAAAGCCGCAGGCCAGGGCTGTGCCCAAGATGCCCACCAGCAGCGACTGCACCACGGGGAACAGGGCCGTCTGCCGGCGGGAGAAGCCGCGCAGGCGCAGCAACCCGAAGGAACGGCCCTTGCGCCGCACCGAAGCCAGGGCATTGCCCGAGGCCGCGCCAAGAAAGCCGAAAAAGGCCGCCCCGGCGATCAGGGCAAAGACCAGGGTGAAGGCCCGGTTTAGGCTGCGGACCTGTTCAATTTCCTCGGCTCGGGTCATGGTTTCCAGACCTTGGGTGAGCAGATACTGCCGCAGCGGCTCCACGGCGTCCAGATCTTTGGCATACAGGCGAAAGGTCGGGTAGGGACGATGCGCGGCGTCGGGCTGCCCGGAGGGGTCGTTGCCGGCAAAGCCCAAGGCGGGCGCGGCAAAGCCGTCGCGGTAGTTTTCCAGCAAGGACAGCAGGGACAGGGAGACATAGGCCGCGTCTTTGCTCTGGTATTCCAGGGGCAGAATGCCGGTCACGCGCAGGGACAGGCGGGCGCTTTCATCGCGGCCGTCGCGCCGGCGGTCGACCACGCCGGTGAGCACGTCGCCGGGCGCGGCCTGGAGCTTTTGGGCCGCCGGTTCCGATAAGACCAGAGCATCCAAGGCATCGGCCGGCAGATCCGGGGTGTTGGAGCGGCGCAGCAGGGGGTCGCCGGGAGCGGTGGCAATGAGACTTGCGTCAATGGGCCGGGTCTGGGTCTTGTCCTCGGCCGGGCGCAGCCGGATGACCGCGGCGATGGTTCGGGTCTGGGGCACGACAAAGGCGGTTTCCGGCCGCTCGGCCAAGGTCTTGAGCCATTCGGGCGAGTAGGCCCGGCTGCCTTGGGGAATGAGTTCGACGGTGCGCGGATCGGAGTGCAGGCGTTCCTGCAGGGTATCCACGATGCCGTGGCGTACGCCGAAAAGGACCAACAGCGGGGTGAGCATGGCCGCCAGGCTGAGGATTGCGCAGCCGGTGAGCAGACTTTCGTGGCGGGCATCGGCCAGGGCCAGGCCCAACAGCAGACGCAGGGAAGACATCAGTCGGCCTCCCTCACACAGGCGCGGCCAACGCCGTTCTCACGGCCTTCCGGGACGATGGCCAGACGGCGGAAGCCGGCCGGAACCCGCTCCGGGGCGTGGGTCACCAGGACCAGGGCCGCGCCGGCCTTGGCCACGGTTTCAGTGAGCAACTCCAGAACGATGTCGGCGTTGCGCGGGTCCAGGGCGGCGGTGGGCTCGTCGGCCAGGACCAGGGCCGGCTCGCCGGCCAGAGCGGCGGCAATGGCCGCGCGCTGGCGCTCGCCCACGGAAAGGGCCGAGGGGTTCTTGCCGAGCAATTGGGCGATGCCCAGACTTTCGGCCGTGCGCTCGGCCCAATCGTCCAGGGGCAGGTCCGCCAGGCGCCGGGCCAGCAGAATGTTCTCAAGCACGCTGCAAAAGGGCAGCAGACCGCCGGTCTGGAGCACGTAGCCGATACGCCGGCGCAGGGACGAAGCCAAGGCGTCGCCGGCCGCATCGTCGCCCATCAGGCCGGCCAGATCGTGGCCGAGAAAGACAAAGGAGTCGACGGCGTCCGGTTTGAGGATTAAGGCTATGACATCAAGCAGGGTGCTTTTGCCGCAGCCGCTGGGCCCGGTCAAAAGAACCCGCCCGCCGGCGGGCACGTCCAGGACGGGACATTCCAGACGATAGACATGGCTGCGGCCCTGAGGGCGATCTTTACGCAGGCCGCGGACGGCAACAAGAGGTTCCATGGGCGCCTCACGGAGATTCGAAATATAAAGCTGCCGACGCGTGGTCGGCGGGCGGACGTTCCACGGACAAGCATATACCGAAATTACTGATATCCGCATTAATAATTAAACATATTCTACTCTCTTGAAGCACCCGGCGATTACCTGCTTTCGCGAGCGGAGAGTCCGAATTGCCCTTTTCAGTTCGCGTTTCAGGTGGGCCAGGTCCGTACAGCAGATATT
>JAVBLS010000013.1:0-25626 GCA_031553235.1 Desulfovibrio sp.
AATATCTGCTGTACGGACCTGGCCCACCTGAAACGCGAACTGAAAAGGGCAATTCGGACTCTCCGCTCGCGAAAGCAGGTAATCGCCGGGTGCTTCAAGAGAGTAGAATATGTTTAATTATTAATGCGGATATCAGTAAAACATATAATCTGATATCTGGTAGATTTTTCAAGCATCGGATCACGCCAAAACAAGTACTTATCGTCTCAAGCTTGCGGGTAGTGGGGTTGGTTGGGCGTCAGACGAGGAAGACAAGTTTTTTGCGATGGGCCGGCCTCTTCACAGGCCCTACCCATCGCAAAAAATGTTGTCTGACGAAGTATCACGCCCAACCGACCCCACCACCCCCGCTCCCCAAGAAAACATTGCTGGACTGGTGGCCTGACTCGGTATAGTCTGCTCGTTGTGTTATAGTCTTACGGCAGCGATACATGGCGAACCCTTCACGTCTTTTTATTCTTCGGCCGGTGGCGACTTCGCTGCTGATGACCGCTCTCTTGTTCGCGGGCTTTCTGGCCTACCGTTCGCTGCCGGTTTCCGCCCTGCCGCAAATCGATTATCCGACCATCCAGGTGGTCACGCTGTACCCCGGCGCCGGGCCGGAGGTGGTGACCTCTTCAATCACCGCGCCGTTGGAACGCAATTTCGGCAATATCTCGGGCCTGAATCGGATGAGCTCGCAGAGTTCGGAAGGCGTCTCAATGATCACCCTGCAGTTCACCGAGAACACCGCGCTGGACTCGGCCGAGCAGGAAGTGCAGGCGGCCATCAATGCCTCCTCCAACTATCTGCCTTCGGATCTGCCCAACCCGCCGCTGTACAGCAAGGTCAACCCGGCCGACCCGCCCATCGTCACCCTGGCCGCCTCGGCCGACGGCCTGCCCCTGACCGAGTTGCAGGATCTTATCGACACGCGGTTGGCCCAGAAAATTTCACGCATCACCGGTGTGGGCCTGGTGACCATGTCCGGTGGCCGCCGGCCGGCTGTGCGCATTCAGATCAACCCCCGCCTGCTGGCCTCGTACGGGCTTTCCATGGAAGACGTGCGCTCGGCCGTGGCCTCGGCCAACGTGAACATCGCCAAGGGCGGCTTTGACGGGCCGGAGCGTTCCTCGACCATCACGGCCAACGACCAGCTCGTGGACGCCCGGGAATACGACAAGCTGATCATCGGTTGGAAGAACGACGCTCCCATCTATCTTTCGAGCCTGGCCACGGTAGCCGATTCGGCCGAAGACCTGCGTCTGGGGGCGCGTTACAACACCACGCCCGCGATTATTCTGAACGTGCAGCGCAAGCCCGGGGCCAACGTGATCACCACGGCCGACGACATCAAGCGCCTGCTGCCCGAACTGAAGAAGACCCTGCCGGACACCGTGAACCTGACCATGCTCACCGACCGCACCGTGACCACCCGGGCCACGGTCGCGGCGGTGCTCAAAGAACTATTCATGGCCGTCGGTCTGGTCATCGGGGTCATGTACCTGTTTTTGCGCAACGCCCGGGCCACGATCATCCCGGGCACGGCCGTGCCCCTCTCACTGGTGGGGGCTTTCGCGGCCATGTACTTTCTGGATTACTCCATCAACAACCTGACCCTCATGGCCCTGATCATCGCCACAGGCTTTGTGGTGGACGACGCCATCGTGGTCACGGAAAACATCAGCCGCTACCTGGAAATGGGCGAACCGCCGCTCAAGGCGGCCATCAGGGGGTCGGGGCAAATTGCCTTCACGATCATTTCGCTGACCGTTTCGCTGGTGGCCGTGCTTATTCCGCTGCTCTTCATGGGCGACATCACCGGCCGGCTGTTCCGGGAATTCGCGGTTACCCTGGCGGTGTCCATTCTCATCTCGGCCGTGGTCTCGCTGACCCTCACGCCTATGATGTGCGCTTACCTGCTCAAGCCCCTGCACACGGCCAAGGCCGAGGGCGGCAAAAAAACCGGCGTAGCGGAGAGCAACCCGGCGGAAAACGGCGGCAACAATATACCCCTGCCGTACCTGCCCCGCATGAGCGGTTTTCGGGGCCGGGTCATGGCTTTCTACAGCCGTACCCTGAACATGGTCCTGGACCACCAGACGCCCACCCTGCTGGTGACCCTGGCCACCCTGGTGCTGACCGTGCTGCTCTATATTTACGTGCCCAAAGGCTTTTTCCCGGTGCAGGATACCGGCCTGCTGGCCGGGATCACCGAGGCCGCGCCGAACGTCTCCTACCCGGCCATGGACGAGTTGCAGAAAAAAATGGCCGAAATCATCCTCAAAGACCCGGATGTGGAAAGCCTATCGTCCTTTATCGGCGTGGACGGGCAAAACCCCTCGCTGAACAGCGGCCGGATATACATCAACTTGAAGCCCATTGCCCAGCGCCCGGATCGGGCCCCGGAGATCATCCGCCGGCTGAACGAGCGGGCCAAGGCCCTGCCGGCCCTGAAGCTCTACTTGCAACCCGTGCAGGATCTGACCATCGAAGACCAGGTCTCGCGCACGCAGTACCAGTTCAGCGTGGAAGCCATGAACCGCGGCGAGTTGGAGCAGTGGGTTCCCCGGCTCATGGCCGCTCTGGAAAAAGAGCCGGAACTGGCCGACGTGGCCTCGGACCTGCAAGGCGGCGGCGAGCAGGCTTTTTTGCACATCGACCGCGACGCGGCCGCGCGGTACGGGGTCACGGTCTCGGACGTCGACAACGCCCTGTACAACGCCTTCGGACGGCGGATGATCTCGACCATCTTCACCCAGACCAATCAGTACCGGGTCATTCTCGAGGTCAAGCCGGAATACCGCCAAGACTCCTCGGCCTTTGACGGTATCCACCTGAGCGGGCGGAACGGCACCGTGGTGCCGCTCACGGCCGTGACCAAGGTGGAAATGCGCCAAACCCCTCTGGTGCTCACTCGGCAAGGGCAATTCCCGGCGTCTTCCATCTCCTTCAACTTGGGGCCGGGCGCCAGCCTGGGCGGGGCTGTGAACGCGGCCGAGCGGGCCGTGCAGACCATCGGCCTGCCCATGACCATGCCCCATACCTTTCTGGGCGCGGCCAAGGCCTTTCACACCTCCCTGACCGGCACCCTCTGGCTGATTTTGGCCGCCCTGGCCTGCATGTACATTGTGCTCGGGGTGCTTTACGAGCACTACATCCATCCGGTGACCATCCTTTCCACCCTGCCTTCGGCCGGGGTGGGGGCGTTGCTGGCGCTCCTGCTCTTTCGCATGGACCTGGGCATTGTCGGGGTTATCGGGATCATCCTGCTCATCGGCATCGTCAAGAAAAACGCGATCATGATGATCGACTTCGCCCTGGACGCCGAGCGCAAAGAGGGTAAAAGCCCGCGCGAGGCCATTCACCAAGCCTGCCTGCTGCGCCTGCGGCCCATTCTCATGACCACCATGGCCGCGCTCTTTTCGGCCCTGCCGATGATGCTCGGTTCGGGCATGGGCGCGGAATTGCGCCGGCCCCTGGGCGTGACCATGGTCGGCGGGCTCATTTTCAGCCAGGTGCTGACCCTCTATACCACCCCGGTCATCTACCTGTTCTTTGACCGCCTGAGCCGGCGGTTCAAGCGCGACCAACGCGGATGAACCTCTCGGCTCCGTTCATCCGGCGGCCCATTGCCGCCACCCTGCTGACCCTGGCCGTGGCCCTGGCCGGAATCACTGCCTATGCGCTGCTGCCGGTCTCCCCCCTGCCGCAGGTGGATTTCAACACGATCATCGTCTGGGCCGATCTGCCCGGCGCAAGCCCGGAGAGTATGGCCTCCACCGTGGCCACCCCTCTGGAACGTTCCCTCGGGCGCATCGACGGGGTCACGGAAATGACTTCGGAAAGCACCCAGGGCGAAACCCGGGTGGTCCTGCAGTTCTACCTGGGCAAAGACATCGACGCCGCGGCCCGGGACGTGCAGGCAGCGATCAACGCGGCCCGCTCCACCCTGCCGGTGCTGCCCACCAACCCCAGATACCGCAAAATGAACCCGGCGGATGCGCCGATCATGATCCTGGCCCTGACCTCCGAAAGCCTGAGCCGGGGCGAGCTCTACGATGCGGCCTCAATCGTCCTGGCCCAGAAGATCTCCCAGGTGGAGGGCGTGGGCCGGGTGACGCTCGGCGGCTCCACCCTGCCGGCCGTGCGCGTGGACATCGACGCGCCGACCCTGAACAACCTGGGCATCTCCCTGGGCGAGGTGCGCCAGACCGTGAACAGGGCCAACGGCAACCTGCCCAAGGGCGTGTTGGAAGACGGGCAGACCCGCATGTTCATAGGCGCCAACGACCGGCTGCGCACGGCCGAAGATTTTGCTCCGCTCATCGTGCGTTACCAACAAGGCCGCTCCGTGCGCCTGTCGGACGTGGCCACGGTGCGCGACGGCATGGAAAACGAGCTCACCGCGGGGTACGCCAACGGCAAGCCGGCCGTGGTCGTGGTGATCTATCGCATGCCCGGCTCGAACATCATCGAAACCGTGCGCCGGGTCAAAGAAACCCTGCCCCTGCTCCGGGCGCGCCTGCCCAAAGACGCGGACATGCACGTGGTCATGGACCGCTCGCCTTCCATCGCCAACTCCGTGCGCGAGGTGGAAAAGACCTTGGGCATTTCCATGTGCCTGGTGGTGCTGGTTGTCTATCTGTTCTTGCGCAACGGCCGGGCCACGCTCATTCCGGCCGTTGCCGTGCCGGTGTCGCTGTTCGGCACCTTCGCGGGCATGTATCTGGCCGGGTTCAGCCTGAACCATCTTTCCCTCATGGCCCTGACCATTGCCG
Organism: Desulfovibrio sp.; assembly: GCA_031553235.1. GTDB lineage: Bacteria > Desulfobacterota > Desulfovibrionia > Desulfovibrionales > Desulfovibrionaceae > Frigididesulfovibrio. Next base: position 4,761 of record JAVBLS010000013.1, read on the forward strand.
TGGGCTTTGTGGTCGATGACGCCATCGTGGTCACGGAAAACATCATCCGGCACGTGGAGGACGGCGAGCAGCCCAGGCCGGCCGCTTTCAAGGGCAGCCGGGAGGTGGCCTTTACCGTGGTTTCCATCAGCTTCTCGCTGATCGCGGTGTTTATCCCCATTTTGTTCATGGGCGGCATTGAAGGCCGGCTTTTCCGGGAATTTGCCGTCACCCTGTCCATGGCCGTGCTGATTTCTCTGGCCGTGTCTCTGGCCACCACACCCATGATGTGCTCCACGGTGCTGAGCACAGCGCCGCCGCCGTTGCCGGACACCCGGCCGGGCCTGTGGCCGAAAACCAAGCGGCGCTTTACCCGCACCTTGCGCCTGTGGTCCTACTTCATGGATTCCATGAACGAGCACTACGCCCGCACCCTGGCCGTGGTTTTGCGCCACCCGCGCCTGACCCTGTGCAGCCTGCTGGCGGTCATTGCCCTGAACGTCTATCTTTACATCATCGTGCCCAAGGGCTTTTTCCCGGTGCAGGACACCGGCCAGGCCTTCGGCATGGTCAAAACCGACCAGAGCGCCTCGTTCCAGGCCGTGCGCAAGAAAATGGCCGTGATCCTGAAGGTGGTCCAGAGCGACCCGAACGTGGCCACGGTGAGCGGCTTTACCGAAAACAACAACGGCTTCATCTTTCTCGGTTTGAAACCATCCGGGCAACGCAGCAAAAGCACCATGCAGGTGCTGGCCGAACTCGGCGACAAGTTGAAGAATTTCCCCGGGGCGGATCTGCTGCTCCAGCCCATGCAGGACGTGCGTATGGGCGGCCGGCGCAGCAGTTCCATGTACCAGTATACCTTGCGTTCGGACGACCTGGAGGCCCTGCGCCGCTGGGGGCCGCGCGTTGCCGATGCCTTCCGGACCATCCCGGGCTTAAGCGGAGTGGACTCGGACCAGAGCACCAGAGGCCTGGAGATTCGCCTGCACATGGCCCGAGACACCATGGCCCGCATGGGCGTGACCATGCAGCAGGCCGACATGGCTCTGGGCCTGGCCTTTGGCTCGACCATCGCCTCGACCATCTACACGGATAAAAACCAGTATCGGGTAATCGTGGCCTTCCATGACGTCTTCACCCAGGGGCCGCGAGGCCTGGATCAGCTCTATGTGCCCACGGGTGCGGCCGGGGCGCTCAACCTGCCCACGGGCGTGGGCGGCCTGGGCACGGGCTTGGGCGGCAACGTCTCCAGTTCCCTGGTCGGCGCCGTGGCCGGCGGCCCGCTCACGCCGCTCGGCTCCTTTGCCAAGTCCGAGCTGGATCTGGGGCCCACAAGCGTCTCGCACCAAGGGCAGTTTTCCTCCGTGACCATCTCGTTCAACTTGAACCCGGGGGCCTCCCTTTCCCAGGCGCAGGAGCGCATTCAGGAAAAAATCACCGCGATGGAGCTGCCCCCCTCCATCTACGGCGGTTTTGAGGGTACAGCCAAGCTCTATGCCCAGAGCCAGACCGGCCGCATTCTGCTGATCGTCGCCGCCCTGGTCACTCTGTACATTGTGCTCGGCGTTCTTTACGAGAGCCTGATCCACCCCCTGACCATCCTTTCCACACTACCCTCGGCCGGGGTGGGGGCCATTCTTGGGCTGCAGCTTTTCGGCGCGGAATTCACCCTGGTGGCCTTCATCGGGGTGCTGCTGCTGGCGGGCATCGTCAAAAAAAACGCAATCATGATGATCGACTTTGCCGTCGAGGCCCGGCGCAACCGCGGCCTCTCTGCCCGCCAGGCCATCTATGAGGCCTGCCTGCTGCGTTTCAGGCCGATCATGATGACCACCATGACCACCATTTTCGGGGCCATCCCCCTTCTCCTCGGCCGGGGCGACGGCGCGGAACTGCGCACGCCGCTGGGAATCACAATTGTCGGCGGGCTGCTTGTCAGCCAATTGCTCACGCTGTATACCACGCCGGTGGTCTACCTGTACCTGGACCGATTCTCGCGCGAGCCGGAACGGACCGCCCGCCTTGCCCGCCTGTTGGGTGAAGAAGGCGCGCCGGCCCGCGATGCATAGATACATAGGATACTACGCCATGAAACTGTCTCTTTGTTTGCTTCTGCCGGTGGTCTGCCTGTTCGGCTGCATCAGCCCGACCTACACCCGGCCAACTCTGGACGAGCCCATTCCCCAGGCCTACCGCGAAGATTCCGGCGGGCAAGCCGCCCGCCCGGCCGACGCCATGCCCAAGGGACAATGGTGGCTGGCCTTTGCCGATCCCACTTTGGCCGAGCTGGTCACCCAGGCCGCCACGGCCAACCAAAATATCGCCACGGCCGCTGCCAACCTGCGCAGCGCCAGGGCCCAGGCCGCCTCCGCCCGTTCGGCCTTTTTTCCCACAGTGACCACCTCCGGCTCAGCCCTGCGCGGCACGCGCTCAAACACCTCGCGGGCAACCTATTCCGGCGGCATCTCGGCCCAATGGGAAATCGGCTTCTGGAACGCCCTACCCGCCTACGAGGCGGCCAGAGCCACAGTGCAGGCCACAGCGGCCGACTACGCATCCATGCGCCTGCTGGTCCAGGCGGAAACGGCCCAGAACTACTTCCAACTGCGTACCCTGGACATGCAGCACGCCCTGTACGAGTCGACCATCGCGGCCTATGCCAAGGCCGTGCAGCTCACCCGCAGCCAATTCCGCGAGGGCATGGTCACGGCCGCCGACGTGGCCCAGGCCGAAACCCAGTTGGCCTCGGCCGAGGCCCAACTGGCCTCCCTCGACGGCCAACGCGCCGCCCTGGAGCACAGTCTGGCCGTGCTTCTCGGCCGGCTGCCTTCGAGCTTTTCCCTGCCCAGGGGCGAGCTGACCGCCACCCTGCCGAACATTCCCGCAGGCCTGCCCGGAGAACTTCTGGAACGCCGGCCCGACATTGCCGGAGCCGAGCGCCGAGTGGCCGCGGCCAACGAGATGATCGGCGTGGCCCGGGCCGCCTGGTTCCCCAGCGTGACCCTGGGCGCCGACAGGGCGCTTACCGGCGACTGGCTGCGGGCCCCGGCCACGGCCTGGAGCCTGGGGCCGAGCGCAGCCTTGACCCTGTTTGAGGGGGGCAAACGACTGGCCGATTCCGACGCGGCCTGGGCCGACTACGAAGCCGTGGCCGCCGAATACCGGCAGACCGTGCTCCAGGCCTTCCAGGACGTGGAAGACTCCCTCTCCTACTTGAACTGGCTGGCCAAGCAGGCCGAAGCCCAGGACCGGGCCGTGGCCTCTTCGGAAACCGCTCTACGCCTGTCCCTTTCCCAATATCGGGGCGGCATGACCACCTATCTGCAGGTGGTCAGCACCCAGACCGCGGCCCTGACCAACCGCCGGCAGGCCATTGAAATCCAGGGGCAGCGACTGGCTCATGCCGTCAGCCTGATCAAGGCCCTGGGCGGCGGCTTCCAGGCCTCCGAACTGCAGGAGGAATAGGCCGGCTGCTCAGGCTGCCGGCGCGGGCTTTGCCCGTTGTTAAGTAAACATCGAAACCATATTGCCGGCGGACTTCTGAACGAGCCCGCAAAATGCTCAAGACGCACGCGAGATGCCATGACTTTCACGCCGAAAAGGCATATGGTGGCGGCGTTGCTTCCGGAAAGACCGGGGCACGTCTCCGTTTATTTTCCTCATTCATAAGGTGGTCGCCATGATTTTCGGACGGCTTCTCCCCATCTTTCGCCGCTTCAGCCGCGCCGCGCTTCCGGCCCTCGGCCTGCTCTTGTCCCTGCTGCCCACGCCGCACAGCGCCTTTGCCTTGAGCAGCACCGAAACGGTAGAAGATATTTTCCGCCGCCTGCCCGTGGATATCTTTGAGAACACCGGTGAAAAATTTGTCGAGGCAGACAAGGACATTTTGCTGGCGCGCGGCTACACCTTGGCCTGGGGTCTGGTGCACAACGACAACGACACCTTGATTATCGCCTCCCTGAACAGCGACGGCGTGGAGGTGATTCTGCATCTGTTCCGCGATGTTTCCGGCGGGCTGGCGGTATACATCGCCCGCACCCCCGATAGCTGCGCCTGCGAATTTTGGCGCTGGGACGCCAGCGGCGGCCTGGTGCCCGAGGCCCCGCCGGCCGATCCGGAAATTACCGACTTTTTTGCGCCCGGCCAGGTTCTGCCGCAAGGGATACAGGCCGAATACCACTTCTGTCCGGCCGAGGGCTATGCCGGCCTGGAAGCCAAGCCCCGTTTCTGGAATGCCCACGGCCCGGTGGATCTGACCCCGACCATGCATGTGCGCTACCTTTGGGGCGGCACCGGTTTTACTAAGCAAATTTCGCCGAATTAATCGGCGTGTCCTCAACTCCTCGTTCCTATAAAAAAACAGGCAATCCCCCGGCCATGGCCGGGGGATTGCCTGTTCAAGGGGTATCCTGGGTTAAAAACGCCGCATCCGCCCGGCGCAGGCGGCACGCTGCGGGTGCTTGAGGAAAAAGCCCTGGTGGTATTCCTCGGCCGGATAAAACACCCCGGCCGGAAGCACTTCCGTGACCACGTCAAGGCCGTCCCGACGCAAGCGTTCAATTAGGGCCTCGACCACGGTCTTCTGCTCCTCGTTCAGATAGAATACGGCCGAGCGATACTGCTCGCCCACGTCCGGTCCCTGGCGATGGTATTGCGTGGGGTCATGGATCTCAAAAAACATCCGGGCCAAGCCCGCATAGGGCGTTCGGCGAGGGTCAAAAAGCACCCGCACAGCCTCGGCGTGGCCCGTATTGCCGGAGCAGACAGCCTCATAGCTCGGGTTTGGGACCGAGCCTCCGGTATAGCCTGAAACAGCGTCTACCACGCCCTGCATCGCCCGAAAGGCATGCTCCACACCCCAAAAGCAACCGGCGGCGAAAATGGCGGTTTCCAAGCCGGCTGCCGAGGCGGCGCCCAGATCCGGCGAAAAACTTAAGGAAACCGAGTTGACGCAGTGGCGCACCCCTTCGCTGGTCAGACCTTCCCCCCGAAAAACGTGTCCAAGGTGACCGGAGCAGACGGCACAGGTAATTTCCATGCGCCGGCCATCGATATCCAGGCTCTCGACCACGGCGCCGGGCAGAGCCCTCTCAAAGGCGGGCCAGCCGCAGGTGGAAGCGAATTTGTCGGCCGACGAGAACAAAGATGAGCCGCAACGCCTGCACAGGTAATACCCCGGGGTGAAATGCAGGTTGTACTTGCCGCTGAAGGGCGCTTCGGTGCCCTTGTGGACAATGATGCGTTCCTCCTCCGGACTCAGAGGGGGTGGAGGAAAAGCGGGACGCTTGTCGAACGGAGACGGCATAAGGTCCTCGAGATGAATGATGCGCCCGATGCTGAGGACGCGGTCCGATTCTTAAGGGCAGGATAATCATTTTATACCTGTAGCGCAACGGCATTATTATAACATGAGCCCCAAAAACGGACAAAATGCTTTGGAATTTGAACGAGAAACTTACGCAGTCATCGACGATTGCTGATAAATATAGTCCAGCTTTATAATTCAGACGCCGCGCCCAGTCGGGCTTGCGGCCGCGTTTGGAGCAATTCTACTGTCCATCTGCCGCAACTCCCCCCGGCAAACACGAAACAGTGCCGAGGGCAACGACTCGTCGCGCCCGGCCCGCAGCAACAGCTCGGCCTGTTCCGGCCGGCAGGTGAAGAAAAGAATTTGATTGCCGCGGGCAAAGCGGGCCAGCTCACGGGCCGTGTTGCGGGCCCGATCCGGGTCGAAGTTGACCAGAATGTCGTCCATGAATACCGGCAGGGCTTCGGCATGCTCGGCATGGTGCTGGATGAAGGCCAGGCGCAGAGCCAGGTAAAGCTGCTCGCGGGCGCCCCGGCTCATGGCCTTTTCCGGGTCCAATTCAAGGCCGCTTTTGTGCCGGGCCGCAAAACTGAAACCGTCGCCCTCAAGTTTGGGGGCAATGCCCAGGTATTCACCGCCGGTCACGGACGCGAAGATGCGCCCGGCGTGGCCGACCACACCCTTCTGCCCCTTTTGCTGGAACTCATCCCTGGCGTCTTCAAGAAAGTGCTTGGCCAGAGCGGGTACGCACCAGGACAGGGATAGTTCCCGGGCTTCGGCCCGCAGGTCTTCCAGCCGCTGTCGGCGGGCCGCCGTGTCGTCACCCCGGCGAACGGCCTCGGCCCGTTCGTGCTGCACGCCTTGGGCCACGGCCAACTCGCGCAGACGCTCCTCGGCAACGAGCAGTTCCTCGCCGACCACTCGGGCCCGGGCCTCGGCTTCGGCCGGTTCCAGCCCGGCCAAAAAATCGAGGAATGCGGCCGGCGCGAGGCCCCGGCGCCCGGCCATATCGGCCAGCTCGGTTTCCGGACGCAGCCGTTCGCGGCCGATTTCCTCCCAGCGCCGGCGCCGCTCCAGGGCGGCTCGGAAGCTTTCCGCATCCTCCACCCCGGCGCCGCGCAGCAGGGCGGCAAGATCCGCGCCGGCCAGTTCCAGGGCGGCGCGAGCCTCTTCCAGGGCAGCTTCACGCGAGGCAATCAGCCCGTCCAACCGGCCGAGTTCGCGTTTATCGGCCACGGCCCGGTCCACGGCAACGCACAGGGCATCCAAAAGACGCAACAATTCCGCTTCGGCCGCCACCGGATCCGCCGGCGGCTCCGCTCCGTTGAGGCCGGCCGCCCGGGCCGCCTCGGCCAGTTCTTTGGCAAAACGTTTCAGGCCGGCTGCCAGGGCCTCGCGCCGGGCCTGCTCCTCACGCTCTTTGTCCACTGCCTCGGCATGTTTGCGGCGCAGGGCGAGCACGGTGCGGGCCGCCTCCGGGCCAAGGCCCGCAGCCAGGCCCAGGCCGGCCAGCAGATCGGACCACTCCACGCGCCGGTGCTGCAAGACCTCCTCGGCCCGACGCAGCCCCTGCCGGACGCGCTCGGCCTCTTCCCGGCGCAAACGGTCGGACTCCAGGCGAACCGCCCGACCGGCCGCCTCGGTCCGCAGGGCGTCCAGGCGCTCGAACGCTCGGCGAAGTTCCCGGCACATGACCGAATATTCCTCCGCAAGAGGCGCCGGCCGGGTGGATGAAAACACAGCCTCCGACTCCGCTCCGACAGCAACGGCCCCGGCAAAAAAAGGTAGAGCCCGGGCGGCGGACCGACAGGCTTCCAGAAAGCCGGCCGACCTGTTCAAAGCGGCTTCAACCTCCTGCCTGGCGGTCAGGCGTACCTGATAGACCTCCAGCCGCTCGAACAGCCCCTCGGCCGCCCGCAGGGGCGTTCCCTCCGGAAAACCCAGGCCGCGCAACAGAACCTCTCCCCCGGCCTCGGACTCGGCCAGGGCCTGCCGAGCCGCTTCCAGTCGATCCCCCACTCTCTCGGCTTCCCGGCCCAAACGTTCCTGCCGCCGGCTGCTACGGTCGCAGTCGGCCTCGGCGCGGCGCAGATCCTCCTGCCGACGCAGGTCGCGCTCCCGCAGTTCCAGAGCAGCCTGCAGTGTCGCAGGCTCAAGGCTTGCCGGCGGTCGGCGCAGCTTGCCTGCCTGCTCGGCCAGCCGGGCCTCCAGCCGGCGTAGCTCGCCGCCCGTTCGAGCCCGCCCGGCCGCAAAAACGCCCCAGCCCGCCAGACCGGCCAGACACAGCCCGGCGCCCAGGAGGAGCAAGGCGTTCCGGCCGGTAAAGGCGCCTATACCTGCCAAAGCCGCTCCAAGCACGGCACAGGCCGCCAAAAGCAACGGCAGGCCGGAGGGCAGGCGGGCACCGGTACGCCGGGCGGCCTCCATTTCCCGCAGCCCGGCCTCAAGCCCGCGCAGGCCGGCCAAATCCGCCCGCACGGCTTCTTCCGGCTCAACCGGCCCCAAAGCGTCTCGCGCGGCGCGGGCCTCATCGTGGTCGGCCCCCGCCTCGTTCAAAGCACGGCGGGCGGCCGCGGCCGCGGCCGCAGCCACGGCCCGGGCCGAGGCCGCCCGCTCGTGTTCAAGCAAGGCCCCGGCCAAAGCGCCGCGGGCTTCTTCGCCAACGCTCGTGAGCGCTTCGCGAGACAGGGGATACAAAGCTTCAAGGGCGCGGGCCTCTTCCCGGCGCACCCGCTCCAAAGCCGGCAAACCGGCCGGGATATCCTCCAGGGCCTGCTCGACCCGGCCGAGCAGGGTGCGCAGGGCCTCGGCCCGCTCCGGCTCGGGCAAATCCGGCAGGGAGTCGTCCCGGTCGGCCGGCTCGGGCCGCAGCAGATCTTCACAGGCCCGCCGGCGCTCGGCCGCCAGGTGTTCAGCCTCAAGCAGGGCCTTTTCCGACCGGGCCAGATCGTCCAGAGCAGCGGGCGCCGCCGCTTCTCCCGGCCCTCCGTGCGGCTCGAGCCGGGCCAGAAGATCCCGGCGCAACGCGGCCGATTCCGCCAGGCTTTGCGCCAGTTCCCGGCAGGCCCGGGCCTGATCCCGAATCTTTTCCTTCTGCCCGCGCAGACTCTCGGCCACCGGAACCAGGGCCGCGAGTTCCGGCCGGACCGACAGCCTGTGCCGTTCGGCCCGCTGTTTTTCCAACTCGCTCAGTAACCCGGCCACCTCCAACTTACGATGGCGCAGGTCCGCCTCCAGGGCGGCAACCCGGCCGGCCGCGTCCGGAGCCTGGGCCGGCGGCAGCGGACCCTCGGCCTCCAGTTCTTTGAGGGCCGCATCCAGCAGACGCAAATCCGCCCGCAACTTCAAGGCCCCCACCAGCCGGACGGCCTCGCGTTCTTCTGCACGCAGGCGGTCACGCTCCAGGCCGCTCAGGCGCAGGGCTTCGGCCGTTTCAGCCAGTTGGCGTTGCGCCGTCTCCCAGGTCGCGGCGACCGGCTCGGCTCCGGCCAGGGCCGCTTCGGTTTCGGCCAGTTCGCGCAACAACAGGTTCAGCGGTGCCTTGCTCTGGCGTTCTTTCAGGATGTCTTTTTTTCGGCTGTCGAGGATCTTGAGCACCCCGGCCGGAGAGATGAAGCCGGTGCCAAAGGCCGCCCCGTGCAGGGCATTGCGCACCGGGTCGCCCTTTTTACCGGCAAAGCCGGTGAGCCGGGCCAGATCAAAGGCAAAGAGCGAGTCAAAAACCTCCACGGTCAGGCCGGCAAAAATCCGTTCCCAGGCCCGGGCCGGTGCCTCTTCGCCCGAAGTAGAGCGTAGAATGCCCCGTTCCAGATCGGGAGAATTATACAGGGTCAGGGAGCCGAAGGCCTCGGTCTCCAATTGGAGCAGCCCGCCCGTGCCGGCCTTGCGGTCGCCCACGGGGTCCATGAACACCCCGGAGCGCTTGAAGCCAAAAAACATGGCCTGAAAAAAACGCAACAGGGTGCTTTTGCCCGCCTCATTGTCGCCCAGGAACACGCAAATGCCCGGAGCCAAGCCTTCCACGGCCTGATCCGCCAGGACGCCGTAGCGGTTGACGCGAAAGCCGGTCAGTCGCATCGGCCGGCCTCCAGCAGATCCAGGCAGAGATCCCGGGCCCGCAAAATCAATTCGTCCAGCTCGGCTTCATCCGGAGCCTCCAGGCCGGCAGCCCGGGAGCGGCCGAAAAGCTCGTCCAGGGCCGCGCGCGCGGCCCTGCGGGCCTCGCCCTCGACCAGGGCTTCCTGGGCCCGACGCAGCACCGCGGCCGGAAGATCCTCGCGCAGGGCCAGGGCTTTCAGGTCCAACGGCGGGCGCGGAGCCGTGCGCAAATCGCGCAGCCACAGGCCGGAGCCTTCCAGGGTTTCGTTGAGACGCAGGCGCAGGTCTTCGGCCGCCTGGGGCGCGGCCAGATCCCGGTGCAGGTCGGTGCGGCCGGTCAGGGTCAGACGCAGCAACACTTGCGCCGGTGGAAAGTCCGAAGGCGATCCGGCCCGGAAGGCGTCCAGGCGCTCGAGGATGTGGCTTTCCAAGGCCGGCAGAGTGTCGCCGGCATCTTCCAGGGGAATGTCCGCAGCTTCCCAGCGAACGGGCGCCAGCGGGACAAATTCCACAGCGCAGCCGGCTTCGCCGGCCCGGCCGAGCATGCAGCCGTGCTCGCCGGTCTCGCGCACATGCAGGCCCACCATGCTGCCAGGGTAGACCAGGCGTGGCCCGTAGGGCCCGGCCGGGAGAACCTCCCGCCGGGCGTGCACGTGGCCCAGAGCCCAATAGTCGCAGCCCACGGCCAGGAGATCTTCCTGCGAACAGGGCGCGTAGCTTTCGTGCCCGCCGCTGAACCCGGCCAACGCGCAGTGCAGCACCCCCACCCGAAAGGCCCCGCCCGGCAGAGCCGGAAATAGCGCGGCCAGATTGCGGCTTTCCTTTTCCCGGCTGTGCCCGATGCCGGCCACCAGCACCGGCGGGTGTTCCGGGCTTTCCAGACGATGGACCTCCGGCTCGGAACCGAAGACCGTAACGTTGTTCGGCAGGGGCACGGCCACGTCTGAAGACAGGGGATCATGATTGCCGTGGGCCAAAAAAACCCGCACCCCGGCGGTCTGCAGGCGCAGGCAGACGTCGCGCAGGGCCAGCCGGGCGCGCAGGCTGCCCTCTTTGGCATTGTAAACGTCGCCGGCCAAAAACAGGCTATGGGCCCGTTCTTTCAGGCAGATCTCCACCAGGCGCTCCAAAGCGACAAAGCCGGCCTGGGGCAGCCGCCGAGCCGGCTCGGCGGCGAGGGAGCGCAGACCCTTGAAGGGAGCATCCAGGTGCAGATCCGCCGCGTGGACAAAAGTGAAAACGCCCATGAGCCGGTTCAGTTCTCCTGCCGGCGGGCCGCGCTCATGGCTTCGACGGCCAGGGCCAGAAATGCATCCAGGCCGATGCCCGCCTCTTCGCATTCGCGGATGCGCTCGCGCGACACGGCCGCGGCAAAAGCCCTGTCCCTCATTTTCTTTTTCAGACTCGAAACTTTCATGCCCTCAAAGCCTTCGGGCCGGACCAGGGCTGCGGCCGCGATCAGCCCGGTGACCGACTCGGCCGGGCGCAGGGCTTTGTCCAGGCGGCTCTGCGGTGTGACCCCGGTGCATTCGCCGTTGTGCGCGGCCACGGCAATAATCAGTTCTTCCGGGGCGTGGCCGGACAGGAGATCGCGGGCCAGGGCGCCGTGGCGCTCCGGCTCGGCCTCGGTCTGCGGATAGTCCACGTCATGCAACAGCCCGGAAAGGCCCCAAAGCTCTGCATCCTCGCCGAAATGCCGGGCCAGGGCGCGCATTACGGCCTCGGAATCCAGCGCGTGGCGCTGCAGATGCGGGGCGGGATTCTGGGCAAGAAGCAACTCGAGGGCGCGTTCACGGGTCAACATCGTCATCTCCGTAAAGGTCAAAAATCGGCCACGCCCCTGGGCAGGGGCGGGCGCTGCCAGAGCCACCGTAGGCGGACCTTGCGCAGAAAGTCATTCAGGGGCAATGCTTCGTCCAGATCGGCGCAGACCGCCTCAAAAGCCGTGCGGGCATGCTCCATGAGCACCCGCTCCGGTCCATACTCGGCCGCCAACACAGTCTGGACGCAAAACCAGAGGTCGTCGTCGCCCACCCCGGGGTAAACCCTCTCGTCGGGTTTGTATGGCAGGGACGGCAGGGGAACTTTGGGCATCAACGTTTCTCCGCCAGAAACAGAATTTCCGGGTTGCGGTCTTTGTTGCAAAAGGCATAACGCGCAACCCGAAAGGCGTCAAACAACAGGCCCGGGAAGAATTCTTCCACGGCCTGCAGTTCAGCCGCGCCGCCGGTATGGCCGCCGTAGGCGTGAACCGAGCAGATCCCGCCGGGGGCCAGACGATCCAGGACGACGCGCAGCGAAGGCAGAGTGGTCTCCGGCCGGGTGACCACAACCCGGTCGCTCCCCGGTAGAAAACCCAGGTTGTACATGACAGCGTAAAGCTCAGCCTCTTCCGGCAGGAGTTCGGCCAGATACTCATGGCCCCGGCGGGTCCAATGGACCGCCTCTTCCAGCCCGACCGCGCCCAGACGGTTCCGGGCCGCGGCCAGGGCCTCCTTCTGGACGTCCAGGGACAGGAGCCGGACCTTGCCGCTCGGGCGCACCCGGGACAGGGTCTCGGCCAGGAACAGGGTATCGTGGCCGTTGCCGCAGGTGGCGTCAACGGCCAGAAGGAGGCGCTCGGCCGGAGTTTGCGCCGCGCCGCGTTCCAGAGCGAGGCGCAGGGCAATCTTGTTCAAGTCGTCAAGTTCGGGCAGGGAGGAAGAAGGCTTGTGAGACAGCATTTTCTATTGCGTCGTGTCCGAACCGGGGTTGACGGTGCGGTGCATGGCTTCGGTGATCTTTGCCGCATACTCGCGGACCTTGTCCGACTTTTTCCACTCTTGGTACATCTCGCGCCAGCGGGAAAATTCCATGAAGCCGGCGTCAAGCTGCCCCTCGTGGCTCTGCACCCAGGAGCCGAACAATTCCAATTCCAGTTGGAAAGCCGGGCTGTCGAAAACCTGGCCGACCATATTTTCGGGAAAGACCGTGCCGTCCACTTCGGAAGCCGTGAACATGACCACGGCTTCAACCGAGGTTTTGTGGTCGATTTCCTTGTCGATCAGGCTCTCGGCCAGACCGACCAGTTTGGGATAGGCCTCGCGCATCTTGGCCATGGCCTGCTCCGGGATGCGCACAAGCAGTTTCTCGCCCTCTTCGGCGATGAAATAAAAGCGCAGCCAGTTCTCGAACATGACGATTTCCACGACCCGATCGCGGGCCGCCTGCATATTGGGGAGCATGAAAACCTCTGGGGTTGGGGCGGGGCCTCGAAGCGCGGCCTGCCGCCGGTGGGAATATGAGTGGCCTGCGCGGCCGATTTCCTTGAGCAAAAAAACGTCCGGCCTGAAGCATCTACCCCTTGCCGAGACGCGGCGAATGGCAGCGCACCAGGCGTCTGCCGTCCAGACGGCGCATCTGCGGCGGCAGCAGGCCGCACTGTGGTCGGCGCACCGGACAACGCGGAGCAAAGGCGCAGCCCTCCGCAGCTGGGCCGGTCGGAGCCGTGGCCTCGTCCTCGTCTCCCTCGCCCAGAGCGGCCGCAACCAGCAATTGACTATAAGGGTGCAGGGGCCGAGCAAAAAGCTCCGCGCCCCCGGCCTGCTCCACGATCTTTCCGGCATACATCACGGCCGTGCGGTCGCTCATGTGACGGATCACCGCGAGATCGTGGGAAATAAACAGATAGGCCGGCTTGAACTCATCCTGCAGATCCGCCAACAAATTGAGTACCTGGGCCTGCACCGAGGCATCCAGGGAAGACGTGGGCTCGTCGCAGACCACCAGGGCAGGCCGGGCGATCAGGGCCCGGGCCACGGCCAGACGCTGGCGCTGCCCGCCGGAAAACTCGTGCGGCCTGCGCTTCAGATGATCCGGGCCGATACCCACACGCTCAAGCATCTCGGCCACCTTTTGCCGGCGCTTGCGGGCATCGGGTTCCAGACCCAGGCAGAGCAACGGCTCGCCCACCGATTCACCCACGGCCATGCGCGGGTTCAAGGAGGCGTTGGGGTCCTGGAAGACCATCTGGATCTTCGGGCGCAAAGCCCGCCACCGGGCCTGCCGGGCGGCCCCTTTGCCGCCGTATACCGACTGCCCCTCAAAATAGATCTCGCCGGCACTCGGCTCAAGCAGGCCCACGGCCATGCGCGCCAGGGTGGATTTTCCGCAGCCCGATTCCCCTACCAGCCCCAGGGTCTCCCCGGGGTGCAGGGCAAGATTCACCCCGTCCACGGCCGGAATTTCGCTTTTGCCGGCCAAGAGCCCCCGGCTGCGCCGAAAAACCTTGTCCACATTATGGAATTCCAGCAGAGGCGGCATGTTAGAGCTTTTGCACCAGTTCGGCCGCAAGGGCCGGAATGGTGTATTCCTTCGGTTGGATGTGGCAGGTCAGGCCGGCCTCCCGCAGGGTCTTGGCGGTAATCGGCCCGATACAGGCCAGGCGCAGATTGGGGTATTGCCGCAACTCTTCGGCCGGAATCAGCCCGAGCAGGTTCTCCACCGTGGAGGACGAACCAAAGGTGATGCAGTCGATCTCCCCGGCCTGCAGGCGCTTCAGCACTTCATCCCGACGCTCTGCGCAGGGCACAGTTTCGTATACCGGCAAGACATCCACCACGGCCCCGGCCTTGCCCAGGGCCTCGGGCAGCACGTCGCGGGCCTTGGCCGCCCTGGGCAGGAGCAGGCGCATGCCCGCCAAAGCCTTGCCGCAGCGGGCCGTCAGGCCTTCCACCACACCCTCGGCCACGTATTTCTCCGGAATGAGGTCCGCTTCCACACCCTTGGCCCGCAGGGCCTCGGCCGTGGCCGGGCCGATGGCCGCAACCAGCCTGCCGCCCAAGGCGCGGGCATCTTTGCCCTTGGCCTTGAGCCGTTCCCAGAACAGGCGCACGCCGTTGACCGAGGTGAAGATCACCCAGTCGTAATCGCCCAGGCGATCCACAGCCGCGTCCACCCCGGAATAGTCCGCCAGGGGATGAATTTCGATGGTCGGGAACTGGATCACCTCGGCGCCCAGATCCTGCAGCAAAGCCGCACTTTCCCCGGCCTGCTCCCTGGCCCTGGTGACCACCACGGTCTTACCCAGCAGGGGCTTTTTCTCGAACCAGTTCAAGGTCTCGCGTAGCGCGACCACTCCGCCGACCACAATCAGGCTGGGCGCCGAAAAACCGTGTTTGGCCGCGTCGGCGGGCAAGGCCGCCAGGGTCGATTTCAGGCTGCGGTGCCGAGGCGTGGTGCCCCAGCGCACCAGGGCGGCGGGCGTGGCCGGGCTCATGCCCGCTTCGGTCAGTCGACGGCAGATCTCCGGCAAATTCTTCATGCCCATGTAAAAAACCAGGGTGCTCGCGCTCTTGGCCAGGGCCTCCCAGTTGTGGGCCGTTTCCGGCTTGGTCGGATCTTCGTGCCCGGTGATGAAGGTCACCGACGAGGAATGCGCTCGGTGGGTCAGGGGGATGCCCGCATAGGCCGGGCCGGCGATGCCGCTGGTCACGCCCGGAATTTCTTCAAACGGGATGCCCGCCGCGATCAGCTCTTCGGCCTCTTCGCCGCCGCGCCCGAACATATACGGGTCGCCGCCCTTGAGCCGGGCCACGACCTTGCCCTGCCGGGCCTTTTCCACGATCAGGGTATTGATCCCGTCCTGCGGCAGGGTATGGTCCCCGCCTTTCTTGCCCACGTAAACGATTTCCGCGCCTTTGCGGGCAAAGGCCAGCAGCGCCTTGTCGGCCAGGTAGTCGTAAATCACCACGTCGGCACGGCTCAAGACCTCTTTGCCCTTGAGTGTGAACAGACCGGGGTCGCCGGGGCCGGCGCCGATGAGATATGCTTTCATGCCTTTCTCGCTCAGGTATGAGGAATGCCGTATAAAAACCCCCACTACGGGCCGGGGCAGCATACGCCGGAACAACCCCGCGCGCAACCGCCGCGCCGGCAAAGGGCAAGACCGGAGTGCGGCCCGCGCCGAGGTGAGGCAACTTTTTCATACCATCCACGCATCGGTGCCCGGCCTACCTTGGCGGCCCTTCTCTCCGTCCCCCAAGCTATCCCTTCCGGGTGCCCTTGAGCCGGCGGTGCAGGGCAAAGCGTGAAATGCCCAGGTGTTCGGCAGCCTTGCTTTTGTTGCCGGCGAATTTTTCCAGGGCGGCGACGACCACGGCATCCATGAGGTCTTCGAGGTTCAGCGGGGTATCGGGCAGGAGGATCCGGCCGGGATTGCGCAGGTCGATGGGGCCGGGTACGGTTGCCGCGGCCGGGGCGGGGGCGGCAGCCGCAAAGACAAGGCCGGGGGCGGAGTGGAAGAGGAAAGCCAGGTGGTCCGGTTGCAGCGTATCGGCATCGTTCATGAGCACGGCGCGTTCAACGGCGTTCTCGAGTTCGCGCACGTTGCCCGGCCAGGGGTAGGCTTCGAGGGCGCGCAAGGTTTCAGGGGCAAAGCCGGCAAAGCGCTTTTTCTTGCGCAGGGCCTCGCGACGAAGGAAATGCTCGGCCAGGGGGCGGATATCCTCCATGCGTTCGCGCAGGGGCGGAATGACCAGATGACCGACGCGCAGACGGTGGTAGAGGTCACGACGAAAGGCGCCGCGCTCGACCATTTCATGGATATTGCGGTTGCCGGCGCAGACCACCCGGGCTTCAAAACGGCGTTTCTTGACCCCGCCCACCCGGTAGAAGGTGCGCTCTTCAAGAACGCGCAATAGCTTGGGCTGGAGGGACAGAGGCATTTCAGCCACTTCATCGAGAAAAACCGTGCCCGTGCCGGCCTGCTCCAGCTTGCCGGCCGCGCCTTCGGCCCGGCTGCCGGTATAGGCGCCGGGTTCGTGGCCGAAAAGCTCGCTCTCGAAAAGCTCGTGGGGAATGGCCGCGCAGTTGATGTCCATGAAGATCGCATCGCCGCCGAACTCGCCGTGGTGCAGGTAGCGGGCGAATATCTCTTTGCCCGTTCCTGTCTCGCCTTCGATCAGCACCGGCACCGTGGGGTCGGAATGGAGAATCAGGGCCTCTTCCATGAGCCGGCGCATGGCCGGGGACTCGGCAATGACCACGCCCACGCCCCGAACCTCGCGCAATTGCCGGCGGACGCTTTCCAGGTGCTCGCGGATCTCGGCCGTGGCCTCGCCCACGACGGCCTCCACACCGGCGCGCAGGACCGCGTTTTCCGTCACCAAGGCACGGCGTTCGGCGCAACGGTCCACCACGGCGGCCAGTTCGCGGGCGTTGATCGGCTTGTTTAGATAGTCATAGGCGCCCCGGCGCAGGGCCTCGACGGCCGTGGCCATGTCGCCGTGGCCGGTGATCAGCACCACGTCGGCGTCTTTGCCCGGCGCTTCGGACTTGATGGCCGAAAGCAAGCTCAAGCCGTCCATACCGGGCATGCGGATGTCCGTGATGATCAGGGGCCAGCGGCCGTTCTTGGCCTCCAGCAAGGCCTCGGTGGGGTTTTGCAGGCCCTTGGGCGAATGCCCGAGATCCCGCAGCACCAGGCAGAGACTTTGCAAGCTGTTGGTGTTGTCGTCCACCACCAGGATGTCCATGAGCGCTCCGAAAATTCTGGAGAAACACGCCGAGATCTCGGCGATTTACTTCGGGAACCCCTCAAACACCTCACGCACCGACGGCAGAACCTCCGGCCGGCCGGCCTCGGAGCGCAGGCCCAGGGCGACCATAAGCAAAATACGGGCCTTGCGCGAGCTCAAACTCCCGCCCAGCACAACACCCATGTCGCGCAGACGCAGGGCGCCGCCGCTGTAGCCGTAGACCGGCCAGACCCCGCCTTCGATGCAGCGCGAGGTCAGCACCACGGGCAGTCCGGCGGCCACGGCCTGCTCGATCTCGGCCAAAGCGCCCAGGGGCACATTGCCCGCGCCAAAGGCTTCGACCACCAGGCCCTTGGCCCCGGCGGCCCGGGCGCAGGCCAAAAGGGTGCCGTCCATGCCCGGGGCCAGGGCCACCAGATCCACTTTGGGCTCGATGCGGCAGGCAGGCAGGGGCAGATGGTGCAGGGGCAGGCGGAACAACTGGACCCCGCCGGCCACGCAGGTACCGAGCGGCCCCGCGCCCGGCGAACCAAAAGAATCCACGCCCATGGAGTGGATCTTGGCCACCTCGCGGGCGGCGAAAATTTTGTCGGCCATCACCACCACCACCCCGGAGCCGGGCGGCAAGGGCAGCAGGCAGACGCGCACGGCCGAGGCCAGATTGCGCAGGCCGTCAAAGCCGGGCTCGCCGTGGGAGCGCATGGAGCCGGTGAAGACCACGGACTTTTCAGTGGGCACCAGAAGGTCGAGCATGAAGGCGGTTTCTTCCATGACGTCGGTGCCGTGGGTGATCACCGCGCCGCGCACGTCGTCGCGCTCCAGCATGGCTTTGACGTCGCCGGCCAGGCGGAACATCAGTTCCGGGGTCATGTGCGGGCTGGGCAGATCGGCCCATTCCACGGGCAGAATTTCCACCAAAGGCGGGGCATCGGCAAAAAGCTCGGCCAGGAGCTCGGCCGGGCGCACCCCGGGGCGCACCCCGCCTTCGTCGCCGCGCATGGCGATGGTGCCGCCGGTGAAAAAGATGGCTATTTTCTCTTGCATGGCAACAACTACTTCATGGTCTGAATGGTGCCGGACCGGACGCGGCCGGTCCTTGAGCAGATTTGCAGCGGGTCATGGCCGGCTTACTCAGCCGGCGCGCCGCCCCCGGACAGAGGCGCCGTCAGGGTGAGCACCCGGATGCTGCCGGCCGCTCCAGCCCCGGCTTCGGTATAGTCGCGGCTCATGATGTTGCGGCACTGCCCCTCGTGGTTCAGCCAACTTTTCAACGCCGACTCGGCCGTGGGCGTGCCCGAGGCGATGTTTTCCGCCAGCACGGCCCAGGCGTAGCCGGCCTCGGTCAGCCGGCCGCCGGCCCGCACGCCCTCGGGGGTAACCGGCGAGAAATAGTTCCGGAGCAGCATGTCGGCCGCGTGCCGAGTCGCCGAGCGGGCCACCACCGGGTTGTTTTTTAGGGGCGGCACCGAGGGCATCAACGTTTTGCCGCACATGTAGCCCCGGCTGCGCACATCGTTGACCAGGCGCAGCATCTCCGGATCTTCAGCCCCGGCCTGAACCGAGGCCGGAGGCACCGTGCCGCCCGGAGCGCCGGGGGCGCCGGCCGCGTCTGTGGCTGTTTTGACTCCGTTGTCGGAATACACCGGCGGCACCGGCGCGGCCGGCGAAGGATCGCCCACCTCGGGCGGCAGAGGCCGACCCGTGGGGGGAGCCCCGGTTTGAGCGGGGGCAGGCGTGGCTGCGACCGGAGCCTGTATGGCCGGGACCTGGGACGCCGGTGCCTGCATCGGCACCTCCGCTCCCCCGGGGGTCACGATCACGCCGTCATCGCCGGGAGGCGTGTAGCTCCGCGGCAAGGGGCGACCGTCCGGGCCGGTGAGCGACGAGGCTTTGTGGCCGATGTCCGGCAGGGCCTGGGCCGGGACCGGTGTACGGGCCGGGGTATCGCCGGCCACGTCGGACTCCTCACCCTCATGCAGGGGAGTAACCCCCAGCCGCGCCGCCGGCGCTGCCGGCATCACGGCCGCGTCCGGGGACGCGGGCACGCCCCCGGAGGCTCCCGGGGTCATGGGCGGAATATACACAGGCACCACAGTAGGTTCGCCGCCGGCCAGGATGATCGCCATGCTGCCGCCGATGTCGGCCACTCCCACATGGGTGAATTCCGGCCGCAACAACTCGGCGCACCACGAGGCGCGCAAGGCCTGGGCTGCGGCCTGGGGCGAACTGCCGTCCACCACGGCGAAAAAGGCCGGAATATCCTTAAGACCATTGCTCTCGGCGAAGGGGCCGAAGACTCCCCGGTGCCCGGCCGCGCGGCCGGCCAAGGTGTTCAGGGCTTCGGAGGGAATCAACGAAGGCGGCGGCGTCATCACATTGCCTGCGCAATCCACGCCGCGCCGACGCTCCCGATCGATCAGAAAGGCGGTCAGGGTGGCATCGTTGGTTCCGGCCGCCACAACGGGTACAGACGGAAAAAACACGACGGCGGCCAACGCGAAAACCGGGACAAGACGGAAAAACTGCCGAAGATTTCGGCTCCAAAAGGCGCGCATGCGGTGTTCCTTTAGAAATTTCAAAATGAAATTGCCCATGCAACCATATTGTCGACGGACTTCTGAACGAGCCGCGCAAGCGGACGTCCGCTTGCGCGGCCGTCAGAGCAAAGCAATTTTTCAAAGTCACTTTGCTCTAAGAAAAGTTGTGCTCCACCAATCTTATCCCACTTGTCATTAAGCCGCAAGAAAGCTAAACTTACGAGATGTTCGGAATTTTTCGCCTGTGCCTTTTCCGCCTTTCTGCCCCGGCCCTTGCCTTGGTTCTCTGTTTGGCGCTTATGCTCTGCGCACACCCGTCCCGAGCCGCCGATCGTTTGTCTCCCGAGAGCGTGCGTTTTTACCGCGCCGTTTACGTGCTCCAGTCTTTTGGCGGCCCGGCGGCCGAAGAAAAGGTGGACATCCCGGCCAAGATCCGGCGTAGCGACGAGGCCGAAAGCCTGCGTTTTCACCCGGACCGCCGTCTGGTTCTGCGCCGCCTGGCCGACGATCTCGCCGCCCTGACCCCGCACCTGCCCGTGGCCCGCCTGTTTGAAGCTTACGCCCGCCTCTCCTTGGGCGACCCCAAGGCCGTGCACCTGCTTTCCGACTATATCTCCGACGCGCCCTATTCCGCCCGTCACTATGCTCTGCTCTGCGACCTGCTGCTGCGGGCCGGCAACGCCCCAGAGCTACAGCTGATTTGCCGCGAATGGCTTGAACGCGACCCGTCCTGCCGTCCGGATCGCGCCTTGCATACCTGGAACGCTCTGATCTCCCTGCAACAGTTCGCCGAAGCCCGAGCCCTGGCCGTGCGCGAAGCCGGCTGCATCGGGCTCCCGGCGCCCCTCTACGCCGCCTATGCCGTCGAGGCCCAAGGCGACCCGCGCGCAGCCGAAAACATCGTTCGCGACCTGCTCGCCCAACACCCCGGCCAAGAAGCCTACATCAACGACCAGTGGCGCCGACTGCGCGCCAATCCCCCCAAACCTTACGTCCACCGGAGCAGATGAACATTTTCAATGTTCATCTGCTCCGGCAGCCGCGCCAAGGACACTTGCGGGTTCGTTCGGAAGTCCGCCGGCAATATGGTTTCATAGGCAATTTACTGATATCCGCATTAATAATTAAACATATTCTACTCTTTTGAAGCACCCGGCGATTACCTGCTTTCGCGAGCGGAGAGTCCGAATTGCCCTTTTCAGTTCGCGTTTCAGGTGGGCCAGGTCCGTACAGCAGATATTTTTCAAGCATACGCATTTCAAATACCGCCAGACACCCTCATCCGGGTTCAGGTCAGGCGAATACGGAGGAAGTCGTTCCAACTGGACCCGCCCATTTGCCCCTTCCGACAAAAAGCTTTTGACATCCTTGCTCCTGTGGATCGGCGAGCCATCCCATATTACCAGCAGCTTGCCGGGGATATG
>JAVBLS010000030.1:0-21034 GCA_031553235.1 Desulfovibrio sp.
GGTTTTGGGACCAGAGGTTCTACTATCGCCCAAAACGCATCAGAAACTTCCCAGGATTGTACCCTCATATGCTTGTCTCCGTCGAAGAAAAGCATACCAGGGAAGCTAAAAATTATCTAGTTATTTATGGATAAATTTTAAATAAAATCCGAGAATAACGGCATACCACAGGAGCGCACATCCTTATATGGGGCGACGCCTGTGCGCGCTCGTTGTCCCGGCCCGCCCGTCACAGATCGTTTGTTCCCGGTCGCACCGACGCCGCCGGTCGGTAGCCGAACCAGCCGAAATTCGTATTGTCGCGCATTTCGGCCGGAATTTCCACCACCCGGCGGCGTGTCTCAAAAAGTAACCCGTCGCGCGGTCGCCGGAGTCAAGCAACTTCGAAAAGTTCCTTTTCGCTACAACACAAACCGCGACAAGTCGGCGTTGGCCCGCACGTCGGAGAGCTTGTCACGCACCCAGGCGCCGTCCACGGTCACGGTCTCGCCATTCCTTTCCGGGGCCTCAAAGGAAAGGTCTGAAAGAATCTTTTCCATAATCGTGTACAGCCGGCGGGCACCGATGTTTTCGGTGCGCCGGTTGGTCTCTTCGGCAAAGCCGGCCACCTCTTCAAGGGCGTCCGGGGTAAAGCTCACGCTGACACCCTCGGTGGCCATCAGGGCGGAATACTGCAGGGTCAGGGCATTGTCCGGCTCGGTCAGGATACGCAGAAACTCTTCCTTGCCCAAGGCCGAAAGCTCCACCCGCAGGGGAAAACGGCCCTGCAGCTCGGGCAGCAGATCCGAGGGCTTGGTCACGTGAAAGGCTCCGGCCGCGATGAACAGAATGTGGTCGGTCTTGATCATCCCGTACTTGGTGTTGACCACGCTGCCTTCGACAATGGGCAGCAGGTCGCGTTGCACGCCCTCGCGTGAAACATCCACTCCGGCCCGGCCGCCCTGGGTGGGCAGGGCCACCTTGTCGATTTCGTCGATAAAGATAATCCCGGTCTGCTCCACCCGCTCCCTGGCCAAGTCCATAACCGCGTCGTTGTCGATCAGGCGTTCCGACTCCTGCTGCACCAAAATGGCGTGAGCTTCAGCCGTCTTGAAGCGCCGACGCTTTCTCTTGGACGGAAAAATGCGTGAAAAGGTGTCTTTGAGCTGCGATCCCATTTGCTCCATGCCGGGCATGGACATGAGTTCCACCTGAGGCCCGGAGTTTTCTTCCACCTCCAGCTCCACCTCGCGGTCGTCCAGCCTGCCGGCCCGCCACATAGCCCGGAGCTTTTCGCGCGTGGATTCCGACGCGGACGGCACCGGCTCGGCCGGAGCACCTTCGGCTGCGATGTAATCCACTCGACCGGCCGGCCCGTGGGGGAGCAGCAGATCCAGCAGGCGTTCTTCGGCCCGGGTTTCAGCCTTTTCCCGCACCCGTCGGCTTTCTTCCTCGCGCACCAGAGCAATGCCGATTTCCATGAGATCCCGAACCATGGATTCCACGTCCCGGCCCACGTAACCCACTTCCGTGAACTTGGTGGCCTCCACCTTGATGAAGGGCGAGCCGCACAACTTGGCCAGCCGGCGGGCGATCTCGGTCTTGCCGACACCCGTGGGGCCGACCATGATGATGTTCTTGGGCGAAACCTCGTCACGCAGGACCGGGTCGAGCCGCTGCCGGCGCCAACGGTTGCGCACGGCAATGGCCACCATGCGTTTGGCCTCTTTCTGGCCCACTATGTACTTGTCCAGCTCCCGCACAATCTCGCGCGGGGTCATGGTGCTGCTCATATGTCGTCCTTTATGGTTGCGGGTGGTGCCGCGGCGCGATGTCCGGCGGGAACCTTTTCAGAAGATCGCTTCAAGATAAGACCCCGACGAGCAAAAGCAAGGCCGCCGGCCTTCTCACTCATTGTCTTCCTTCAGGCCGCCCTTGGGGTGGGCTTTGTCGTAAACCGCAGTGAGGTGGGCAAGGTTCAAGTGGGTATAGCGCTGGGTCGTGGTCAGGCGGGAATGGCCCATGAGTTCCTGTACGGCGCGCAGGTCGGCGCCGGCTTCCAGCAGATGGGTGGCAAAGGAGTGGCGCAGGCCGTGCGGGGTCAGGCCCTGGGGCAACCCTGCCGCCAGACAGAGGGACTGGATGATCCGCTGGGCTTCGCGGCGTTGCAGGCGCTTGCCGCGCTTGCCCACAAACAGAGCCGGCTCGGTGGTCGGGGCCAGTTGCGGCCGCAAGGCCAACCAATGTTCCAGGGCCTTTTTTGAGACTTCGGTAAGCGGGGCCAGACGCTCCCGTCCCCCTTTGCCGAAAATGCGCAACGAGTCCGCCCCCCTGGACACCCGGGCCAGGTCCAGGCCCAGGGCTTCGGAAATACGCAGGCCGGAGCCGTACAGCAACTCGGCCAGACACAAATCTCGAACCCGAATCGCCGTTTCTTCGACCGCAGGCTCGACCTTGGCGTCCAGCAGGGCAAAGGCCTGGTCCACGTTGAGAAATACCGGGGCCCGATGCTCGGTCTTGGGGTTTTTCACGCCGTCGGTGGGCAGACGGGAAATCAGGCGCATACGGGCACAGAAGCGAAAAAACGTCCGCAAGGCGGAAAGCTTGCGCCCGGCCGAGGTCTTGCTCACTCCCCGCCGGTGCAGTTCGGCCAGAAACTTGCGCACGTGCGCCCCTTCAACCTTGTCCGGCGCCGCCAGGCTCAGGCCAAGACCTTGCAGGAGTTCGTGGAACTGGGTGAGGTCTTTGGCATAGGCGTCCACCGTGGCCGGCGGGCTGCCGCGCTCAAACTCCAGGTGGGCCAGGAACATCTCCAGCGAATCAGGCAACGGCCCGTTCATACCCGCATTCCTTAGACCAGACGGTAAAAAGCGCCGGGCAGGCGCTCGACCAGGGCGCGCATTTCCAGCATCAGCAACATGCCGCTCAAGCCGGACGGTTCCAGGCCCAGACGGCGGCAAAGGACATCCATGTGGACCGCGCCCTCTGCCAGGCTTTCCAATACGGCCCGCTCGCCGTTGGAAAGATCTTCGGGAAAGACCGGCAATACCCTGGCAGGCGCATTCCCGAAGGATTCCGGTCGAGATAAGAATTCAAGCCGGGCGTCCCGGAATACCTGAGACTCCGAGCCGGCGGCCGCTTTGCGCTTGCGGCCGCCGGGGGGCTTTACCGGCGCTTTGGCGGGCAGATCTCCCCAAAGCAGCGGCTCGGCCCCTTCGGCCATCTGCACGTGCAAGGCCTCGGCCGGCCTGCGGGCCTGACCTTTGGCACGTGGAGTCTCTCGGCTCATGGCCGCGCGCAGATCTTCGGCCAGAAAAGGGGCCAGTTCAAGCAGAATGTCTTCCACGGCAAACACCGGCCGGGCGCCGCGTCGGACCAGATCCCGGCAACCGGCCGAAACCGCGGCCGTCATATGGCCCGGCACCACAAAGACCTCGCGGTTCTGCTCCACGGCCAGACGGGCGGTGATCAGCGAACCGCTGCGTTCGGCCGCCTCCACCACCAGCACGCCTCGGCACAGGCCGCTGATGATCCGGTTGCGCACCGGAAATCGCCCCGGCGAAGCGGGCGAGCCCGGCGGAAATTCCGAAAGAAGCAGGCCGTCCTTTTCCATAAGCCGAAAAAGATCGCCGTTCTCCGGCGGGTAGGCCAGATCGATGCCTGTGCCCAGCACACCCACGGACCGGCCTGGCCCCTGCAACCCGCCCAGATGGGCCACCCGGTCGATGCCTCTGGCCATGCCGGAGACCACGGTAACGCCCACCCTGGACAGGCCGGAAGCCAGGCGGGCGCCGGCGGTCATGCCGTCGGGCGAACAGGCGCGCGCCCCGACCACGCCCACGGCCGGGCCGCGCAACAAAGAAGGGGCACCCTTGTAGTAGAGCAGCAGGGGCGGATCGGGAATTTCGCGCAGCAGCGCCGGGTATTCCGGGTCGGTGGAGAGCAGAAAGGCGAAGCCGCCGGCCTGGATGCTGCGCCACTCTTCCAGGGCGGGCTCACGCCATTGGCGGGCGGCGAAATCGTGGGCGATCTGGGCCGGCACCAGGCCGGCCCAGGCGGTCGGACTGCGCAAGCAGGCATCCACGGCGGCAAAAGCCGAGCCAAAAGCCGTTGTCAGGAGGCCGGATCGTTGCGGCCCCACACCTCTGGCATGGCGCAAAGCCAGGCAGGACCAGAGTTCGGCCTGCTGCTCTTTGGAAAGATCGGCAAAAAGGGACATTGTGCACACCTGCCGGGAATGCGGCGGGGTGTCCGGCGCTCAGCGCCCGGACTCCATTCGCTTGGCGGCCAGTTTGGCCTCGGTGGAACCGGGAAAATCGTGGGTGAGCATCTGCCAGTAAAAACGGGCATTGTTCATATCGCCAAGCTGGGCATAGGCGTAGCCGGCTTTGAGCAGAGCGGCTGCGGCCTTGTGGTGGGTGGGATAATTGCCAGCCACATCCTTGAACTTGAAAATTGAGCCGGAGTAGTCTCCCTGGGAATACAGACACTCGCCCATCCAGTACAGGGCGTTGGGCATGAGAGAGCTTTTGGGGTTGGCGGCGGCAAAGGCCTCAAAGGCGGCCTTGGACTCGGTATATTTGCGGCTTTCGAACAGGGCCAGGGCGCGATCATAAGCGGCCTTGGGGCTCGCGGCGGAACGTTTCGGCTCCAGCCGGCCGGCCGCGGTCCTGGCGGAAGCGCCAGCTTCCGGCCGGTCCGGCAGCGCGAGCGAGACCGACGGTTCCACACGGCGCGGTCCATGCGTGTAGCCCGGAGGCGGATCGGACAGTTCGGCCTGGGCGGCCGGAGAAACGGAGGGAGACGGAGAAGAAGGAGCTGCGGACGCCGAAGAAGGTCTTGAAGCGAGCGTTTCGGCCGCGTCGGATCCCAGATCGGCCAAGGCCGCCTCCACGCTGCCGGCGGAAGAAGCGCTCGCGCTCGGAGCGGTGTCCCCGGCGTTACGGGGTTCGTCGGCAGGCTTGCCCGGCGGAGGCGGGGGCAGCGGAACACCGAAGTCGAACACCGGCCGGCCGGGTGAAACGGTCGACCCGGTCAAGTCATGCAAGGGCGCGATCGGCGCGGGTACCGCTCTGCCCGGGGCACTCGCCTCGGGCATGGCCGCTACGGGTACCGGCGTGTCGGGCTCGATCATTCGGGGAGCAACGGCGGCCGGCTCGATCGCACGGGGTTCAACCTTGCGGGGAGCAGGGGCAGGTTCGGTCGCGTAGGGTTCCACCCTGCGAGGAGCCGTCATGAGCACGGGCTCAGCCTTGCCCGCCGGCGCACCGGCCGGAACCGCGTCTTGGCTGCGGCTGCGGCCGAGATCCTGCTCCAGCAGGGTCAGGCGATCTTCAACGTTGGCAATGCGCAGGTCATACACTTGGGTGACCTGCATTTGGGCTTCCAACCGTTCCAGGCGCTCTTCCGTTGAGAACGGGGCGCAGCCGGTCGTCAACGCAAGAGCCAAAGCAAACGGAAAAACACGCCAACCATGCAACATCGCAACCTCTGCGCCGCCGGCGGATAAACAACGGCTCAGGACAAGATAGGGGAAAATCTTTTAATTTTCAAGGTAAAGAACTTCTCGCGCGGCAAAGAGGCCGAAGCGCGGCCGGAAAAGCCAATCAACTTTTCAAAGCTCAATCGCTCCCTATCCACCTTGGGCCGCACGCCTACTTTTCAGCGCAAATAAAAAATCTTATAAACGGCATACCGATATCTTGCAAAAAAAGACGCTCCGGCTAGGTTGGAAAAAACTCCGGCAGCCGATCTATTACACAAGGAGGAAACACCATGCATTTCAAACGCCTTGCGCTCCCTTTCCTACTTCTGGCCTTGCTCGCGCCGGGTTGCGCCGGCACCACCCGCACGCCCTTTACCGGTTCCATGGCCCGCATCGACGCGGATTCCGTGAACAACGGCACCAAAAGCCTGGTGGTCATGCGCGTTTCCACCACCTGGGGCACACCGGCCGAAACCCGCTGGCTGAACGTGGAAAGCGGCGAACTTTACATCGTGACCTCGCGGTTTGCGGCGGGCACCCAGCAAGTGGCGCAGGAATACGACATGGTTACCCTGCCTCCGGGCCGCTATGTGCTGGCCTATGTGCAGTATTCCGAAAGCACCCGCTCTTCCCTGCCCTTCGGCCCCTTTGACATCGACCCCTCCCTTTCCAATGTCTCGAACCTCGGACAGGTCAAGCTTGAAAAAAGCGGCGTCGATTCCGACAAGCTGACATCTTCCTTGCGCAGCACCGGTGTGGCCAGGGACGGCAGAACCCCGTTGATCGCGGGCTTTACCCTGGGTCGGGGCGAAGTCCGCTACCTGGGCGACATGACCATCGGCTTCGGCATTGCAGGCACAATGCAATTGCCCGGCTACTACCCGGCCGGCAAGGTGGCTTGGTCCACCCACAACGACCTGGAACGGGCGCGCCTCTCGCTGAGCAGGGAAAACGCGGTCATGGGCGACAAGCTGCAGCAGGGCCAGGTGGTCCGGGGCTCTCTGGCCGTCAGGCTGTAGCGCCCTTTCTAGAGCAATTTCATTTTGAAGTTGCCCATTCAACCATATTACCAACGGACTTCCAAACGAACCCGTAGCGGGCATCCGCTTGCGCAGCCGCCGGAGCAAAGTAACTTTTCAAAGTTACTTTGCTCTTAACGCCCAGGCTTTCCGTTGTCGACGGCCGTCCCGAATCTTTCCATCCGGAGCCGCCGTCGGTCATCTGAGGCGACAATCATTTCAAAGTGCGAATGCTCTACTTGAAAGACCCGAATGTGCCGGTGACCAGGGCCGACAGAATCTTGCCCGTGCCGGCGGAATCAAAGCGGGTACGTTCGGCCGACAGTTCGCGGGCGGCGGTTTCGGGATCTTTGGCCTCGGCATAGGGGCGTTTCTGGATCATCGCGGAAAAGGCGTCCACCACGGCCGTCAGCCGACCGAAGGAGCTTTGCTCCTTGGAATGCTGCGGATAGCCCGAACCGTCCAGGCGTTCATGGTGCTCCAGGGTCGCCTGCCCCATAAAGTCAAAGGTCAGATCGAGCTTGTGCATGATTCGGTAACCCGCCAGGGTGTGCGGCGGAATCTTGTCTCGTTCGTCGGGCTTGAGCGGCGTGGTCTTGCCGATGATGAACGTCGGCACCTTGCTCATGCCCACGTCGTGCAGCAGCAGGGCCACGGCAGCCTGGTCGAACTCCTTGCGTTTCAGGTCCTCACCTTTGATCTCACCAAACAGCCAAAGCCCCAGGGAAAAACAGTTCAGGGAATGTCGGGGCAGGGAATAGTCCCCGCGCCACAGCCGGCGCACGAAGAGCTTGATCCGGTGCCGGTCCTGCCAAAGGTACTCGGTCACCACCATGAGATCGGTGTAAAGCTGCTCAAACACCGGCTTGACCGGCTGCTCGAAGAACTCGCGCAGGCGCGCGTCCAGAGCGTCCAGACTGATTTCGGCCACCTCGCCCTCTTTGAGGTTCTGGTCCACCAGCACCAAATCAAGCTGCTTGACGATGTGCTTGGAATAGATGTGGTGGTCTGAACGGGCCACAAAAAGATTGCCCTCGGCGCACAGGGCCTGGACTTCTTCCACCTGGGCGTTGCTGAGGCGTTCTCCCTTGCGAGAGTATGGCACAAGCTGGACTATCGCCTCGTTGAGGCGAAAGAGATCCAGCGGAGGCCGATACTTGGGGAAACTCCCAAGAATGGCCTCACTGATCTGGTAATACTCTTCGTTGATGTTCTCCGGAACCGGGGCCTTGGAAGACATGGGCTATTTCCTGTAGATCTTTACAAGGTTTGTCCCGCGCGGTTGCTCGCCGAACTTGGGCTGTCCGGCGGTAATCACCAGATGGTCGCCCGGGGCAAAACGCGGATTGGTGTCGACAAAATACTCGGCCCTTTCCAGGTGGCCGGGCATGGAATCCTCTGCCGCAACAGGGGTCACCCCCCAAGAAAAGTTCAGGCCGCGCAGCACCACGGCGTCGGGCGTCAGGCAGAAAATCGGCTGCTTCGGACGTTGCGAGGACAAGCTGCGGCCGGACGAGCCGGACATGCTGTGGGCCACCAGACCCACAGCCTCCACCTTGTCGGCCAGCAGGCAGGCCGAGTAGGAAAGGAAGTCCGGGGTGTCCGCGTCCAGTCCGGCCAGGAGATGGCGACTCTGCCGCTGCTCCACGAGCAGCTTCTCAGCCTCTTCGGCGATATGGCCCATAAATTCCACGGCCTGCACGGGGTAGGCGCCCATGGCGGTTTCTTCTGAGAGCATCACGCAGTCGGCCCCGTCGAGCACGGCGTTGGCCACGTCGGTGGTTTCCGCCCGGGTGGGCGCGGGGTTGTTGACCATGGAGAGCAGCATCTGGGTGGCCACGATCACCGGCGTGTTGGTTCGGTTGCAAGCCGCGATGATCCGTTTCTGCATGGCGGGCAGCACCGGCAGGGGGCATTCAATGCCGAGATCGCCGCGCGCCACCATGACGATGTCCACCACCTTGAGTATTTCCTCCAGGCGGTCCACGGCATTCTGGCGTTCAAGCTTGGCGCAGACCGGAACCGTCCGGCCGGCCGCCTTGATGATGGTCTTGGCCTCAATGATGTCTTCGGGGGTCTGCACGTAAGAAAGGGCCACGGCGTCCACGCCCAGGCGCAGGCCGTCGGCCAGGTCGGTCTTGTCTTTCTCGGTCAGGGCGGGCAGGCGCACGCTTTTGCCGGGCAGGGCCAAACCCTTACGTGAAGTCACCATGCCGGAGTTGGCCGCTTCGATGATGAAGCCGCCCGGGGCTTTTTCGGTAACCGTGAACTGCAGGGTGCCGTCGGCCAGCACCAGGCGGTCGTCCTCCTCCAGGCCGTCGAGGATCTCGTGCTTGTCAAAGGGAATGAAGGGAATATCCAGATTTTCAGTCGGCTTGCGCGGGCCGAGAAAAGCCTTGTCGCCTTTTTCAAAGGTCAGCGAATCATTTTCCAGCATGCCGATGCGAATCTTCGGGCCGGACAGGTCTTGAAGAATAGTCAGGGGAATGTTGTGCTTGATCTCCAACTGGCGGATGGAGTCGATGATTTCCACGAATTTGGAGGCGTCACCATGGGAAAAGTTGAGACGAAAAATGCGCGCTCCGGCAAGAATAAGGCGGGAGAGCATTTCCGGTGAACTACAGGCCGGGCCGATTGTGGCGATAATTTTGGTTTTCATACCCCGATCTGGCCCTGAGATCGGGATTTGTCAAGGGAATTATCGCAATTAGACAAGGCAGACTATATGCTTTTTGCCGTCTGCATCCTTTGCACATGGGCTTTCAGACTGTGGCAAAAAATTTCGGCCGTAGCGGCACTCAATTCACCGCCGGCCCAGACAAAATTCCCATCCACTTCAATGCCTACGGCGCCAACCTTGAGGCCGCAGCGGCCTGCTTCCAGATGACAGTAGACTTCACGCAGCGGGTACTGCATGTTGTGTTCATGCAGAGTCCTGGTCAGCAACTGCGCGGCCTGAACGGTCAAGGCGTGATCCACACTGATGATGCGGATGCGTGGTGTATATTGCATGAGGCGCTCCAAATAAAAAGAACCGCACGGATCGCCCCGACGGCAAAATGGCCGTCGGGGCGATGTTTTGGCTGTGCGCTCAGGAAGAACGCAGCTCGCCGATGCGCAGCTTCAGTTTTTGCAACATCTCCTCGGCCTTTTCGGGCAACTTGTCGATGAGATTGTTCAGCTGGAAGGGGTCGGTGCGCCGGTCGTAAAGTTCGTCGTTCTCGGGCACGATAACCTTGGCCCCGGCGGTGCAACTCCACATTTCCTCGCTGTCGTTCATCTCACCCCGGACGATGAAGGAGGTTTTATAGTCGTTGGCGATCCAGTGCACGAAACTGTAGTCTTCGGTGATGATCGACCAGGACTTGCCGAAATAGCCGGCAACGGCATGGTCACGGATGGCCGGCACCTCGCCGCGCATCATCGGCAACAGGCTCTCGCCGTGCATTTCGGACCAGTCGTAAACCGGGAAGCCGTGGCCGGAATCGGGCTTTTCGCTCGAATGCAGCAGACCCAGGGCATCCAGAATGGTCGGCATGATGTCGGCGTTCTGCACGAAGCCATTGAGCCGCTGACCAGGCTTGGTGCCGGGCATGTGGATTATCAGGGGCACGTGCACCAGTTCCTCATAAGGCCAGGGCCGGCACTTGCGCATGATCCCGTGGCCGTGCTCGCCCTTACCCATAGGCTGGCCGTGGTCCGAAGTGACGATCACCAGGGTTTCATCCATCAGGCCCTCTTTTTCAAGGGTATCCAACAGCAGTCCCACCCACTTGTCGGTGACGGTGATCTTTTCCATGCACAGGGCGCGCACGTGTTCGGCCTCGCGGTCGGTGATGCGGCCTTCCACCGGCGTCCAGGGGGTGAGCACGATGGGGTTGCCCCTGTAATCCAGATCGTAGGGGCAGGGCTCCCCGGCCCAGATTGACGGCGGGTCCCAGGGCTCGTGCGGATCGAAGGAGTCGAGCCAAAGCATGAAGGGACGGGTTTTATCGCGCAGCTCGCTCACCCAGTTACGGGCCGCGGTGGTTACCTTGGCCACGTAAGAGTCGGCGTCGGTACGACGCTTCTGGAACTGACGCAGGAAAAGGTCGATCTCGGTCAGCAGGGCGGTGCTGTCTTCGTCGATGAGCTTGCCGTCCTTGTCGTAGAGCATGCCCGGCGAGGTGAACTGCTCCGCGCTCCAACTGGGGTCCAGGGGCACGTCGCCATAGCTGGTGTGATCCAGCTCGTGACCGGGCAAAAACTGCACGAAGTCGAAGCCGCGTGAATAGCCAAACTTGGGCAGGCGCATGGGCGGAGTGTCGTAGATCAGCGCGGTCTGCCACTTGCGGCCCCAGAGTACGTCGGCCAGGGTGGTGTCGTCGTGCTCCAGGGGTTGCCAGCCGCCGTAGGGCAGGGTGAAGCGCCCGGTCATCAGGCAGCGCCGCACCGGGATGGTGGGCAGGCCCTCGCTGTAGGCGTTCTCAAACAGAACGGCGTTGCGGGCAAAGCGATCCAGATTGGGAGTTTTCACCTTGGGGTGCCCGTAGCACCCCAGATAGTTGAAGGGCAACGTGTCCAACATGATGAAAACGGCGTTTTTCACGGTCTTCTTTTCCGACATGGTACCTCCGTGGCTGTCCGGTCCGCCTCACCTGCAAGGGATCTCGGCAAAGATCGGCGTGAACCCCGCAAGCCGGGCCACGCGCAAGCGGCCTCTCGAGAGCCTCGGGGCGTTTTTTTCACCAATAACGCACGGGCCGTGATTGTCTGTCGCATTTGTGACATCAGGCACGTTCTCGTCGGGCGACCGGCCGGCGAAAATCCCGCAACGCCCGACGGCAGCGCACGAGTCTGCCGGGCAGGATATTGGCCGGAGCCGAAAAATCATCAATTTTTGCCGTGCCCATTGTATTGTGAAAAAAATCTTTACAAAGTTTGAGCCGCCGACCACCCGGCAGGCACCCGGCGGCCCAAAAAGTGCCGAACCATTTTGGATCGGCTAAAACACGAAAACCCGCGCTGGGGCGCGGGTTTTCGTGTTTTAGGACCGGCGTGGGCGGGCTTTGCCCGCCGTTATACGACAATCTCAAGCGCAAAATGCTCTAAGACGCCTTATAGAAAACCTTGGGATCGGCGTTACAGACGGGGCATTTGCCTTCATGCGGACCCTCGTGGGTGTAGCCGCAGACGCTGCAGATATAATAATCCACGGCCGGGGCGTTGCCTTTGGCTTCCAGAGCTTTTTTGTAGAGGTTGGCGTGGACTTCTTCCACGGCGTTGACCCACTGGAAGTACTTGAGGATGGCGCTTTCGCCTTCGGTCTCGGCGTCCTTGATCATTTCAGGATACATCTTGGTGAACTCGTAGGTTTCACCGCCGATGGCATCCTGCAGGTTCTCCAGAGTGTTGCCGATTTTTTTGGCATGGCGCAGGTGGGCGTGGGCGTGGATGGTTTCGGCTTCAGCTGCTGCCCGGAACAGTTTGGCCGCCTGCTGCAGGCCTTCCTTCTCGGCCTGGGCTGCATAGGCAAGATATTTGCGGTTGGCTTGGGATTCGCCGGCAAAGGCGGCCATCAGATTGCCTTCGGTCTTGGACATATTATACTCCTCGGAAGCTACAGATTTTAGGAACAATTCCTGTTTAAGGGCAAGCATCATTTTTGTAAAGAGTTTTTTTTAATCGCCGGTTTCATGGTATAAATTGTCTTCTCATAGATATATTGATTTAAAAGATATTTACATATATTATAGAGTGAGAAATCCTGCTATGGATAGGAAAAACTATGACAAGCCTCTTTGCCCGTTTTCTGTTCGCTCTTTTTCTCCTTGTCCCGCCGGCGGCATTCGCCGCCGAACCCACGCAGCATAATGCCGCAAAGGGTGACGCCCCCCATGCCGGGCACATGGCGGACGATGCACCGCCCACGCCCATCACCGTGGAGTCGCCCAAACCGGCAACCTTTCCCCCACAAAATCGCGGCGTGGCCCCGCCGCCCGTGGCCGAACGAACGGGCGAGCACGTGCCGGCCGGAATCATCATGACCGACGAACGCGGCAACAAGGTGAACGTGGCCGGCCTGATGGACCGCCCCGCCCTGATCATGCCGGTCTTTTTCACTTGCCCGGCGGGCTGCAACACCCTGCAAAGCGCCATGGCGGCCGCGCTGTCCGAGGTCGGGCACGCTCCGGGCAAAGAATTTCGGGTTCTTTCCATCAGTTTTGACGAAAAAGACACGCCCGAAATCGCGGCCAGAAAAAAATCCGACTACATGGCGGCCATGAGCAGCATCGCCCCCACCTTCCCCGCAGACGCCTGGCTCTTTCTGACCGGGGACCACGAGAACATCAAGCGGCTCATGGATTCCCTGGGTTTTCCCTTTATCCGCCTGGGACCCGGCAATTTCTCGCACCCTCTGGTGACCATCGTCACGGCGCCCGAGGCTAAAATCAGCCGTTATCTATACGGCCAGAGCATTTTGCCCTTTGATCTGACCATGGCCCTGAACGAAGCGGCTCTCGGCAAAACCGGGATTTCAGTCAAGCGCATGCTGGCCTACTGCTTCACCTACGACCCGGAATCCCGCGGCTACGTCTTCAATTTCATGCGCGTGGCCGGGTTGATCATTCTCTTCGGCGCAACGGTGTTTTTCGTCATCCTGCTGTTCGGCGGCAAAAAGAAATGGAGATCATCCCCATGAGCACGGCGGCGGCCCACGACACGAGCTTCTTCCGCCCCATTTCCGGCGGAGCCTCGGGTCTGCGTTCCTGGATCTTCACCACGGATCACAAGCGCATCGGCATTTTGTACATGATCGGCATCTTGAGCATGATGGCCGTCGGCATGATCCTCGGGGGCGTGCTTCGGCTGGCGCTGATCCGGCCCGGTTTGCACCTGATCGAACCCCAGACCTACAATGCCCTGTTCACCCTGCACGGTGTGATCATGATCTTCCTGGTGGTCATCCCGAGCATCCCGGCCATGTTTGGCAACATCTTTCTGCCCCTGCAACTGGGGGCGGAGGACGTGGCCTTTCCGCGCCTGAACCTGCTTTCCTGGTGGCTGTATATCGCCGGCGGCCTCATCGCCCTGGTTTCCCTATTCGGCGGCAGCGGGCCGCCGGACACCGGCTGGACCTTTTACGTGCCCTTCAGCACGGTCACGCCCACCAACGTGACCATTGCCGTGTTTGCCGTGTTCATTCTGGGCTTTTCGTCCATTTTGACCGGCCTGAACTTCATCACCACCATGCACCGGATGCGGGCGCCGGAGATGACCTGGGGCAAAATTCCCCTGTTCTGCTGGTCCCTGTATGCCACGGGCTGGATCCAGATTCTGGCCACGCCGGTCCTGGCCATCACCGTGCTGCTGATCATGGCCGACCGGAACCTCGGCATCGGCATTTTCGACGCCGGCAAGGGCGGCGACCCCATTCTGTATCAGCATTTGTTCTGGATCTATTCGCACCCGGCGGTATACGTGATGATCCTGCCCGCCATGGGGGTCATCTCCGACATTCTGCCGGTGTTCGCCCGCAAGTCGATATTCGGCTATAAGGCCATTGCGGCCTCAAGCCTGGCCATCGCCTTTGCCGGCTCCCTGGTCTGGGCTCACCACATGTTCACCACCGGCATGAGCGATACGGCCGTGCTGATCTTTTCCTTTCTGACTTTTGTGGTGGCCATTCCTTCGGCCGTCAAGGTCTTCAACTGGATCGCCACCCTGTACAAAGGCTCGCTCTACCTCGACCCGCCTTTCTGGTACTCCATGGCCTTTTTGCTGCTCTTTTCCATGGGCGGTTTCTCCGGCTTGGTGTTGGGCGCGGCCGGGCCGGACATTCACGTGCACGACACCTATTTCGTGGTGGCCCACTTTCATTATGTGATCTTCGGCGGCCTGGGTTTTGCCCTGTTCGCCGCCATGCATTACTGGCTGCCCAAAATCAGCGGCAGGCTCTACAATTTCAAGCGGGCCAAACGGGCCTGCTACATGCTGCTCTCCGGCTTCACCCTGCTGTATTTTCCCATGTACATCATGGGTCTGTACGGCATGCCCCGGCGCTACGCCGACTATCTCCCCGAATATGCCCCCCTGCAGCTGGTCTCCACCATCGGCTCCTGGGTTCTGCTGGCCGGGATGATCTTCATGGTCGTCAACCTGGCGCAGGGCGTGCTGCGCGGCCCCAAAGCCGGCAACAACCCATGGGGCGCGGCCACTCTGGAGTGGACCACCACCTCGCCGCCGCACCACCACAACTTCAGCGAAGAACCGGCAATAACACACGGACCGTACGACTATAAGGGGATCGCCCGTGAAATCTGATCCCGTTGCCGCGTCTGCCGCCGCCCCCCCTCAGGATGTCGTTGCCGCGCCGTCGGGCGCCCACCCCCAGGATGTCGTCGCGGCCAAAATGGGCATGTGGCTCTTTCTGTTCACCGAAATACTGCTCTTTGGCGGCCTGTTTCTGCTCTTTGCGGTGAATTTTTCACGCTACCCGGAAGAATTTCACGAAGGCGGGCTGGTTTTGAGCCGAGTTCACGGCACGGTGAACACCGTGGTGCTGATCACCAGCAGCCTTTTCGTGGCCCTGGCCGTGGGCCGCACCCAACGCGGCGACATCGCCCGGGCTCGCC
The DNA here is from genome assembly GCA_031553235.1 of Desulfovibrio sp. GTDB lineage: Bacteria > Desulfobacterota > Desulfovibrionia > Desulfovibrionales > Desulfovibrionaceae > Frigididesulfovibrio. Next base: position 15,099 of record JAVBLS010000030.1, read on the forward strand.
TCATGCTGCTGCTGACCATTCTCTGCGCCGGGATCTTTCTCTGCGTTAAGTTTACGGAGTGGAGCACCAAGATCCACCACGGCATCTATCCCGGCGGGCCCGAATTCTTGACCATGCCTCTCGGACGCATGACCTTCTTCAACCTCTATTATTTGATGACCGGCCTGCACGCTCTGCACGTGATTATCGGTGGTCTGGTGCTGTGCTGGGTATTTCTGCGCATGCGCAAGGGCCTGGTGACAAAAGATCGTCACGTGCTGACGGAAAATGCCGGCCTGTACTGGCACCTGGTGGATCTGATCTGGATTTACCTCTTCCCCCTCTTCTACCTGGTGATGTGAGAGCTATGAAAACAGAACACGACACGCCGCATATTCTTTCGGAAAAGACCTGCCTGCTGGTCTGGGGCGGGCTGATGCTGCTCACGGCCGTGACCGTGGGCGTGGCCCACATGCAGTTCGAGTTCCCCTTTCTGCACGTGCTTGCGGCCATGATTGTGGCCACAACCAAGGCCGGCCTGGTAATCTTGTGGTTCATGCACATGCGCTATGAAGGAAGAACTCTGCGGCTCATGGTCTTCATGGCGTTTCTGATCCTGGCCATCTTCATCGGCCTGATCTTTTTCGACACTGCCTACAGGTACAGGTAGCCTATGTACCCGCAGTCCTTTTCGCCCGTACAACAGGTTGATTTCGCCCTGCTCCTGGTCTTTTCCTTTGCCGGGGTGGTGGTTCTCGCGTTGACTCTGATCACCCTGTGGTTCATCTACCGTTTCCGCCACGAGAAAAACCCGGAGCCCACGGACATTCAGGGCAACACCCGGCTGGAAATTGCCTGGACCCTGGTGCCTTTTTTGCTGGTCATGGGCCTGTTCTATTTTGGCTGGACCGGCTACAAGGCCCTGCGCACGGTGCCGGACAACGCCCTGCCCGTGCAGGTCACGGCCAAGATGTTTTCCTGGACCTTCACCTACCAGAACGGCAAGCACAGCAGTGAACTGGTCGTGCCCACGGACCGGCCGGTGCTGCTGAAAATCCGTTCCGCGGACGTAATCCACAGCTTCTTTGCCCCCGCCTTCCGGGTCAAGATGGACGCCGTACCCGGTATGGAGAACTATACCTGGTTCAAAGCCGAACGTGACGGCGAATACGAGATTTACTGCGCTGAATACTGCGGCACCGGGCACTCGGTCATGCTTTCCAAAATCAAGACCATGCCGGAAAAAGATTTCGCCGCTTGGCTGGATACCAAAGAACCACTCAAGGGTGCCGACGCGGGCCACGCCCTGATGGAGGCCCAGGGCTGTTTCTCCTGCCATAACATGAACGGCGACAACAGTATGGCCCCGGCCCTGCCCGGCCTGTACGGCTCCACGCTGACCATCACTGTGGACGGCAAAGAAAAGCAGGTCGTTGCCGACGAGCGCTATCTCAAAGAATCGATCATCAATCCGGGCTGGCGAACCATCAAGGGCTATGACAACACCATGCCGCCCTACTCCGATCTGACCCCGGAAGAACTGTTGCAGATCCTTCAGTACCTGAAATCCATCGGCAAAGATTCCCCGGCCGGCGCCGGGGGTGCCCACAGAGGACACGACGGGCATGGAACACAGTAACACCGCGCGACTCGCCCCTAGTGACCTATTTCGGCTCACCCGGCCGGGGATTTCGGCCGCCGCCGCCGCCCTGGCCGGGTTCGGCGCGTTCACGGCCGGAAAGGCGTTGCCGGCCGAAGCCCTGCCTACGGTCGGCGGGATGGTGGTGGGGATCTTTCTGCTGACCTGCGGGGCTTCGGCCTTGAACCAAGTCCAGGAAAAGAACCACGACGCCCTGATGCGCCGCACCCGCTCCCGCCCTTTGCCCGCCGGGCATATGAGCCGACGGGCCGCCCTGGCCGTTGCCGGGGCGTTTGCCTGTGCCGCTCTCGGCATCCTCGCGGCCTGCGGCGGCTTGCCGGCCTGTCTGGCGGCCGTATGCGCGCTGCTGCTCTATAACGGCTGCTACACCCCTCTGAAGCGGAGATCTTCCATCGCCCTGTTTGTGGGTGCCCTTGCCGGAGCAAGCCCCCTGCCCATCGGCACCCTGGCGACCGGAGGCGACCCCGCCGCTCCCCTGCCTCTGCTCTGTTTTATCGCAGCCTGCGTCTGGCAAGTGCCGCATTTCTGGCTGCGCGCCCTGCGCCATAAAGACGATTACCTGCGGGCAGGCTTTGCCGTGCCGTTTCTGCACTTTTCCCAACCGGTGGCCGATCTGGCTGCGCGGCTCTGGCTGCCCTTGCTGGGTGCAGCTCTGCTCCTGCCCGCCCTGGCCTTCACGGAGCAGCGGCTTTTTCTCGGCCCTGTTCTGGGCCTGATCACTCTGAGCCTGACTCTGGCGCCTCTGGTGGTCTCAGGATATTCCGTCAACGGAGTGCTCCGGCTGTTGCGCATGGCCGATTATGCCGTCTGCGCCGGCTTTACTGCCGTCCTTGCCGCCGTGGTGTTATAGAGCAGATAACATTATAGCTATTTCAAAATATTCATCCGCTTCACAGCCGCACCGCCTTCCGGAGGTTCCATGAGTCTTCCCTCTTTCCTCGGCTATATCCACCCGGTCCTGATGCTTTTGGCTCTGGCCCTGGCCATATCGGCGGCTTTTTCGGGTTTTTGTCGTGCGCAATGTCTGCACTTGAAAAAACGCCTGATCTTTCCCTGGCGACGCCACGTGCACTTCGGCCTCTGTGCCGTGGTGCTCTGGCTGCTGGGCACGCCCGGCGGCCTGCTCGGTGCCAAACTGATCTTTAGTATCGCCTTTTTTTCCGGCGCACACGTCATCGTCGGCCTGATCATCTGGTTTCTGGCCCTGTTCGGTTTGATCAGCGGGCTGATTCTGGACAGGGTTAAAAAACGCCGGCGGCTCTTGCCCGCCCTGCACGGGATCAACAACCTGCTGCTGATCGTCCTGACCGTAGCCCAGGCCGTGAGCGGTTTTGATCTTGTTCTTCTGCTCTGAATCGGGCATACGCTTTGCATATAAACCACCAGAGGATCCACTCTATGAAAACACTCCGCGCCCTTGCTCTCTGCCTGTTTCTTATTCCGGCTGCTCAGGCGGACGCCGCCTCCGGCCCGGTGACCGACGCGGCCGGCCTTGATGCCGCCATGTCCGCCGGCGGTGACATTTCCCTTTCCGGTAAAACGCCCATCGTGCTGCCGGAACGGCCGTTGCCCCAAAAACTGGCCGGCGCGACCTTTTCCACGCCCCACGGCCCGGTGCACCTGAAAGGCGGTGCACCCAACGGCCGTTTGCTGCATTCCGAGAGCCCGGATGTGGCCCTACGCTTCACCGGCCCGGCAGAGGTCTTTTTTAACGGGTTTTCCGTCACCGGTCTTGCAAATACCCCTGAAAGCGGCTGGGGTGGTGTCTGGTACGTGGAAAACAATCTGAACCTTACGGCCGCCGGGCCGCTGATTTTTATCGGCAACAGGGCCGACGGCGGCGCCTCGGCGGCGGACAAGAGCGCCCACTCTTCGGGCATGGGCGGAGCTTTTTGCGTGGACGGCACCTTTCGGGCTTCGGGCGAAACAATCTTCCTCTTCGCCGGCAACAAAGCCGAAGCAGGCAAGGCAGGCATTGGCGGCGCCGTGGAAAATTCCGGCCAAGGCGGCGCAATCTATGTGGAAAAAGGCCTGCAGATCGAAAGCGGACACTGGAACTTCACCGCCAACCAGGCCCAGGGCAGCCCGTCCATTGCTCTGAAATCGCAGGCCTTTGACTCCGGCTACGGCGGCGCCCTGAACTCCACCTATGAGCTGGTGCTCGGACGGGCCGGCGACTATCTGTTCATCGGCAACAGCGCCAGAGGCGGTAAATCCGGCCTGAGCGGCAACGCCGACGCGGCCGGTCAGGGCGGGGCCGTCTACGGAGTGGACAACATGGAACTCGCCGGCGCGGTGTTCCTGGGCAACTCGGCCGGCACGGACAACATCGGCGATCTCTCCAGCGGCGTGGGCGGGGCCATATACCACGAAGGCTACGGCAACGACTACGTGGTCACCCTGCGCGGACTCAAGGACAAACCCCTGTTTTTCGCCGGCAACACCCACAACCCCGGCGGCCGGGGAGCCGAACTGAACAGCCTGTATATCGGCAACACCCAGAACGAACTCAACGCCCGCTCGGTGACCTCGGTGGTGGTGGACTGCGAGGTGGACGGCCGGGTGATCATGCTTGATCCCATGGCTTCGCAGGCCGAAATCACCAGCGGCAAGAAGCCCGAAAACCGCCTGGCCGAAGTGGTCGTCGGTGTGCACAAGACCGGCCCCGGCCTGTGGGTTCTCGGTGGGCGCAACCGCTTTGCCGGGCAGGCCGAGTTCCGCGTGGCCGAAGGCAGCCTGCGCCTGACACGCGACGCCTTTGGCGGCCCAGCGCGTATTGCTCTGCTCTCGGACAAAGCGGCTGAGTTCTCCCTGGAACAAGGTACCGTGCTGGAAATCAGCCCCTGGACGGAAGCCGCGGCCATTGAAGCCGGCGACATCGCCCTTAAGCCGGGCAGCGCCGTGCGCCTAGCCGATACCCTCTACAAAGCCGAACTGAAAACCGACGCCCCCGTGACCCTGCTGCGGCTCAAGGCGGGCTCGACCCTGAACATCGGCTCTTCCCTGCCGGTCACCTCCGGCAGCCTGGAAGTGGGCGGCAAAACCTATGCCTTCCACGGCCTGGCCTGGCAGATCAACGGCAACGAAGCCGAATTGCGTTGCGTGTTCGAGGCAAAATAAACAGCCGGCAACCCGGCCCGGCAACTTGCCGGCGGAAGAAAAATCGCATACACAGACTCTTCCGTATGTCCCGACGCTTGCTGTCGGACAAAACGCCGCCCCGTAGCGCAACGGAAAGCAGCGGAGAGGTAGCGAAGCGGCCGTAACGCGCCCGACTCGAAATCGGGTTGTCCCTTAGTCGGGGCACGTGGGTTCGAATCCCACCCTCTCCGCCAAGACATTTTCTCTCGAAGGCTCTCAATGTCTAAAAAGACTTGGGAGCCTTCACTTTTTCCATGTTTTGACGTCTCACAATGTCCATTAAAAATCTTGACAGCGCAAACACGTTGGGGGCATTTTGGGGGCAGATTGCAAAACAAAGGCGAATCAGGGCCGATTATGCCCCAAAATTCGCCCCGAAAAGGTCTGCCATTATGCCCCCACTTACAGAAGCAAAGCTGAGAGCTATCAAGCCTTCCGGCAAGGTCGAACGCTTTTATGATCAGCATGGTTTATACCTCGAATTGAGCGCCGCCGGGGGCAAACTGTGGCGCTGGAAATACCGATTCGACGGGAAAGAAAAACGGCTGGCTCTTGGGGCGTACCCGGACGTCACGCTTGCACAGGCGCGGGAGAAACGCGACGACGCGCGAAAGGTTCTGAAGAACGGCGTCGACCCTGGAAGCAAGAACCGGAAAAAAATTATGGCCCATACGCAGGGCCGGACGTTCGAGAACATCGCGCGGGAATGGATCGCCGGGCGCGCCGAAATATGGGCGCAGCGGCACATGGAAACGGTCGTTGATCGGCTGGTCGCCAACGTCTACCCGGCTATCGGGAAGATGCCCATTGCCGATGTCGGGCCGATCGACGTGCTTCTTCTGGTGAAGGACATTGAAGCCCGCGGGTCGCTGGAAGTGGCAAAAAGAGTGCTGGGGATCTGTTCGCAGATTTTCCGCTACGCCGTGGCCCTGCAACTGGTGAAGTCGGATCCGTGCCGCGACCTGGGCGGCGCGCTGGCTCCGCGCGTGAAGTCGCACTTCGCGGCCCTGACGATGAAGGAAGATGCCGGGGAACTCATGCGGCGCATTGACGACTATCAGGGAACGGCGGTCGTCCGGGCGGCGCTGGCGTTCTCAGCCCTGACCTTTTGCAGGCCCGGCCCGATCCGGCATGCTGAATGGAGCGAAATTGATTT
>JAVBLS010000066.1:0-14047 GCA_031553235.1 Desulfovibrio sp.
AAACATAATAACTTCAAGGCTGTGTGCCTTCGTTCGCTCCACACGTGGGTCGGGTAAAATTCGGAATACTTCAATCGCTATTTCGTGTGTGCTTTTCATTCCTCATGTTTATAGACTTTTTTTAGATGCGTCAGCCCTGGGCGCAAGCGACGGTAGGTTCTACCTTTTGGGGAGCGCTCCCCAAAAAACACATCAATCCCCGGCCCGGCCAGGGCTTTCCCCCAACAGCAGTCGATGCTGGGCCAAGCGCTCGGCATCGCTCCGGGCAACGAACAATGGGTTCCCCTCGGGATCGCGGCCGGAAAAAAACATGGCCGTGGCCACAGTGCCCGGGGTGGGAATGAAGCACTGCACCTGCTGCGGCCGCCAATTGCGCCTGCGCAGCCAGGCGGCGGTTTGGCGCATGTGCTCCATGGTGCAGCCGGGAAAGGCGCTCATCAGGTAGGGGATGGTGTACTGCTCCTTGCCGGCTTTGGCGCAGGCCGCGGCAAAGCGATCGAGAAAACGCTCGAAGGTCGGCAACGGAGGTTTGCGCATCAGGCGCAACACCTCGGGCGCGGTGTGTTCCGGGGCCACCTTGAGCTGGCCGCCGGTGAATTCCGAAGTATAGGCCCACAGGGCCTCGTCGTCCAACAGGGCCAGATCGAAGCGCACCCCACCGGCCACGCGCACATGGCGCACGCCGGGCACGGCCGCGGCCTCGCGCAGCAGGGCCGCGCCCTTTTGCTGGTCCACCCGAAACAGGGCGCAGGGCTCGGGATGCAGGCAGCTTTGCCGGGTGCAATCCTTCTCTTTCGGCAGGGCGCAGCGGGCCTGCCACATGTTGGCGCTGGGGCCGGAGATGTCTGAAATGGAGCCCGCCCAGCGCGGTGTTTTGCCGCCTGCCCTCCGGGCGATCAGCTCGACCTCAGCCAACACCGACTCCCTGCTGCGCGAGGCGATGCGCCGGCCCTGGTGCAGGGCCAGAGAACAAAAAGAACACCCGCCGCCGCAGCCCCGGTGTGAAGTGACGCTGGTGCGGATCATCTCCCAGGCCGGGATGGCCTCGGCATACGACGGGTGCGGCAAACGGGTGAAGGGCAGGGTATAGAGCCGGTCCATCCCGGCCGGATCAAGCGGCGGAGCGGGCGGGGTCAGGACTACGGCCCGGCCGCCGGCCTCCTGCACGGCATAGGAACGGCCCAGGTGCACTCGGCGTTCCTCGGCCAGGGTGGCCTGCAGAAGCAACTCGGGCGCGGCCGCGCAGGCTTCGTGCGAGGGGAGATGTTCCAGTTGTTCCGCAGAAACCTCCAGCGCCTCGGCCGCCTTGCTCCCGCCCGGCAGAACAAAGGCCAGGCCCGGCACCTGCCGGCAGGCCGCGACCAGCGATTCGCGCGACAGCCCGCCTTCCCGCTCCAGGCGATCGGCCGCCCCGGCCACGGTCAAAAGGGCTTTTTCAGCCATGCCGTAGAGGAGCAAATCGGCTTTGGCGTCGAGAATCAGCGGTTTGCGCAGGGCGTCTTCCCAGAAATCATAATGCGACAGCCGGCGCAGGGAGGCTTCAATGCCGCCCAGGAGCACGGGCAGTCCGGGAAAAGCCTGGCGGATCAAGCCGGTGTAAAAGATGGTCGCCCGGTTGGGCCGGGCTCCGGTCTGGTTGCCCGGGGTGTAGGCGTCGTCGCGACGCTTTTTGCGAAAGGCCGTGTAGTGGGCCAGCATGGAATCCACGGCCCCGGCCGTGGCGGCCGCGAACAGGCGCGGTCGACCCAGGGCGGACACGGCCGCAACCCCGGCCGCGCGGTCCTTCCAGGGCGGCTGGGCGCAGACGCCCACGCTGTAGCCCTCGGCTTCAAGCAGCCGGCCGAGCAGGGCCAGGCCGAACGAGGGGTGATCCACATAGGCGTCGCCGCCGACCAGCAGGATGTCGATGCGGTTGCGGCCGGCAGCGGCAAGCTCCTCGCGGCTCATGGGCAGAAAACGCGCCCCGGCCGGAACGGCCGGGGCCTTGGCCGCACCGGGCCGAACGACGGGAACGGCCGGATTGGTCCGGCCGCGTCCGGCTTTGTGGGAGTGATGCACGCTCTTACTGCTTGGGCATGACCAGGTCCGGGGCGGCCGGCTTGGTTCCCTCGGCGGGCTTGTCGCTCGCGCCTTCAGGTTGCCCCATCATGCCCTCGGGCTGCCCCATCATGCCGCCGGGTTGTCCCATCATGCCCTCAGGGTGCCCGGTGCCGCCGGGAAGGCCCGAGGCTTCGTCGGAGGCGTGGCCCCGCATGAACTCCAGCCATTCTTCCTTGCTGATCACTCCGTCGCCGTTTTTATCGATGGTCGTGAAAGCCCCTTCTTTCATCTGGGGATGGGTGGTGAAAAATTCCTTCTTGTCGACGCCGCTGCTATTGTCCGTATCCATACGGGCAAAGGAGGCCTCGGCCCCTTTGGACATGCCGCCGGACATGGCTGGGTTGGCCAGGGCGGGCGAGGCAAAGGACAGAAACATAGCGGCAAGACACAGGCTGCGCGCGGTCATGGGATCACCTTCGGTAATATGGTTTCATAGACAATTTCAAGGTGAAATTGCGCTAGGATCGGTAAAAGATAAGTCCCGGACAGGCCACGGACAAGAGCGGTCAAGGCGCCTACGCATAGATTCCCGACCGGTTGTCAGTCCAGAAGGGCCGCAGCAAAGACCTGGGGATCGAAGGGCCGCAGATCTTCCATTTTCTCTCCCAGGCCGACGAAAGAAATGGGAACGCCAAACTGGGCGGCGCAGGCGGCCGCGATGCCGCCCTTGGCCGTACCGTCGAGCTTGGTCAGAATCAGTTCGTCGATGCCGCAGCCCTGCTGGAAGAGCTTGATCTGCGACAAGCCGTTCTGCCCGGTGCAGGCGTCCATGATCATGATGGTCCGGTGGGGCGCGCCGGGGTGGCGCTTGCCCAGGACACGGCGGATCTTGGCCAGTTCTTCCATGAGGTTGGTCTTGGTATGCAGGCGGCCCGCCGTATCGATGAAGACCGTATCACAGCCCAGTTCCAGGGCCTTGTCCAGGGCTTCGAAGGCCACAGCCGCCGGGTCGGCGCCCTCGCTCTTGGCGTAAAATTCCGCCCCCACCCGCTCGGCCCAGACGGCCAACTGCTCGCAGGCCGCGGCCCGAAAGGTGTCGCCGGCCGCCAGCAAAACTTTTTTGCCCTGGAGCACGGCCCGGTGAGCCAGTTTGGCAATGGTGGTGGTTTTGCCCACGCCGTTGACCCCGATCATCAGGATGACCTCGGGCGGGTTCACGGCGCTGATTCGCCTGACCGGCGCGAATAGGGCCAGAATTTCGTCGCGGAGCAAATCCTTGAGCTTGGCCGCATCGCCAATGCCTTGGGTCTCGGCTTTGCGCCGCACGGCCAGGGTCAGCTTGTGCGCGGTCTCAAAGCCCACGTCGGCCAGGATGAGCACCTCTTCCAGTTCTTCCCAAAAGGCCTCGTCCATGCGCCGATCGGAGTTGAACAGAACGTTCAGACTCCGGCCGAGCTGCTCGCGGGTCTTGGCCAGGCCGGCGCCGATCTTCTGCACCAGACGGTTGCGCTCGTCCTCTTCATCTTCCAGGTCCAGGGCCAGGGCCAGGCGATATTGCAGTTCAGAACGAAAATCTTCCAGCCGGCTGTAGCCCATATCCTTGAGCCAACGCTCAAAGGTATCGACAAAAGTTTTGGCCTCGGCTTCCGGGGCCTCCAGCGAAGCGAACAAAAAGGCCAGCCGACGGCGCAGCAGTTCGCCCGCGCCGTCCACATCCTGTAGGATCACGCCGAGCCAGGCCGACAGGCGCGGCTCGGCCGCGCGCAGGGCCAGAGCCGGCTCGGGGTCCGGCTCGCTGTAGAACGACCCGGCTTCAGTCGCCGAACCTGTCGGCGGAGTTGCCTGAATCTCTTGGGGTTGCCCTGGTTCGGCGTCTTTGCGGAACAGATTCTTGATGCTGGAGAAAAAGCCCATGGGTTCCTCACGGAAAGGGAAATTTGCGCCGGAATGCCCGGCGAGTATGCGATGCCCGAGCGGCTTTGGCAAGCCCCTCGGGACGTGCCGGCTGCGCCGGCCGACGCAGCCCGCCCGCAGCCGAAGACAATCTTGCGCCGCAATATTAAAAAGGTTAAAAATTATTTTTCGCCATCCATCAGGACCGGCCGCAGACCCGGCCTTTTCGGAGCATCATGTCGCACGCCGCCGTACCCCCTGTGCGCCGCCTTTGGGCCGGCCTCCCCAACGCGATCCGAACGCCGGAGCGCCGGCCGTGAGGCCCGTTGCCCGCCGGCGCGTGCCGCTCGGCCTGATTTACCCAAGTCGCCTCTCCCCCGGCTTTCCATCCCGCATCCCGCTTGACGGATCAGGCTGCGCCGCTCCCCCCAACGCACGGGGGCGGCCGTGAATCACACTTTTTACCGACGCGTGTCGTCCGGCCCGCACCTTCCTGTAAAATTTCGCGCCCGTCCGCCTTGAACGCGGCCTTCGCCGTCCTGTGAGCATGTTCACTTTTTCAAAGTTCGCCTGCTCCAGCGACGCCGTGACGGTCGTAGCCTTTTCTTTTGTGCAACCCCCAGCATGTACGGAGATGAAGTGGTATGAACGCTTCGACGGAAACCTCCCCCGCCGTTGAAAACGGCGACACCTGTCCGGCCTGCGCGGCCGGGCAGGGCGGAACCTGCCAACGCGGTGAAAACTTTCTGGCCTCGGCCAAGGGCATTCTCCTGGCCGGAGGCATCATCGGCGGCCTGGCCGCCCTGCTGCAGTTTCTCGGCAACCCTGCCAACATGGGCATCTGCGTGGCCTGCTTTGAGCGCGACATCGCCGGAGCGCTCGGCCTGCATCAGGCCAAAGTCGTGCAGTACCTGCGCCCGGAAATCATCGGCCTGGGCCTTGGGGCCTTCGGGGCGGCCCTGTTCACACGCGAGTTTTCCCCGCGCGGCGGGGCCTCGCCCTTGGTCCGGCTGCTGCTTGGGATGATCGCGGCCGTGGGCGCCCTGGTCTTTCTCGGCTGCCCCTGGCGGGCCATGCTCCGCCTGGCCGGCGGCGACGGCAACGCCCTGCTCGGCCTGGCCGGGCTGGCCGTGGGTATCTTCATCGGCGCACAATTCCTGCGCCGGGGTTTTTCCCTGGGTGCAACCAAGGCCCTACCCCATGCCGTCGGGCTGATCTTCCCGGCGGTGCTTCTGGCGCTTCTGGCCCTACGCCTGATCTTCGCCCCGGTGGAAGGACAGGAGCAAAGCGGCATTCTCTGGTATTCCCTCAAAGGACCGGGCTCGCAACATGCCGCCCTGTGGATCTCCCTGGCCGTCGGCCTGGCCGCCGGCTTTCTGGCCCAGCGCAGCCGTTTCTGCACAGTGGGAGCCTTTCGTGACATTTTCCTGCACAAAAGCTTCCACCTCTTTTCCGGTTTCCTGGCCCTGGGCGTGATCGCCTTTGCCGCCAACCTGCTTTTGGGGCAATTCCATCCCGGCTTTGAGGGCCAACCCGTGGCCCACACCGATGGGCTGTGGAACTTCTCCGGCATGGTTGTGGCCGGCCTGGCCTTTGCCCTGGCCGGCGGCTGCCCCGGCAGGCAGCTCTTTGCCGGGGGCGAGGGCAGTTGCGATGCCGCGATCTTCGCTTTGGGCATGGTCGGCGGCGGCGTCCTAGCCCACCGCTTGGGTACGGCCGGCTCGGCAACGGGCGCGGGGCCCAACGGCCCCCTAGCCGTGGGCATCGGCTTGGCCGTCTGCCTGGTGATCGCCCTGGCCTATACCCGCAAGAGAGTATGAGCCCGGCGCGCCGAAGGAGCGCTCCCTATGAAAGCCTATATACGCTGAAATTACGAGGTAAAACCCCGCCGCCCTAAGGGGCTGGTTCCAAATAAAGATTTCACGCCAAAGACAAAAAAACGGCCCTTTTTGCTCCGTCGAGTACCATAAGAGTACACTTCCTTCGCAAAAAGGGCCGTTCGGCGCAATTTGGACGAAAGATTTATTTGGAACCAGCCCCTAGCGACGTTCGCGGACTCGCCAGGACAGATGCCTCCGCTGCATCCAGCGCACGGCCAAAAGATCGCACAGGCCGGAAAAGGCCCGGTCCCAGGTGCCGTACTTGCTGACGCCGTGCAGGCGCGGGCGGTGGTTGACGTCGATTTCCGTCACCCTGGCCCCTTCCAGCTTCATCAGGGTGGGCAGAAAGCGGTGCATGCCCCGGAACATGGCCAGACGCCGGGCCATGTCGGCCCGCATGACCTTGAGGGAGCAGCCCGTGTCCGTGACGTCTTCATTGGTCAGAAAGTTGCGCACGGCATTGGCGAAGCGCGAGGACAGGCGCTTGACCAGGGGGTCGCGCCGGCGAGCCCGCCTGCCGATGACCATGTCCCAGCCCTGCTCGTAAAGAGCCAGCATGCGCGGGATGTCCGCCGGGTCGTTCTGTAGGTCGGCGTCCAGAGTGATCAGAATCTCGCCCCGGGCCTCGGCAAAACCGGCCGCGAAAGCGGCGGACTGGCCCCGGTTTTCTGCAAAGCCGAGAAAGTGCACGCGTGGGTCGCTGTCGGCCAGGTCGCGCAACACCGCAGCGCTCGCATCGATGCTGCCGTCGTCCACAAACAGGACTTCCCAATCCAGGCCGGCCAGAGCCTGGGCCAGCTCCCGATGCAACACGGACAGGTTGGCATCCTCGTTGTAGACCGGGACCACCAGGGTGATCCGGGGGCGGGTTTCGTTCATGCGCCGGAAAATACGCAAGACCACGCACCTTGTAAAGGCGACCGGCCCCGGCTTGCGCTCACCCTGGAAGCAAGGTATGAATGTGTACTGCCCCCAACAACTTTCAGCCCGAAGCGCCGCCATGAACATATCTTTCCGACGGGCTTTTCCGCCCCTGCTTCTGTGCCTTTTGCTGGTGTTTACGGTTTCCGGCTGCGAAAAGACCATTTTGGATCAAAGCCGCCTGCCGCAATCCGTGCCCCCGGTCGCGCAGGATCCCCTGACCGAAGCCCGCTCGGCCCTGGCGGCCGGGCGTTACACCCAGGCCGAGGTGGCCGCGCAAAGAGCCGTGGCCCAGTTCCCCTCGGGTTCGTCGCAGAGCGCCGGCGCCTATGAAATTCTGGCCAAGGCCGCGGCCAAGAACTCCCACCCCAACCTTGCCCTGTCCGCCCTTGACCAGTGGCGCATTGCCGCTCCCGGCGCGGATGCAGGCGAAGACTGGCAGAACGTCTGGTGCTTCGCCCTGCGGGCCATGGGCAACCGCGAAGCCCTTTCCCGTTCGGACGCCGTGTATCGCGACACCGGGCGTTCGACCGAGGTGCGGGCCGCCGCCGCCGCCTTTACGGCCGTGTGCCGCTTTGACGACGGAGCCCTCGCAGACGCCCCGGCCGCCTTGGAGCAGATGTATGCCAACACCACGGACGCGGCCATACGCCGCATCCTGGAACGCCGGCTGGCCATGGAGCTTGCCATGGCTCCGGCCGCGGCCCGCAGTCTGGCCGCCTCGACGGTCACGCCCGAGAACGAGAGCATTTACCCGTACAGCATCTTTAACATCGACCAACTGCGCCGGCAAAGCCTGAGCGGCGACGACCGCGCGGCCGCAGCGCAAAAACTGCGCGATCTCGCCGGCCGGGTGCCCCTGGCCGATTCTTCCCTGTTCACCGCCGTGCCGTCGGCCGACTTCTCGCTGCCCTCAGCGGGCACGAGCATTCCCTCCGGTCCGATCACCGGCCGGGCCGTGGTTCTGGCCCTGCCCATGGGCGGGCAATACGCGGGTATTTCCGGTAAAATCTCGGCCGGGGCCGAAGCGGCCTGTAAAGATCTTTCAGCCACCCTGGTAATCATCGACACCGACCAGCCCGACTGGACGGCACGCATTGACGGCCTGCCGCAGGGCGCCGCGATCGTCGGCGGCCTGTTGCGCACCGACGACCTGAACACGGCCAAAACCCGCGGCCTGCTGCAACGCCGGGCCTTTTTCGCCTTCCGCCCCTCGGTGGACGGCGAAGGCGCCACGGTCTGGCGCTTCTTCACCAGCCCCGAAGACCAGGTGAACGCCTTGCTGCGCTTCACCTCAAACTTGGGTATCAAGGGCTACGCCTCGTTCTACCCTGACGAGCCCTACGGCCGGCGCATGGCCGCCCTGTTCGCCCAACAGGCCGCCGGTCTCGGGGCCACCAGCGTGCACGACGCCTCGTACAACCCCTCCGACCCGTCCACCTGGCTGCGGGCCACGGGCGACATGCTCTCGGCCAACAAAAACGCCGCGCACAGCCAAGCGGCCACCTTCCAGGCCATCTTCCTGCCCGACAGTTGGAAGGCCATGGACGTGATCGTGCCCGACATTTTCTACTACCACGAAACCCGTCAGGTGCTTCTGGGCACCACCCTGTGGGAGCAAGGCCTGACAGGTAAACCTCTGACCAGCCCGCAGTACTGGAACCTGGCCGTGTTCCCCGGCACCTGGAACCCCCAGGCCACCCAAGGGGCTGCGCAACGCCTGCAAAACGACCTGCTGGCGGCCGGCCGGCCGCCGGCCGATCTCTGGTCCGGCCTGGGCTATGACTTCGGCCGCTTTGCCGCCACCCTGCAGGTCCAGGACGGCACCAGCCCCGGCGCGGTCAACGCCGCCCTTGCGAGCTTCAGCATGGAATGGAGCACCGCTCCCATCCATTGGGATGCTTCGGGCCGGGCCTCGCAGGAGCTCTTCCTGTTCACCCCGTCGCAGGAAGGCGGCTTTGCCCCGGTGGACGTGGAGCAGTTTCGCAAAACCTTCAGCGAAAGCTGGAAGTAGAACAAATGAACATTTTTAGAGCAAAGTAACTTTGCTCTGACACCGCGCAAGCGGGCGCTCGCTTGCGGGCTCGTTCAGAAGTCCGCCGGCAATATGGTTGCATGAACAATTTCATTTTGAAATTGCTCTAAAGTGAAAATGCTTCAGGAGCTGTTTCCAAATAGCGGATTTTGCTCCAAAAGCAAGGGAAACGGGCCTTCCTGCTCCGGTCGAGGACCATCAGAGTCCACGTCACTGCGGAGGAAGGCCCGTTTGACGCAGCAATTGGACAAAAGACGTATTTGATGGGATAGACCCCCCCCCAAAGGCGCTCTTGGCGCTCCGGCATCATTGTGCAATAAGTACAGAACAGCGAATCTGTTGGGTGCAAGCGCTCGTCGAGCGTCGAGGCAAACATGTCGCCGCAGTGGCACTTGCCACAAAACGGCACGGATCATCTGGGCTCTTTTGGCCCGAGGAGAAGAGTGCAGACCTTCGTTTGCCTGACCAAAGAAGCAAAAGCAACTCGGCAAGGAAGAGGTTTCCCTGCCCGACGAATGTTCAAGGATTGATGAGCAAACGGTCGAATCGGCTTCCGGAAACTCTGATGCTTCCAAAGGCGAAAAACGCCGGCTATTTGATAAGAACCGGAAGCGCGAATTTCATCATGGCACATATGCGATGCAGAATATATGACCGCATTCGTCACGTCAGCCCAAAGAATCATTGACACCACTGTCGGGTCTATACATGGGGCGGCCCCGGTGAGCCGGTTCAGGCCGGGACCAAAGCTTCGAGGATTTCCGCCGCAGCGGAGAAGTCGAACACAGCCACGGCCTCAGCGCAGGCGCCGGTCCGCTCCGGGTGTCTTTGGGCCAAGCTGGGCCGGAGCTTGTCAAAGAGCGGGCAAGCAGCGGCGTCATCCTGGGCCAGCAGATCGAGCAGCTCGCGCAGCCGGTCGGCCAACTCCGTGTCCTCCAACAGGGGAGCAATTTCTTCCGGGTCGCGGAGGCCGCCTAAGGCTTCTTCAACGGCAAACATCGTGCGCTGCAGGGATTCGGTGAAGATGTCCAGGGCCGCGAAACGCTTGGCCGCGGCGGCCCGTTCCCGGCACAGGGCCTCCAGGCCGGCGGCGGCTTTGACCAGATCCGGAGCGCCCAGGCCCCCGGCCAGACCTTTGATCGTATGAGCCATGCGCTCGGCCTCGGGCAGGTCGCTGCCGGCCAGCAGCGACCGTAGGGCCTTGCCCGCATTGCCGTAGCCGGAGGCAAAGCGCTCCAGCAGCTTACGGTACAAGGCTGCATCGTTGCCCAGGCGGGCCATAGCCTCTTCGACCCGCAGCCCGTCGGCCTTTGGCAGCGCACCGGCCGGAAAACCGCCGGCTTCGGCCGGGCGAGCGCGAAGCCCGGCCCCCTTGGCGTTGCCCCAAAGGCCGATCACCTGCTTCAGGCGGTCCACCTGAACGGGCTTGGAAATATAGTCGTTCATGCCTGCAGCCAGGCATTTTTCCTTGTCGCCGCGCATGGCGTGGGCGGTCATGGCCACGATGCGGATGCCCGGCTGCAGCGCTCCTACGGCCGGATCACGAACCTTGGCCGTGGCTGTATAGCCGTCCATGACCGGCATCTGGCAATCCATGAGCACCAGATCATACTCTTTGGTCCGGAGCATCTCCAGGGCGACGGCGCCGTTGTTGGCTGTATCCACCCGGTGTCCCATGTTTTCCAGCAGGTCGATGGCGACCATCTGGTTGATGGGTGAATCTTCCACCAACAGAATGCGCTGGGGCGGAAAACTCGGCTCGGCCGGGCGGGCCTCGGCCGAACCGACCGGCCGGGCACGCTCCGCAAAGATGCCGTCGAGCAGGCGGGCCAGGGCCTCGCCGGCAACGGGCTTGGTCAGAAAGCCCACGGCCCGGTCGCCGGCCGGCAGCCGCTCGGGCACATAGGCGTTGACCGAGCCCATGAGCACAATGGGGCACATGCCCGCCCGGCCGGAGGATTGCAGCATGGACAAAAAGGTTTCGGCTCCCAGACCGGCGGCTTCGAAATCCGCCAGGGCCAGATCCGGCCCGCCGGCGCCCGTAGGCGTGTCGTTCATGGCCCGCAACAGGGACTCCAGGGACTGCGCCTCACACACCTGTGCGCCCCAGCCGCGCAAAGCCCCGGCCAAAGCCCGGCGCGCGGCCTCATGCGGCTCGAATACAAGCACGGTTTTGCCGGAAAGATCGTGGCTGAACAGGGTATGGAGATCTTGTGATTCCGAAGGCTCGAGAAGCACATGGAAAATGAAACGCGAGCCCTTGCCCGGCGCGCTTTGGGCGCTGATTTCCCCAGCCATCAGCTCCACCAGCTTTTTGCAGATGGACAAGCCGAGCCCGGTACCACCGAATTGCCTGGTGGTGGAAGTATCGGCCTGGATGAAGGGTTCAAAAAGCTTGGGCAGGCGGTCCGGGGCAATGCCGATGCCGGTGTCTTCCACCTCAAATTCCAGGCGCTGCAACCCTTGGCCGTCTCGCGGCGCCTCCGCACCCCGGCAGCGCACGACGACTTCACCCTGCTCGGTAAATTTCAGGGCGTTGCCGATGAGATTGACCAGAATTTGGCGCAGCCGGCCCGGGTCGCCCTTGGCGAAGGCAGGCACGCCGGCCTCGGGCACAAAGGCCAGCTTGAGCCTTTTCTCCGCCGCGCGCAGGGCCAGAACCTCGCAGGCCTCTTCGACCACGACCCGGGGCGAAAAATCCACATGCTCGAGATCGAGCTTGCCGGCCTCGATCTTGGAAAAATCCAGGATATCGTTGATCACGCACAGCAAGGCGTCGGCGCTGCGCCGAATGGAAGAAACGTACCTGTGCTGCAGGGCGCTCAGGGGTGTATCTTGCAGCAGAGCGGCCAGGCCGATGACCCCGTTCATGGGCGTGCGGATCTCGTGACTCATATTGGCCAGAAACTCGTTCTTGGCCCGACCGGCCGCTTCGGCCTCACGCAGGCGCATGCGCTCGGTGATGTCGCTGAAAAAACCCTCGACGATGCTGCAATTGGGGTTGTCCGGCAGGCGCTCCACCACCCGGCTGCGTTCCCAGATCCAACGCAGCTCGCCGCTTTTGTGGATGATCCGAAAAACCGTATCCAGGGGTTTGTCCTGCAGCAGGGTATCTTCGTTGTCCTCTTTCAGGGCTTTGAGGTCTTCGGGGTAGACGATGTCGAAGAAGCAGAGCTTATTGTTGTTGACCATGTCTTTCGGCGGGTGACCGGTCATTTCCAGGCAGCCCTCGCTCAGGTACTCCATGGTGAAAGTGGGAAAATCGTTACGGCAGCGAAAGGCCGTGCCCGGCAGGTTGGACAGTAGGGTGCTCATGCGCCGCTCGCTTTCGTACACTCGGCCGCTTTCCAGGGCGATGACCACGAAATCCGCCAGAGAGGCGCCAAAGGCCTGCTCTTCCAAGGTCCAGTTGCGCGGCTTGCCCGCATGTTCGATGCAGAGCACGCCCATGAGCCGGCCGCCCGAACGCACCGGGCAATCCAGCAGGGAGCGGATGCCTTCCAGGCTGTAATCTGCGGCCATGCCGGGCAAAATGGTGTCCGTGGCAGTGTCGGCGATGACGATGTTGCGGGAGGTGTGCAGCAATTCCACGTAACGCGGGTAGATATCCACGCCAAAGGGATCCGCCCGGGTGTGTTCGCCCGTACGGGCGTCGTAGACCACCTCGTTGACCAGGGAGTCCGCCTCCAGGCGCCAGATGCCGGCCCGCACCGCCCCCAAAATATCGCAGGCCATATGGGTGATCACCCGGCAGGCGGCGGTGAAATCACCCGAGATGAAGACCGTATCACTGCTCAGGCGCCGCAAGGCTTCGTTGCGGGCCGACTCGCCGGTGAAAAACTGCGGCGTGGGGCCTTCCTGCAGCCGAAAAACCAGAGCCGGACGGCCTTGCCATTCCGCCGGCAAGATATGCACAACCTCTCCCCAGCCTGTTTCCGAAGGCTTGAAACGCACCCCCCGGCGCAGTTTATCGGCCGGCCGGCCGCACCGATCCAGGGCCGCCAGCAGGGTCTGGGCCTCGGGAGCTTTTCGGGCCAAGGAAAAAAGCCGTTTGCCGGTGCGTTCTCTGCCATCACTGCCCGGGTCCACGGAAAATCGCTCGTTGCTCCAGAGCAATTCCCCGGTTTGAGCGCAAATCACGGCCACAGGGCGATCCATGCTTTCCAGAAACGGGAGAAGAATCGAAGCAACATCCATGATGGTCCCCAAAGCGCCGAACCGGCCATGCTGTGAAAAAGAAAAAATCATACGCTTTCTATACAGTTCACTATAGCACTTTAAAGATGCATCAAGCAAGCCGAAGTCTTTCGGCGCATGACCTTTACCGTTTTGCCCGCCACCCCGTCGTAGGCGAAAAAAGAGACTCCGGCCGACGGCCGCAAATGTCACGAACTGCTTTGGAGGAGCGCAATGCTTACGAATTCGGAATCCGGCAGGCTGGTAGCCAAATACGGGTACCGGGCGGTACTCCTGGGCACCGTGCCGGCAGGCGAAGCCGTAGTGATCGTGGCCGGCTTTCCGGTCCACCGGGGCATCTGCCCATCCCGTGCGTGGCGATCTGTGCCGTTATCGGCAGCAGCATCAACGACCAGGGTCTGTTCTTCCTTTCCCGCCTGCGCGGGGTCGACTTTCTGCGCCGTTTTCCCAAGGCCGAGGCCAAGATTGCTGCCGTATCCGCCACCGTACGCTCACGGCCGTTCAGGCTCGCGGCCTTTGCTTTTTCTTCCGCTCTATTTACGGCACCCACAACATTGCCCCCATATCCCCAGGACTGAGCCCCATTCCCACCTGGCGCTTAGTCTGTCTCAACGCCCTGGGCGCGATACTCTGGGCCATACTCTTCAGCCTGGCCGGCTGGGGCTTCGTCCGCATGCTTTCACTCCTGACCAACAACCTGGCCCGCTACGGGTTGCTGCTGGTCGGGCTGCTGTTGGCGGGCGGCCTAGAGCATTTTACTCTTGAAATAGTCTATATCCGCAGTGTTTGAACCACCCCTGGGCATCGCTTGCGCAGACCGAGTCAAGCGCGCCGGCGATGCCCTTTTCCAAGGCATCATAAGTTCGCATTTCCATGCCGCGCAGCAATTGTTTGACCTTGCTCCACATATTTTCAATCATTGTTGCCCGGCTAAGGCCCTATAAAAAAGTCCAAAATCTCAGCGAGATGTGGTACAAATGTTTTGCACAACACATTGCCACACAAGGAGGTTTTGGACTTGAGTCACCATACCACGCTCTTCTCCCAAACGCTATCGCTCATTCCCAGACATGTTTTCCAG
>JAVBLS010000002.1:0-98374 GCA_031553235.1 Desulfovibrio sp.
CCCCACAATATCAGCGATTTGTTGTCGTGAAATGCCAGCGGCATAGGCCTTGACCGCAATTGCGCGTATTTCAGAACTTGCTGTTTTCATGCTCAAAGTTTAAACAAATTTTAGACAATTTGAAAGTTGAAATGCTCTAGGGAGCCGTGGGCGTCGGCGGTGCCGACCTGGTCTAGTGCTTGGCCTTTTTGCCGCAATGCGGGCAGAAGGAATAGCCCTCGGAGGGCAGGGGCTTGCCGCATTTGTCGTTGGCGCAGCAACTGGCCACCGGCCCCAGTTCGACGATCAACTCGCCTTCCTTGACCGGGACCATCTGCTTGTTTTCCTTAAAATCAGCCGTCTTGAGCACGCGCTTGACCACGCCGTCGCAAGGGGCGAGCACGGCTTTTTCCTGCTTCATGATCGAGATGTTGAAAATCTCCTCGCCCTTTTTGACCATATCGCCGGGGGCCACGTACATGACCCAGAGATCGCCTGTGCTGGGCGCCGCCACATGGCACTCGTTGTTCGGGTCGGCCATCGGCACTCCCCCCCTGCCGCCCATGGCCTTGGGCGCGGCCACCTGGACTTCGGCGCTCATGATCTCCGAGTCCAGAGAATAGCGGACCACGGAAACGCCGCTGTCACCCGGCTTTTGTACGCGCAACAGACTGAAGTGGTGCGGCTTGCCCAAGGAATCGTTGAACCAAAGCTCCTCGCCGGGCTGCAGCCCCTCAAACCACACGGCCAGAGGCAGACTGTTGGGGTTGCCGAACTTCTGCTGGAACTCGATGGTCTTGACCGCGTCCACCGGATGGTTCAGATAGAGCAGGAACTCATCCTCGGTGGGCTCACGGTGGATGCGCTCGCGCAAGGCTGCGCGCTCGGCCTCAAAGTCCACGGGAGCGAGAAACTCCAAAGGCGACTTTTCCGTGCGCTTGCTGAGCGCCTTTTTCCAGTCGTTGCCAAAGGCACTCTGGTAGACCCATTCCGGTGGGAAGCCCAAGGGCAGCTTGCCAAATTTGCCGAGCAGCAGATCCCGGAAGGCATCATTACAGTCCTGGTACAGAGCCAGGCGGGCCTCCTTCATCTCGGGAGAAAGCTCCGCCTCGGGGGTGCGGGCCACGGTTTCCATGACCTCCAGCAGGTAGTCCACCTCGGACTCACCGCCACGCTTGTAGGCGCAGGTAATGGCCAGGAAGGCCGTATTCCAGGTGATCTGCGAGCCGGGCGTGACGTCGTGATAATAAACGATGCGCCGGGTGCCGGAAAGGTAGCGCAGCATATGCGGCAGCAGGTGAATATACCCCTGTTTGAGCGCGCCCTCTTGTGAGGAGGAGGTGGCGCCGCCGGGCATGCCGTGGTTGACCACGTCGTAGTCCGTGCCCTGGAAGAAGGGCGCGGTGTAGCGGTCATAATAGGGAATGATCTGCTTGAGCACAAAATTACTGTCGCGCACGGCCTGACGGTTGAGCTTAACCGAAAGGCCACGCTCTTCCATGTAGGCCGCCGTGGACAGCAGATCGCCCTGCCCGTACCAACGGGTGGCCGAGCCGATGGAAGTGTCGACAATGTGCGTTCCGGCCAGAGCCGCCTCGGTCACGGCCGGCACGAACAGGCCATCGGTGCAGTGGCGATGGTAGTGCAGCACAAGGTCCGGCCACCTCTTGCGCAGGGCCGTGACCAGGTTGCGCATGAAGGTCGGCGAGCAGTTGCCCGCCATGTCTTTGAGGCCCAGAATGATCAGCCGCGTGGCCTCGGTGGGGGTGACGCCCATGATCTTGGCCGACTGGCGAAGAATCTGCGCGGCCACGTCCACATAGTGTTCCGCGGTGAAATGCGGCGCCGGGGTCAGAGAAATGGCCGGCTCAAAGACCACGCCGTTGGTGTTCAGAATGACATCGGCAAAGGGCTTCATGTTTTCCACGTGGTTCAGGAAGTCGAAACAACGGATCACATGGTATTCTTCGCAAATCTTTTCCGCCATGCGCTGCATGAGGTTCTTCGGCTGCGGTTTGTAGCCGAGCACGTTGGTGGAGCGGATCAGGATCTGCTTCATGGTCTTGGGCGCCACCCGGTTCAGTTCCCGATCCTCAAAAAAGGGTGAGGTCATGTTGGCCATCATGTTGACGTGGAAGTGCGCCCCGCCGCCGGTTTCCAGAGAGAAGAAACCGCAGTTGTCCAGATAGGGGGCGACGATCAGGTCCTCGGCCAAGCGGAAGCGGTTGCCGCTGTTGGACTGGGTGTTGTCCCGGCAAATGGTGTCGCAGAAGTGCACATAGCTGGAATCACGCACAAAATCGAGCAGGGCTCTGCGGTCGCCTCTGGGATAGGGCGAGGGCAGACGCTTGGTCGACGCGCCGATCTTCGGCAGAGAGAGCTCAAACTGCGGCACTCTGGGGGTATCGATGCTGCGGTATTCGCCAAGCTGGACAAAGGGGTTCCAGCCTCTGGCCGAGATCTCGCCGATGAGCCGGGCCGTGCGTTCGGCCTCCGGGGCCAAATCCATGTAAGACATGAGATCCGGCGTGGCCGCGATGAAGCGGGTGTCAAATTGCCCCAGGCGGAAGGCCGGGTGCTTGAGAATCTGGCGGAAGAACGGGATGGTCGTTTTCAGGCCGCCGATGATGTATTCGCTCAAGGCCCGCTCCATGATCCCGAGTACCTTGGGCCAGTCCTGGCCGTAGGTGATCAGCAGGGAGCCCGCCGAGTCGTAGTTGGAGGGGAACTCGTAGCCCGCGCTCATGTTCGAGTCCAGACGCACGCCCGGGCCGCCCGGCGAAACGTAGCGGGTGATCAGCCCGGAGTTGGGCGCGAAGTTCGCCTGCGGGTTTTCGCAGTTGATCCGCACCTGCAGGGCCGTGTGCGCCGGGTGCATGTTGTCTTCGGTGAAGCGCAGGCGCGAGCCGAAGGCCACGGCAATCTGCTCCTCCACCAAGTCGATGCCGTAGCGGCACTCGGTGATGCCGTGCTCCACCTGCAGGCGGGTGTTGACCTCAATCAGATAGGGCGTGCCTTCTTCCGTGACCAGGAATTCCACAGTGCACAGCGAATGGTAGCCCACGGACTTGACCAGGGTACGGGAGTATTCCTTCAGACTCTCGCGCAGTTGCTCCGACAGGCCGGACCAGGGCGAGGGGGTGATTTCGATCAGCTTCTGGTTGTTGCGCTGCATGGAGCAGTCGCGCTCGTCAAAAGCGAAGACGTTGCCGTACTTGTCGGCAATGACCTGAATTTCAATGTGGCGCACGTGGCGCAGAAATCGCTCCACATACACCCGGGGGTTGCCGAACGAGGCCTGGGCCATGCTGGAGGCCTTGAAAAAGGCGTCGTCCAAGGCTTCCTCATTATGGACCTCAAAGATGCCCCGACCGCCGCCGCCGCCTTCGGCCTTGAGCATGATCGGAAAGCCGATCTCCTTGGCCACTTTTTTGGCCGTGGGCACGTCCACCGCCCCATCGGAGCCCGGCACCACCGGGATGCCCAGCTTTTTCGCCAGGGCGCGCACCTGCACCTTGTTGCCCAGCAGGTTCATGGCCTCGGCCGTGGAACCGATGAAAACCAGCCCGGCTTCAGCGCAGAGACGCGGAAAGGTGTCGTCTTCCGAGGCGAAGCCCCAGCCGGGGTGAATGCCGGCCACGCCCCGGCGTTTGGCCAGAGAGACGACGCGTTCGATATCCAGATAGGCCCTGGGGTCGGCGCCGAGCAGCATCAATTCCTGGGCCGCCGAAGCCGCCGGTGAGGCCTTGTCCACATCTGTGGCCGTCATGATGGCCACGGCATCGAACCGCTCGCGGATGGATCGGCAGATCCGGCGGGCCGGAATACCCCGGTTGGCCACCAGAATCGGCTTGTTCTTCAGCTCCGCCACCACACGCTCAAATGTCTTGATGCCCATCTCCCACGCTCCGTTGAATAGGGAAAACCCCGTACGTTGTGATCGCTTCAGTCACCTGCGAACAGACTGCCGGAAAAATGCTCCTGTTCCAGGCCGTCGACCTGGAGAAGGAGCCCCCCGGCGGGACTTACGCCCCGGCAAAAACCGCTCAGGCCACGGCCGCCGTCTTCCAAGTGCACCAGGCGGTCTTTCCAGGCCAGGTGCGCTTCGGCGGCGCGGGCAATTGCAGCCGGGCTTTTCCCCCGCACGTGATTTTCATACGCCTCGATCAGGGCGTAGACAAGAGCCCGCCACAGCCCGAAGGGAGCCGGCGGGGCATATTCTTCGCCGCCCTCGCCGGCAAAGAGCACACCGGCCGGGGGCGCGCTGTGGCGACGCAGAGTTTCGGCGTCCGGGGCCTCCTGGAGGTTAACGCCAAGGCCGGCCATGAGCACGCCGTTTTTTTCTTCCAGCAAAATGCCGCCCACCTTGCGGCCGGAGACATCGAGCAAATCGTTGGGCCATTTGAGCGACAAGGTGTAACCGGCGGCCCGGAAGGCCAGAACGCACAGATACCCCACCGCAGCCGAAGCCAGGCCGGCCAGGCGCAGGAGATCTTCGGGCAGCGGAAAACAGACGTGCAGGTTGCCTCTGGGGGAATGCCAGGGCTTGCGCATCTGGCCCCGGCCGCCGCTCTGGGTGGAGGCGGACACCGCGCCCCAGACCGGCAACAGGGCAAGACCGTGCAGATCCCAGGCCACGTCAAAAGCGCTGGTGCAGCGGCCGATCAAATAGGTATGGGCAGGCACGGAAAGCTCGGGCGAGGGGTTGGGCTCCAGACGTGAGTCAAAGAGCACCACGGCGCGGGAGCGGGGGATCAGGGCGTCCAGGCGGACACAGGGGTCGGCCGCATCGCCGAAGGCGCAGACCGGCCGTGGCAGAACAACCTCTTCGCCGAACTGGGAGCGCGGGCCGCGCATGTCTTCACAGTCCAGGGGCTCGGCCAGAGGCGCAAGACCGTTCTTCAGAGCTACAAGCAGGGCGTGTCCGTTGTTTATCAACGCCTTTTCTCCCAAAGGGAAATACGCTATCATCCCGGCTGTTCCCTCGAGCGGGGAAAAGCCGGAATGCCGGAGGTCGGCGAAACCACGATGAAATGCTGCGTTGCAGGCGGCGCGGTGCGAGACCTGATTCTGGGCAGGCCCGTCCATGATGTCGACCTGCTCTTTGACGGCTCCGAAGCCGACTTCATACAGGCAAATCCTCAGGCCCGCAAGGTCCGGGACACGCCCTGCCCCATATATTTGCTGGACGGCCGCGAGTGGACGCCGGTTCAGGGCGGCTCGCTCAAAGCCGACATGCTGCGGCGCGACTTTACCTGCAACGCCCTGGCCCTTGATGAGGGCGGCAGGCTGTACGCACACCCGGACACCTTCGCCGATCTGCGCGCCGGGGTAATTCGCCCGGCCTCGCCCACGGCCCTGGTCGACGACCCCGTGCGGGTTTTCCGCGCCGCACGCTTTGCCGCTGTTTTGCCGGAATTTTCCCTGCATCCCGAATGCCTCACGGCCATGCGCGATGCTTCCGTCGCCATTGCCGCCACAGCCGCCGAGCAGGTGGGACGCGAAACGGTGAAAGCCTGCGCGGCCGAAAAACCGGGAAATTTCTTGCGCACCCTGGAGCAAACCGGCCGGCTCGTCCCCTGGTTTGCCGAACTGGCCGGCGCCGGGGAGATACCTGCCGGGCCGCCCCGCTTTCACGATTCTTCCGTCCTGGAACACACGGCCCGGGTCATGGATGCCGTGGCTCTGCTCTGCCGCGACGACCCCGAAGAAATCCGCATCGCCGCCGTGTGGGCCGCCTTCTGCCATGATCTCGGCAAGGTCGCCACACCGCCGGACCTACTGCCCCATCACTACGGGCATGAGCTACGGGGCACGGACGCGGCCAGGGATCTGGCCGACCGCCTGCGCCTTTCCCGCCGACTGCGCGATGTCGGGGCAAAGGCCGCGCGCCTGCATATGAAGGCCGGCATCTATCCCAGCCTGCGCGTGGGCACCAGAGTGGACCTGCTTATGGAGCTGCACCACGCGGACCTGATGCGACCGGTCTTTCTGCTCGCCCGGGCCGACTCGGGCAATCCGACCTTGCCGGAAACGGCTCAGGCCGACCTGGAACGCATCCTGCCGGTAAGCCTGCCGTCGGAATGGCGCGACCGGGGCGAGGCCTCGGGCAGACATCTGCGCGAATTGCGCTGCGCCGCCCTGGCTACGAATGGGAAATTTTGACGCCCGTCGTCAAAAAAAAGGCAATCTTTGCCGCCCGCTCTCAGCCATCGAAGAAACCTTTTGTCCAACAGGGACTTTTATTCGGTTGTTATTTATGGCCCAATGCTTGCATACCGTGAAAAAACAGCCACATGTTTTTCACGGGGGTTCATCGTGTTACAGACCAAGCAACCCATCACCTGTTGGGGGATGGGGTTATCCGAAGATCAAACGGTGCGCCTGCGCGAGTGCCTCGGCGACGAGGCCGGGCTTGTGCTCTGGGAGCCGGAAGCGGTTCCCGGCGTGGAGGACATGGAACGTGATTCGCCCTGCGTCCTCTGGCTTTCTTCCACAGCCAACCGTAAAAGCGCCGCTTTGGAGCCCACCCGCACTCGTCACCTGGACCTGATCCCCAAAGTCGTCCTGCTGGAGACCTCCTATTCCCTGCGTGACTTTGAAGAGGCCGGCGACGGCGCCGACATCGTCCGTCCGCCCCTGACCAAAAAGCGGGTGCGCGGAATCATGCGTCGCGCTCTGGAAGCCCAGGAAGTGCACCACGACATTATGTGCATGACCAAGGAAATTTTGCTGGAACGCGAACTGCTGGAACGTAAAAACAAGCTCCTCGGCTTTCTGGTGAATTTTCTCGGCGGCACTTCCGAATGTTCAGAGCCTTCGAGCCTGCTCGACAGGGCCCTGGCCGCCCTGCGCGACCTGTTTCCGGTACGCACGCTGCACGCGGCCATGGCCGTGGCCGGCGATGAAACCTCCCTACGCCTGTTCATCGGCGCAGCAAGCGCCACGCCGGAATACGAACAGGCCCGCAAGTTGCTGCTCACGCACGCACGCGACATTTTCGGTCCCGCCGCCGACGCCGGCCAGGAACATACCTTGGCCGTGGAAGCCGCCGGGGTTGCGGCCGAACGGACATTCTGCCTTCCCCTGAGCGCGGCGGGCAGCGTGGAGGGAGTGCTCATTCTGGAGACTCCGCTCTGCGGCAGCATCGGACGGGATCAGGCCCAGGCCCTGGAGTCGGCCCTGGGACACCTGGCCTTAAGCCTGAAAAACGCCTGTGCCTTGGAAGAACTGCGCCGGCATGCCGATTACGACGCCCTCACCGGCATGTACTGCCGCCGGCATCTGGACCGCCGACTCGGCGAAGAGATGGACCGCTTCAAGCGCTATGGCCGGCCTTTTTCCCTGGTGCTCATGGATATCGACCACTTCAAGCGCGTCAACGATACCAGGGGGCACCACGCGGGCGACAGGGTGCTGCGCGAGGCCGCTGAAATCGTCCGCGCCGCCTTGCGTACTTCGGACTATTGCGCCCGATATGGCGGAGAAGAATTCTGCATCATCTTGCCGGATACCGACGCCTCCGGCGCTCTCATCCAGGCCGAGCGCCTGCGCAAAGCCATGGCCGGGTACACCTTTCTTGAAGATTCCACGCCGTTGCGCCTGACGGCCAGCTTCGGCATCGCCTCGGCCAGGCGGACCGAAGCCGATGCCATGCTGCTGCTCTGCGAGGCCGACTCGGCCATGTACCAGGCCAAAAACTCCGGCCGTAACCGCTGTCGGCTTCTGGAAGAGCCCCTGCAAGATGCCGGATAAAAAGCTGCACAGGCAAAATCCACGGCCGGATTCCAAAGATTGGAATCCGGCCGTTTCTTTTTTCCGCCATCTTCCGCAGCGCAACGATGCGCTTCACAGCCTGCCGAGGCGGCGCTTCTGCCTCAGCGCAGTACCGGCCGGCTGGAGGTACGCAGCACCAAAGAGGTTTCCAGGGTTTGCTGGATGCAGGGGTGGTTGGGGTCGTTGATCAGGGTCATCAGGGCATTGATGCCGAGCCGGCCCATTTCCACCCCGGGCACGTCCACTGTGGACAGGGGCGGACAGGTATAGGGCGCCAGTTCGCTGTTGTCGAAGCCCATAACGGCCACATTGCCGGGCACGGCAAAACCGGCTTCATAGGCGGCGGAAATGGCCCCCATGGCCAGGACGTCGCTGGCGCAGGCCACGGCATGGGGCGGGTGGCGCAGGGACATGAGGGTCTGCATGGCCGACTTGCCGTTTTCAAAGCTGGAGGTCACCGGACAGATCAGCGTAGCATCAAAAGGGATGCCGTGGGCCTCCAGGGCCGCCTTGTAGCCGTTGAAACGCTTGTTGATCCGCTCGACTCCGGCGTTGACCCCGCACATGAAGCCGATGCGCCGGTGTCCCTGGCCGGCCAGATGGCTGACCATGGCGAAACAGGCATCCTCGTTGTCGATGCCTACAAAGCTGTACTCGGTGCCGGGCATGGAATCCCAGAGAAAGACACAGGGAATGCCGCGCAGTTGCAGCTCGTCGAGCTTGGATCGATTTTCGATCAGGTGGTCGATGACCAGCACCCCGGCCACGCCACGCTCCAGAAACTGCTGGATATGCTTGCGCTCAAGGCGTGGGTTGAAGCCCGAGGTACAGGTGATCAGCGGAAAGCCGTTGTCGGTGGCGATTTCTTGGATGGCGTTTAGAGCCGAAGAAACCTTGTGGGTGTGGGTGAGCACCAGTACGCCGATGACCGTGGATTTGCGTCGGGAAAAGTCGCCGGCCGTGGCGTTGTAGACATAGCCGTGCTCCTCCATGACCGCGCGCACCCGTTCCAGAGTGGCCGGCCGCAGGGCCGAGGGGCTGTGCATGGCCCGTGAAACCGTGGCCGTGGAAACACCGGCCAAACGGGCCACGTCGACAATGGTGATTTTCGCCATATACCTCTCCCGGCTTTACTATGGCTGAAATTCCAAACGCCGGCAAGAAAAACGCCGGTTCCGGGCCGAGGCCTGTGCTCATTCGGCGTACCCCCGACCGGAGCCGGCGTTTTGTACAGTTGCCCGGCAGACAATCGCCAGGTAGCGGGAAAAAAATCACGCCGACGAATTAAGCAAAAGTATACCGCTGGTTATGACCGATAGACCGTGAACGGGAGTGCTTTCTCGGCCACAATGTCTTTGACGTGCCTTTGATAAACTGATAATCTGATAAACAGTTTTTCTGAACATATCTATTTGTCATTGCCGGCTTCCAATAGACCTATGAATCAAGAGAATTATAAAATTTTAGGGTAATCATCATGTCGAGAATTCGCCGTACTTCAGCTGTAGATGAGGTTTTTCTTCTTATTCAGGACAAGATCCACAGAGGAGAATACTCCGTTGGACAAGTGCTGCCTCCCCAGAAAAACTTGGCCTTGGAATACGGAGTGGGCGCTTCAACCATCCGGGAGGCCTTGGGCAAGCTGGCCATGCTGGGCTACCTCAGCGCCAAACAGGGCGTCGGCACCACGGTGATCAGCAATTCCTCGGCCGGTCAGGTTTCCAGCCTTGGACAATACATTTTTCTTAATTCCGCCGAACTGGTTCATTTCATGGAAGCCAGAATCTGCCTGGAGCGCGCCGCGCTCCGGTCCGCCGCCTTCAAGGCTACAGATGAGGATTTCGCAAGGCTGGAGGCGATAATCGGCGAGCAAAAAAACGCCGTGGAACTGCTGGATTCGGCCCTGTTCTCCAGGCATGACAAAGCTTTTCACATGGAACTCATGACAGTTGGCCGCAATCCGATTCTGGCGCAATACATGTGTATCATCCGCGACGGCCTGTTCTCCTTTATTGAAGAAGCCACCCGAATGGAAAAAGTGATGAGCAGTTCAATCGCTTTTCACCGGGAAATCTTGAAACACCTGCGGGAACGCGACTCCCTACGCGCGGAAAAAACCCTGGTGGAACACCTTTGGGACGTGGCCAGGATAGTGGAAGACAATTTGGGCCATGAAACAGGTCTGAGCCGGCTGTTCGGCCGGGAGCTTCTGAGTTTTGCCTGCCTGAACGGCGCTTGAGCGCCAGGCCTGTTACCGCTGCTGCAATCCCCACTTCTCTGTCCGGCCCGACGCCGGCGGGGTATTATGCCGAACTCAGGCACGTGCGGACTGCGCGCCGGAACGCCTGTTCTTTTAACCAGCGTTTGTAATGGAGGAGATATGGCTGAAGCTGATCAAGCAATCGTAACTTTGTTCAAGGAAAAGGCCAAACTCGCGGCCATCGAGG
The DNA here is from genome assembly GCA_031553235.1 of Desulfovibrio sp. GTDB lineage: Bacteria > Desulfobacterota > Desulfovibrionia > Desulfovibrionales > Desulfovibrionaceae > Frigididesulfovibrio. Next base: position 10,203 of record JAVBLS010000002.1, read on the forward strand.
TGGCCGAGCAACCGGATATGGCCGGCGCGTTGTCTTATACTCTAAAAGTTTGCATGGCCAAGGAGGCGTTCCGGCCCATGCTGCCGCAGGAACGCGGCGCAGCGGAAACCCCCGGCAAAATTCTGGCGGCCCCGGCCCTGCCGGAAGCGGAGTATCTGGCCCTGGCCGAAGCCGGCGCAAAAAGCGGCGTTACCGTGATTAAAACCGGCCTGCGCGATCATTTGGCCGGCATTGACTTGGCCCTGAGTCTGGCCGAATTGGGCGTGGCTTCCACCGGCACCTGCGTGCTGGAATGCCCCGGCGAGGATGAGCGGCTGGCGACCATGGTCTGCGAAACCCACGTGGTGGCCCTGCCCAAAAGCAAACTGGTCCGAGACTCATATCAGGCCGAAGATGCTCTGCGCGGCCTGCTGGCCCGCAACGCGATGTATGTTTCCTTCATTTCCGGGTGCAGCCGGACCTCGGATATTGAAAGAGTGCTGACCCTCGGGGTGCATGGGCCGCTGACCATGCACGTTGTTCTGTTGGACTGCTGAGGAAAATGCTATGCAGACCGCTAAAAACATGAAGACGTACCACGCCGATATCAAAGAAGCCTTGCAAGACAAATTCCTGCGGGAAACTCTGGACAAATTCGCCATAGCTTACCGGGCCAACCGGACGGCTATTTTTGCCGAGGTGGACGAAAAAGAACTTATCGCGGAAATCGCCGCGGCCAAGGACGATTCCCTGGCAAAAATGGAAACACTTTTTGCCGATTTTTCCGCCCAAGCCGCAAAGCGTGGGGTGATCGTGCACCGGGCCGCCACGGCCGAGGATGCCAATCGGATTATCTGCCGCATTGCAGAAGAAAACCACTGCCAAAAAATCATCAAGTCAAAATCCATGACCGCTGAAGAGATCCACCTCAACCAAGCTCTGGAAAGTGCCGGGCACGAAGTGGTGGAAACCGACCTGGGCGAATGGATCATCCAGTTGCGCCACGAAGGCCCGACCCACATGGTCATGCCGGCCATTCACCTTTCGCGAAGCCAGGTGGCGGACACCTTTACCGAAGCCGTGGGCCGCAAGCAGGAAAGCGACATAGGCAAGCTGGTCAAGGTGGCCAGGAAAGAGTTGCGGCCCAAATTCGCGGCGGCCGACATGGGTATTTCCGGAGCCAACTTCGCCATTGCGGAAAACGGAGCCATCGGGCTGTGCACCAATGAGGGCAACGGCCGCCTGGTCACCACCCTGCCCCGCGTCCATGTGGCCCTGTGCGGCCTGGACAAGCTGGTGCCCACCGTCCACGAAGCGTTGCGCATCATCAAGGTGTTGCCCCGCAACGCCACGGCCCAGGCCATCACCAGCTACGTCACCTGGATCACCGGGCAAAACGAATGTGCAGCCGGCCCGGACGGGCGCAAAATCATGCACATCGTTTTTCTGGACAACGGCCGCACAGACATGGCCAAAGACTCGGTCTGCGGCCAGGCCCTGCGTTGCGTGCGCTGCGGAGCCTGCGCCAATGTCTGCCCGGTCTATCGTCTGGTGGGCGGGCACCGTATGGGGCACATCTACATCGGAGCCATCGGCCTGATTTTGACCTATTTTTTTCACGGCCACAACACGGCCAAAAATCTGCTGCAAAACTGCATCAACTGCGGAGCCTGCAAAAACGTCTGCGCAGCGGGCATCGATCTGCCAGGTATTATCCAGGAACTGCGCGCCAGAATGAACGAGGAGTCGGGTGCGCCGTTAAGCTCCACGCTTCTGGCCGCTGTGCTGAAAAACCGCAAACTCTTCCACTCCCTGTTGCGTTTCGGCAAATGGGCCCAGAAGCCGGTTACCGGCAGGACCAAGTTCGTACGCCATCTACCGGAGATCTTCGCCGCCGGGCAGGGATTTCGGGCTTTGCCCGCCATTGCCGAACGCGCCTTCCGGGACGACTGGCCCGCCCTGGCCCCCACAGCGGCCGACGGCGCGATCACAGTCGGGCTTTTTGCCGGCTGTGCGCTGGACTTCATTTACCCGGAACAGCTCAAATCCGCTGTAAAGCTCATGAGCGCCAAGGGCTGCCGGATGGAGTTCCCGCCGGAGCAAAGCTGTTGCGGGCTGCCGGTGCAGATGATGGGCGAGCGGGAGGCCGCCAAAAGCACGGCCCGCCAAAACGTGCTGGCTTTCGCCTCGTCGGGCTGCGAGCATATCGTCACGCTCTGCGCTTCTTGCGCTTCACACATGAAGCACCGGTATCCCGAGCTTCTGGCCGGGGAAACGGACATCGCCGAAGCGGTAAAGGATTACTGCGCCAAGATCACCGACTTTTCCTCCTTTGTCAAAAACACGCTGGGCTATACGGCGGAAGATTTTGAAAAGGACGGCGAAAAAGTCTGCTACCACGCCCCCTGCCATCTTTGCCGTGGCCTGGGGGTCACCGAGGAGCCGCGCGCGCTGCTGGCCGCCGCCGCCGAATACGCGCCCACTCCGGAAGAAGACGTCTGCTGCGGTTTTGGCGGCTCATATTCGGTAAAATTCCCTGAAATATCCAGCCAGTTGCTGGATCACAAGCTGACCGGCCTGGAAGCCTCGGGGGCGACGACGCTCGTCACCGACTGCCCGGGCTGCGTCATGCAGCTTCGTGGCGGGGAAGAAACGCGCGGACGTCGACTCAAGGTGGAGCACATGGCTGAGTTGCTGGCCCGCAAGTTGAAAAAGGGCAAATGAACATTAAAAATGTTCATTTGCCCTGACGAACGCGCAAGCGGGCGTCCGCTTGCGCGTTTGTTAAAAATTCGTCGACAATATGATTTCAGAGACAATTTCGAAATGAAATTGTTCTAAAGGAGTAATCCCGCCTCCGCTCCCTGAGTACACTCGACCCCAGAATACCCCAGACCCAGGTGTGGAAGGGTCGCATCCTGCCCGGCCCGGGCAGGATGCGACCCCGGCTCAGGCATTGCGCGGAATGAAAAATCCGCGTCCGGTTGCGGCGCCGACCATCGCCGGCCGGCAGGCCTTCATCATCATCGTACTGGAGCTTCTCATGGACCAGTGGCTGCAAGTTTACGACCCTCTGCACAACATCGCCCTCTCCTCGCTGGCTGCGGCTGTCCCTTTGTTTCTGCTGTTTTATCTTCTGGCAATTAGAAAGACGGCCGGCTACAAAGCGGCCGCCTTGTGCTGCCTGACCGCGCTGGTACTGGCTGTAGCCCTGTGGAAGATGCCTGTGGGCATGGCTGTGAGTTCCGTCTGCATGGGCCTGGGCTTCGGCATTTTCCCCATTGTCTGGGTGATTGTGCCCACGGTCTGGATTTACAATATGACCGTGGAAAGCGGGGAATTTGATAAAATTAAATATTCCCTGGGCTGCCTGACCGACGACCGCCGTTTGCAGGCCATTCTGATCGCCTTCGCCTTCAGCGCTTTTCTTGAAGGCGCGGCCGGGTTCGGCACACCGGTGGCCATTGCCGGGGCCATGCTCATGGGGCTGGGCTTCAAACCCTTCTACGCCGCCGGAATCTGCCTGGTGGCCAACTCCGCCCCGGCGGCCTTCGGGGCCATCGGCATACCGGTCATCGTCTCCGGCGACGTGGCCGGGCTGAACAGTCACGTTCTGAGCCAGATCGTCGCTTTGCACCTGGCCGTTCTCTCCTTCTTCATTCCCCTGTGGATTTGCTCGATCATGTGCGGCTTCAGAAAGGCCTTCGCGGTCTGGCCCGCGCTGTTGATCGGCGGCCTCAGCTTCTCCCTGCTCCTGTATCTGACCGCCACCTTCCACGGCCCGGCCCTGCCGGATATCGTGGCCAGCATTGGGGCGCTGCTCTGCCTGGTGGCGCTCTTCAAATTCTGGAAGCCCAAGAATATCTGGCGCTTTCCGGACGAAGAAGCCGGCTCCCAAGCGACCGGCAATTCGGTTTGTTACAGCGCCGGGCAAGTTCTTCGGGCCTGGCTGCCCTACCTGATTCTGACCGCCTTTGTTTTTCTTTGCGGCCAGGACAGCTACAAAACTTTGGTGGCCCATTTGGAACTGAACCTGCACTGGCCCATGCTGCATAACCTGGTGCTCAAAACCGCGCCCATCGTCGCCACCAGCACCCCGTATCCGGCCGTATTCAAAGTGGATATCCTCACCGCCGCCGGCACCGCCATCTTCGCGGCCGGGCTCGTTTCCTCCTGCGTCATGCCCGGCTACGGGCCTGTCCGAGCCCTGGCTTGTTTCGGCCGCACCCTGCACCAGCTGCGCTTTTCCATCCTGACCATCTGTCTGGTGCTGGGCTTGGCATACATCATGAATTACTCCGGCATGAGTTCCACCCTGGGGCTGGTCTTTACCTACACCGGCGCACTCTTCCCCTTTTTCGCGCCGATCATCGGCTGGCTGGGCGTTTTCTTAACCGGCTCGGACACTTCGGCCAACGCCCTGTTCAGCAGCCTGCAGCGCACCACCGGCGCGGCCCTCGGCGTCAACCACAACCTGATGGTGGCCGCCAACTCCACCGGTGGCGTCACCGGCAAGATGATCTCCCCGCAGTCCATATCCATCGCCACCGCCGCCACCGACCAGGTGGGCCGGGAAGGCGATTTGTTCCGCTTCGCCCTGAAGCATTCGCTGATCATGCTTTTGCTGATCTGCGTCATAACCTTCGTTCAGTCCCACCTGGGCTGGTAAGATCGCAAAACCGCATGTAAAAGATATCCCGGGTGTCACAAGAAGACGCCCGGGATATCTTTTTGCAGTTGAGAGCAAATAGACTTTGAAATGTTCATTTGCTCCGGGTGGTGTCGTCACCACGCAAGCATCCCGCCAACCGTTCAAACACGCCGGAATCCACGTTGCCGACGCGCACGTCCAGCACATCGCGCAGCTTGCGCACCTGCCGGAGCACCTGCTCCATGCGCTCGTCCTCTTTGATCATCAGCCACATGGCGCAGGTCTCGCCGCCGTTGACCGGGGTGACCACAATGCCTTCCAGGTTGAAAGCCCGGCGGGCGAACAGGCCGCAGACGTGCGACATGACGCCGGGATGGTTGTTCACGTTCAGACGCAGAACCACAAGGGAGTTGGCGTGATCAGGCATGGGCCTCACCTCCGATCATTTCGCTGTTGGCCGCTCCGGGCGGCACCATGGGGAAGACGTTGTCGGCCGCCCGGATGTTGATTTCGATCAGCCGCGGGCCGCTCGAGGTCAGGGCCTCTGTGAGATCCGCCAGGGGATCGGCGCTTTGGCCCAGGTTCACGGCAGGCATACCGAAGCTGCGGGCAATGCCCTGGAAGTCGGTCTTCACGGAATAGGACGAGGCGAACAGCCGGCCGGAATAGAAAAGCTCCTGCTGCTGTTGTACCAGGCCAAGAGCGTTGTTGTTGCACAGGATAATCTTGACGTTGGACTGCTGCTCCACGGCCGTGGCCATTTCCTGAATGTTCATGAGTAGGCTGCCGTCACCGCTGAAACAGAGCACCACGGCCTCTTTGTTGGCCAGGGCCGCCCCGATGGCCGCCGGCAGGCCGAAGCCCATGGTCCCGAGGCCCCCCGAAGTCAGCCACTGCTCCGGCCGGGCAAAGGGATAGGCCTGGGCCACGCGCATCTGATGCTGGCCCACGTCCGTGGTCACGATGGCCCCGTCGCCCGCCACAGCCGCGGCGCAACGGATAATCCCGTAGGGCGTGAGCGGGTTGTTCCCGCCCTCGAACAGACAGGGGTTGCCGGCCTTGACCTCGGCCGCGCGCGCGGTCCAGCCGGCCCGTTCCACCGGCTGCAGCAGCGGCAGCAGCCCGTCCAGGGCTTCGCCGGCATCGGCGGTGATCCCGGTCTGGGGCACGCGCAGCTTGCCCACCTCGCTCTCGTCGATGTCGATGTGCACGACCTCGGCCTTGGGACAGAAACGATCCAGCCGGCCGGTGGCACGGTCGTCAAAGCGCGCACCCACAACGATCAGCAGATCGCATTCCTCCAGCAGCAGGTTGGTGCAGCGCGCCCCGTGCATGCCGAGCATGCCCAGAGAAAGCTCGTGCTCCGCCGGGATGATGCCCAGGCCCTGCAGCGACATGGCCGCCGGAATGCGCAGAGTCTCGGCCAGGCGCCGCACCCTGCGGGCCACGGCCGGGGAAGCCGCGCCCCCGCCCAAGAGCAGAACGGGCCGTTGGGCCCGGTTGATCCGCTCGGCCGCTTCAAAGGCCGACTCCGGCGTCGGCCGCAGGGGAGTGTCGGCCTCGCCCGGCTCGGGCAGGGAGGCCAGTTCGACCATGCCGCTCTGAACATCCTTGGGGATGTCGATGAGCACCGGGCCGGGCCGGCCGCTCACGGCGATGTTGAAGGCTCCCGGAATCACCCGGGTCAGTTCTTCGGGCGTGCGCACCAGAAAGTTGTGCTTGGTCACCGGCAGGGACATGCCGTAAATGTCCACCTCTTGAAAGGCGTCGGTGCCGATCATGCCGAGGCTCACCTGGCCGGTGATGCAGATAATCGGAATGGAATCGAGCTTGGCGTCGGCCAGAGCGGTCAGGGTGTTGGTGGCCCCCGGCCCGGAGGTGGCGAAAAATACCGCGGGCTTGCCTGTAGAACGAGCCATGCCCTGGGCGATGAAGCCCGCGCCCTGTTCATGCCGGGTCAGCACGTGGCGAATGCGCCCGCTACGCCCCAGGGCGTCGTACAACGGCAGGTTGCAGCCGCCGGGTATGCCGGCGATGCACTCCACGCCCTGGCGTTCCAAAAGTGTGATGGTGAGTTCGGCTCCGCTCGTTCGAATCATCGGACAGGCCTCCTTTGCCTGGTGTCCCGGTGCTTTGCCGGTGGCCGCTGCTTCCCCAAAAGGAAACCCCCGCCGGCTTCGCGCCGACGGGGGTTATAGACTCAAATTGCCTTCCTGCTCCCGGTCACAGCGCACGCATAGAGACGCTCCGTACGATGACGTTACGACCAAATAGCACGCTGTTGTTGCAGAAAAGCGACATGCGGTGATTCCTTGAAAAGTTTTTTTTGATGTTTAACCGGAGAACGGCAAAAACGTCAACCTTAATTTTTGCGGCCCGGTTCGGTTCGAGCATTCTCACGTTTCAAAGTTCATCTGCTCCAGCCGGCCCCGCCTCAGCGCAAGGGCAGATCCCGGCCGCGGTTGAAGAAGCGCAGGGCCAAAACGCGATTATCCGGCGTCAGACGGGCCTGCAAAACAAAATTGGGATCGGAGCGGCCGATCAGATGGGCCGCGCTTTGCGGGGAGATCAGGTAGCGCACGCCGATGAAGTCCACCAGGCGCGAGCCGTCCGGCCCGGCCGGGTGTTCCACCTGCACGCAGGGACCGGCAAAGGTCGCGAACATGGCCGCAAGCGGTTCCGCCTCGGCCACCGTCGGCAAAAGCAGGGCCCTGGCAAAGCGGGCTTCGGTCTCCCGCTCCAAAGGTTCCCAGAGAAAATCGGTGGAAACGCGGACAACGGCGCCGTCCTCGATCACCCGCTTCCAGACAAAGGGCGAGAAGGGCTCGGTCAAGGTGATCAGACGCTCGTTCGAAGCCATGCCGGTGCTTTCCTTTATATGGACCAGGGCATTGATGCCCAGGGCGCACAGAGGGTAGAGCAGCAGCCAGCACAATCCCAGGCGGGCAAAGCGGCGGGCCCGGGCGGAAAACTCCGGCCCGGGCTCGGCAGGCGCGATCAGGGCCACGGCCAGCAGGCAGGCGGCCGGTATGGTGCAGAACAGGTCCACGATGAACATGGCCGGCAGGGCCACTCGATAGGCGCTGAAGGGCAGAAAGATCTGCGTTCCGAAAGTGGTCATGCAGTCTAAATAAAGGTGCAGCAGCAGAGCGGCCAAGGCCATGACGAAAAGACTTTTTAGAGAAGGGGAACGCTCGGGTGCTTTGGCCTGAAAAAAGCAGAAAAACGGCAGAACCAGAGCGGCCGCGAGAGCCGGCTGGGAGAGCAAGGCGTGGGTGATGCCCCGATGAATGGTGAACAACGCCACGGGCGAAGAGGCGCCGCCCAGAAGCACGTCGATGTCCGGCAACTCGCCGGCCAGAATGCCGAAGGCGATCAAGCCGGCCCGCCGGGGAGCGCGGGCAAAAGCCGGGGGCACCAGAGCCCCGGCTATAAGGTGGGTGAGGGAATCCATACTTTTTTTTGCCGGCGGAATAGGGTATGTTGACAGCCCGAGGTCGCAAAACGACCCGTTACTCCTAACCCGAAGGTGAGTTCATGCGCAAGGCTTCTATTGGCATCACTCCCGAAGGAGCCCCCTCCATCGGTTTCTGCATCCTGGCGGCGTTGGTGTTTGCCGGTTTGAAACTCTGGTTCCCGGCCGTGCTCTTTCTGGCCGGCACGCTTTTTTGCCTGAATTTCTTTCGCGACCCCGAGCGCGTCGTTCCCACCGGTCCCGGTATCGCGGTCAGCCCGGCCGACGGCAAGGTGATTAAAATCGTCCGCGCTCCAGACCCCTTCAGCGGCGAAATGTGCCAGTGTATCTGCATTTTCATGAACGTCTTCAACGTGCACGTGAACCGCAGCCCGGTGGCCGGCACGGTGCAGGCCATCGACTACCATCCCGGCCTGTTCCTTAACGCCTCGTTCGACAAGGCCTCGGAGGACAACGAGCGTTGCGCCTACAAGCTGCTGGACGAAGCCGGCAGGAGTTGGAGCATGGTGCAGATTGCCGGCTTTCTGGCCCGGCGCATCATTTGTCGGGTGGACGAAGGCGAAACCCTGAAGCGCGGCGAACGCTTCGGAATGATCAAATTCGGCTCGCGGGTGGACGTGTACCTGCCGGAAAGCGTGCGTTCCGTGGTGCACGTGGGCGAAACGGTGCTGGCCGGGCAAACCGTCCTGGCCGAGGCCGTCGAAGCCTAGAGCATTTTCACGCGGCCCGGCCCAGGCGCCGGCGGCCGATTTTTTGGAGTTTCTATGGAAGAACGTCCTCTGCCCCGGTACAAAACCGTCTATGTCTTGCCCAACCTCTTTACCACGGCCAGCCTGTTTGCCGGCTTTCTCGGGCTGATCTGGGCCACCTCGGGCAGCTGGGAAGACTGCGCTCTGGCAATTTTTTTCAGCGCCCTGATGGACGGTCTGGACGGCAAAGTTGCCCGGCTGACCCATACGTCCAGCGAATTCGGCGTGCAGTACGATTCTCTGGCCGACCTGGTGGCCTTTGGAGTGACCCCGTCGTTTCTGATGTTCAAGCTCTCGCTGTACGGCTACAACAAGCTCGGCCTGGCCGCCTGCTTTCTGTTCACGGCCTGCGGAGCCCTGCGTCTGGCCCGCTTCAACGTCACGGCCGGTTCGGCCCTGAACAAGCGCTTTTTCACAGGCCTGCCCATTCCGGCGGCGGGCTGCACCCTGGCCGGCCTGGTGCTGATCCACCCCCATCTGCCCGACTTCCTGCAAGACAGCTTTACCGGCCTCAGCCTGGTCTTCACGGTCGGCGTCGGTCTGCTCATGGTCAGCCGGGTACGCTACGCCTCGTTTAAAGAACTGGGCTTTTTCAAGGCCCGGCCCTTCCGCTCCATGGTCGGCGTGGTCCTGCTCTTTGCCCTGGTGCTGGTCAACTTCCGCGTCTTCGGCTTCTTGATCCTTTTCTGCTACATTGTCTCGGGCCCGGTCTATACCTATTACTGGATGCCCAAGCTGGCCCGGGCCGCCAACCGCATCACCCCGCACAACCCCCAGCAGCCGTGATCGCCGCCTCCACCCACCTGCCTCCGGGTGAAACCGCCCTTCGTCAGGCCCGCTGCCGTGAGCGGCTCGGCGCCACGGCGCCCGAGGCCGAAGGCCTGCTGGTCTTTTCGCGCCTGAACATCTATTACCTCACCGGTGCCTATGCCCCGGGCGTTTTCTGGCTGCCTCGCGAGGGCCGGTCCTTGCTTCTGGTGCGCAAAGGCCTGGAACGAGCCCAACTGGAGGCTTCGGGCACGGATCTCGCCTCTTATCGCTCCTTTGGCGATCTGCCCGGCCTGCTTGCCGGGCCGAGCCGGGCCATGCCCAAAATCGTTGCGGCGGAAACCGGCGGCCTGCCCTGGTCTCTGGGCACGTCGCTGGCCAAGGCCCTGGCCGAAACCCGCACCGTGCCGGGCGACCGGGTTCTGCAGGAAGCCCGGAGCGTCAAAACCCCCTGGGAGTTGGAAACCACGCGGCGTTGTGGGTTTTTGCACCGCAAGGCCGTGTGCGAAATCCTGCCCGAGCGCATCCGGCCCGGCATGACGGAGTTCGAGATTTCCCGCCTGGCCTGGGATGTGATGTTTTCTCTCGGGCACCTCGGCCCCATGCGCATGGCCGCCTTTGGCGAAGAAGCTTTTCTCGGGCACGTGGCCACCGGCGACAGCGCCAACCATCCCAGTTGGTTCAACGGCCCCCTCGGGCTCAAAGGCGCGCACCCGGCCGGTCCCTTCATGGGTTCCCCGGCCGCAGTCTGGGAAAAAAACAGCCTGCTGGCCCTGGATATCGGCTTTTGCCTTGAAGGCTACAACACCGACAAGACCCACCTCTATTTTGCCGGCAAGCCCGCAGATTTTCCCGACCAGGCCCGGCGGGCCCAGGATTGCTGCCTGGAGATCGAGGCCCTTGTGGCCGAAGCCCTGCGTCCCGGCGCCGTGCCCGCCGAAATCTACGCCCAATCCGTGGCCCTGGCCGAAAAGCGCGGCTTTGCCGCCGGCTACATGGGGTTCGGCAACAACCAGGTGCCCTTTCTGGGCCACGGCATCGGCCTCTGCGTGGATGAGCGCCCGGTGCTGGCCAAAGGCTTCGGCGAACCGTTGCGCCCCGGCATGATTCTGGCCGTGGAACCCAAGATCGGCCTGCCCGGCTTCGGTATGGCCGGCACCGAAAATACCTGGGAAGTGACCGACAACGCGCCCCTTTGCCTCACCGGCCCCGACCCCATGACCTTTGTGGGATAACGAAAAAAACCGCGCGAGCGCGGTTTTTTTCGTTACGCCGGGGTTCCCTGACGGAGTTGTCACGACGAAGATTTTTGCACTCCGGCAAGAAAAAAAGGCTTTTTACGGAGGGGCGTGTACGCATCGGTACTCGACCGCAGTAAAAAGCCTTTTTGACGCAGACAGAGGACAAAAAGACCGTCGTGACGATAGCCGGCTAGCCTTTGAACACGGCTTCGAACTTGGGCACCACATCCTTTTTGCGGCTCATGACCTTGGGCAGCCAGACAGACTTGTCGCCGGCCACGCCAAAGGCCTTTTCCACGACGCTCGGGTCGTTGGAGCAGACCAGCATTTCCGAGCCCTCCTTCATGATGTCGGTCAGCAGCAGGAAGATGCTGTGGGCACCCTTTTCTTCCCGGATGGCGCAGATTTCGGCGGCCAGATCGGCCTTGACCTTGTCGAGCATGGCCAGGTCGATGACTTCCAGTTGGCCGATGCCGATCTTGGTGCCGCTCATGTCGAAGTCTTTGTAATCCCGGAAGACCAGGTCGCGGGCGGGCACGCCGTCAACGGCGGACTTGACCTTGAACATATCCATGCCCAGGGCCTTGTAGTCGGTCACACCGGCGATCTTGGCCAGGGCTTCCACAGCCTTTTTGTCGTCGTCGGTGGTGGTGGGCGACTTGAAAATCACCGTGTCGGACAGGATGGCACAGAGCAGGCCGCCGGCGATGTTCTTGGGGATTTCGATGCCGTAAAAATCATACATGCCCTTCAGAACGGTGCCGGTACAGCCCGCCGGCCACACCCACATGAGCAGCGGGCTGGAGGTGGTCACATCGCCCAGTTTGTGGTGGTCGATGACCGCGATGACTTCGGCGTCCTTGAGGTCCGCCGGGGCCTGGGGCAGATCCGAGTGATCCACCAGAACGACTTTCCGCCCGGCGACGGAGGTGACGACTTCCGGGGCGGTCAGGCCGAATTTATCCAGGACAAAGGCGGTTTCGGGGGTCACGGCGCCCTGGGCCGCGGCCTTGGCGGCGCAGCCGCGCTTGCTCATAAGATCCGCGGCGGCGATGGCCGAAATGATGCTGTCGGTATCAGGGTTTTTGTGACCAATGACAAGTGCCGTCATGTTTTCCTCCATTTCCGGGGTGTAGGCGATGCGGCGGGGGCCGCGCAAACCTTTGGCGTGGTGTTGCCGTATGACTTTGTGCCAAATAGCACAAAGGTCCGCCTTTGCCAAGCCCAAACATGAAACGGAAAGTGGGCTTTCCGGGGAGAACCGACCGAAGCAGGGCGCGGACCGTAGCCCGGGTTGCAAAAGCGCCACGGCTGTGGAATAACAACGACCTGATGGGATATCCCAGGGCAATTTCGCTTTGAAATTGCCCGTGAAACCACATGACCATCGTGGGAGTCGCTATGCTCCGCACCCTCCTTTTTCTGATTGTCGCGGGCTATCTTATGTTCGCCGCGGTAGCCGCGCTGCTGTATTGGTACGAATCGGTCAACGACGAGCAACCGCCCTTTGAACGCCCCAAGCCTGGCCTTTTGGCCGTGCTGCGCGGCTATTGCTTTACCTTGGGCGGCTATCTGGCCGCCTCCTGCCTGGTGCCCGTGGGACTGTTCTTTTCCCGCAAGCCCTCACCCCTCAAAGCCGAGCGCGACCTGCGCCATCCGCCCCTGGTGCTGATCCACGGCATCCACGACAGCCCGGGCGTATGGCTCTATCTGGTGCGCCGCCTCGAAAAAAGAGGCTACAGAACCATCACTTTCGGCTACACCAGCCTGGTGCGCACGCCCGCCGAAATCCTGGCCCGTCTGGACGACCATCTCCATATGGTCGAGGCGGCCTTCCCCGACTCCAAACCCATCCTTGTCGGCCACAGCCTGGGCGGCCTGTTTGCCCGCAAGTGGCTGGCCCAGGAAGGCAATCCGGCACGCGCCGGCGGCCTGATCACCCTCGGTACCCCGCACCGGGGCAGCAAGATGGCCACGGTCTTCTCCTTCGGCCTGGGCAAGCATCTGGCACCCAAGGCCGAGTTCATCCACAGCCTGACCGCGACCGCCGGCGCCGCTCCGAACCTGCCCCGCGTCTCCCTGGTCTCCCCCCTGGACGAAGCCGTGCAACCCCCCTCCTCCCTTGTTCCTCCACAAGGCTGGAAAATGCGCCTGACCCCGGCCGTCAGCCACTTCGGCATGCTGGTCTGCCCACGCACCGCCGGAATTCTTGAAGAAGAACTCGCAGCCGTTGAAGCCGCTTCAACCCCGAAATAGACTGCCCCTTTTCCCTATCGCCGGTGCCGGGCCGGTTGCGCCAAACCGACCCAACACCCAATCTTGACTTTGAGCGCGGCTTGGCCCAAAGTTACCGATTGGCGTTGTGTTTTTTCAGCCGATGGAGAGCCCATGAGCGACTATAAAAAGACTTTGAACCTTCCTGAAACGGCCTTTCCGATGAAGGCCGGGCTGGCCCAGAGTGAGCCCAAGACTTTGAAGCTTTGGACCGATACCGACGCTTATGGGGCCATGGTCGCCTCGGGCGGCAACCGGGGAGTATTCGTGCTGCACGACGGCCCGCCTTACGCCAACGGGCACATTCACCTGGGCACGGCGCTGAACAAAATTTTGAAGGACGTCATCATCAAGTCGCGCAACATGCAGGGCTTTCGGGCCGAATATGTGCCGGGCTGGGACTGCCACGGCCTGCCCATCGAACTGAAGGTCGAGCACGAGCTCAAGGAAAAGAAAAAGACCCTGCCGGCCCACGTGGTACGCAGGCTCTGCCGGGAATACGCGACCAAATGGATCGATGTGCAGCGCGAGGAGTTCAAGCGCCTGGGCGTGTTCGGCACCTGGGACGAGCCCTACCTCTCGATGCACCCGGAATATGAAGCGGCCACAGCCCGTGAACTGGGCAACTTCATGGCCGCCGGCTCGGTGATGCGCAGCAAAAAGCCCATTCACTGGTGCTGTTCCTGTAAAACCGCCCTGGCCGAGGCCGAGGTGGAATATCACGACCGCACCTCGCCTTCCACTTACGTACGCTTTCCCGTTGTGGACGAGCAACTGCAGAAATTCCTGCCCAAGGCCGCGCCCGGGCACACCTGGCTGGTAATCTGGACGACCACTCCCTGGACCATCCCGGACAACATGGCTGTGGCCCTGCACCCCGAGGCGGACTACGCCCTGGTGGAGGTGGAGGGTGAATACTACATTCTGGCCGAGGCCCTGCTCGACGAATGCCGCAAGCTTTTCGGCTGGGTCACGTCCAATACCATGGGCATCGTCAAGGGCGAGGCCCTCAAGGGCCTGCGCGCCAAACACCCCATCTACGACCGGCCCTCGCCGGTGGTGCTCGGCCGACATGTGACCCTGGACACGGGCACGGGCTGTGTGCACACCGCGCCCGGCCACGGCCGCGAAGACTATGAAATGGGCCTGGAAAACGGCCTGGAAATTCTCTCCCCCCTGGACGATGACGGCCGCTTTTTGCCTTCGGTGGAATTATTCGCCGGGCTGACCGTGTTCGAGGCCAACCCCAAGGTCATCGACGAACTGGACCGCCGGGGCAACCTGCTGACCAAAGGCTCCATCAAGCACTCCTACCCGCACTGCTGGCGCTGCAAAGATCCGGTGATCTTCCGGGCCACCACCCAGTGGTTCATCTCCATGGAGAAGAACAACCTGCGCAGCCGCACCCTGGAAGCCATCCGCAAGGATGTGCGCTGGATTCCGGCCTGGGGCGAAGAGCGCATCTTCTCGATGATCGAAAACCGGCCGGACTGGTGCATCTCGCGCCAGCGCACTTGGGGCGTGCCCATTGTGGCCCTGCTCTGTAAAGGCTGCGGCGATTCCTGGCACAACCCGGCCTGGAACAAGGAAATGGCCGAGCGCTTCGCCAAGCACCCCACCGGCTGCGACTACTGGTTCGAGACCCCCGTGGAGGAAGTCGCACCCAAGGATCTGACCTGCCCCTCCTGCGGTTCCAAAGAGTGGGAAAAGGAAACGGACATCCTGGATGTCTGGTTCGACTCCGGCACCAGCTTTGCCGCCGTGATCGAGCGACGCAAGGAATGCCGCTTTCCGGCCGATATGTATCTGGAAGGCTCGGACCAGCACCGCGGCTGGTTCCACAGCTCGCTCCTGGCCGGCATGGGCACGCGCGGCGTGCCGCCGTACAAGGCCGTGCTGACCCACGGCTACGTGGTGGACGGCGAGGGAAAGAAGATGTCCAAGTCCGTGGGCAACGTCATTGCCCCGGAAGAAATCATCTCCAGGTTCGGAGCGGAAATTCTGCGCCTCTGGGTGGCCTCGGTGGACTATCGCGAAGACGTGCGCATCTCCGACGAAATTCTCAACCGCCAGGTGGACGCCTACCGGCGCATCCGCAACACCTGCCGCTACCTGCTCGGCAATCTGGCAGACTTCTCCCCGGCCGACGCCGTGGCCGACGACAAACTCGACCCCCTGGATCGCTACGCTCTGGACGTGGTTTCGCGGATGCACGACGAAATTCAGAAAGCCTACGACGAATACGAGTTTCACCGGGTCTTCCACGGCCTGCACAACGTCTGCGTGACCGACCTCTCGGCCTTCTACCTGGACGTGCTCAAAGACCGGCTCTATTCTTCGGCCCCCGGCGACGCCGGCCGGCGCTCGGCCCAGACCGCCCTGTGGCGCATCCTGCTGTTGCTCACGGCCGACATGGCCCCGGTGCTCTCTTTCACGGCCGAAGAGGTGTTCAGATACATTCCCGAGGCCCTGCGCCCGAACAAGACAACGGTCTTCGCCATGACCGCCGCCGAGGCTCCGGCCTTCCGCCTGGACGAGAAGGAGCGGGAGGCCTGGGAGACCCTGCTGGCCGTGCGGGCCGAGATTACCCGGGCCATTGAGCCGTTGCGCAAGGCCGGCGAGATCGGCCATGGACTGGACACGGCCGTGACGGTCTATGCCCCGGTCGAGGTGCGCGCCGTGCTTGAAGGCATCGGCACAGACCTGCGGGCCGTGTTCATCGTCTCTCGGTTTGCCCTGGAAGATGCGGCCATAGCCCCGGCCGCAGCCGTGCACGCCCAGGACATGCCCGGCGTGTTCATTCAGGTGGCCAAGGCCGCCGGCGAAAAGTGCGCCCGTTGCTGGATTTACAGCACCGAACGCGGCACCGACCCGGCCCACCCGGAAACCTGCCCGCGCTGCACCGACGTGCTGCACCGGCTGGGCTGAGACGTGCGTTGGCTCTATCTGCTCTGCCCGGCGGCCGTGGCCGCCGGGCTTGACCAAATCGTCAAGCTCCGGGCCCTCGACGCCCTTTCTCCCTTTGAGGCCGTGCCGGTGACCTCGTTCTTCAACTTGGTGCTGGTCATGAACCGGGGGGCGGCCTTCGGCTTTCTCAACGACCCCGGCGCGGCCTGGGCAACCCGGCTCCTGCTCGGGGCAACTGCCATAGCCGTTCTGGCCATTCTCTGGATCGCCAAAACAGCCCGGCCCGGCGCCCGCCTGCTGCAGGCCGGCCTGGGGATGATCCTCGGCGGGGCCCTGGGCAACGCCATAGATCGCATCAACTACGGTGCGGTGGTTGATTTTCTCGATTTCCACTGGGCCGGAAACCACTGGCCGGCCTTCAACGTGGCCGACATCGCCATCTGCCTCGGTGCGACCCTCACTGCCCTGTGTATTTTCCGCGAGCCCGTGAAATGATGCCGCTCGGCCCCGTACAGCTGCCGACGGCGATACTGACCTTGGGGGGCTTGATAGAAGCGGGCACTTGGCGAGGCAATAAAAATTTCGTAATGTTGCGGAGTCCCTTGAGAGGAGAAATATGCAGCATGCCGTGTTTTATGTTCTGGTGGTAATTTTTGCCCTGCCCAACCTGTGGGCCATTTATCATTCGTTTCACCACCGGTTCCCAACCACGCAGGAGCGGCTGATCTGGATCTGTCTCGGTATTTTTGTGCCGGTCATCGGCGGGCTGGCCTATCTTTTCTTCGGTAGGCGCCGGGCCACGGGGAAACTTTTTCAATAGAGCGCATGGGGTCCATGTGCTCCAGGAGCGAAGGCATGAAACGCATTCTTTGTTTTCTGGTTCTGGGCGCACTGCTCGGCGCCTCGGGTTGCGTGACCACCGGCGGCGGCGGCACATCCACGGGTGAGAGTTTGAGCCAGCAGGTGGCCCGACACGACCAGCAGATTCAAAGTCTGATGGGCCAGGTGGGCCAGGTCGAGCAGGTGTTGCCCGGTCAGGCGGAAATGTGGGCCCAGATGCAGACCATGCGCCAGGATCTCAACTCCGTGCAGGGTCGGTTGGATGACGCCGGCCTGCAGCCGGGTGAGCTTGCCGCCATGCGCGAGAAGATCCGCCGCATGGAAGACCTGCTGCGCCGCATAGCCTCGCAAATGGCCATCAGCACCGATTCGCTGGATGCCCCGCTGCCCCAGGGCGGCACCGGCTATGCCCCGCAGTCCGACGCCTCGCCCTACCCGCCCGCGCAGACCGGCACGCCGGCCGCCTCGGCAGAGGCGGTGCCGCCCATGTCTGTGGAGCCGTCCGGCTCGGCCGTATCCACAGACACGGCCGATACCCTTTACAATGCGGGTATCAAGGCCTTCGACAGCCGCAAGTATCAGGATGCCGTGGTTTCCTTCAAAGACTTCGTGGCCGCCTACCCCAAGCACAAGCTGGCGGGCAACGCCTATTTCTGGCAGGGCGAGTCGTACTTTCAGATGAAGGATTACGCTCGGGCGGCCCTGGCTTACCAAGAAGTCATCGCCAAATACCCCGGCAACGTCAAAATGCAGTCGGCCATGCTCAAGCAGGGCATCTCCCTGTCCAACGCGGGCAAGAAAGATGCGGCCAAAGAGCGCTTGAACGAACTGGTCAAGCGCTATCCGTCCAGCCCGGAAGCCACGCGGGCCAAGCAATTTCTGGCCACGGGCAAATAAGCCCGATCCGGCCGACGTTGTTTGACGCAGAATGGACATGAGCCGGCAGTACGTGGCGATTCCCACCCTGGTCACAGCCATGTACCGGATGGTGGAAACGGACGAGCTCCAGTTGTGCAGCCCGCTCTTTTCCACCGACGGCAACGTCTTGCGTGATGAAATTCTGAGCAAATCGCGCCTGCCGGACCCGGCGGTGCGTCTGCTGGTCGAAATGGACCGCAAGCTTGATGCCGTTCTCGGCCTGATGCGTCGCGACGAACTGCGCAAAAACTTTCCCCACGACGCCCGAATCACCCTGCTCGGCGCCGACGTCCTGCGTCTGGAGTGCCGCGAGCCCCTGGCCCCGGGCGACCACCTGGAATTGGTCATGCTGCTGGAAGAGTATCCCATGAACACCGCTTCCTGTATTGTCGGGGTGGAAAAACGCCTGCCCGAAGCCCCCGTCACCGGGCGGAACAACGGAGTATTTGCCATGTCTTACTCCCGCTTGCGCGAAGCCGACAAAGAAAGCATCATCCGCTACGTGTTTCAAGAAGAGCGCCGGCGCATCCGGCAGATCAAGAGCGAAGAGAGCGAGGACGGTTTTGCGTGATTTCCGCCCTGGCGCGGCGGCCGGCAGCCTGATGCGGCCGCTCCGCGCTTATCCCTGGGGGCTGCACCTACTCTGCATCACCCCTTGCCTGCTGACCATCACCTACCTGGCCCTGGCCCACGGCACGGGCGTCGAACTGGCCGCCCATTACGCGGCCGTCGCGGTCGCCCATCCGGGCATCACCCGTTTTTTCAATTTCCTCGCCCACACGATCAACCCCCTGTATTACTTGGCGATCACCGCCCTGCTGTGGCGGGCGCGCAAACGCGGCGACAAAGCTTTGCTGCGCTTTGTCCTTGCCTACATCATGGTGCAGCTTGCCGTCTCTTTTCTGCTCGTCAGGACGCTGAAGATCTGCGTGGGCAAACCCAGGCCGGACGCCTTGCTGGCCGGAGCCCATTATGAGCACTTCACCTTTAAGCAAGGACTGCAATCCTTTCCCTCAGGCCATGTCACCGAAGGCTCCACTTCGGCCGTCAGCCTGTCCTGCCGCCCGCGCAGCCCGCTGCTTGCCCTGGGCCTGGGCCTGGTCACGGCCCTGACGGCCTATTCCCGGGTTTTCCTGAGCATGCACCACCTTTGGGATCTTTTTGCCGGCCTGGTCATCGGCAGCTTTGCCGCCATCGTCATCCACCTTCTCTGCGCGGAGCGCACATCATGAACGGCCAATCGCCCCAACGCCCGGAAAATAACGGGGAAACCCGCCCGCAACACACTCTGCCCGGAGTGGAAATTCCCGCATCGGCCAAAACCCCGCCCGAAGAGGCCTACCCGGCCGAGGCTGCCGATCCGGCCGGTCCGGACGGGGTTGCCGAATCCGTCCCCGGCCAATTGCCCCTGCCGACGACGGACGCAACTCCCGCCGGGACGGCGGAAAGTAAAACCGTCGTCCCGGAGGGCATCTCCCAGCCCGCCGGCCCGGCCATTCCCCTGCCCGATAACTTTGATTTCGGAAAACCCGTGGATCTTGCCGCGGCAGAAGAAGAGAAAGGAGAACAGCAGACGGCGCGCAGTGCCTCACCCGAGCCTGCCGCCGAAGCGGCGGCGGATCGGTCCAAAGCGGAACAGGCCGCGCCTGCCGCCGCTTCTGCCGGCATTCCCCGCAAAGCGGCGATAAAAAGGTCTGCCCCGGCCGAAGAAAGCGCCAACGTCAAAAAAGGAAAGCCCGCCCCGGCCGAAGCAAACGGTAAATCCCAAAAGGACAAGTCCACGACGGCCGGCAAAGGGGACAAAGCCAAGCGGGAAAAACCCCCGACCGGCGGTTTTTTCGCAACGCACCCGATCCGTGCCGTGCCCGCGACCATGCCGCCGAGCCTCGGTTCCCGGGCCTTCGACCTGATCGCATACGTTCCCTGGCTCTTCCTGATCCTGATGCTTGTGGCCCAGACCATCTTCAGTCTGGATTCCCGGGCTCTGTGGTTTTCCGACGAGGTACGCCACGCCGACGCCTTCCGCAACCTCCTGGAGCACGGCAAAGGCATTGTCCTGCAGATGAACGGCCTGGAGTACCTGGACAAGCCGCCCCTGTACTTCTGGTTCTTGCGCGGCCTGTATGAAATTCTCAAGGTCGAGGGGCCGCTGCTCGATTTCACCGCCGCCGCCGTCTCCGGCCTGTTGTTTGTCCTCTCGTTCCTGCTTCTGGGCCGCTTCGTGGATCGCGCCGACGGCCGCACCCTGACGGCCTCGGGCATTGTTCTGGTTTGCAGCGGCTATGTTTACGCCCTGCTGCACTATGCCCGCATGGACTTTCTCTTCGCGGCCTGCATCATCTGCGCCTACGTTGCCCTGTACCACGCCCTGATCCGACCGCGTTCGGTTCCGTTCAGCCTTACGGCCTTTTTCCTCATGGGCGTGGCCTGTCTGGTCAAAGGCCCCCTCGGCTTCGGCCTGCCCCTGACCGCCGGTATCTTCTTCGTGCTTTGGCAGAGGCGCCCCCGCCGGTTGTTGCGCTCCGACATCCTTCTCGGCCTGGCGGTTTTCCTGGCCGAGATCGCGGCCTGGGCGGTTCTGGTCTATATGGACACGGGCTCCCTGGACGTGCTGACCAAGGGTTTCTGGCACCAACAAATTGTCGTTCGGGCCATAGATTCCTTTGCCCACCGCGAACCCTGGTGGTTCTATCTGCCGCGTCTACCCCTGCTCTTTCTGCCCTTTGTCGTGCTGATCTTCTGCCTGCCCTGGACCCGCCTGGCCTCACGCGGCGCCCTTGAACACCTGCGCTCCCTGCGCCGGGCCGAAGGCGAAGGCCGGGCCTTTCTCTGGTGCATCGCCCTGTCCGCTCTGGTGTTGCTTTCCTGCGTCAGCGGCAAAGTCCTGATCTACTATCTGCCCGCCATGCCCGCCGTGGCACTGCTCATCGGCCGAGCCTGCCTGGAAATTTCCGGGATCCGGGCCCGCCTCTTCCGCCTGCTCATGGGCCTGGTGCCCGTTATCGGCGGCGTGGCCTTTCTGCTCGCCTCCCTGATTCTTTTCGGCGCCATCCTCTCGCCCTCCTGGCTCGACCTGCCCGGTTGGCGCATTGCCGGCAACCTGGGCTTTTACGTGGCCGGTTTCGGCCTGATTGCAGGCGGCCTGTTTCTGCTGCTCGGCCTGCGCTCCTCCCGCCCCGAAAGCGTGCTGCTGGGCTATGCCCTGGTCGCCACCCTGCTCTCCTATCCCCTGGCCCGCGACGTGGCCCCGGCCTTCGATCAGGTGCTCAGTCCCAAAGCTCAGTCCCTGATCCTGAAGAGCTACATGGATAAAGGCTATCAGGCCTTTTCCTACAGGAACTATCCCGGTATTTACGCCTACTATGCCGGCACGCCGGTTAAAGA
Source organism: Desulfovibrio sp. (assembly GCA_031553235.1). Classification (GTDB taxonomy): domain Bacteria; phylum Desulfobacterota; class Desulfovibrionia; order Desulfovibrionales; family Desulfovibrionaceae; genus Frigididesulfovibrio. The sequence continues at coordinate 31,389 of JAVBLS010000002.1, forward strand.
CGTTGATTCCCTGGCCGAACTGCCCCCGGTACCCGGCGAACACGGCGTGGTTCTGGCCATCCGCCGTAAAGACCTGAACGACTGGCCCGGCAAGCCCGCCTGCTTCAAAGAAGTCGACGCCCGCTACATCGAGCACCCGGAACGCGTCCTGCTGGTCTGCCCCGGCCGGGATCAGCAGCCCCCCGCGCCCCCGGTTTCTCCGACGGAGACGACGCAACCGCCGCAGACCCCTCCGACGGAAGCGCAACAGCCCGCGCAGGCTCCCCCCATGGAAGCGCCGCAGCCGCCGCATACGTCCCAGGCGGAAACGCCACGACCCGGACAGCACCCTTCTCCGACAGAGCCGGTACAACCCGGGCAGGCCGCTCCGGCAGAGACACCGCAGCCTGAACAAACTCCTCCGACTGAGACGCCGCGGCCGATGCCTCCGCATCCGGCCGACCGGCCGGTGATCTCCGCACCCTGATCGACAAAAAAAACCGCGCATAGCGCGGTTTTTTTTGTCGATGACCCGGTTTCATGAACAATTTCACGGTGGAATTGCCCCAAGGAATCGGAAGTGGAATTTATTTCACGGTTCGGATGTAACGCTCGGCCGAAAGGGCGGCAATGGTGCCGTCGGCCACGGCCGTGGTGATCTGGCGGTAGGCTTTGTCGTTGATGTCGCCCGCGCCGAACACGCCGGGGATATTCGTGCTCATGTCTTTGGGGCCGGCCAAGATGTAGCCCTGGGGAGAAAGTTCGACCACATTCTTGAAGAGTTCGTTGTTGGGTTTCTGGCCGAGAAAGACGAAAATACCGTCGCAAGGCAACTCAAAGACTTCGCCGGACGCGGTGTTTTCCAGAAGAGCGGCTTTGAGCACGCCGTCTTGAAGCATCAGATCTTTGACCCTGGTGCAGGTATGGCCGGTAACGTTATCACGGCCGAGGAGATCGTCCTGGGTGGCTTTGGCCGCGAAAAAACGGTCCATGATCTCGATCAGGGTGATCTTGCCCACGCCCATTTTGAGCATGTACAGACTCTCGTCAAAAGCGCTGTTGCCGCCGCCCACCACGAGCACGTGCCGGTCGACATAGGGCGCGCCGTCGCAGATGGCGCAAAAGTGGGTCTGGTCGCACTCGGTCGGCACATCCAGGGGGATGGGCTTTCGACCGGTGGCCAAAATCATGGCTTTAGCCTTGTAGACGGCCTCTTCGGTCTCAATGGTCTTGATCTGCCCGGCGAGATCCAGGGACAGAACCTCGCAGACCTCTTCCACCGGCACCTCAAGAGAGTCCACGTGCTCCCGCATTTTCTGCATCAGCTCCATACCGTGGATCTCTTTGTAGGAGGGAAAATTTTCCACGGTATAGGTGGAATTGACCAGCCCGCCGGTGATGTTGCTTTCCAGAATGATGCTTTTGAGACCCGCCCGGGCGGCATAAACGCTGGCCGTCATTCCGGCCGGGCCGCCGCCAAGGATGACCAGTTCGTATTCATGGACGGGTTTCATGTTACTTTGCTCCGGTGTAGAGCGCGTTCATTTCGCGCGGATTCATCAAGCCTGCCTTGCGGGCCGCAACCTTGCCGCCCTTGATCACAAAAATCGTGGGCGCGCGCTCGGCCTCAAGCTCTTTCATGGCCGTGGGGTTCTCTTCGCTGTCCAGGCTCAGGAAAGTCACCCCGGTATGCCCTGTGGCAAATTTTTCCAGAACCTTTTCCATGTTCTTGCAGTGGGGACAGAGTTTTTTGAAGCAGAGCAGCACTCCGTCGGCCGTAGCGGCGATTTTTTCTTTGAAATCGGCGTCGGTTATTTGGCTAAACATGGGCATCCTCGTCTTTTCAAGATATTCATAATCAATTGCCCGAATCCTACAGCAAAACGCAAAAGAAATTTGTCACAAAAAGAGCATCCATCGTAAAAAAACGAAGAATTGGCGGCGGCAAAAGAAGATACACGAAGCCATAGAGCAATTTCACTTTGAAATTGTCTATGAAACAATATTGCCGGCGGACTTGTGAACGAGCCCGCAAGCAAATAAGGGCTGTGAAGGCCGCTGGACCGGCGGCACTGCCGGGGAATCGAGAGTGTACTCCGTGTGGTCGCGGGCCGCAGTCCGCTTGCGCGTCCGCCGGAGCAGATGAATATCTTCAATGTTAATCGGCTCTAAAAGAACCACCTGTTCCCGGCGCAAGGCGAAAAATCGTCCACGGGCTGACCGACGGCAGATTGCCGAATAAAATCATAGGGAAAACTGCAGAAAAAGGAATTTAAATCCGATCGCAGTTAAGCGCTTCTAGAAATTTTTCCAAAGCTTCGTCCATGCGCTCGATATACTCCCGGAGCTCGAAGCTCCGGCCGCAGCCGGGGCAGCCCAGACGAGCCTCCCGGCAGGAACGGCGGGCCGCAAGCAACCGGCCGCATTCGCGGCAGGGAATGGTGGTTGGCGCTTCGCGCGGGGGTGAAAAACTTTTCCACATGGCCGGCCCTTGCCCATCCGCTTGAGGATGGATATTATTAGGAATAGTTTACGTTTCCAAAAGCAAGCTTACAGTAAACCCGCAACCACGCCAACAGGAGCGGACCATGGCCAACTCGAAGATGCTCAATGCACTGAACGATCAGATTAAATTCGAATACTACTCGAGCTACCTCTACCTGGCCATGTCGGCCTATTTTTCCGATCTGGGCCTTTCCGGCTTTGCACGCTGGATGCGTGTCCAGGCCGAAGAAGAGATGCTGCACACCATGAAATTTTATGACTTCGTCATCGCCCGGGGCGGCAAGGTTACGCTCCAGGCCATTGATGCGCCGCCCGCCAAATGGAAAAACCCCCTGGACGTGTTTGAAGAAGGCCTCAAGCACGAGCAGTTTGTCACCGGCCGCATCAACAGCCTGATGGATCTGGCCGTGTCCACCAAGGATCACGCCGCCTACGTCTTTTTGCAGTGGTTCGTCACCGAACAGGTGGAAGAAGAAGAGAACTTCACCGACATGGTCAACAAACTCAAGCTGATCAAGGGCGACGGGCAGGGACTGCTGCTCCTTGATCGCGATCTCGGCGGCCGCGCCTCTCCCTCCGCCGCCGACGCCACTCCGGCCGCATAGCGGCGCAAAGAGAGATGCCTCTTGGCGTCCGCGCCGCGGGGCATCTCTCTTTACTATGCAGCCCACCTTTCTTCTCCGGCGAACAGACGAAACACAGAGTCAGGCGGATTAGATGCCGCACAGGATCGGGCTGCGCGGCAGGATGTAACCCGCCGGAAAGATATTCCATTGCGTACTTCTTGTTTCTTGTATAATGAAAACGTATCAATTTCACTCTGTCTTTTATTCTTGCGGACGGCCGGTTGATGGAACGGAAAAACATTGCTCACCCGCATGAATGCCCGGTGTTTTCGGGCTCCTGCCGCTGGTCTCCCAACGACAATTTTTGCGACGTACTGCGCAGGGCCGGTGTTCCTCACAACGGGAAGTGGCCCCCTCTGGTCGTGCACCTGCGCAGTCTGGCCGACGACATCCATCTGAGCGAGGTGCAAAAAGCCGCCATGCAGGAGTTGCTCATAGCGACCCTGCAGCAACGCGACTTTTCTCAGGCCGCCTACGCCCGAATAGCCGACGAAATCCAGAAGATCCAACGGGCGCCCTTTGATCAGAAGCTGCAGGAAATCATGCGTGAAGCCGAGTCTCTGGCCCATGAGGTCAACAATATTCTGGGCCGGCACCGCAACGACGTGATCACCGCGGCCCAATCCGTGGACAACGACATCGCCGGTGGCGTCGAGCCGGCCCGCATCCTCTCCGGGCTGCGCGACGCCCTGCGCGGCATGCTGGCCAAAATGGAAGAGGATACTCAGGCTTTAAGCGCGCTGTCGCATCATGACGCCCTGACCGGCCTGACAAACCGCCGCTTTTTCGACGCCTTTCTGGATGAAACCGTGCATCTCTGGCAAGAGAAGAACGTTCCGGCGGCGCTTTTGATGCTCGACATCGACAATTTCAAGCGCTTCAACGACAGATTTGGCCATCTGGTGGGCGATCAGGTGTTGATTACCGTGGCCGGGCGCATCGACCGGCAGGTGCAGTCATTGGTCCAAAAAGGCACCGAAGCCATAGCCGCGCGTTACGGCGGCGAGGAATTCGCGGTCATCCTGCGTGGCGAGGCTGCAGCCGGGGCAACGGAGTTCGCCGAGCACATGCGCGCCGTCATTGCCGACACCACCTTGTTGCTGCGCGACGCCAACGATCAGGTTATCTCCCAGGGCATCCGCCTGACCGTAAGCGCGGGTGTGGCCGCCCTGTGGAAGGGGTGGCGCGGCGCTTTTCAGACCAACCTCATCGACTGCGCCGACAAGGCCCTGTACCATGGGAAACGGGCCGGCAAAAACTGCGTTTTTCTCTATACTCCCGAAGGGAAAGCTGCCTACACCCGGGTCACGCCCAAAGCTTAAGGGGTGTCGGGGTTTCGATCTTTTCACATGAAAAAGGCCTGCTCAGGCAGGCCTTTTTCGTTCGGGAAAGCTGTCTGGGAAACGCTGATCAACGAGAATTTTGTTCACCGGCAAGGAAGGCGAGTGCCGGGCGAAACGAAGTGTATCAAGACAGACATGAGTTTTGCACGGGACGAGTCTGACGCGGCCGGCGGGCAGAAAGGCCATTAATCAACCTTTCCTTTACACCCCAAGGGCGCCGCGGATAGTGGCAAAATCCAGGTTGGTGCTGACAAGCTGCGCGCCCTGGCGAATTTTCATCACGTCGCGCATCTTGTGCCGGCTGAGCAACGCCTCCATCTTTTTGGCCACGGTGTAGGTGTCGTCCCGGACCATGATGATCGGCACGCCCAGTGTGTCGGCCCGCGACAAAATGATGTCGTTGGGGAACAGGTTGCCGGTGAGCACCAAACAGGGGCATTCTCCTTCAATGGCCACAAGCTGCACATCGGCCCGGTCGCCGCCCACGATGATGGCGGCGTTTTTCTGCCGGCGGAAATAGGTCATGAAATTTTCCACTTGCATGGTGCCGATGAGAAAATTTTCCACCATCGAGTCGGCCCGCCCTTGGGCGGCCACCAGCCGGCCGCCCAGGCGCTCGGCCAATTCACGGGCCCGGATGGCCCCCATCAGGGGATCACGCGGAATGACCCCGAGCACAGGCACATCGTTGCGCTCCAGGAAGGGACGAATGACGCTGGAGATTTCAGTCATGAAAGCCGGCGGAATATCGTTGAGCACCACACCCAGCAGTTGATCGCCGAGTATTTCCTTCAGGCTGATCAGGGTGTCGTAGTTGACCTCGTGCACCAAGCGGTCGATGATGATCGCCCTCAAGTCAAGCTCGCGGATGAGCCGGATGCCGTCCAGTCCGCAATATTTGCCGGATAAAAAGTGGCCGGAGCCGCCCACAAGCATAAGCTCGCGGTCTTTGCCCAACTCTTTGTAGGCGTCGATGATCCCGCCCATGAGATCGCCCACCTGCCCGCTGAAGGCGCGCATACGAAAATCTTGGGTGACCAGCACCGGCGTGACCAGTTCGGGAGGCTGACGGAGGCCGAGCACCTCCTGCATGAACTGGGCGTCTTCGTCGCCGGGCACACCGTCCTTTTCCGTGGGCATGACCCCGACCGGCTTCATATAGCCCGGGTTGAGGCCGTCTTTTTGCAAACGCATGCCGATGCCCATGGTGAGCATGTTCTTGCCGGAAAACGGACGGGTTGCTCCGATATAAAGCCCTTTAGCCATACAACCTCCTTGCGGCCGACATTATCATTCAGCGGGCGGGAGAGCACCCGCTTCGCCGCATTCTCTTGTAAGTACAACACGGATATCGGCCACCACCGCGCCGTTTTCGTCGGCCAGCACGGGGTTGCACTCCGCCTCCTGAATTTCCGGAAAATCTACGGCCAACTGCGACATGATCAGCAGGATGTCTTCCAGGGCGGTGAACTTGACCGCTCCTTGGCCGCGCATGCCGGCCAGAATGGGAAAGGCCCGAATTTCGCGCACCATGTCGTGCACATCTTCCAGCGACAAGGGCGCGAGCCGGCAGGAAATATCCTTAAAGGCCTCCACGTGGATACCGCCCAGACCGAAAATGACCATGGGGCCGAAGCGCGAATCGCGCCGGAACCCGACAATGACCTCTCGCGCCTTGGGCGTGGCCATGGCCTGCACCAGGCACCCGGCCACATACACTCCCTTGCGCAGGCGCATGGCCCGTCCGGTGATCTCCAGAAAAGCGGCCCGGACCCTTTCCGGTGAATCCAGGTTCAGAACCACGCCGCCCACATCGGTTTTATGCGAGATTTGCGGCGAAGCGATTTTCAGGGCCACGGGCAGGCCGATCTGCTTGGCCGCGTGCACGGCCTCATCGCTGGTGCGAGCCAGACGCGACTCAAGCACCGGCATCTCGTAGGCCTTAAGCAGATCCAGGGCCTGGAACTCCACCAGTTCCAAGGTTCCGGAAGCGCGGGCCGTTTCGATAATTTTAGCCGCCTTACGCCGATCCCGGCGGTAGTTGACCTCCACCGGCATAGGGTTGTCTTTCCAGCGGCTCTGCCGATACATGGCCGCAATGACCTCCACGGCCGGCTCAGGAAAATCGTAGCAGGGGATGCCCGCGTCGATAAAAGTCTGCCGCCCGGCCTCCACCCCGTCGCCACCCATGAGGCAGGCGAACACCGGCTTCTCGCTCCCGGCCGTGACCTCGGCCACCCGGCGGGCGATCTCGTCCACCCCGGTGCGGGCAGTGGGAGCGGCAAGCACCAGCACCGAATGCACGGCCGGGTCTTGCATGACCACCTCGACGGCCCGGCCCACCACCTCGGCCCTGGCGTCGCCGACCACATCCACCGGATTGTAGACCGAGGCGAAGGTAGGCAAAAATTCCTTCAGGGCCCGGGTGGTCTGGGCACTCAGACGGGCCATGGTCAGGCCGGCCTCGGCACAGGCGTCCGTGGCGATGATGCCCGGGCCGCCCGCGTTGGTGACCACCGCCACTCCCGGTCCTTTGGGCAAGGGGCGGGCGGCAAAGGCCTTGGCCAGATCGAAAAGATCTTCCATGAGTCTGGCCCGGATGATCCCGGTCTGCTTGAAGGCGGCCTCATAGGCCATATCAGCCCCGGCCAGGGCACCGGTGTGCGACGAAGCGGCCAGGGCACCGGCGGCCGTGCGCCCGGCCTTGTAAAGGATCACCGGCTTTTTGCGGGTGGCGATATGGGCGTTGCGCAAGAAACGCGGCCCGCACTCCACGCTTTCCAGGTAGCCCACAATGACCTTGGTCTCGGGGTCGTCGGCCAGGTGGGCCAGCACATCGGCCTCGTCGACCACGGCCTTGTTGCCCAGGCTGACAAAAGAGGAGAAGCCGATGTTCTGCCGGCGGGCCCAGTCGAAAATGGACACGCACAAGGCCCCGGACTGGGAAAAAAAGCCGATATTGCCGGGCAGGGGGTCGCCGGCGGCAAAAGTGACGTTGACCTTGCCGGCGGCATGCACCAGCCCCAGGCAGTTGGGACCGAGCAGGGCGATATTGTGCCTGCTCGCCAAATTTTTGACTTCCTCTTCCAGTTCCACACCGCTGCCGCCGGTTTCCTTGAAGCCGGCGCTGATCACCACGGCCGAGCGCACCGGCAGTTCGGCCAGTTGCTCCAGGGCCATGGGCACAGCCTCGGCAGGCAGACAGAGTACGGCCATGTCCAGGGGACGGCTTTCGGGAGGAATATCGCCGATCTTGCGCAGGGCCGGCAGACCAAGTATGCTCCCACCGCTTGGATTGATGGGATGCACCACCCCATCGTAGCCCGCGTGCAGCAGGTTTGCCAAAATAATATTGCCTATTTTCCCGGGTGATTGCGATGCGCCTACCACGGCAATGGAGCGGGGCGAGAACAGCGAGGTAATATGGGCATGAAGAGACATAGTGTTCCCGGTACTGAAAGAGAAAATGCGCTTGTGCAACTGCAGAGAGGTATCCCCTATGATTTCGGCCAAGTCAAGCTGCTGGAAACGGCCTTGACCCACAGCTCCTTCGTCAACGAAAACACCGATGAAAGGGATCATAACGAAAGGCTTGAATTTCTTGGGGACGCTGTATTGGAAATCTGCGTGTCGGACGAACTTTTCCAACGTTTTCCCGATGCCCGGGAAGGAACGCTCACGGCCATGCGCTCACGCCTGGTCAACCAGGAGCACCTGGCCGAACTGGCCCGGCACCTCGGCCTGGACAACTGTCTGTTGCTGGGGAAAGGAGAAGAAGGCCAGGGCGGGAGAAGCCGCGCCTCTATTCTGAGCGACACCTTTGAAGCCCTGCTGGGGGCGGTGTTTCTGGACGGCGGTTTTGAGGCCGCGCGGGCGGCCGTGCGGGCCTTGTTCGCCGGCCACTGGGAAAAGGCCGAGCCGCGCCCCAAGGGCAGGGACAACAAAAGCCTGCTGCAGGAGGTCACGCAACGCCTGTTCAAAGCCCAGCCGTTGTATACGCTGGTGGGCTCCGGCGGGCCGGAACACGCCAAAGAGTTCACCGTGCAGCTGGAGTTGCCGGACGGCAAAAGCTTCACCGCCACAGGCAGCAGCATCAAGCGGGCGGAACAGACCGCCGCCCTTGCCGCCCTGCAACAGTATAGCTAAAATTCTTCAACGCAACGTCGGCGGCGACTTCGCGTTGTAGAAAACCCGTCGCCTTTCCACAAGCCGACAAGCCTGTGGGCCACTTGATTTACACGCGCCCCATGGGCGAATCCTCCCGGCGCGGCCCCCAAAGGCCTGCCCGGCTCTCATGGCGACGCGATCGCCTGGAGCAAAACAACTTTATACAATTGCTCCGATGTGTTCTGTTCGGCACGTTTCGAATGTGAGTCGAACCGGCGCGGTGGTGCCGAGGAACATGACGCTGCTGCGGGGCCTGGAAGAACCCGGGAAGGGGAAGATCCCCTTCCCGGTTGTCTTTGGTCCGCCTCAGCCGAGTGTCAATCCGTCATTTAGCCCTGAATGAGCTGCAGGGCCATCTTCGGCAGGGAGTTGGCCTGCGAGAGCATGGCCACGGCCGATTGCGAGAGCACCTGGTTACGGACGAACTCGGTCATTTCCGTGGCCACATCCACGTCGGAGATGCGCGATTCCGCGGCCTGCAGGTTTTCCGCCTGGGTCTGCAGGTTGCTGATGGTGTTTTCCAGCCGGTTCTGCATGGCGCCCAGATGCGCGCGGATCTTGTCCTTGGAGATGATCGCCGCGTTCAGGGCGTCAAGGGCACTCTGCGCCGCGCCTTGGGTCGAGATGGTGTAGCCGGCCTTGCCCACCGTGGCCTGGTTGCCGACGCCGAGGGCCGAGGCCGTGGCGTTGCCGATGGTAATGTAGTAGTAGTCTTCGGCCGAGTCGTTGCCGGTGCCGAAGTGGATCTTCAGCTTGCCGGTAGCCTTCAGCCCGGTTCCGTCGTGCACCGAGCTCGACAGGCTGCCGTTGAGCAGATACACGCCGTTAAAGTCCGTGGCGTTGGCAATCCGGGTAATTTCCGAAGCCATGGCCTGGTACTCGGATTCGATCATCAGACGCTGATCCGAGTTGTAGGTGCCGGTTGCGGCTTGCTCGGCCAATTCCTTCATCCGGATGAGTTTTTCGTCGATGACGCCCAAGGCGCCGTCGGCGGTCTGGATGAGAGAGATGGCATCATTGGCGTTGCGCACGCCCTGGTTGAGGGTGGCGATATCCGCCCGCATGAGCTCGCGAATGGCCAGGCCGGCCGCGTCGTCGGCCGCCGTGCCCACGCGCAGGCCCGAAGAAAGCCGGCGGGTTGAGGTTGCGAGTCTGTCGTAACTGACACCCAGGTTCCTGGCCGCGTTCATGGCCATCAGGTTGTGGTTTATGACCAAAGACATGGTTCTTTCCTCCTTGGAAAGGTTTGGTGTCCTTTCTAAGCAATATGGGTGCCAAAACTTTTTTACCGTGAAAATACATCATATTAAAAAATATCTAGACTTTGTGAAGCCCGGAAAATCACAGTGGAGGCAAATTTTTCCGTTTTTTTGACGGCCCTGTTGGGCGCGCGGGGGAGGGGGATTTTTTTGCCGGGCGGAACGCGGCGTAGTAGAGACGATCCTTGACGACCGACCCTTGGCGCGGCATATCGAGAGCGGCGCGGCTAACCTCGGCATGCCGCGCGCAGCACTTTTCGGAGGCATCATGGGTGCGGCCGTGGTTTGCGAAAATGTTTCCTTTGCCTATAAAAACGGCGGGCGGGCCTTGTCCGGCATCGAGCTGAACTGTCCCCAAGGAAGCTGTTCCCTGCTCGTCGGGCCTTCGGGCGCGGGCAAATCCACCCTGTTTCGCCTGCTGGTGCGCCTGGAAGAACCCGATTCCGGCCGCATCCTCTTTCAGGGCAAACCCCTGTCCGACTATTCCCCCATGCTGCTGCGCCGTCAGGTCATGCTCCTGCCCCAGGTGCCCGCCCTGTTTCCCGGCACGGTGCGCGAAACCCTGCTGCTGCCCTGGAGTTTCGCATCAAGCGCCGCAACGCCCCGGCCGGACGATGCCCTGCTGCGCTTCTGGCTTGAGCGTCTGAGACTGGAGGAAATTGCCCTTGAAGAAAAAGCCGCCGAACTCAGTGTGGGGCAGCAGCAACGACTCTGCCTGATTCGCTGTCTGCTCCTCGACCCGGCCGTGCTGCTTTTGGATGAGCCCACCAGCGCCCTGGACGCCGAAAGCCGGCAACTGGTGCTCAATACCGTGGCCGACCGCCACCTGCACCACGGCATGACCATGATCCAAATCGATCACTCCGGTTATGTGCCGCCCTTTGCCCACCTCGTCTGGCATATGAGCGCCGGAACCCTGGGGCGTGCCGAATGAGCGCCGGCAAAACCCTGCTCGACTCTCTGGCCGTTGCCGGCCAAGGCGGGGGCGGCATGGCCGCTTACACCCATTTGGAATATTGGCAGATACTCGCGGCCGCCTGCTTTGTGCTCGTGGCCGGGGCCTTTTCGCTGATCTACCGCCTGCGCCTTGAGCGCGATTTGGCCCTGGGCGCCCTGCTGGCCTTCATCCAGCTTTCCCTTATGGGCTACCTGCTCACGGCCATCTTTGCCCTCGACTCTCTCTGGGTGGTGCTCGCCATGTACACAGCCACGGCCTTTTTCGCCACCCGCCTGGCCCGGCGCAAGGTCACCACCAAAGGCGTGCCCATCACCCTGCCCACCTTTCTGGCCATGGCCACGACCTGCTTCTTTCTCACTTCCCTGGTCTCCGGGGTGATCATGCCCGCCCATCCCTGGTGGGAGCCTCGCTACTTCATCCCCGTGGGCGGCATGATTGCCGGCAACTCCATGAATGCCCTGTCCATCGCCCTTGAGCGCTTCTTTTCCGAACTGCGCCTCCGTCGGAGCGAAGTTGAAGCCTCCCTCTGCCTGGGCGCCTCCCCGGCCGAAGCCTCGCGCGAAATGTTCCGCGTCGCCCTGCGCGCCGGTATGATCAACGCCGTCAACGCCCTCATGGGCGCCGGCCTGGTCTCCCTGCCCGGCATGATGACCGGCCAGATCCTCGCCGGCGTGCCGCCCGTCCAGGCCGTGCGCTACCAAATTGTGATCATGCTCATCCTCACCGCCGCCGCCGCCCTCAGCTCCTTCGCCGCCCTTACCCTGGTCCGCCGGCGCTGCTTCACCCCCGGGGCGTCCCTCGTCCGCCTCGGCTGATTTTGAAAAAGTATGGGGGAATTCAGTTCCCCCAGGCGGGGTTTGGGGCGGCAGCCCCAATTCTTTATTAAAAAAGCCAGGACAGGGCGAAAGCCATGGCCCAGAGGGCGCCGGCGGCCAGGAGCCCGGCAGTGCGCAGCAGATCGATGAGCGCGGAGATGCGGGCGCCGGTCCAGGGAATATCGGGCGGCCCGAGGCGGGGTTTGTCTTTGATGCCGTCTTCGTAAGGGGTGGGGCCGCCCATGGTGCCGCCGATCATCCAGGCGGCCGCGGCCATGGGCAGGCCGGAGTTGGGGCTTTCCATAAACGCGGCCTGGCGGCGGATTGTGGCCAGAGTGGGCTTGGGCACGCCCGGGAAAAGCAGACGCCCGGCCAGACCAAGGAAAAATACGCACAAGCGGGCCGGGACAAAGGCCAGAACATCGTCAAAGCGGGCGCCGAAACGGCCGAGCAGAAGCCACTTGGGGGTCTTGTACCCCCACATGGAATCGACGGTGCTCACGGCCTTGCACAGCCACAGACCGGCCGGGCCCAAAAGGACCAGCCAGAAAAACGGGGCCACAAAGCCGTCGTTGAAGTTCTCGCTCAGGGATTCGGCCAGGCTGCGGCGCAGATCGGCCCGCTCCATGGTCGCGGTTTGGCGCGAGACGAGCATGCCCACGGCCCGGCGGGCCTCGTCAAGACCGGCGGTTTCGACGAGATTCAGGGCCTTGCGGCCCTCGCGCAAAAGCGAGCCCAAGGCCAGACCGGTCCAGGCCAGGTAGAGGCCGGCCACGAAACCCAGGCCATAAGGCAGACTGAGCACGGCAAGGCTGATGCCGACACTCACGGCGCACAGACAAAGTACGGCCAGAACGCCGCCAAGCAGATCTCTGCCCAGACGCCGAGCCGGAGCCTCGAGGAAACCCAGCAACCGGCCAAGGCCGCACACCGGGTGGGGCAGAAAGGCCGGGTCGCCAAAAGCAAGATCCAGGACAAGGGCCAGAGGCGGCAGCCACCACCAGGAACCGGGAATGACGTCAAAGAGCATGGGGACCGCCTTCGGCCGGCAGCAGCCCGGCCCGGTTGAGGGCGAAGAAGAGTAATATGCCCGCGGCCGTGGACAGGTTCAGGCTACGGATCTTGTCATTTACGGGAATGCGTACCAGGTGCGGCACTTGGGTCAAAACATCTTCGGGCAGACCCCGGGTTTCCGGTCCCAGGAGCAGGGAATCATTTGGCTCGAAATCGAACAACTGCACGGCCGTGCCGCGCCGGCTGCTGCTGCCCACCAGCCTGCGGCCGGCGCCGGGCCCGGCCAGGTAGACGGACAGATTTTTCCAGACAGAGAGGCGCACCTTGGGCCAATAGTCCAAACCCGCCCGTTTCAGATAACGGTCTTCAAGGCTGAAGCCCAAAGGTTCGATCAGGTGCAGTTCGGTGTCGGTGCCGGCACAGAGCCGGGCCACGTTGCCGGTATTGGGCGGAATCTCGGGCTGATAGAGAACGATATGCATGGGTGTGGGCCGACTCAGGCCGACGAGGCGGCCTCGGTGCCGCCCTCAATCCAGGCAAAAGCGTTGTGGGCGTGGATGGACTCGAAGCTTTCCACCTCCACCCGATACCAGGCCACCCTGGGGTGGCGGGCCAGTTTTTCGGCCACGGCCCGGACCACATCCTCGACAAAGCGTGGCGCGGCAAAGGCGCTTTCGGTCACCGCCTTTTCGTCCGGCCGCTTGAGCACCGGATGCAGGGGCGAAGAACCGGCCGCCTCGGCCATTTCAATAAACTCCTCCAGCCAGCAAAAGCCGTTCAGGCGCAAGCGGATGCGCACCTCGGCCCGCTGGCTGTGCGCCCCCTCGTCGCTGATGGCTTTGGAGCAGGGGCAGACGGTCATGACCGGCACGTCCACCTCCAGGGAAAACGCCGGCTTCTCGCTTGCCAGTTCGCCGATCACGGTGCACTCATAGCCCTGCACCCCGCCGGCTCCGGAAACCGGGGCGTGGCGGCGCAGAAAATAGGGGAAGCGAAAGACGGCCTGGGCCTTTTGGGCCTGCAGCCGGGCCTTGAGATCTTCGAGCAAGCGCTTGACGCTCATGTAGCCGAGTTCTTCGTTCCAGTTTTCCAGGGACTCCACAAAACGGCTCATGTGGGTGCCCTTGTACTCGGCGGGCAGATCCACTCCCAGCTCCACCCGGGCCACGGTGTGCTGCACCCCGTGCTTGCGGTCGCCCAGCTTCAAGGGCACCAGCAGGTTGCGCACTCCCACCCGGTCGATGGGCAGCGAAACGTCGGCGGCATGATTTTGTACGTCTTCCATGTCATCCTTTAGAGCATTTTCAATGTTCATCACTCTAACATAAAGTCCGGCCGTCGTCGGCCCGGGAAAAACTACCGAAGACCACGCCCTTGACCGCGATCAGTCGCTCGGCCAGGCTGCGGATCTCCTCGCCCGACCCCTTGAGCACCAGCACTTCCAGACAGTTGTGGTGATCCAGGTGCACGTGCAGGGTGGCCACGATCAGATGATGGGCGTCGTGCTGGATGGACATGAGCTTTTTGGCCAGATCGCTCTTGTGGTGGTCATAGATCAGGGTCAGGGTACCCGCGCCTGCGCCCTCCTCGCTTTCCCAGCGCCGGGCCACCAGAGCCGAGCGGATCAGATCCCGAATGGCCTCGGAACGGTTGGGATAGTCGCGCTCGGAGCACAATGAGTCAAAGCGCTCCAGAAGGTCCGAATCCAAGGATACGCCGAAACGGATGGTCTCGCCCATACAGCCTTCCTCCACAGATACGCCCGCTCGCGCGGGTCAAGCCCGACAGCAATGAACTCAATCGGCGGCGCGCGCCAGTTCCCAGAGGTTCACCCGGATATTCGAGGGCTGCATATGCAACGGTTCCACCTCGGTAAGCAAGATGCGCCGCGAGCTCCAGCCCCCGGCTTCGGCCGCCTGTTGAAAGGCATCATACACGCCCCTGGCCGGCTCCGCCACCCAGGCCCGGCCGCCCGGGGCCAGGGTGTGCTCCAGAAAGTCGAACACCGGGCCGACAAAGCGCTTTTCATACATGATGTCCCCGCCCCAGATGTGCAGGCAGGAACGCGGCGCTATGGCGGGCAGGCGCCAATCCATGACCAGCCAGCATGGCTGGGCCACCTCGTTGACAAGGGCGTTTTGCCTGGCGTAGGAAAGGGCCGCCGGCTCGTAATCCATGCCGATGACCCTGGCCCCCAGCCAGGAAGCCACCAAGGCGGTGAGGCCCAGGCCACAGCCGAGATCCAGACAGACGCCCCGGCAAATGTTTTCCCGCTCGCGCAGCAGATGCTCGGCCAGAGCCAGACTGGCAGGCCAGAGTTCCACCCAATAGGGCAGTCGTTCGTCCTCGGTGAAAGCCTCATCGGTCATGGACTCCCACAAGGATTCCAAATCCGTGGGGCGAATGAGCCGCCAGCTTCGGCCGCAGGCTTCTACTTCGATCAGGCCGGGACTGACCCGGTCCGCGGGGGTGGAAGACATAACCATCCTTTGCTCAATAATGCGGGGGCGGAATATTTACCCCACCTGGGAAAGAAAGTGAAGAACCAGTCCAGTATCAAACAATTCCGGGCTCTTGCCGGCATCGCCTTCATGGCCGCGCTCATCGCCGCCGGCTCCTGGTTCCATATGCCTGTCGGCCCGGTGCCGATCACCTTTCAGGAAGTTTTCATCATTCTGGCCGGTCTGGCCCTGGGCCCGCGCCAGGGCGCCCTGGCCGTGCTGCTCTTCCTCCTGGCCGGCCTGGCCGGATTGCCGGTGTTCTCGGCCGGCAAAAGCGGCCCGGCCGTATTTCTCGGCCCCACGGGCGGCTACCTGCCCGGCTTTGTGGTCCTGGCCGTATGCGCCGGCCTGGGCGGAAGCTTCGCCCTCAAAGACCTGCCCGAAGGCGCCGAACTGCCCTGGATCCGTCTCTGGGCGCCCCTGCTTGGCTGCTGCGCGGGCATGTCGGCGATCTACGGCCTGGGCGCGTTGCGCCTTGCCCAGGTGCTGGGCGTGGACCTGGGAAAAGCTCTGGCCGTGGGGGTTGTCCCCTTCCTGCCTCTGATTCCGCTCAAGCTGGTGCTTGCCGTTCTGCTCTGGCGGGCTTTGCGCCGTCGCGGGTTGACCGCCCGATGAGCCTGCCGCTGCTGGCGGAAAATCTTGGTTTTGCCCATCCGCGCGCCGCCCGGCCGGCCTTTGCCGGGGTGTCCTTTGACCTGCGCCCCGGGGAGTTGCTGCTGCTTTGCGGCCGCAACGGAGCCGGCAAATCCAGCCTGTTGGAAGTCCTGGCCGGACTGCATGAGGACCGTACCGGCAGGCTTGAGCTTTTTGGCCGGGAGATTCCCGAAAAAGAAATTCCGCCCCGCGAGATCCGCCGGAAAATCGCCCTGTTGCTGCAGAATGCCGATATGCAGATTTTCGGCGACAGCGTGGGCGAGGATCTGACCCTGGGCCTTTCCGCCGAAGAAGCCCGCGCCGCCCCGTTCCTGGCCGCCCGCCTGGGCCTGCCCGGACCGGACACCCGTATCCAGGAACTCTCTTACGGGCAGAAGCGCAAACTCTGCCTGGCCGCGGCTCTGCTGCGCCGGCCGGAGATTCTGCTTCTGGACGAGCCTCAGGCAGGCCTGGATTATCCGGCGGTCAAGGAATTCGCCGGCCTGCTTCAGGATTTGCTGCAGGCCGGCACAGGCGTGATCCTCTCCACCCACGATCCCGAGCCCTTCCTGCCCCTGACCGAAAACCTGCTCCTGCTCCGGCCCGACGGGCCGCCGGCCTACGTGGCCAAAAACGAACTCGGAGCCCTGGCCGAGGCCTTCGGCATCCGCCCGTCCGTTCCAACGCCGCATGGCGGAGAAAGATGATTTTGCCCTGCCGTCCCACGCATCCCCAGGTGTAGCCACCCCTCGGCGCCCATCAGGGCGAGCGCATCTAATTTCCTTTACTACTGCTGCTTTTCCGCCACGGCAGCCGCTAAAAAAGTTTGCTGAATGCGGTGCTGCGAAAAGCCGCATTATTGCGGCGCAACGGAATTAAGATGCGCTCGCCCTGCGGCGCCCATCCTGCTGCTGGACTCCTACCCCGACCTGTGCGACAATCAAAAAAGGTACGGCGCCAAGCGCCTTTCGCATCACCCTTCCGCCTTCCGAGGTATCCCATGTCCTTGTGGCCACACAAAGATCTCCTGGACGTCGCCGATTTAACCCCCGCAGAAATCACCCACCTGCTCGACACCGCCGAAGAATTCCAAGAAATCAATACCCGACCGGTAAAAAAAGTCCCCACGTTGCGAGGGAAGGGTGTGATCCTGTTTTTCGCGGAAAACAGCACCCGAACCAAAACCTCCTTTGATGTGGCCGGCAAGAGATTGTCGGCCGATACTTTTTCTTTGGCCAAGTCCGGCAGCAGCATCTCCAAAGGCGAGACCCTCAAGGACACGGCCCTGACCCTGCAGGCCATGAGTCCGGACATCATCGTCATTCGCCATTCCTCCAGCGGCGCGGCCGCCTTCCTGGCCGATCGGCTGTCCTGCTCGGTGGTCAACGCGGGCGACGGCCGGCACGCCCACCCCACCCAGGCGTTGCTCGACGCCTACTCCCTGCGCCGGCACTGGGGCGGCTCTCTCACCGGCAAAACCGTGCTCATCGCGGGCGACACCGCCCACAGCCGGGTGGCCCGCTCCAATGTGCATCTACTTTCCAAAATGGGCGCGAACGTGCGCCTGTTCTCGCCCCGCACCCTGCTGCCCGTGGGCGTGCACACCTGGCCGGCCGAGGTTTTCACCGACCTGGACAAGGCCGTGCAGGGGGTGAACGCGATCATGTGCCTGCGCCTGCAGTTGGAGCGCCAGCACGCCGGGCTGTTGCCGGACCTTTCGGAATATGCCGCGCGCTTCTGCCTGACCCGCCGGCATCTGGAAAAGGCCGCGCCGGGAGCGCCGGTGCTGCACCCCGGCCCGATCAACCGGGGACTGGAAATTTCTTCCGAACTGGCCGATTCGGCCGAAAGCCTGATTCTCAATCAGGTGGCGGCCGGCGTGGCCGTTCGCATGGCCGTGCTCTTCACCCTGGGAACCCGCAACGAGGACACCGCATATGACGCCTGATTATCCCGCTCCTTTTGTGCTGTTGGGCGCGGGCCTGTTCGGCACGCCCCACGATGTGTTTATCAAAGAAGGCCGCATTGCCGGCCTGCGCCCCTCGGGTTTTCCGGATCTGCCCGCCGATGTCGAGCGTGTGGACGCCGCGGGGCTGCTGCTCTTCCCTTCTTTCATCGATGCCCACGTGCACCTGCGCGAGCCCGGCTTTGAATACAAAGAAGACATTGCTTCCGGCCTGACGGCCGCCGGCCACGGCGGTTTCGGCGCGGTCATGTGCATGGCCAATACCGACCCGGTGAACGATTCGGCGGCCATTACCCGCTTCATGCTCGAACGGGCCAAAGCGGCCCGCCCGCACGGCCCGTGGCTGTACCCGGTGGGCGCTCTGACCGTGAAGCTTGAAGGCAAGGAACTGGCCCCCATGGGCGAGCTGGCCGAAGCCGGTTGCGCGGCCTTTTCCAACGACGGCAAGCCGATGATGAATTCGGAGATCTTCCGCCGGGCCGTGGAATACGCCGCCCAGTGGGGCAAGGTGGTCATCGACCACTGCGAAGACGCCCATCTGGCCGCCGGCACCCACATGAACGAAGGCACGGTCAGCGGCCGCATCGGCGTGTCGGGCCAGCCCACCGTGGCCGAAGCCGTGCACGTGGCCCGAGATATCCTGCTGGCGGAATACCTGGGCCTGCCCATCCACCTGGCCCACATCAGTTGCCGGCAGTCCGTGGAGTTGATCCGCTTCGCCAAAGCCCGCGGCATTCCGGTGACGGCCGAAACCTGCCCGCACTACCTGCACCTGGACGACTCCGCCCTGGAACATTACGATACCGCCGCCAAGGTCAACCCGCCCCTGCGCACGCCCGAGGACGTGGCCGCCCTGCGCCGGGCCGTGGCCGACGGGGTGTTCGATATTTTCGTCACCGACCATGCCCCGCACGCGGCCCACGAAAAAGAGGAGCCTCTGGACGAGGCTCCCAACGGGATGATCGGTCTGGAAACAGCCGTGTCCCTGACCTGGGATCTCGTGAGCAAAGGCGAAATGTCCTCCAAAAACTTTGCGGCCATGTGGAGCGGGAACCCGGCCCGGATATTTGGCCTGCCCGGCTTTGAGCCGGTCGAGGGCGCCCCGGCCGACTTCTTTCTCTTCGACCCGGCCGCCGAATGGGTGCCGAATCGCGAAACCCTGCATTCCAAGAGCCTGAACACCCCCTGCCTGGGCAAGCCCATGAAGGGCCGGGTGGTGTGGCACTGGCTTGGCGGCATTCCAATCATTTAGGGATGCCGTCACGATGATCTTTTTGCCCTCTGCCTGCGTCAAAAATACTTTTTATTCCAGTCGAGTACCAGAAGAGTACACTTCTTCCATAAAAAACATTTTTTCCTTGGCAGAGAACAAAAATCCTCCCCGTGACGACAGCCCCCCAAATGGGTTAAGCTTTTTCAAAGCCCATAGGAGTGCCCCATGCAGACGGGAACAAGCCTCTCTCTCTTGTCGGCCCTGGTCTTGGCCGTCGTCTTTCTGTTCGTCACCCCGGCTCCGGCCGCGCAGACAGGCGAACGCGTCACCCTGCCTGCGCCGGGCAAAGACGGCGGCAAGCCCCTGATGCAGGCTCTGGCCCTGCGCAAAAGCACGCGCTCGTTCGGCGACGCGCCCTTGTCGCAGCAGGAACTGAGCAACCTGCTCTGGGCAACTTGGGGCGTGAACCGCCCGGACGGCCGGCGCACCGCGCCCACGGCCAGAAACCAGCAGCGAGTCGAGGTTTACGCGGCCAAGGCCGACGGCGTCTGGCGCTATGACGGGCCGGGCAACGTCCTGGAAAAGGTCTTGGACCGCGACACCCGCCAAGCTTTCGGCGGCGCGCCTCTGACCCTGGTCTACGCGGCCGAGAATAACGAGTACGGGGCTCTGCATGTGGGTTCGCTTTACCAGAACGCCGGGCTTTACTGCGCCTCGGCCGGGCTGAACAACGTGGTCAAAGCCACGGGCGTGGACATGCTGCAAAACGACCTGCCGCTGCCCGCCGGCTACAAAATCTTCATTGTACAGTCCATCGGCCTACCGAAGTGACTTCAAGGGCGGGACGGTTGACAACCCGCTCCGGCCGGCAGATGATATTACATCATCCATCGCAGAACCGGGTCCGCCCCCGGCCGTGCCGGGCCGGCCCAGGAGTACCGCATGTCCCAAGTCGCCTTCAAAGACGCCGTGACCATCTGCAAATCAATCATGCGCAACGGCTTTGACGCCCATATCGTCAACACCCAACTGCAACACGAACTCATTCTCGCGGACAAGCGGCCCGAAGTGGATCTGGCCACGGACGCGCCTCCCGACGAACTGGCCAAACTTTTCCCCAACATGGCTCCCGGCGACCATCCGGGCGTCATGGGCGTATTGGCGGAAAACGGCATTTCCTACCGTTTTTACCGCATGAACATTGCCGACTCGGCCCTGCCCGAGGTGGCCTTGACCCGGCTCACCCCCACCATGTTGCAGCGCATGTTCGCCCTGGGGCCGGTGCCGCGCTCTCTGGTCAACGGCATGATGTCCCTGTCGCCTCCCCCGGAGCCCAAGGGGTATCCCGGTTTCGGCAACTTTGAGCAGGGGTCGGTTCGCCTGGAAGGCCTGCCGGACGAAACCCTGAAAAGCGACTACCTGCTCGGCATCCGAGCTTTGCGTTACGCGGCCAACTTCGATCTGCCCATTGAGCCGAACACCTGGATGGCGATCATCCGCAATTCCCAACGTATTCTCGACTACGTGCCCGTGCAGCATTTCATGGACGAATGGCGCAAGGTTGAAGCGGAAAACATGTGGAAATTCGTTCAGTTGCTCTTCGACAGCCAGATCATGCACGGACTGATCCCCGAAATCGCCGGCCTGGCCCGGGTGCGACAGGCCCGCAACGACGCCGGGGCCGAAGAAACCGTGCTGGCCCATACCATCGAAACCATGCGTTTCTATCCCGAAGGCGAGTTCCACTACGATTGGCTGGGCACCTTTGCCATGCTCTTCCATGATGTGGGCAAACTATACACGGCCGAATACTTCCAAGGCCGCTGGTACTTCTACGAACACCACCGGGTGGGCGCCAAGGTGGCCCGCAAGATTTTGCGTCGACTGCACATGCTGCCCGAGGACATCGAGTTGATCTGCGGGCTCGTCCGCAACCACATGCGTTTCCAGTTCATGATGACCGACAAGGGCATTCGCCGCTTCAAAGCCGTCGGCGAGTACGCCCGGCTCATCGCCATGTCGCGTGCCGGAATCAAGGCCAGAGACGACAACTACACGGCTTTCAACCACAACAACAAGTATCTGGCCCGGGCCGAAACTCCGGAACAGATGCTCGAACCGCTGCTCAACGGCAACGAGATTATGGAGGCCACGGGCCTGAAACCCGGTCCGCACGTGGGCTCTTTGCGCCAGGAACTGCTCAAGGCCCAGATCGCCGGCGAAGTCGGTAACGTGGACGAAGCCCTGGCCTTTGTCCGCAACCGGGCCGTGGTCGGGATGTAAAACGGGTTTTGCCCGCCGGCGAAGCGCCGGCTGTGGCTGCAAGTTATGACGCCGCTCCACGGGCATCCGCCGCGCGCGGGTGTTTGCAGGGCGGCGTTTTTCCTTCCGCAGCCAAGACAATAAAGGAGTTTGCCGTGAACATAGGCTACATCGGTCTCGGCCTCATGGGCGGCCCCTGCGCCGCCAACCTCATGAAAGCCGGGCACTCCCTGCACATCTGGGCCAGACGGCCCGAAGCCGTCGCCGCCCTGGGCGCCAAAGGCGCCATCTTGCACGCCTCGCCCGCCGAGGTCGGCAAGGCCGTGGACATCCTGTTCACCAATGTTTCCGACACCCCGGACGTGGAACAGATTCTGCTCGGAGAAAACGGCGTGCATGCCTGCGGTAAATCCGGGCTGATCGTGGTGGATATGAGCACCATCTCGGCCACGGCCACCCGGCGCATGGGGCAAGAACTGGCCACGAAAGGCATCACCCTGGTGGACGCGCCGGTTTCCGGCGGCACCGTGGGCGCGCAAAATGCCGGCCTGACCTTCATGGTCGGGGCCGGACCCGAGGTTTTCGAGCGCATCAAGCCGGTGCTCCAGGCCATGGGCAAGACCATTACCCGCATTGGCCCCTGCGGCGCCGGCCAGGTGGCCAAGAGCTGCAACCAGATTGTCGTCACCGGCTTCATCGCCGTGGTGGCCGAGGCCCTGCGCTTTGCCCGCGAAAACGGCGTCGACCCGGCCCCGGTGCGCGAGGCCCTGCTCGGCGGCTTTGCCGGCAGCAAGATTCTGGAAATCCACGGCAAGCGTATGATCGACGGCGACTACGCGCCGGGCTTCAAGACCGCCCTGCACGTCAAGGACATGGGCATTGTCGAGGGCATCGCCAAGGAACTGGACCTGAACCTGCCCTGTACCACCCTGTGCACCGGCTTCTTGCGCCAAACCCTGGCGGCCGGCTTTGCCGAAGAAGATTCCTCGGCCATGGCGGAGATCATTAACAATTTTTGAAAGCGGGAGCCGTCTCATGAGCACGCCGAGCCTGCGGGCCATTCTGGACGCCTATTACGAGCAAAAACCGGATCCGGAAAACCCGGCCCAGCGGGTGAGTTTCGGCACCTCCGGGCACCGGGGCACCTCCTTGGCCGGGAGCTTTACCGAAGGCCATATTGCCGCCATCACCCAGGCGGTGATTGAGCACCGCAAGGCCGCCGGCATTGCCGGGCCGCTGTTCATCGGCAAAGATACCCACGCTTTGTCCGCCCCGGCCCTGAACACCGCCCTGGAGGTGCTGGCCGCCCACGGAGTGGAAACCTGCATCCAGGGCGACGAGCGGCCCACGCCCACGCCGGCCGTTTCCCGGGCCATCCTGGCCCACAATGCCGACCTTACAGCCCCACGCGCCGACGGCATTGTGGTCACGCCCTCGCACAACCCGCCCCAGGACGGCGGCTTCAAATACAACGAGCCCCACGGCGGCCCGGCCGGCGAGGCCGTGACCACGGCTGTGGAAAACCGGGCCAACGAGCTGCTTCGTTTAAGATCGGTCAAGCGACTGCCCCTGAGCAAAGCCCTCAAGGCCGACTGCATCCGGAGCATCGACTTTGTCGGGCCCTATGTCGAAGCCCTGGCCTCCGTCCTGGACATGCAGGCTGTTGCCGCCTCCGGCCTGAAGCTTGGCGTCGACCCCCTGGGCGGCTCTTCTCTGCCTTTCTGGGCGCCCATTGCCGAGCGCTACGGCCTCAACCTGACCGTGGTCAATCCCGCGCTTGACACGCTCTTTGCCTTCATGCCGCCGGACCACGACGGCAAGATTCGCATGGACTGCTCCTCGCCCCAGGCCATGGCCGGGCTGATCAACATGGCCGGGAACTTTGACCTGGCCTTTGCCACCGACCCCGACGCCGACCGCCACGGCATTGTCACGCCCGCCGGCCTGATGAACCCCAACCACTACCTCTGCTCGGCCGTAGACTATCTTCTGCCCCACCGGCCCACCTGGCCCAAGGCCGCGGCCGTGGGCAAGACCCTGGTGACCACGGCCCTCATGGACCGGGTCTGCGCCGTCCATAAGCGCGCCCTGTATGAAACGCCCGTGGGTTTCAAGTGGTTTGTGGACGGCCTGGCTTCCGGCTCCCTGCTTTTCGGCGGCGAGGAAAGCGCCGGGGCCTCGTTCCTGCGCTTTGACGGCGGCCCCTGGAGCACCGACAAGGACGGGCTTCTGCTCTGCCTGCTCGCGGCCGAAATGACCGCCAAGACCGGCAAAAACCCGGCCGAGAACTACGCCCGGATCACCGCGGACCTGGGCGCGCCCCTATACACTCGCAAGGACGCCCCGGCCACGCCCGAACAGAAGGCCGCCTTCAAGACCCTGACCCCTGAATCGGTCAAGCAGAAGGATCTGGCCGGCCGGCCGATCACGGCCGTGCTGACCAAGGCGCCGGGCAACAAGGCAGGCATCGGCGGCCTGAAAGTGGTCACCGAAGCCGGCTGGTTCGCGGCCCGGCCCTCCGGCACCGAAAATCTCTACAAGATTTACGCCGAAAGCTTCGTGGATCAGGCCCACCTGGACGCGCTCCTGGCCGAAGCCCGGAAGTTGGTCACTGCGGCTTTTGAGAAATAGAGCGGTCGATGCCGGTTGCCGCTCAAGAGGTGCAACAGCTATGCTCCGCCCCTTTCCCCGACATGGGGCCTGGTACCGCAAACTCTTCTGGTGCCTCTTTTTCTTCATTACCGGAGGCGGCACGGCCTTTTACGTCCTGCACCTGCTCCGGCCCTCGCGCGACGAGTCCGTGCCCCCGGCCTGGGGCCGGGCGGCCAAGGAAACCTTCCTGCCCATGGCCACGCCCCGGCATGATCCACCGGGAGTGCTTGCCCCAAAGCCTTGCGACGACTCCACCACTCCGCCGCAAGCCTGACCGCCGTAAGCCTTCCACCCCGCACCGGGCCGGGGCCTGTGGTGTCGCGCCGACGTGGCCGTATTCCTACAGTCCCGGCAAAAACGTCAGCAGCACGTTGCGCCGGCGCGGGCCGTCGCCCTCGCACAGGTATACGCCCTGCCAGGTGCCCAGGCAGAGTTTGCCGCCGGATATGGGAATGAGCACTTGCGGGCCGAAAAGCGAGGCCTTGAGGTGGGCGTCGCTGTTGCCCTCGGAGTGATGAAAACCAGCTTCACGCGGAATGAGCCGGCCCATGAAGCGGGTGATGTCGCCGGCCACGTTCGGGTCGGCGGCCTCGTTGATGGTCAGCCCGGCCGTGGTGTGCGGGGAATAGACCAGCAGCGCGCCTTCGGCCCAGGCCGGGTTCGCGCCCACCAGGCCGCGCAACTCGTCGGTAATATCGCGGAGCTCCTGGCGGGATGCGGTTTGCACTTCCAGCGTATGCATACGACCTCCTACCACCCATACGAGTCGGCCACGGCCTCAAGCCTTTGCCGCGAGGCGGCCAAACGCCTGGCCAGGGCAGCGCCATACCCGGCCGGCACGGGCACACGGGCCACACCGCTCTGCACGGCCGCCTCGGCCACGGTCGGAGCCACATATTCGATGTGGCGCAAATCCAGAGCCTTGGGCACGATGTAGTCCGGCCCGAAGAAAAAGCCCGAACAGCCATAAGCCTTACAGACATATTCCGGCACAGGCTCCTTCGCCAGGGCGGCCACGGCCCGGGCGGCGGCCAGCTTCATGGCTTCGTTGATCTCGCGGGCCCGCACGTCCAAGGCGCCGCGAAAGATGTAGGGAAAACCGGAGACATTGTTGATCTGGTTGGGAAAGTCCGAGCGCCCGGTGGCCACAATGGCATCCGGTCGAACGGCCTTGGCCTCGGCATAGCCGATTTCCGGCACCGGGTTGGCGCAGGCGAAGATGATCGGGTTCCGAGCCATGCCCATGAGCATGGCGGGCGTAACCAGACCGGCACGCGACAACCCGAGAAAGACGTCCGCGCCGCGCAGGGCCTCGGCCAGATCGGCAAAGCCCCTGGCGCCAACGAACTCGCGCTTCTCCGGGGTGAGGTCCGCGCGGCCCGCATGAATGTGGCCCTTGGAGTCGAACATGGCAATGCCCTCGGCCGGCACTCCCATGGCCCGATAGAGACGCGAGCAGGCCACGGCCGCGGCTCCGGCCCCGGCCACGACCACGCGCAGGTTTTCGGTTTTTTTGCCGGTGATCTCCAGGGCGTTGAACAGGCCCGCGCCGGAAATGATTGCCGTGCCGTGCTGATCGTCGTGGAACACCGGAATGTTCATCTCGCGCTTCAGGCGTTCCTCAATGTAGAAACATTCAGGTGATTTGATGTCTTCCAGGTTAATCCCGCCGAAGGTCGGCTCCAGGGCTTTGACGATCTCGCAAAAACGCTCCGGATCACGCACGTCCAAATTGATGTCGTAACAGTCGACATCGGCAAAGACCTTGAAGAGCACACCCTTGCCTTCCATGACCGGTTTGCCGGCTAGGGGACCGATGTCGCCCAGGCCGAGTACGGCCGTGCCGTTGGACACGACCCCCACAAGGTTGCCCTTGCCGGTATAGGCGTAGGCGGTCTCGGGGTCTTCCTTGATAGCCAGACAGGCCTCGGCCACGCCGGGGCTGTACGCCAGGGAAAGATCCCGCTGGTCGCGGCAGGGTTTGACGGGCAAAACTTCGACCTTACCGGGACGGACGCGGAAGTGGTAATCCAGGGCGTCCTGTTTCGTGAACAAAGCCATTCTTGTCTATCCTTTCTGGATGCTTGTTGTTGTGTGCTGTTGCCGCGGGCCCACGTGGGGCCGGCCGATCCCGGCGTTGCCGGACATTCCGGCCCTGCGACCGGGAGCTTCGCCCCGCTCTACTCCAGTCCCACCGCCGCCAGGTCCGGCATGGCCAGGCGGTCGCCGCCGTGGGCATCGTTGATCACCAGCAGGGGCAAATCAATAACGGCAAGCTTCCGGACAGCTTCCGTTTCCAGTTCTTCGAAGGCAACAACCTCGGCCGCCGTAATGTGGCGGGCAAGCAGAGCCCCGGCTCCGCCCACGGCGCCCAGGTAGACCGCGCCGTGCCGGCAAAGCGCCTGGCGCACGGCGGCAGAGCGCCGGCCCTTGCCTATGGTGGCCCGAATGCCCAGTGCGTGCAGACGCGGGGCATAGGCATCCATACGGCCGGCCGTGGTCGGCCCGGCCGCCCCGATGGGCCGGTCTGCGGGGGCGGGCGTGGGCCCGACGTAATAAATGACCGCACCCTCGGGGTCAAAGGGCAGCGGCAGCCCCTGGTCCAGCAGGGAAATCATGCGCTTGTGGGCGGCGTCGCGGGCGGTGTAGATGGTACCGGAAAGTAAAATCGTTTCGCCGGCCCGCAGCAACAGGGCATCGGCTTTGGACAGGGGGGCGGAAAGGCGATGGGCGCTCACAGGACCACCTCCCGATGGCGTGAGGAATGGCACTGGATGTTCACGGCCAGGGGCAGAGAAGCGATGTGGCAGGGGGCCACGGCGATTTTCACGGCCAGAGCCGTGACCGAGCCGCCCAGGCCCATGGGCCCGATGCCGAGTTTGTTGATGTCGGCCAGAAGCGAGGCTTCCATCTCGGCCTGCCCCGGATCGGGGTTGCGGTCGTCCAGGGGGCGCAGCAGGGCTTTTTTGGCCAGAATGGGGGCAAAGTCAAAGGTGCCGCCTATGCCCAGACCGACAATCAACGGCGGACAAGGATCGGGGCCCGCTTCGGCCACGCGGCGCAGCACGTACTCGCGAATGCCTGCCCAGCCTTGGGAGGGCGAGAGCATGACGACGCGCGACTGGTTTTCGCTGCCGCCGCCTTTGGCCAGAAAAGAAATTTTCAGGGTTTCGCCGGGCACCAGGTCGAAATGAATCACCGCCGGGGTATTGTCGCCGGTGTTCTTGCGACTGAAAGGGTCGCACATGGAGGCGCGCAGGCCGGCGTACCCCCGACGCACTCCGGCGTTGATCGCGGTCCGCAGACAGCCGCCCTCCAGGCGCAGAGCCTGCCCCAGTTCAATGAAAAACACCGCACCGCCGGTATCCTGGCACAAGGGCAGACCGGTTTCGCCCGCGGTGTCGGCGTTTTCCAAAAGCTGCCGAAGAATCTCACGCCCGCTCGCAGAGGTCTCGCGTTGCCCGGCCGACCCAAGGGCGGCACGAACGTCGCCGGGCAAAAAACACGCCGCCGAGCGGCACATGGCGACCACGGCCTCGGTTGCGGCGTCCACATGCAAAATACGCATCGTCAATCCAGGGTTGGAGTTGCGGCCGGACATCCCGCCCGGGGCGCAGTCTAGCAAAAATCACCCCGGCCGGCCGGCCCCAATTCTTCCCCCTCCCCGTCGGTAAAACGGAAACGGCGTTATTTATTCAAGATTCTGCACATTCTAAATTAGCCTTGACATACGAGCATTTCTGGAGGAAAGAGTGGGGAAAAGTGGGAAAAAGTGGGAGCAAATCCCATTGCAACCGGGGATGCAAAAGTAAGATGTATTTTCGCGGACGCAGCCGACGCAGCACCGACCCCAAGGGGCGGCTCATGCTGCCCCCGGAATTCCGGGACACCCTCCTTGCCCGCAGCAGCGAAGGCAAGGTGGTGCTGACCACCTATGACGGCTGCGTGGTGGGCTTTCCCCTGCCCGACTGGGAAGATTTTGAAGATAAGATCAATCGCATGACCAACCCCACACGGGCCTTGCGCGACTTCCGCCGTCTGGTGGTGGGAGGAGCCGAGAGCCTGATCATCGACGCCCAGGGCCGGGCGCGCCTTTCCCGTGAACACATGCAGTACGCCGGCATTGAACGCGAGGTTGTCCTCGTGGGACAGGGCCGGCGCTTTGAAATTTGGGCACCGGATCGTCTCGAGCCGGTGCTGGCCCAGAATTTCGACGATGTGGCCGCCTCACTGGCCGAGACGGGCGTCGACTTCGGATTCTAGTATGGGTCGGTCGGTGAAGAAAAAGGCTGCCGCCGAACGCCGCGAGCGTTTGGAGCGCAGACCCTCCGCTCCTGCGTGCACCTCACCCGCAGTAGCGCTCCACGGACCTGCCGGGCTGCACGTTCCGGTGCTCGGGCCGGAAACCGTGGAATTTTTCCCCCTGCGCGAGGGCGCGGTTTACCTGGATGGCACCCTCGGCCTGGGCGGGCACGCCTCGCTTCTGCTTGAGCGGGCCAAAGCGGCCGGCATCGACAGGGTCCGCCTCATCGGCCTGGATCGCGACGCCGAAGCCCTGGCTCTGGCGCGCAAGCGGCTGGCCACCTACGGTGAGCGGGTGATTACCGTTCACTCCCGGTTTTCGGACTTCACCGCGCTGCCCGTGTTTGCCGGGATCGGCGGGCTGGACGGTGCCCTGGTGGATCTCGGCGTTTCCTCCCTGCAACTGGACAAGGCCGAGCGCGGTTTCAGTTTCCGCCACAACGGTCCCCTGGACATGCGCATGGACCAAAGTATCGGCCAAAGCGCCGAGGCCTTGGTGAACAGAGCCCCCCGGGACCGACTGCGCACAATCATCCAGGAATACGGTGAAGACCCCCAGGCGGGGCGCATCGCCGCAGCCATCGAAGACGCCCGCAGCCGCGCGCCGATCACCGGCACCTTGGAACTGGCCAAGATCGTGGAAGAAGCCTACCCCGCCAAATGGCGGGCCACGGCGCGCAACCACCCGGCCACCCGCACCTTCCAGGCTCTGCGCATGGCAGTGAACGAAGAATTGCAGGAGCTTGAACGTTTTTTGCAGGAGGCCGTCGTCGCCCTACGCCCGGGAGGCCGACTGCTGGTGATTACCTTCCACTCGCTGGAAGACCGCATGGTTAAACATTTTTTTCGGGACCAGGCCGAGCCTTGCCGCTGTATGCCCGGAACTCCCTGCTCCTGCGGTCGGGTGCCGCGCCTGAAGGTGATCACCAAAAAGGCCGTCGTTCCCACCCCGGAAGAGGTCCGGGGCAACCCCAGAGCCTCGTGCGCCAAGCTCAGGGTGGCGGAGAAACTGTGATGGCGGCGCGTTTCGGCTTTTTGCGCCCGGCCGAGGGCGAAGGCAAGGGACCGGTGCTGGCTCTGCTCCTGTCCCTGGCCTGCACCGTGGCCTGCGGCATGATGCTGGTTTGGCTGAACATTGAGCGGACCAAGATGGCCTATCACCTGCGGACCTTGGTGCAGGAGGTCGCCGACCGCGCCGACATGAACTCCAAGTATCTGGCCGAGCAGGAACATTTGCTTTCACTTTTGCGCGACAAGGCCCCTTCCTTCGGTCTGCATGCTCCCAAGCCCGGCCAGACCCGACGGATCGACAAAGACTCGGATCTGCCGGCCCGGCAGGCCCCCATTCCCGAAGGCCCCGGCGGTGCGGCCCCCGAGGAGGGAAACTAGAGCATGCTGCCTCGCCACCCCCCCCGCCCCACCCGCAACCGGCGCCTGAGACCGACGCCCCGGCCTTCCAAGCCGAGCGCCGCGCCGTCGGTCTTTGCCAAAGTGGACTGGATGCGCGCCCGGCTGCTGGCCGTGGGCGCCGTGCTTTTGCTTTTGCTCGGGGCGCTCTGGGCCAGAGCCTATTACATTCAGATTATCCGAGGGCCGGAACTGGCGGCCATTGCCGAGCGGCAATATGCCACACGCGAGGTTATTCAGGGCACCAGAGGTCGGATTCTCGACCGCAACGGTTATATCCTGGCCCTAAGCGTCGAGGGTAAATCAATCTGGGCCAACCCGGCCGAGGTTATCGATCCGGTCAAGACCGCCGCCGTACTTTCCAAGCAGTTGGGCCTGCCTGCCGCGCGCATTGCGGCGGCTCTGCAAAAAGACCGCCGCTTTGTCTGGCTGGCCCGCAAGGTCAATGAAAAGACCGCCGCGGGCGTCAAGGCCGAAAACCTGCCCGGCGTCCACTTGACCAAAGAAAACGAACGCGTCTACCCCAACGGACATCTGGCCGGACAGTTGCTCGGCTTCGTCAACGTGGACGACGACGGCCTGGACGGCATGGAAAAAGCCATGAACGGCCGGCTGGCCGGCAGGCGCTACTCCGCTCCCCTGCAACGTGACGCGGCCGGGCGCCGGCTCTCCCTCAACGGTCTGGACGAAGCTCCGCTGCTCAACGGAGAAGACGTGCGCCTGACCATTGACTCGCAGATTCAGTACTTTGCCGAGGACGCCCTGGCCGAGTATGTGGAAAAATACGGGGCCAAATGGGGCGGCTGCCTGGTGGTGGATGTGCCCTCGGGCGAGATTCTGGCCTGGGCCCAATTTCCCTTTTTCGACCCCAATCGCTACAAGGATTTTTCCGAAAAAATCCGGCGCAACCGTCTGTGCGGCGACGCTCTGGAGCAGGGTTCGACCATCAAATCGTTCCTCATAGCCGCCGCCCTGCAGGAAAAGGTCATCACCCCGGATACGGTGATCAACTGCTCCAAGGGCCAGTGGAAACTCGGCAAATTTACCATACACGACACCCATGCCTATGCCGATCTCACGGTGGGAAAAATTCTGCACGTATCCAGCAACATCGGCGCAGCCAAGATCGGCCTGAAGCTCGGAGCCGAGAAATACCGCTCCTATCTCTCCCGTCTTGGCTTCGGCGAGCGCTCCGGCCTGCCCCTGGTCGGCGAGGAGGTCGGCATCCTGCGCCCGGCCCGCAGGTGGCAGGAGATCGATCTGGCCACATCCTCGTTCGGGCAGAGCTTTTCCGCCACCTTGGTACAAATGGCCGGGGCCTATCTCTGCCTGGCGGGCGACGGCGTGCGCCGGCCCCTGATGTTGATCAAGGGCGAAGAGCCCGCCCGACCGAACGTGCAGATCTTCTCCCCGGACACCATGCACCAGGTACGGGCCATGCTGCGCGAGGTGGTTGAAGAAGAAGGCGGCACCGGCGCGCAGGCCCGCATCCCCGGCATGATTGTGGGCGGCAAGACCGGTACGGCCCAAAAGGCCGATTCTTCCGGCCGTTACGGCTCCGGCCGGGTTGGCTCGTTCGTCGGTCTGGTGCCGGGCTCGAACCCCCGCTACCTGATCTGCGTGCTCCTGGATGAGCCCACCAAGAGCCAGTATGGCGGTGTGGTCGCGGCCCCGGTGTTCCGCCAGGTGGCTCTGCAGACAATGGCCTACCACGGGCTGCTGCCCGACAGCGATGACCCCCTGGTGCTGGCCGCGGCGGCCAAAGAGGCCGGGCGCAGAAGCTCCCGTAAACTTGCCGAGGCCGGACCTGCTTCCGAGCAGCCTGCCGCTCCCGCGCCCGTCCCGATGTATACCGGCGACGGCGTGCCCGCGGTGGTGGGCCTGGACGTGCAACAGGCCGTGCGTGAATTCGCCCGTTTCGGGGCCGTGCCGGCCATCAACGATCAGGGCGGCCTCGTTATACGGCAAGAACCCGCAGCCGGCGCTCCCTGGCCGGCAGACAAAAGCAAATGCGCCATCTGGCTGGGGGAGCGCGCCCTATGATTCGCGGCCTGGAAGAAGTTTTGCAACTCGCCCGCAACGGCGTGCCCGTGGCGGCCCACTCCGGGGCCGCGACACCCGGCGGTATTTTCGTGGTCATGCCCGCCGCCGCGCCGGACAACGGCAACGGCAGGCCCGGCGGCGAAGTATGGCTGGCCGATGTCCTGGCCAAGGGCACCGGGGTAATCGTTTACGAGGAGCGCCATCTGCCCGCCCTGGAGACGGCCGACCCCCAGGGTCGCGCCGACCGCTGCCCAGTGTCGGCCTCGCGCACCGCCCTGGCGCAATTGGCCCGGGCCTTTTACGGCACCGAGCGGAACATGCCGCAGGTGGTCGGCATCACCGGCACCAACGGCAAAACCACGGTCAGCTATCTGTTGGAGCGACTCTTTACTGCCGCAGGCCGCAAGGTCGGGGTCATCGGCACGGTGGAATATCGCCGGCCGGGGCACCGCGAGCCGGCCTCTCTGACCACTCCCGGTTGCCTGGAACTGCATCGCCTGCTGGCCGACATGGCCGGGCACGGTGTGGATCTTGTGGTCATGGAAACGGCCTCGCACGCCTTGGATCAGGAGCGCGTGGCCGGCATCGATTTCGCCGCCGGAGTGCTGACCAACGTCACCCAGGATCACCTGGATTACCACGGTGACATGGAGACCTACTTCCAGACCAAGGCCCGGCTCTTCCGCGATCCCGAAGCCGGCGGAGTGCCCCTGGCCGGCAAAGCCAAAATCATCAATGGGGACGATTCCTTTGGCCGGCGCTTGATCACGGAGCTCCCCGACGCCCTGGGCTTCGGTTTGAACACCGAAGCCGTATCGAGCGACCGGGCGCTGCGCGGGCAGATTCTCGCCCTGTCTCCCGCAGGCCTGCATCTGTCCATGAGCTTTACCGGACAAAGCTGGGAACTGCGTTCCCCCCTGGTGGGGGCCTTCAACGCCTCCAACCTCCTGGCCGCCCAAGGCGTGGGCCTGGCCCTGGGGCTGGCCCCCGCCGACTTTGCCGCCCTGGAAGACTTTGCCGGCGTGTCCGGCAGGCTGGAACGAGTGGCCAACGGCAAGGGCGTACACGCCTTTGTGGATTACGCCCATACCCCGGACGCCCTGACCAACGTGCTCACGGCCCTGCGCGCGGCGGGCTTCGCCCGCGTGGTCACGGTCTTCGGCTGCGGCGGCAATCGCGATCGCGGCAAACGCCCGCTCATGGGCCGGGCCGTGGCCGCCCTTTCGGACGTGGCCGTGCTGACCTCCGACAACCCCAGGCACGAGGAGCCCGAGGCGATCATGGCCGACGTGCTGCCCGGCCTGGACGGCTGCCCAAAAGTGATTGCCGAACCGGATCGGCGCGCGGCCATTGCCGCCGCCCTCAAGCTGGTGGGACCGGACGACGCCCTGCTCGTGGCCGGCAAGGGGCACGAGGCCTACCAGCAGATCGGCGACCGCAAGATTCCCTTCAGCGACCAGGACGTTTTACGGGAGTTGCTCCAATGCGCCTGACCCTGTTTGAGATTTCCCAGGTGCTCGGCTGCGGGCCGGACAACGTGTTGGTCGACGGTATGGCCACGGTCGGCAACGCCTCCCGATTGGAACAAGCCCCCTGGGCCCGGGTTCTGCCCTCGGGGGCCCAGACCGATAGCCGACTTGTCGGCCCCGGCGACATCTTTTTCTGCCTCAAGGGCGAACGCGTGGACGGCCACGACTTTGCCGGCATCGCGGCCGCGGCCGGAGCCTGCGCCGTGGTGGCCGAACATCCGCCCTTTGCCGAGGCCGCCCCCACGCTGCCGATCTTCCTGGTGCCCGACACCATGCGCGCCCTGGCCCGGCTGGCCTTTTGTCACCGCGAGAGCGGCGCGGCCCGGGTGGTGGGCATCACCGGCTCGGCGGGCAAAACCTCGGTCAAGGAGGTTTTGGCCCACATCCTTTCCATGCGCGGCGAAACGGCCCGCAACCATATGAACCTGAACAACCGCATCGGCCTGCCCCTGAGCATGCTCAATGCCTCGGCAGAGGCTTCCTTCTGGGTACTTGAGGCCGGCATCAGCGAACCGGGCGACATGGACGAACTGGGCGACATTCTGCGCCCGGACTTCGGGCTGGTACTCAACGCCGGAGCGGCCCATTCCCTCGGCCTGGGCGACAAGGGCACGGCGCACTACAAAGCCAGGCTGCTGCGCTACGTGCAGCCTTTGGGCAAGGCCTTTATCTGCGCCGACTACCCGGACCTGGTCCGTGAGGTCGGTGAACTTTCGCCCAAACCCTCCGAGCGCGGCATCGAGATCAACTGGTTCAGCGGCGCCGGGCACCCTCAGGCCATGTGTACGGCCCGCTATCTGGGTTCCTTCTCCGCCACCCAAGGGCGTTTTCTGGTGGAAACCGAAGACCGCGAATGCCTGATCTATGCCCCATTCCGAGGCGCCTACGGGGCGGAAAACGTGGCCGCCTGCTTTGCCGTGGCCCGACGCGCCGGGCTTTCCTTTGAAGAAATCGCCCAGGGCTTTGCCGGCGCGGAATTACCTGCCCAGCGTTTTTGCCTGATCCGTAAGGACAACTGCCTGATCATCGATGATTCGTACAACTCCAATCCCCTCTCGGCCGGCAGGATGATCGAGGCCGCGGCCGACCTGGCCCAGGAAGGAGAGCGCCCTCTATTTTTGGTCATGGGCGAGATGCTCGAACTTGGCGACATTGCCGAACAGGCCCATGAAACTCTGGGACGGCAGATGGCCGCCGTCCACCCCCATTGCGTGTTCTGGAAAGGCGGCATGGCCGAAGCCGTGCGTCGCGGCCTGAAACTTGGCGAATACAAAGGCCCGTTCTACCCGGTGGCCGGCGGGCAGGAATTTTCCGGCCTGCTGGAAGAAATCCACTTCCGCGGCGGGGTCATTCTGGTCAAAGGCTCGCGCGGCAACAAACTTGAACGGCTGGTGGAAGTGCTCGACAACTCTTCCGCTCCGGCCGGGGGAATCTGATGCTCTATCACCTCCTCTACCCGCTCAGCGCCGACTTCAGCGTTTTCAACGTCTTTCGCTACATCACCTTCCGGTCGGTGTGGGCGCTGCTGACCGCGTTGATCATCACCATCCTGGTGGGGCCGTTTTTCATCCGCATGTTGCGTCGGCTGAAATTCGGGCAATACATCCACGAGGACGTCAAAGCCCACCTGGAAAAGGCCGGCACGCCCACTATGGGCGGGGTGCTCATCGCCTTCTCTCTGAGTGTGGCCGTGCTGCTGTGGGGAGATCTGACCAACCCCTACGTCTGGCTGACCCTGCTCGTTTTCCTGGGTTTTGGCGCCGTGGGTTTTGCCGACGACTATCTGAAAATCATCCGCAAAAACAACAAGGGCATCTCCGCCCGAGCCAAATTCCTCGGACAGGTCTTCGTGGCCATGGTGGGCCTGGGCGTGCTCTTCACCCTGCCGGCTTTCTCCAGCGAGCTGGCCGTGCCCTTTTTCAAGAATTTTCGGCCGGATCTCGGGATCTTTTACGTGCCC
This sequence comes from Desulfovibrio sp., assembly GCA_031553235.1. Taxonomy (GTDB): domain Bacteria; phylum Desulfobacterota; class Desulfovibrionia; order Desulfovibrionales; family Desulfovibrionaceae; genus Frigididesulfovibrio. The sequence goes on from JAVBLS010000002.1 coordinate 66,523, forward strand.
TTCGCTGTATTGGTCATGGTCGGCACCTCCAACGGAGTCAACCTGACCGACGGTTTGGACGGGCTGGCCATCGGCCCGACCATTGTGGCGGGCATCTGCTTTGCCATCTTCATCTACGTAGCGGGCAACGCCCAGATGTCCGCCTACCTGCAGATCGCCCACGTACCCGGTGTGGGCGAGGTCACGGTGTTCTGCGGCGCGCTCATCGGGGCGGGCCTCGGCTTTCTCTGGTACAACGCCTATCCGGCCCAGATTTTTATGGGCGACGTGGGTTCTTTGTCTTTGGGCGGTACCCTGGGCTTTCTTTCGGTGCTCTGCAAGCAGGAATTGATCCTTCTGGTGGTGGGCGGCCTGTTCGCTGTGGAGGCCCTCTCGGTGATCCTGCAGGTGGGCTACTTCAAATTCAGCGGCGGCAAGCGCATTTTTCGCATGGCCCCGCTGCACCACCACTTCGAACTCAAGGGGCTGCCGGAATCAAAAATCATCATCCGCTTCTGGATTACCTCAGCCCTGCTCGGGCTGATGGCCCTGTCGGTCCTGAAACTGCGTTGAGGCCATGCACATGAACTCTTCCCAGATTATCCCCGAGAACGCTCTGGCTGTGGTCATCGGCGCCGGCGCCTCGGGTGCGGCCGCAGCCAGGTTGCTCCATTCCCTCGGCGCGCGGGTCAGGCTGACGGACCTTAAGGGAATTCCCGCAGATCTCCAGGCCTGGGCGCAAAGCGCGGGTCTGGAAACCGTCATCGGCCCTCACCAACCGGAACACTTTTTCGGCGTGGCTTTGGTGGTGATCAGCCCCGGCATTCCCCCGGCCAAGATCGCGCCGATTTTGGCGGCCGCCGGCAACCCGCCGTTGATCGGGGAAATGGAGTTGGCCCTGCGCTGTACCGAGACCCCCATCCTGGCCGTGACCGGCACCAGCGGCAAGACCACCACCGTGAGCCTGGCCGCGGCCATGCTTGAACGGGCCGGGAAAACCGTCTTTCTCGGTGGCAACATCGGCACGCCGCTCAGCGATTTTATACTTTCCGGACAAAAAGCCGATGTGCTTGTGCTGGAGCTTTCCAGCTTCCAGCTGCAAGGCTGCCCCAGCCTGCACCCCAGGGTCGGGATGATCCTCAACCTCACGCCCAACCACCTGGATTACCACAAGGACATGGCCGAGTACACCGAGGCCAAGTTCGCACTGTTCGCGAACACGGGTCCGGAGGATCTGGCCCTGCTCCCGGCCGGCCTGGAGCCGGAATATCGTCGGCGCAAGCTGCGCGCCCGCCTGGAAATTCTCGGTGACGGCAAAGACTTTTCCGGCCTGCGCCTGGCCGGTCGGCACAATGCCGTCAACGCCGAGGCCGCCTTCCGGGCCTGCCGACCCTTTGGGGTTTCTTTCGAGCAGGCCCTGGCCGTGGCCCGCGATTTCCAACCCCTGCCCCACCGTTTGGAGCGCGTGGTCGAAGTCCGCGGTGTGACCTTTGTCAACGATTCCAAGTCCACCACCGTGGACTCCCTGCGCACGGCCCTGCAAAGCTTTGAGTATCCGGTGCTGCTTCTGGCCGGCGGCAAGTTCAAGGGCGGCGATCTGGCTTCCCTGCGCCCGCTCCTGCGGGAAAAGGTTGCCTCCGTGGGCCTGTATGGCGGCAGCAAAGATATTTTCAGCCAAGCCTGGCGAGGCGCCGCGCCCGTCGATCAGTATGAAACCCTGAAGGATGCCGCCCGCGCCCTGTTCGCCAAAGCCCTGGCCGAGAAGCTTTCCGGTGCGGTCATCCTGCTCTCGCCGGCCACCTCCAGTTACGACCAGTATTCCGACTATCTGGCCAGGGGCGAAGATTTCAGGCGCATCGCAGCCCTTTGCGGCAAGGAGGCGGCGCAATGAGCGAGGTCCGTTCCCGCTTCGGCGCTCCCGATTGGTGGCTGCTCGGCATCACCTTGTTGCTCACGGCCTTCGGCCTGCTCATGGTTTATTCGGCCAGCGGCATCGTGGCCGCGAAAAACATGGCCGACACCTACTACTTCTTCAAGCGCCAGCTGCTCTTTGCCGTGGTCGGCTGCCTGGCCATGGCCGGAGCGGCCGGGCTGCCGCGCGAAAACCTGAACAAGCTGCATTATCCGGCGCTTTTCGCCTGCTTCATCTTGTTGATTGTGGCCCTTTCGCCCTTGGGCGTGACGGTCAACGGCGCCCGGCGCTGGATCGGCTTCGGGCCCATCCGTTTGCAGCCCATGGAATTCGCCAAGATCGCCCTGGTTCTGTACCTGGGCTGGTTCATGGCCGGCAAACAGACCATCATCAAGACCTTTTCCGGCGGGGTCATTCCGCCCTTCCTGGTCACCGGCGCCCTGTGCCTGCTGCTGCTGGCCCAGCCGGACTTCGGCGGCGCGGTGCTGCTTTCCAGTCTGCTCTTTTTCATGTGCCTGGTGGGCGGCACCCGCTTTCTCTACCTGTTCATCTCGGCCTGTCTGGCCTGCGGCGCGATCTACCTGCTGATCAAAAACGCCGATTACCGCATGAGCCGGTTGCTGGCCTTCCTGGACCCCTGGGCCGTGGCCCAGGGCGCCGGCTATCAATTGGTCCAGGGCTTCCTGGCCCTGGGATCGGGCGGCGTGACCGGGCTCGGCCTGGGCGCGGGCCGGCAAAAGCTCTTTTACCTGCCCGAGGCGCACAACGACTTCATCATTGCCGTGCTCGGCGAAGAAGCCGGCTTCATCGGCATATCCCTGGTGGTTCTGCTCTTTGCCGTATTCATCTGGCGCGGTCTGCGCATTGCCCTGAAGCAGGAGAACCTGCGCGACCAGCTCACGGCCTTTGGCCTGATTCTGGTGCCGGCCCTGTCCATTTTGCTCAATCTGGCCGTAGTCTTTGGCTGCGCCCCGCCCAAGGGGGTGCCTATGCCGTTTTTCAGCTACGGCGGCAGCAGTCTTATGGGTTCACTCCTTTGTGTGGGCTTGCTTTTGAACTATTCACGCGGCGTAAAGGGCTGAGCATGGAACGCATCATTTTGACAACCGGCGGCACGGGCGGGCACATTTTCCCGGCTCTGGCCGTGGCCGAAGAAATCCGCCGCAGGCACCCCAGGGCCATGATTCTGTTCATGGGCGGCCGGGACGGACAGGAAGCGGATCTGGCCGTGGCCGCCGGGCTTGATTTTGTCGGTCTGCCGGTGCGTGGCGTGGTCGGCCGGGGGTTGCGCGGTCTGATCGCGGGCATCGGGATGCTCCGGGGCATTATCAAAGCCCGCGCGATCGTCAAAAAGTTCAAGCCGGAGATCGTCGTGGGTTTTGGCGGCTATGCCGCCTTTGCCGGGCTGTACGCGGCGCACCGGGCAAAAATTCCCACGGCCCTGCACGAGCAGAACAGCGTGCCCGGCTTGGCCAACCGCCTGGCCGGCGACTTCGTGGACAGGGTCTATCTTTCCCTGCCCGATGCCGGCGCTTCGTTCGCGTCCCGCAGAAGCACGGTTGTCGGCAACCCGGTGCGTACGGACATCGCCGCCCTGGCTCCGATCAACCGTGGCGACCGTCCCTCGCGCCCGCCGCGGCTGCTGATCCTGGGCGGCAGCATGGGAGCCAAGGCCCTAAACGACGGCATCCTGGCCGGCCTCGACATGCTTGCCGGGGTGGAGATCCACCACCAGACCGGCCGGACCCAGTTTGAAGAAATACGCAAGGCCTACCGTGCGGCCAAGGCCGACCATGTGCTGGTGGAGCCTTTCATCGCAGACATGGCCGGGGCTTATGCCCGGGCCGATCTGGCCGTGTGCCGGGCCGGGGCTTCGACCCTGGCGGAACTGGCCTGCGCCGGCTTGCCGGCCGTACTCGTTCCCTACCCCTTTGCGGCCCGAGATCACCAGCGTCGCAACGCCGAGGCCCTGGTCGCGGCCGGAGCGGCCGAACTCCTGGACCAGCAGGAATTCGCCGACGGCAAAACCGAGATGCTGACGAAAAAGATTTTGAAATTGTTGGACGACCCGGTGCTTTTGGCCTCCATGTCGGCCTCGGCCAGGGCTCTGGCCCTGCCCCAAGCCGCTTCGAGTCTGGTGGAGGGCCTGGAAGCGCAGATTGCCGGATAAATGCGCGGGTTGCCGGGTAGATGGAAGCGCAGATTGCCGGAAAAATAAAGGAGACGAGTATGCACAGCAGAGTCAAAACCATCCACATGGTCGGCATCGGCGGCGCGGGTATGAGCGGTATCGCCGAAGTGTTGCTGAACATGGGCTATGCCGTGCATGGTTCGGACGTGGCCGAGTCGGCCACGGTCAAGCGCCTGCGCGAGTTGGGCGCGGTTGTCGCCGCCGGCGGACACGCGGCCGAAAATCTCAAAGAGGCCCAGGTGCTGGTCAAATCCACAGCTGTGGGTGAAGACAACCCCGAGGTGGCCGCGGCCCGGGAGCGCGGCATTCCGGTCATTCCCCGGGCAGAGATGCTGGCCGAGCTGATGCGCCTGCGCACGGGCATCGCCATTGCCGGCACCCACGGCAAAACCACCACCACCTCCTTTACGGCAGCCATCTTTGACGAGGCGGGGCAAGACCCTACGGTGATCATCGGCGGCCGGCTGAACGCTTACGGCGCCAACGCCCGTCTTGGCGGCGGCCGATACCTGATCGCCGAATCCGACGAATCCGACGGCTCCTTTCTCTGCCTGTTCCCGATTATGAATGTGGTCACCAACGTGGACATGGACCACATGGATTTTTACCCCGACCGGGAGAGCATCGATCGGGCCTTTGTCGAGTTCATGAACAAGATTCCCTTCTATGGCATCAACGTGGTCTGCGGCGATGACCCCGGGGTACGTCGACTGCTGCCGCAGATCAAACGCCCGATCATGACTTACGGCCTCGGCCCCGGCAACGACCTGACCGCCGAAGTGCTGGAATGCTCCGAGATCAACCGCTTTGTGGTACGCCTCAAGGGCTGCCGGCTGGGTGAAGTGACCCTGACGCAGCCCGGCAGGCACAATATCCTGAATGCCTTGGGGGCCATCGGTGTTTCCCTGCAGGCGGACATCCCCCTTGAGGCCTGCATCCGGGGTCTGGAAAAATTCCGGGGCGTGGGCCGGCGCTTTGAGCGCATCGGCGAGTTCAACAACATCCTGGTGGTGGACGACTACGGCCACCACCCGGCGGAAATCGCCGCCACCCTGGATACGGCCCTGCGCTGCCTGCCCCACCGCCGGCTGGTGGTGGCCTTCCAGCCGCACCGCTTCACCCGCACCCAAGCGTTTTTTGGTGATTTTTGCAAGGTTTTCACTCCGGTAGACAAACTCTTTCTCACCGAAATCTATCCTGCTTCGGAATCGCCTATACCGGGCGTGGGCGGCGAGAGTCTGTCCCAGGGCATCCGGCAGGTTTCCAGCACGGACGTGACCTTCTGCCGAACCTTTGAGGAACTGCGCGCGGAACTGGAAAAGGAACTGCGCCCCGGCGATCTGCTGCTCACTCTTGGGGCGGGCAACATCACCACCGTGGGCCGTAACCTGGTGGAAGACAAGTCATGAGCGCGCAGGGTTTCTCCATCCTGCCGGGGCCGCTTCTGGCCCGGCGCACCAGCATGGGCCTGGGCGGGCATGCCCTGGCCGAGATCAGGGTGGAGGATCCCGCGCGTCTGGACAATTTGCCCGAAGCCTTGCAGCGCATTGGCGGCCGGCCGGAGATTCTCGGCGGCGGCAGCAACATCATCGCGGCCGACGGCTCTCTGCCCCTGTGCCTCTTGAGCCTGGCCGACGAGACGGTGCTCCCGGGCCGGGAGATTCACGGCCGGGTGGAACTGCGTGCGGGCGGCGGAGCCCGCCTGCCCGTGCTCCTGGCCGTGGCCGCCCGCCTGGGGCTTTCCGGCCTGGAGGGGCTGTCCGGCATTCCCGGCAGCGTGGGCGGCGCCGTGGCCATGAATGCCGGTTCCTACGGGGTGGAAATCTTTTCCCGGCTCGCCCGGGCCCAAGTCTTCGGCCAGAGCGCCGGTCTGCTGGAGCGCGGGCCCGAAGGCTTTGCCTACGGCTACCGGCACTGTGCCCTGCGGGGCAACACCGGTTTTTTCCTGATCGCCTCGGCCACATTTCTACTCACGCCTTCCAATCCCAAAACCGTGCGCGCGGCCATCCGCGAAACCTTGAAGAAGAAGCGGGCCACGCAGCCTGTGGCGGCCAGAAGCGCCGGCTGCGTGTTCAAAAATCCGGCGGGAACAAGCGCGGGCAAGCTGCTGGACGAGGCCGGCATGAAGGGCCGGGCTGTGGGCGGGATGCGTTTTTCCACCCTGCACGCCAACTTCATGCTCAACACCGGCTTGGGCACGGGGGCCCAGGCCCTGGAACTGCTCGAAATGGGCCGTGAAGCCGTGTTCCGCCGGCACGGCCTCCGCCTGGAAACCGAGGTGCGCTTATGGCCGTAAAGGGAAAATTCGTCCCGGCCAAAGGCCGACGGGTAAATTTGCAGCGCAGCGCCAAGCCGGTGCACAACCGCAGAAACGAGGCGCCCAAGCCCAAACGGCAGATGCATCTACCCTGGCGGGGTCTGGGGCAATGGCTGGCCACGACTTCCATCATCCTGATTTGCCTTTGTTTTTTTGCAGTGGTCTGCTTTGGATTGCTCTATGGATATAGGTTTTTTACTGCCACCCCATATTTTGCCATAAAAACAGTTGAAATTCAGGGCAATTCCAGGTTAGACTCTAGAGAGATTCTAGAAATAGCCGGACTTGATTCCGGGGGCAACAGTCTAACGGTATCTTTGGATGAAGTGAAAGCCGCCGTGGCGGCCAATTTATGGATCAAGGACGTTTCCGTTACCCGGGTCCTGCCGGACACTTTGATCATCCGCGTGGAGGAACGCAAACCGGCCTTCTGGATGCACTACGAAGGCACCCTCTATTACGCGGATATTGAAGGCAGACTGATCGCGCCGGTAACCGCCAAGGATCTGGAAGTTCTGCCTGCCCTGGAGGTCGAGGTCGGAGCCGAGGACGCCGTACCCGCGCTGCCGGCCCTGGTGGACAGCCTACGTCGCTCGCATCTGCCCGTTGATCTGAGCGTGGTCACGTGGGTGCGCCTGTCCACCGCGCGGGGCATAGAAGTTTTTGTCCAGAATACCGGGCTGAAGCTTTCCATAGGCCTGGAAGACTGGCAGCAGAATTTGCGCCGACTGGAACTGACCCTGGCCGACCTGAACCGACGGGGAGAATTGTCCCAGATTCGGGAAGTTAAAGCCCAGGGAACCAACGTCTGGGTGGTACATGCTCCGGCCCGCGCTGCCGGACGGGTTTCCTGAGAGCAGCCGCTCATTTGCTCCGACGGCCGTGCAAGCGGACGTTCGCCCAGATGCAAACCGCGTGCGCCCGCGAACCGGCGTTTGAACATAAGGCACTTTTTTCGCGCCGTCGGCCTTTATGGAGGCCGGCCCAAGGAAGGGAGACATGGCGAAAGCGGATTTGGTCATCGGTCTGGACATCGGCACCACAAAAATCTGCGCCGTGGTGGGGGAGCCCACTGAAGACGGCGTGGACATTGTCGGCATCGGCACCCACCCCTCCACCGGCCTGCGCAAAGGCGTGGTGGTGAACATCGAAGAAACCGTCGGCTCCATCCAGAAAGCCCTGGAAGAAGCCGAACTCATGGCCGGGTGCGAAATCCGCACCGTGTACGCGGGCATCGCCGGCAGCCACATCAAAGGCTTCAACAGCCACGGGGTCATCGCCGTCAAAGGCGGCGAGGTCACGGCCAAAGACATGGAGCGCGCCCTTGAGGCCGCCGGTGCCGTGGCCATCCCCCTGGATCGCGAAGTCATTCACACACTGCCCCAAGAATATATCGTCGACGATCAGCGCGGCATCATCCACCCCATGGGCATGGCCGGGGTGCGCCTGGAAGTGAAGGTGCACATCGTCACCGGCGCCGTGACCAGCGCCCAGAACATCGTCCGGGCCTGCCACAAGAGTGGCCTGGACGTTTCGGACATCGTGCTTGAGTCTCTGGCCTCGTCCAAAGCCGTGCTGACCGAAGAAGAACGCGAGTTGGGCGTGGCCCTGGTGGATCTCGGCGGCGGCACCACCGACATTGCCGTGTTTTCCGACTCCACCATCAAGCACACCGGCGTCCTGGCCCTGGGCGGCCAGAACCTGACCAACGACATCGCCTTCGGCCTGCGCGCCCCCATGGCAGCGGCCGAGCGGATCAAGATCCGCCACGGCTGCGCCATGGTGGACCTGGTGGAACAGGACGAGATCATCGAGGTGCCCAGTGTGGGCGGCCGCGAGCCGCGCCGGCTCTCCCGCCGGCTGTTGGCCGAAATCTGCCAGCCCCGCATGGAAGAAGTACTCGAACTGGTGGATCAGGAATTGACCCGCTCAGGCTGCAAGAGCCTGATTGGCGCGGGCATTGTGCTTACCGGCGGCTCGGCCCTGATCGACGGCTGCCAGGAACTTGGAGAACAGATTTTTAACTTGCCCACGCGCATCGGTTACCCGCGCAACGTCGGCGGCCTGAAAGACGTGGTCAACAGCCCCAAGTACGCCACGGCGGTGGGTCTGTTGTGCTACGGAGCGGAAAAAGAAGGTCCCACAGTCCGCAACTTCCGCATTCGCGACGGCAATATGTTTGATCGTGTGCTTTCTCGGATGAAAAAGTGGTTTGTGGACATTTCCTGAGCCGAGAACAGGCGAAACGGCTGAGGCAAGGTAACATTAGGCGGAAAAAGAGAGGCGGTTATGGAATTTTGTTTTGACGACGACGGCATCGGCAACCAGCAGGCCCAAATTAAAGTCGTGGGCGTGGGCGGCGGCGGCGGCAATGCCATCAACAACATGATTGTTTCCGGCATCGCAGGGGTGACCTTCATCGCGGCCAACACCGATGTCCAGGCGCTGCGGGCCTCCAAAGCCGAATACAAGCTGCAGATCGGCGGCAAGCTGACCAAGGGTCTGGGCGCGGGCGCCAACCCCAACGTCGGCTGCGAAGCCGCCCTGGAGAGCATCGACCTGGTGCGCGAACTGCTTGATGGTGCCGATATGGTTTTCATCACCGCCGGCATGGGCGGCGGCACCGGCACGGGCGCCGCGCCGGTCATCGCCCAGGTGGCCAAAGAACTTGGCGCCCTGACCGTGGGCGTGGTCACCAAACCCTTCTACTTTGAGGGCAAGAAACGCCTTGCCGTGGCCGAGTCGGGCATCGGCGAATTCCGCCGGCATGTCGACAGCCTGATCACCATTCCCAACGACCGTCTGCTCCAGCTCGCCGCCAAGCGGGCCGGCTTCAAAGACATGCTCAAAAAGGCCGACGATGTGCTCTACAACGCGGTCAAGGGTATCTCCGACCTGATCATGACCCCCGGCCTGATCAACCTCGACTTTGCCGACGTGCGCACGGTCATGAACGAGTCCGGCATGGCCATGATGGGCACCGGCATCGCCGTGGGCGAATCGCGCGCCAAAGAGGCCGCCGAAAAGGCCATCACCAGCCCGCTGCTTGAAGGAGTATCCATCGACGGCGCCCGCAACGTTCTGGTCAGCATCACCTGCAACGACGATCTGGCCATGGAAGAAGTCCATGAAGCCATGGACGTGATCAACGAGGCCGCCCACTCCGAGGTCAACGTGATCTTCGGCACCGTGGTCGATTCTGAAGCAGGCGACGAATTGCGCGTGACCATCATCGCCACCGGCATTGAAGCCGGCGAAGAGCCGTCCCGGCCTGAGGCCAAGGCCCCGACCATTACCAGCATCCGCCGAGGCGATATGCCCGCGCGCCCGGCCGCCGCTCCCGAAACGGCGGGCCTGCGCGGCCTTTCCCGCGCCCCCGGCGGCAACCCCAACTTCAATGTGCCGGCTTACGTGCGCAACCAACCCGCCGCTCACAACCCCGGCAGGCCCACGGCGCACAACCCCGGCGAAGACGACTTCATCTTTGACGAAGACGAGTTCGAAACGCCCTCGTTCATTCGTAAACAGGCCAATTAAAACAGACACGGCCTTCGCGGCATCCCCGCTGCGAAGGCCGCGCTCCTGCGGCTCCGCCCGGCTCCCCCGGGCGTCCGTCCGATTCTTTGCGCGCCGGGGTTTCCATGCCGCCCTTCCAAACGCGCGCACCTGAGCTGCGGCGGTAATCGCCTTATCGCCGCCCGCCCACCGGCCCCGCAGGCAACGCCTCTCGCCCGCGGGGCCGGGGATTATGGCTTCATAAACAATTTCAAAATGGAATTGCCCAGGGACCGGCTCCAAACAACGAATTTTGCTCCAAAAGCAAGGGAAACGGGCCTTTTTGCGTAGGGAGTGAACTTTTGTGGCCCTCGACCGTAGCGCTCATTCCGCAGGGAGGCGGAACGGGCACCGGAGCTCTCCCGACGGCGTCCCGAAGGGGCGAGGCACAGGATGTCCGAGTCAAAAAGGCCCGTTTGACGCAGCAATTGGGCAAAAGACGTGTTTGGAGCCGGTCTCTACAGCACTCGGAGGATGGTCCAGTCACCCTTGGTGGCTTCTCGCTCAAGCGTCTGCCCGCCAAGGACGCAGGTACGCCCCTGGTCGTTGAGTTTTTCGAGCGCCTTGCCGAACTCGCGGAAGTGGTCCGGGGTGGTGGCAAAGATCTCGCGCCGCAATTGGGCCCGACCCTCTTCAGTATCGTTCTGCAGACGGCGGGCCAGGGCGGTGGAGCCTTTGGCGTCGGGCAACAGATAGGTGTCGAGTTCGCCCACGGCGCCAATAATCGCAGTGTCGAGTTCAAACTTGGACAAATTGTTGCGCTGCAACCACAAGGGTAGTTCTTCGTAAACCTTGAGGGTGGCAGCGACGTTCGGGTCGCGGTAGGAAGCCAGAAAAAAGGCCCCACTCAACCGGTCCAGACCGCAGACGCAGCCGTAGGCCCCGCCCTGCACCCGAACTTTCTCCCAGAGATAGCCGGTGCGCAAATGCTTGAGAATCACCGCCGTGGAGCCGTGCCGGGCTGCCTGCAGGCCGGCAAGATTTACGCCCCGCCCCACGTAGTTGACCTGGGCGGGCAGCAGCAGGGCCTCGGCAGGCGGCGCGACCACAAGCGGCACATCGGAGAGAGCGGGCGCGGCCCCGACGGGCAAGGAGGCGGCCAGGGCGCCTGCCAGAGCGCGCAGGCTCTCTTGCTGATCCGGCAGGGCGGTGACGTTCAGGGTCAGGCCGCCACGCAGGATCAAGGCGCGGCGCAGGTTTTCCAGCCGCAGGCGCACGGCCTGCGGCTCGCGCTCAAGCTCGCCGGCCAGGCGGCGCAGGAAAAAAAGTTGCTCAAGTCCATTCATATGCTCGGTCGCAGCCCCGGCCGCGCACAAGGAGGCCTTGAGCCGACCGGCCACGGCCTGGTGGCCCGAGGGGACCAGGCCGTGCTCCATGCCTGCCTTGTCTTCAAGGACCATGCTGCGCAGGAGGCCAAGGTCGGAAAAATCCGGCTCCAGGAGCATTTCACCAAGCAGGTTGAAAAGATCCACGGTTTTGTCCGGCGCCGCCTTGCCGGAAAAGACCAGCCGGACCACGGCCCGGCCGTCGTCGGCGTGGGAAAGGGCCACGGGCGCAGCATCCAGGCCGCCGGTTTTGGCGGCCACGGCCATGTTCAGAGCAATGAAGTCGCGCTTGGCCGTGCCCATTTCGGTCATGGCCCGGCCGAGCAGGGGCAGCAGGGCCAGTTCGTCCGGGCTCAGAAAGCCGGCCTCAAAGGCCGCCTCCACATATGCGATGCCCGAGGTGGGCAGGGGGTGGAAAAGCAGGGGTGCGCCGCCGGCCTCGGCGTCGAGTGTGGGAATGTGCAGGTTTTCAGCAGGCAGATCGGCCACCTGCAGACGCGGGATGGCCGCCAGAGCCTGCGGCGAATCGGGCGTGGCCTGCAGGGCCAGCAGCTCTTTGGTGCGTCCGGCCACGGCCGCGCGTTCGGCTGAGCCCATGGCAGCGGCCTTTTCAGCCAGTTCGGCGCGTTCCTCTTCTTCCTGGCGGGCGGCCAGATCGTTGTCCGGCTCCAGAATGACCGTAACCCGGCCGGGGTTTTCCAGAAAAAGCCGGCGGATCAGTTGCTCAAACACCGGCTCGCCCTGGGCCAGACGGGCTTTGAGCCGGGCCAGCGGGGCCTCAAAGCGCAGGGGCAGGAAAGGATCGCCGCCATAAAGCCAGGTGGTCAGGCAGCGCAGCATTACAGAAAGGCCCACGGGGAAACGGCCGGTGTTGTTTTCGCGCAGGGAAAATTCCACGCTGTTCACAGCCGCTTCGACACTCTGGGCAGGCACCCCGCCCTCGGCCAGATCCGCCAGCCGGGCCAGGATCAAAGCTTCCACCTCAAGCACGCGGGCCGATTCAACGCCCTTGAGCCCCATGTCGAAGGCGGGCAGACGCAGTTCGGCCTCCAGTCCCTGGCCTGCCAGATCCTCGCCCAGGCCGGACTCCAACAGGGCTCGGCGCAGGGGCGAAGCGGGCAGGCCAAGCAGAATGTGCTCAAGAATACGCAACTCCAGAGCGGCTTCCATGTCCTCCAGCACATCCGGTCCGGGCCAGTTGACGGTCACCAGGGCCTTGTCGTCTTCCCCGGCGGCAAAAGGCACGCGGACCTGACGCGGGGCCGTGCCCACGGCCGGTCGGGCGATGCGCGCCGGGCGCTCGCCCCTGCCAAAGGGGGCAATGGCCTCGGCCGTGCGGCGCAGGCGCTCTTCCTCGGGGTCGTTGCCCCAGAAATAGAACAGAGCGTTGGCCGGATGGTAGCAGCGCTTGTGGAAATCGACAAAGGCCTCGTAGGTCAGGCTCGGAATGGCCTTGGGATCGCCGCCCGACTCCAGGGCATAGACCGAATCCGGGAACAGGGAGTGCAGGCTCCAGCGCCCGAGCACCGACTCGGGCGCGGAAAAGGCCCCCTTCATCTCGTTGTAGACCACGCCTTTGCGGAACAGCGGCGAGGCCTTGTCTTCGGCCTCCAGGTGATGGCCCTCCTGGGCGAAAATATCCTCGCTGATGCGCGGAAAAAACACGGCGTCCAGGTAAACGTCCATGAGGTTGTAAAAATCGGCGAGATTGGCGCTGGCCACCGGGTAACAGGTCTTGTCCGGATAAGTGAAGGCGTTCAGAAACGTCTGCAACGAGCCCTTAAGCAGTTCCACAAAAGGCTCCCTGACCGGGTATTTGCGCGAACCGCAGAGCACCGAGTGTTCAAGAATGTGGGCCACGCCGCTCGAGTCAAAGGGGGGTGTGCAGAAGGACACGCCAAAGACCTTGTTTTCGTCGGCGTTGCAAAAAGAAAGCAGCTCCGCACCCGTGGCGTCGTGGCGCCAGAGTCGCGCCGTGGAGGAAAGTTCACTGATTTCAGTTTCGCTTATCAGGCTAAAGCCGTGCATGATCCGCTCCTGGCAGAGGATTTTTGAGCGTCAAAAAGGCTGAAGCACGCATAATGCCCCAGCCCGCCGCAATGGGCAATGCTTATCAGGACGTGATTCAGGTTTTGACCACGGAGTTGTCCTCACCGGCAAAACCACACGGACAGTATGCGTCGGCCGCCGGATCATTGATCCATTCACCGCTGTCGAGCAGATAGCGAAAACGGTAATCGCGCCCGGCATCCAGGTCGAGCTCACGGGTGAACGAACCATCTTTGCGCTGCTTCATCGGGGTCTGGTTTATTTTCCATTTGTTGAAGTCGCCCACAAGATGCACTCCGCCGGCATTACGGGCTTCTTCGGGGGAAAGGCCAAAGGTGACCTTGCATACCGGCTTGGTCTTCAAAAATTTTTTCTGCAGGGGCATGGGTGTTTCCTTAAACCCGCACAGCGGGGAAAAAGGGGAACGGCCCGAATGGGAAAAACGGGAGAGGGCGCAGGGAGCCGTCACAGTCGATTATTACATAGCAGGGTTATGAGAAAAAATAAAATAAGAAATATGATACTCAATAATAACACAATTTTCCAGATATAGATACCACTGGAACGAAACATGCCGGCTTATGTGCTACCGCAAACCGATACAGCAGGAGTATGCAGACCCTGCCGGCGCCGCACGTGCCGGCAGGCGAAGCCGACCCTGCCGACCGGCGGAAAAGAATGTTGGAGGACTATGCCGGGCGCCCAAGTTCAGCCGTTTACCGCATACAGGGCTTCTTCAAAGGCCGGGCGCAGTTCCTCGGCCAGGGAGGGATCGATGCCGCACAGGCCGAAGACCGAAGCAAAAAGCAGATCCACCGGCACGGTCAGGCTCTGTCTGCCGTCGCTCATGCTGCACATATCGCCGTGGGGCCGCACGGTGTAGTTGCGGCGGGAGCGGCTTTCGCCGTCGCCGGAAACGATGGAATAGACGTGGGCGCCGTCGTCGGTGACATACAGACGCAGGCGAGTGATGCCGGAACTGTCTTCATCGTAATAGGAGCTTTCGGAAAACAGCCTGCCCCGAAAGGACAGCTTTGCGCCGTTGTCGCCCTGCAACACCACGGATTCCGAAAAACCCGACATGGCCTTGGTGCTCATCCCGTCTCCCGTGGCGGACTTCGTCAGTCTTCCTTGCTCTCGCTCTGCAGCAGGGAAAGCTGTACGGAGGCCGCGCCGCTTTTTTTCTTTTTGCGTCTTGCGCCGGGTTTTTCTTCCCGGGCTTCTTCTTCGGTCTCTTCGGTTTTGGAGAACAGCTCTCCGCCGCCGCCGGCCTTCCAGAAGGCCTCCAGATCCGGGCGCGAAATGCGGTAGCCCCGCCCCAACTTGGCCGCCCGCAACTCGCCGTCACGAACGGCGCGGCGCAGGGTTTCGGGGTGGCAACTCAACAAAGCCGCCGCCTCGGCCAGGGTAAACGTGGTCTTGTTGACCAGGGCCATCGCGTCGTCCTTTTTCAGGAATCATACCTTTTTCCAGCAACTATTGTCAACTCCATGCAACATAAATCAATATTTATGCCTTTTAAATCATCCAAAACAACCGGAATCTGCTGCTCTCCTATTTGCTTTCTTCATGGCTGCTTCTCGCCGCTTTCGTTCGAACACCTCGGATTATATCCATTTACAACCGAACGGAAGCGCTCAAAGCGGTCGAGAGCTGGAGCAATTTCATTTTGAAATTGCCTATGAAACCATATTGCCGACAAACTTCCGAACGAGTCCGCAAGTGGACCGCCGCTTGCGCGGTCGTCAGGGCTGATAAACATTTTCAATCTCATCAACCCATTCCGGCCCGAAGCTGCTCGATGAGAGCTCAGCTTTCAGGTTGCCTTCAACGGGAATTTAGGCTTATATTTCGGTGTCGACCAAAGACAGGAACACCGTTTTCTCCCGGAGGACGCATGGAACTTGCAGCTTTGTACAAATGGACCGCCATGATCAGCGGCGCGGCCTTTTTGCTGCAGTTGCTCGCCACCCTGTTCGGGTTTGATCATCTTTTCGGCGATCACGACACCTCGGGAGCGGACGGCGCCTTCACCGACGCCGGCGACGGTCATGGCTTCGGTTTCGGCCACACCTTTTTGTCCTTCCTGTCGGTGCGCAACGTGGTCTGCTTTCTGCTGGCCTTTTCCGTCACCGGCTATTACGGCCTGACTTCCTACAACCTGGACGGCCTGGCCTCTTTGCTCGGGGTGGTGGCCGGCGTGGCTCTGGTCTTTTTCAACATTTATATGATGCGCGCCCTTTCGGGCCTGAAACGCGACACCACGGTGTACGGGTCCGAACTTCCCGGCCGACACGCCACGGTGGTCTTCCCCGTGCTGCCCAGGCGCTCCGGCCAAGGCAAGGTCAACGTCACCGTGGACGGCCGGACCATGACCCTCTTCGCCCTGACCGACGAGCCCGAAGAACTGCCCCGCAACGCCGGGGTGGTTGTCGAACAGGTGCTTGAAGGCTGGGTGGTGCTGGTGCGCAAGCCCTAGGCCGGAGTTCATGTTCCGCCTGCTGTCGCTGCTCCTTGTAGTCGGCCTGTTCGCCGTTGTGGCCTGTTTCCGGGCCGTCCGGTCGAATCGGGCTCTGGTATTTTTCAGTCGGGACGAGAGCCCTGTGGTGCGGCGGGTGGTGTTCGCGGGTCTGGTCTTTGTCCCGCCTTGGCGTCGGGTGAAAACGCTCTATCTCGGGGCGGTCGGCCTTGAGCTTGGGGCCGAAGACCTGGGCCGGTCTGCGCCGTTGCACCGACCCCTGCGTTTTCTGGTGGGCGCGGACGTCCAAGGCCCCGGCTTGGAACGCGCGGCCGAGCGACTGGCCGGCTTGGAGGCTCCGGCTCTGGTCGATATTGCCCGCGCCGTGCTGCGCGGACGCTTACAGGGAGAGGCTCCCGGCCGGGCCTGGGAAGCCCGGCGTGAACAGATTCTGCGCGAAGACCTGCGTGTCGCCCTGGCGGCCAAGGGCTTGAAACTTTTCAGCTGCAACCTGGACGGCCTGTTCGCCGACCCAACCTCGGGCGCGGCCGGCCGGCCGTAACCACAACCCCGGCGCGGCCCGGCCGCGACCCTTTCTCGGGAGCCCCCCTCATGGATCAACTTTTCGACTTTTTCGGCATGGGCAGCCTGCTCGGCATCATCGTCATTCTGGCCGGCCTGGGCGTTTTGCTGACGATCATGAAGCGCTACCATGTGGTGCCTTCGGACAAAATCATCGTCATCTCGGGCATGTTCTTCGGCAGCGACCGGGCCAGCGCCAAGTGCCTGCACGGCGGCACGGTCTTTGTCTGGCCCCTGATCCAAACGTACGCCTACTTGAGCCTGACTCCCATGACCATTGAAATTCCGCTGCGCAACGCCCTGTCGCGCCAAAATATCCGGGTCAACGTGCCTTCGCGCTTCACCATCGGCGTATCAACCGACCCCGAAGGCATGCAGAACGCCGCCGTGCGCCTGCTTTCCCTGAAAACAACGGAAGTGCAGGACAACGCCACTGACATCATCCTCGGCCAGTTGCGGGCCACCATCGCCACCATGGATATCGAGGAAATCAACGCCGACCGCGAAAAATTCGAGCGCAAGATCATGGAAAACGTGGAGTCCGAGCTGCGCAAGATCGGCCTGCAGTTGATCAACGTGAACATCACCGACATCTCCGACGATTCCGGCTACATTGAGGCTCTTGGCAAAAAGAGCGCCAGCGAGGCCGTGAACCAGGCCAAGATCGACGTGGCCGAGCAACAGCGCCGTGGCGCGGCCGGTGAAGCCGTGGCCCAGAAGGAGCAACGCATCTCCGTGGCCGACTCCAACGCCAAAGCCGTCGAGGGCGAGAACCAGGCCCTGATGGCCATGGCCCGCTCCAACGCGGACAGAAACGAGGTCGAGGCCGAGTCCAAGCGCCGGGCCGAAGCCGCCCAACTGGTCCAGAACGCCATGGCCAGCCGCGAAGGCTACGACGCCGAGCGCCAGGCCGAAGAAGCCCGCCAGGCGCGCGAAAAAGCCACCCGCGAGGCCAACGAACTGGTGCCCGCCCGGGTGGCCAAAGAGCGCGTGCTGGTGGAGGCTGAAGCTGAAGCCGGCCGCATGCAGCGCATCGCCGAGGGCGAAGCCCAGCGCATCCGCATTCTGGCCGAGGGCGAGGCCGCGCAGATCCAGACGCTTTCCGAAGCCGAAGCCGTGCGCCTGAAGAACATGGGCGCCGGCGAAGGTGAAAACACCCGCCTGAAACTTGAGGGCGAGGCCCTGGGCGTGCGGGCCATTCTGGAAAGCCGGGCCGAGGGTTTCCGCAAACTGGTGGAGGCCGCCGGGCACGACTCGCAGGCCGCGGCCATGCTTTTGCTTGCGGAAAAAGCTCCGGAGCTTTACAATATCCAGGCCGAAGCCATGAAGAACGTGCGCGTGGACAAGCTTACCGTAGTCGGCGGCCTGGGTGGCGCGGGCGGCGCGGAGAACCCCCTGGGGCGGGTGGCCTCAGACTATCTTTCTCTGCTGCCCTCCCTGCACGAAGGGGCCAAGACCTTCGGGCTGGACCTGCCCGCCATGATGGGCAAGGCCGGCGCGGCCAAGGCCGAAACCTCCCGGCCCGAGGCATCCAGGCCCGAAACGTCCGGAAAAGACGCTTAACCGGAGTAGCCGATTTGATTGACGGTACGTGCAAAAGGGCGGGAATCACCGCCCTTTTTTTTGCCCTGCTCCTCTGTGCGGCCCTTTTCAGCTGCGGCAACGATGATGCCGAAGACCCCGCCGCCGCCCTGGCCCCGGCCGAGCACGCCCTGGGCAAAGGCGACATTGCCGAGGCCGAGGCACTGTACGAGCGCTTTTTGCGTACCCACCCGGAAGGTCCGCTACGCCGCAAAGCCTGGGATCGCCTGCTGGAGATCACCCTGAACATCCGCCAGGACAAGGCCACTGCCCGGGAATACCTGGAAGTGATGCGCCTGGAGTATGCCGAGCAGCCTGAAGACCTGCGCGCTGTGGAGCTGGCCCTGGCCGCCTTGTGCAACGCGCAGCGCGACGACGCCTGTGCCGTGCCCTTATGGGAAAAGTCGGCCGCCGACCCGTCCACCCCGGCCGAAGTCAAGGCCCCGGTCTACCGGGATCTGGCCGCCGCCTATATGCGCCGGCTGGAGTTCACCCCGGCCGTGGACGCCCTGCAGGCCTGCCTGGAACTGGAGGTGGGCGTGCCGGCCAAGGGCGAGTGCCTGTACGACATGGCCGAAATCAATATGTTGACCGAAGATCCGGCCGCGGCCGAGCGCAACCTGCGCACCCTGCTCAGCTGGTCGGCGGATCTTTCCGAAGATCTCCGGGTGCGTGCCGTGTTTCTTTTGGCCGACGTGGTCGAGCAGCGCGGCAGCAAGGCCGAGGCATTAAGCCTGTTTGAAGGCATCCGGGACAAATACCCCAATGCCAAAGTCGTGGAAATGCGCATCACCTCATTGAAAAACCAGAAGAAGTAATCGACGGAACGAGAAAGGCCATGGCGAAACACAGCACCATTTCCCAGTTGGATTATTCCTTTGAGCTGCGCCATGCCCTGGTGGGCGCGCAAATGTTTTTCGTGGCCTTCGGCGCCCTGGTCCTGGTGCCCCTGCTCACCGGCCTGAACTCCAGCGTGGCCATGTTCACGGCCGGGGTCGGCACCCTGGCCTACCAGGCCATCACCAGGGGCAAGGTGCCCATCTTTCTGGCCTCGTCCTTTGCCTTTATCGCGCCCATCCAGTATGGCATCCAGACTTGGGGCCTGCCCGGCACCCTCTGCGGGGTCACCGCCGCCGGGGCTTTGTATTTTGCCTTAAGTCTCCTGGTCCGCTACCGGGGCGTGGGCGCGGTCACCCGCCTGCTGCCACCTATCGTCACCGGCCCGGTGATCATGGTCATCGGCCTGTCCCTGGCGCCCGTGGCCGTGCAGATGGCCGCCGGCACCAACCCCGCCGCCGGCATCCACGAGGTCAACCAGCCCCACCTGCTCGTGGCCCTGATCTCCCTGGTCGCCACCCTGGCCGCCTCACTCCTGGGCCGGGGCTTTATCCGGCTGGTGCCGATCATCTGCGGCATCGCGGCCGGTTATCTGGCCTCCCTGTACTTCGGCCTGGTGGATTTCGGGCCCCTGCACGCGGCCCCCTGGTTTGCCGTGCCCAAGTTCACCTTTCCTGCCTGGAACGCCGAGGCGGTGCTCTTCATGCTGCCCGTGGCCATTGCCCCGGCCATCGAGCACGTGGGCAACGTAGTGGCCATCGGTTCAATTACCGGCCGTGACTACCTCAAGGACCCCGGCCTGCAGCGCACCTTTTTGGGCGACGCCGTCGCGACCTCGCTGGCTTCTTTTGTCGGCGGACCGCCCAACACCACCTACGCCGAGGTTTCCGGCGGCGTGGCCCTGACCAGGGCCTTCAACCCCGGGGTCATGACCTGGGCCGCCATCTCGGCCATCTGCCTGGCCTTTGTCGGCAAGCTCGGGGCCTTTCTCAGCACCATCCCGGCCCCGGTCATGGGCGGGATCATGGTCCTGCTCTTCGGCACCATCGCCGTGGTGGGCATGAACAGCCTAGTCCGGGCAGGCGACGACCTGATGAAGCCGCGCAACCTGGCGATCATCGCCGTGGTCCTGGTCTTTGGCCTGGGCGGCATGGAACTGAGCGCCGGGGTATTCACAGCCAAAGGCATCGGCCTGGCCGGCCTCACCGGCCTGGTGCTGAACCTGATCCTCCCCCGCGGCCGCGAGTAGGGGTGCCACCACTGAATTTACAAATAAATCTAAGTAGTCCAAGCGCAAAATGCCTAAAAACAAGCGGGTGGAAGTCTTTCCACCCGCTTCGCACGTATTTGAAACAGGGATCATGCGCAGTCGTGCTTATCCCAGGGTTCGCGATTATCGCGGGCCAGGGCGCTTTCCATGCGGACCAGGGCTTCTTTGAGCTTGCCGATCTCGTCCATTTTCAGGTTGGGGCTTTTCAGCACTTGGTAGAGCACCGCGCCGGTGCACTCGGTGGTGATCGGAAAGTCCGCGATGTAGGCCAGGGTGGGCACGATGTCGCGGGCCTGGGCGGCCCGGGCCACTTCACCGGCCTTGGCGTCCACGCCTAGGCCGTAGAACACGACCGCGCCCTTGGCGACCACGGCCAGGGTGCAGCGGCGGTCGGTGCCGTCGAGCACGGCGGCCAGGGCGGTATCCAACTCGGCCGTGCCGGCCGTGCCCAGGTCGACGACCATCAGGGCCGTGCCCGTTGCCACTTCGTCGGCCACACCGGCCGGAGCAACGGAAATGGCGCCTTCGGCGGCCTCAAGGGAGTTGCCGGCCGTGTAGTTTTTTAGAACCACGCCTTTTTTCAGGAGTTTGCCGAGGCCGTCGCCGCAAGCGGCGATTTCGGCTTCGGGAGCCAGGACGATGATCGCTTTCTTTTCTGCCATGATGAATTCCTTTATTTCACTAAATTGGGATTTTCGAGGATCTGATACATAACCGCACCTTCGGCGTCGTCCGGAATGGGGTTGCCGGTGGCGTAGCACAGGGTGGGCACGATGTCGGCCAGCCAGCGCGGACGCGTGTAGGTGAAGCCTTTTTTCACGTTCGGGCCCCTGAAGAGCAGAATGTTCTTCAGGCTGCCGCAGCCGGACTCGCCGGTGGGGAAGCCGTAGCCGTGCTCGGCCATATATTCGGGCTTCAGGGCGTAGACCACATCGCCGGCCTGAGCGCCGCCCATGCCGAAGACCTGGGCGTCTTCCTTGCGCACGGCCAGCAGCACCGGGCGCTCGCCGGTCTCGGGGTGCTTGTAGTCCATCAGGGCGTCGATGATCTGGCCGCGGACCTTTTCATAGTCGGCGGCCTCGACGATGCCGTTGGGATATTTGTCCTTCAGGTTCACGTACACGAACATGTAGCGCTGGGGAATGGCCACGGACTTGCTCGGGTCAAGCACGTAGTTGAAGCCCTCAGACTCTTCGTAGATTTCCCAATAGTTTTCGCTCTTCTTGGGCTCGTAGCTGCATAGGCCCTTGGACTTCAGGGCCTCGGCCGTGTTCAGGATCGGGCCGATTGGCGTGGCCCCGTGGTCGGAACACAGGCAGACCAAGGTGTCGTCGCCGAAAATCTCCATCATCTTGCCGAGCATGCGGTCTTCGATCTGGTAGATCTTGCGCTCCATGTCGTATGCTTTTTTGCGGACGTTCTCGTCCTTGCTGTCCATGTCGCCCAGCCAGCCGTGGTAGAACCAGTCGATGGGGTGGGAGTGCATATAGAAGAGATCCCAGTCGGCGTTGGCCTTGATCACGCTTGTCGCCACATTGATCAGCCAGTCGGAATGGTACTGGGCCACTTCGACCACGGTGTCCATGTCGAGCACGCCGTGGATGAAGCCCACCAGACCGATGTCGTTGCAGATCACGTCCTTGGAGAAATCGATGACTTGGGCGGCTTCCGGCGGCCAGACAAAGCCGGTGTGACCGGAAATGCCGGTGACATAAAGCTTGAAGTCCTCGGCATCATCGGAAAGTTCCATCAGCTTGCAGCGGAAGGTGCCCTTTTCCATGCGGCCGTCTTCCTTGACCTTGAACGTATGCTGTACCGGGCCGCTCCACTCGCCTTTCTTGATGGTAAAGAAGGCCTTGGAGTAATCCTTCTCCGGGCAGACGGCAAAAGAATCGAAGCCGTCGTCGCCGCTCTCCCAGCACAGGCCGTACCAGGTCTGGTTTTCCACCGGGGTCATGGATTCTTTGAAGGCCATTTCCACGGTGAACTCCAGAGGTTCATCGCACTCAGGCAGGTTTTTCCAGCCCTTGGCGTTGTCGAAACGGGCCTGTACGCCCAGGGGGAAGAAATCCGAGGAAATGACACTTTCGGAAGCCAGAAATTCTCGGTGGGCATTACCCTCTTCCATCCAGCGGGTTTCGGCCGGGGAGATGCCCTCACCCATGACCATGACGCCGTTCTTCATTTTGCTCGGCCAGGCCATGGGATAGTTGACCACAAGACACTTCTTGCCTTCCTTGTCCCAGCGGTCCCAGATGGTCTGGGCGGTGAGAATCGAAGAACCGAAGGCCTGCACGGTATTCTTGTGTTCCAGGCTGCGCCCTTCCACGTAGTAGTAATAGTCTTCCACGCCGTGGGTGCGCGGGTAGGCGCCGGTGCAGATGGTCGCCCAGGAGGGCGGCGTGACCGTGGGCAGGTTGTAGCCCTCGGTCATGTAGCTGCCGCTCTCTTTGAACTTCTTGAAGTTCGGCAGCGCGCCCTCGGCAATCAGGGCTTCCAGGCGTTTGGGGATGGCGCAGTCAAACCCGAGCAGGGCGGCGCGCTTGGCTTTAGCGGTCATGATTTGTCTCCAGAGTAAGGTGTATGTGCCAATGCGATCGATGGGCCGGCAATCTGCCGCTTTCAAAAAACGGGCCATTGTGAATTTTTGCGCACAACGCGGATTTGCCGCTTTTTCCAAGACATTTTCGTCACCAAAAAAGCGACATATATGACGTTTTTTGGCATAAAAAATAAAAAAACTGTGATTTAGTGCCAATAACAATATGGCGATAGATATGTCGCAAATTACGATCATTCCGACATAACTCGGAGTCGCCTCGTTCCATTCGGGCGTCGTGCCGGCAGGGCTCTCCAAGGAAGCTGCATTGGCCCGGAAAGCGGCAACAGGCCAATAGAAATATATCTTCCGGCTTGCCGACTGTGACAAACAGCACAATAGGTGCACAGCGCCCGCGCCGATGCATATCGGCCGCGCCCCCCGGCAGACGACGGCCACCGGAACACTCTGCGGCCCGCGCGGGCGTGCCGCGGTGAACCGGAAGCACTCACTGACCATTGAGTTTTATAGCTCAAAATGCTTTCTCGGATTCAGAAAAAGATCTTCGTCCCATGTGGGAAGCGGTTGTTCCTACCGCCCTGGTCATCGCAGTTCTTTGTGTGGTCATCTGCATGCAGCCCGACCAAAGCCGGAAGATGCCGGGCGACACCTTTGCCTTCATTCCCAAGAACTTGGGCGCAGGCTGTCCGTGGTTTAACCTCTTCCTGACCGGACTGGATCTGCTTTTCATTTTCAGCCGCCACGGCAATGTGAAATTCGGAGCAAAAGACGAAGCCCCGGCTTTCAGCAACGGCAAATGGATTTCCATGATGTTTTGCGCGGGCGTGGCCGGCGCGGCGATGTTCTGATCCATCGCAGACCCCCTGTACGACCTGAACGGTCCACCCATGAACGTCACGCCGCTGTCGCCGGCAGCCTTCCACTACGCGACCTCATACGTGCTCTTTCACTGGGACGCCTCTACCTGGGTCTGGTATGTCATCTGCGCTCTGCCCATCTGCTACATGTACTATAAAAAGCGCGGCACCCCTGCTCTGCGCCTTTCGGCGGCCGGCAAAAAAGGTATCGGCAAGTGCGCCGGCGGCCCTGTGAGCACGGCCATCGGCATCTTTTTCTGCATCGGCCTGATTGCCGGCAACACGGCGATCATGGGCATCTCCATTCCCATTATGGCCGACGCCTGCATGATTCTGGTAATCATCCCGCTGCTCCTCTCGCTGATAAAATGCTTCGTACGGAAGACCCCGTGGCCCTAAAGCACCAGGAGATCCGGAAGGCCATGGAGTCTCGGGATACCCTGCGGCCTCAAAAGCCGCGGGAGGCCCGGAAATCCCAGACCCTTCCGGGCATAGACGCGGCCTAAGACTCTGTCGCGGCGTTCCGGAAAAACCGCCAACCCGCATGTCGCTCAAGGCCCGGAGGACACATGCCCTCCGGGTTTCGCTTTTTGTCGCGGCCGCGACGATTTTGTCGCATTGCGGTCCACAGGAAAAGCAGCAGCGCGCCCCGGCAGGAATCGGCACCCGGGCCTACCCGCGAGCCGGCCGCACACCCGCAAAAGGAAACCCCACCGGAAGGCTGCCTGCCGTCCCGGTGGGGTGTTCGTCATCACGGCGCAGGACTTACCCGGGCCCGACTGTTCCTAGCGCAATTTTACTTTGAAATTGTCTATGAAGCCATATTGCCGTCGGGCTCCTGAACGCGCCCGCAAGCTGCCGGCCGCTTGCGCGTCCGTCAGAGCAGATGAACATCGAAAATGCTCATCTGCTCCAGACCTACTTCCAGTCCGGAACGGGCTGCTGCACCAGCTTCAGAAACTTGTCTGTGTTGATGTGGGCGTCCTTGAACTTCTGCACTTCTTTCGGGCTGAAACGGCCGACGGAGGCAAAGAAGTCGGCCACGGCGAACTGCCACTTGTCGGCCTGAGATTCGCCCTTGGAGCCGTCAAGCAGGGCCATGGACTCTTCATAGGACCAGCGTGGGTGAATGATGATATCCTGCTTCGCTTCTTCGGCGGTCATCTTGATGCCGGCGAAGTCGTTCATATACTGCTGGTATTCCTTGATGATGCGATCGCTCGGGCCCTCTTCGGCCAGCATCTTGGAAGTACGGAAGAACACTCGCAGGAACTTGGCCACCAGTTCGGGGTTTTTGTCGCACCAATCTTTATCGCCCACAATGGAGGACACAGTCACGCAGTCCATGTCGTTCATGTCGCCGGCCACGGGCCAACCGCGGGAATCGGCGGCAAAAGTGAAGGGGGACCACAAGCAGGCGGCGTCGCCGATGCCCTTTTCAAAGGCCGGAATGGCCGAGGGCTGCTCCATGTTCACCAGGGTCACGTCTTCGGGCTTCAGGCCGAGAATTTCCAACCACTTGCCGACCATGTAGTGCACCGTGGTCTGTGAGGTGTAAAGAATCTTCATGCCTTTGACGGTTTCCGGGCTGCCCAGCACATTGGGGTACTTGGGGTTGTAGCCTTTGATCTTGGCAGCCGGGCTGTCCGGGCGCAGATAGAGCGCGTGCACTTTGCCTTCGCTGATAATCGGAGCCACGGCGTAAATTTTGTAGCGGATGCCGCCCACCAGCTGGCCGCCCACTCCGGTGGAACCCAGCACCCATTCTTTGGCGGGCAGAGCTTCCATCTGGGCCGGGCCGCTGCTGAAGAGGATCATCTGAATGTCCAGGCCCTCTTCTTTGTCCCAACCCATTTTTTTGGCGTACCAGATGTTGAAGCCCGGAGATTCGTCCATCCAGCAGGTGGGAATTTTGACCAGTTCCGCCGCCGTAGCGCCGGAAGCCAGGGCCAGGGCCAGGACGGCGGCCAGGGCCAGAGAGAAAAGCTTTTTCATGCACGTCTCCTGATGTAACCGGTTGAGTGAAACAAATGGGATACCAACAGGGCCGGCGCTACAGCGTCAGCCTTTGCTCTTCCGTTATGGTATTGCGCAGTTCCAGAAACTTGATGTCCATGTTGTCGCGCGGCCGGGGCAGGGGAATGTCGTAGCTGTGCCTCACATGGCCCGGCAACTTGCCTTCCATGGTCACGATCCTGTCGGCCAGCAGAATG
The DNA here is from genome assembly GCA_031553235.1 of Desulfovibrio sp. Taxonomy (GTDB): domain Bacteria; phylum Desulfobacterota; class Desulfovibrionia; order Desulfovibrionales; family Desulfovibrionaceae; genus Frigididesulfovibrio. The sequence goes on from JAVBLS010000002.1 coordinate 92,209, forward strand.
GCTTCATCGATGTTGTTGGTCACGAAGATCATGGTCCGTTTTTCCATGTGCCAGATGCGCTCGGTCTCCTGCTCCATAAAGAAACGGGTCTGCGCGTCCAACTGGCCGAAAGGCTCGTCCAGGAGCATGACCGTGGGGTTCAGGGCATAGGCCCGGGCGATGCCCACGCGCTGCTTCATGCCGCCCGAAAGCTGGTGCGGGTAATAGCTCTCAAAGCCCTTCAGGCCGACCAGATCCAGCCAGTAGTGGGCGACATCTTTACATTCCTTGACAGGCAAGCCCTTGGTGCGCAGCCCCAGTTCCACGTTATTGTACACCGTTTCCCAGGGGAAAAGCATATAGCTCTGGAACACCAGGCCCCGGTCGGGACCGGCGCCGGTGATCGGTTTGCCGTCCAGGGTCACCGCACCCGTGGTGGGGGTTTCCAGCCCGGCGATGATGCGCAGCAATGTGCTTTTGCCGCATTGTCCCGGGCCAAGAATAACCAGGAATTCCTGATCGTGGACCTCAAGGGAAACATCCTTGAGCACGGGAACGAGATGGGTTCCCTTCTGCACGAATGTTTTGCCGACGTTGTCGCAGACGATTTTGCTCGTGGAAGACACGGAAGACTCCTTGGGTAGACGCCGCGGCGCTCTACAGATTTTCGATTTCCCGCTGCCAGGGGCAGAGCTTGCCGCTGAGGAATTCCATTCCCTGCGTAAAAATCAGGGAGATGATCGTAATCACCACCATGCCGCCGATGATCATGGCCGGGTCGGAGAGTTTCATGCCTTGGGTGATGATGAAGCCCAGGCCGGAGCGGGCGTTGACCAGTTCGGCAGCGACCACCGAGGTCCAGGCGCTGGACATGGCGATCTGCAGACCGGCGGTGATGGCCGGCAGAGCCCCGGGAATGCAGACCCGGCGAATCTCCACCCAACGGCTGCCGCCCATGGTCCGCACCACGTCATAGAGTTCCGGCTCGATGAGCTGTACGCTGTTGAAAGAGTTAAGCACCACCGGCACAAATGAACCGATGACGATGATGAAAATCTTCGGGGCTTCGCCGATGCCGAACCAGAGAATGGCCACGGAAATCCAAGCCAAGGGGGGCATGGGTTTGAACATGTCGAAAAGCGGCTTCACAATGGCCCTGGTCGTGGGGCTGAAGGCCATGGCCAGGCCCATGGGCAGGCCGATACCCACGGCGACGCAAAAGCCCAGCAGCACCCGCGAGGTACTGACCCAGATATGCTGCCACAGGGTCATGCCGGCCAGGCTGTTGGTCGCCAGATCCTGCAGGCCTGCAACAACTTGGAAAGGTGAAGCCAAGGCGCTGGAGCCGAAGAGGTTCGACACGGCCGCCCAGTGCCAGAGAGCGAAGAAACCCAGGACTGAAACGGTGTGCATGAAATACTGGCTGTGCAGAATGCTCCGCAGGGTGATGGGCGTATCGTTGGTCCGAACGACGACCTCGTTGCAGACGTTCTCTCCGCCGCCCTGCTCTTCCGTCGTCGCGGCCGCGGTCTGGTTCATGATGTTGGTGGTTGCATCGCTCACGGCTACCTCCTGATGCCGGCCAACAGCCTGGCTTCGACTTTTTCAATGAAGAAACTGATGATGCTGCCGGAAATGCCCACGCTGACCATGCCCACCAGCACGATGTCCGTGCGCCCGAGCATGCGGCCCATGGAAATGAGGTAGCCGAGACCTTTATCGGAGGCCAGCAGTTCCGCCGCCACCAGGGTCACCCAGCAGTAGGCCAGGGCGATCTGCAAGGCCCCGAACACCATGGGCAGGGCCGAGGGGATGCAGATGGTGCGAAAAATCTGCCAGTCGGTGGCCCCATAGGTGCGGGCCATCTGGATATACACCGGGTTGCTCATACGCACCCCGATGAAGGCGTTGATCACGCAGGGCACAATGCCCGAAATCCAGATGATGAAGACCTTGCCGGAAAGGCCGATGCCGAACCAGAAAATGGTCAGGGGAATCCAGGCCACCGGGGGGATGGGCCGGATCATTTCAAAAATGGGCCGGACGTAACCGCGCACGGTGTTGAACCAGCCCATGGCCAGCCCCAGGGGCAGACCCACGGCCAGGGCCAGGATATAGCCCAAAAAGGCTTCCTGCATGCTGACCCAGGCGTGAGCCAACAAAGTGGCGCCGTCCGGCTGGGGGTTGGTGAATTTATCGATAAGCAACTGCAACACATCCAGGGGAGCCGAGAGCAACGTGGTGGGGATGCGCCAGTCTTCCACCCCTTCCGGGGCAACGCTGACCTGCCAGAGGACCAGGAACGCGGCGATGCTGAGCACCGGCAGAATACGCAGCCGCAAAGGCGTCGCGGTAAGGCTTTTAGTGTCTTCCGTCATAAGAACGATTCCTTTGGGTTTCCGGTGTCACCACCAACGGATGAGATCCGTCACCTGCCGGCGGATCTCGATGAACTTCGGGTCCAGGAAATTTCTCGGCCTGGGCAGATCCACAACGATTTCCGCCCGCACCTTCGTGGGTTTGGGGCTGAGAATCAGAATGCGCTCGGCAACGTACACCGCCTCCTCGATGTTGTGCGTCACAAAGAGAACCGTGCTTTTCAGGGTTTGCCAGAGCTTGACCAGCTCGTCCTCAAGATAGAAGCGCAGCTTGACGTCAAGCTGGCCGTAAGGCTCGTCCATGAGCAAAAGGTCGGGGTTGACGGCAAAGGCCCGGGCAATGGCCACCCGTTGCATCATACTTGCGGAAATTTGGTTGGGATAGAGATCTGCGGTATCGGACAAACCCACCAGATCGAGAATGAGCTTCAGGCGCTCCCGGAGATCTTTGGCAGGCACGCCTTTGATTTTCATGCCGTAAGCCACGTTTTGCGAAACAGTCAGCCAGGGCAAGGCCGTGGGCTCCTGAAAGACGAAAGCCAGATTGTGCTTTTGCGGGTTGGCCGGCTCGCCGTCGATGTAGATGTCGCCCGCGGTCGTACCCGTCAGCTTCGACATACAGTTGAGAAACGTGGTTTTGCCGCAGCCTGTGGGTCCGACGATACAGACCAGCTCCCCTTTTTGTATATTGAAATTCACCTTGTCCAGCACCACAAGATCGCCGTACTTTTTGGTCAGGTCGGCCACCCTGATCTTGGGGACGCTGCTTGTCACGGACGTTTGTTCCATAAAGGGAAAACTCCTTGGCTTGCGGCGGATTACCCGGAAAGGGAATCTTCCACGCGCGTGGGTTGTGAGAACGTCTGGGGCGACTTCCGGAAGCGTGGAGTCCGGTGCCGGCCGAGAAGAAATATGCTGTCCAACAATCGCATGCACATTATGTGCCGTATTTCACAATCACAATCTAGATGTTTATAATTATACAATAAATTACTGATTTAAAAGAAAAATACCACCTTCCACCGAGCCTGTCGACTGCCCTGAAAAAGCCCGGCTCTCTCTTCAAAGGGACGAAAAGAGCGTAAATGCGACATTAGTGTCGCCAGCGCAGGAGCGACATGTCGTCTTTTTCACGAAGAACATGCGCCGTACGCGCCGGCCAAATGTTGCAGCCCATTCGGTCGGCGCGTACGGCGCACAGGGTAAATAAATTTTATTTAATAAAATCAGCGAGTCATACCGTATTTTTTCATTTTCCGCTGCAGGGTGCGCATAGTCACGCCCAAAGCTTCGGCCGCTTTGCCCTTACGCCAATGGCAGGCATCCAGGGCGGCCTTGATGCGGTACTTCTCAAGCTCGCCGGTTGCGTCGCGCAGGCTGGGACCGAGGGCATCCTCTTCGTTCCCGCTCACCGCCGCACCCGGCGCATGCGGAGCGGCAAGCCCCACCCTTCCCGCAGCACCGCCGGAGCACAACCGTCTGGCCGCATAGGGATCGTGCCGGTCCTCCGCTGCGCAGAAGTCTATGCCGGGATCTCCGAAGGCCCAATACCGGTCCAAAGAGTTGTGCAGCTCCCGGATGTTCCCCGGCCAGGGATATTGTTCCATGTAGGCCAGCAGATCGGCAGGAATGGGCTCGGCAATGCCGCGTTGCCTGGCGTAGGCATCAACCAGCAGGGGCAGATCGCCGCGCCGGATACGCAGGGGCGGCACATGCACGGCCAGCACATGGATGCGGTAGAAAAAATCCTCACGGATCTCCCGTCTTTGCACCAGAGCGTGCAGATCCTGGTTGGTTGCCGAGATCAGTCGGAAATTCGAGCGCCTGGGCTCACTTGAGCCCACCTGGGTGTAGGTCTTGCTTTCAATGGCCCGGAGCAGCTTGACCTGGAGCTTCAGAGGCAGCTCGGCCACTTCGTCGAGAAACAGCGTACCACCGTCGGCCGCGGCCAGAAGCCCGGCATTGTTGCCCACGGCCCCGGAAAAAGCCCCGCGCACGTGGCCGAAAAATTCGCTCTCCAACAGATTGTCGGGAATGGCCCCGCAGTTCACCGGCACATAGCGGCCCTTGACCCCGGAGAGATCATGAATAGTCTGCGCGGCCAGATCTTTGCCCACTCCGGTCTCACCGTACAGCACCACTCCGGCCTCGCTCTCGGCCGCCTTGATCAGCAGGCCGTACATGTGCTGCATGGCATCGCTCTTGCCGATAATCTTGCCCAGGCCGTAAGCGCTCTTAATGGAACGGCGCAGAGCCCGGTTCTCGTTGCGCAGGCTCAATTCGCGGATTTTCTGATCCGTGACGTCCATCATGATGCCTTCAACATAATGGCACTGTCCGCCGGGGTCATAGATGCCCTCGCCCTGGTCCCAGATCCACTTTTCCCGGCCCGAGGCCGGACGGATGCGATAAAACAGCTCATAGGGCAGCCCGGCTGTGATGCTCTGGTGCATGTTTTCCCGTACCTGCGTTCTGTCCTCGTCGGGCATCATGCGCTCGATGATGTTTGAGGGGTTCTCGTAAATCTCTTCGGGCTCCAACTCCAGAATTCCCTTGCTGCCCTTGCTGACAAAGGTCAGGATGTAGTTGTCCCCTTCCTCCAGTCGACACCGGTAGGCCAGGCCGGGTAGATGGTTGAGCAGCCGGGCCAGACTGCCTTCCACCTCGGCCAAGCGGGTTTGCATCTGCTCTATGGATGGAATGACCATAACCTACCTCAAATGTCGATATTCGCGTCACATATGTCGCATATGTGCTGATTTCTGTCGGATTTGTCAAGTGCGAATTCCCACAAGCCCAACGCTTCAGGTGCATTAGTTCGTTTCCGGACGCCGGCGGCACGAAAAATGCTGTTGTCGCGACATAGGCGCGACATTTTAGAGCAATTCACGACAGAAATGAGTGGATTGTTCTGCAGGGATTTGGCTGCAAATCCTTGCCGTGAAATGCTTGTAGGCCGACTGTGCCGGCCGTCAAGCAAGCATTTCAAGAGCAAAATATTCTAGACGCCTTGCGAAAACACCTATGAGGGAGCAAGCATCATGGCGGAACTATCGGTAACCTACGAACGAGCGGGCTCTGTGCAGACCATCCACACGGGTTCTGCCGTTCTCGGCGACCTGGTCGTCGACAACAGCGGGGTGCCCGAAGAGCAGCGCGGCGGCACGGCCAAGCAGCTTCTGGCCTCGGCTGCCCTGTACTGTTTCTGCGGCGCCCTGGCCAAGGCCCTGGAGGCGCGCGGCGCCAAATACGACAAAATCGTCGGCAAGGCGACCCTGGAAACCGGCCTGGACGAAAAGAAGCGCGCCCGCGTGGCCAAGATCGCCCTGGACGTGGCCGTGCGCATGGACGAAGAGTTCGGCTTCATCTTCGAGCGGGTCGAGAAAATCATGCAGCAGGGCTGCCTGGTCACCGCCTCTCTCGAAGGCGGCTTCCCCGTGACATACAAGCTGACCCACGAATTCGAGGAGTAGCGGCGGGTTTGGGGGGGTCCCCCAAAACCCCCGCAGATCAACCCCGGGGTGGTGGCGGCATACAACGTCTTGGCCCCCTTTGTAAGAGAATCTTACGAAACCAAACCCCCGTCGCTTACCGCCTACAACCGCTTTGTGAGCAACAATTTAAAGAAAATAAAGATACATTTAAGCAAAGACGAAGCCCGCTCCCGCAGCTGTGTCACAGCCGAATACAATGTATCCGAAGGCACCCTGCCCCCCATATAACTTTACTCTACCGGCAACCTACTAACCTCATACCTCCCACTGCCCCAGTAACTTGTTGTTAACCCCGATATCACCATCGGCGAGATA
>JAVBLS010000036.1:0-20297 GCA_031553235.1 Desulfovibrio sp.
CGCCGCGGCCCCGGGCGGTGCCGCCCGCGGGGGGGGCGCGGCCCGCGGGGCCCCCGCCCCCCCCGCCGGCAGGTTGTCACTTGTGTTCGGCCTTCAGGGCTTCGAGAAATTCCGGGTGCAGGAAATTCTCGGCCGCGGGCAGATCCACGGGGTTCTTGATCCTGCCTTGCGAGAGCAGGAACTTGGCCACGGCCACGATATCCTGCGCGGCATTGCCCTTTTTGGCGCTGGTGCCGAGGTACTTTTGGCTCAGTTGCTCATCCAGGGGCACCAGGATGGTCCCCGCCATCATGCGCTTGGCGTCTTCCAGTGAAATGCCGCCAAGCTCTTCCTTAATGATGTTTGCCGATTCTTCGGGCTTGGCCTGCCAGTATTCCATGGCCGCCAGCTCGCTCTTGATGAACTTTTTGACCAGATCCGGGTACTGCCTGGCGAATTCCGGCTGCACGGCGATCATGTCCCAGGTCAGGTAACCCTTTTGGGCCATATCCGCGCTGTTGAGCAGAATCTTGCCGCCGTTGGCCACGAGATGCCCCAGAGAAGGCTCCCAGATGTAGGCGGCGTCGATGTCGCCCCGAATGAACGGGGCCAGGGTTTCACCCGGAGCCATGTCCAGGACCTTGACCTTGGAGATGTCCACGCCCGCGTCCACCATGACCTGCATCAGCAGGTAGTGGGTGGTCGAGCCGAAGGGCGCGGCAACGGTCTTGCCTTCAAAGTCCTTGGGACTGTGGATGTTCTGCCGCACGACCAGGCCCTCGACCGCGCCCAGCACGTTGGCGTTCATGATGCCCTGGTATTTCATCTCGCCGGCGATGCCGATGGCCACGGGCGGCAGGCCCACGTTGCCGAAGTCCAGGCTGCCCGAAGCCATGGCCGTGTTCACGTCCCGGCCGGAGTTGAAGCGGTACCATTCAATTTCGAGGCCCATTTCTTTTTCGTGCAGCTTCAGGTTTTTGGTGATCAGTTGCGCATTGACCAGGGAAAGATAGCCGATGCGCACCTTTTTGGGGGCCTCCGCCGCGTTTGCTGCGCCGTGGAAGCCAAAGACCATTGCCGTCGCCAGTGTCAGGCAGATCCAGAGTATGCGGTGCATTGTCTGCTCCTTTGCGGTTGCCGGGGCCGGCCGGGTCGCCGTTTTTGCGGCGGCCCGGCCGGCTTCCGGAACGGTTGGTGGATGCCGGATGCCGGTTCGGGGGGCAGCGCCGGCCCCTAGAGCGGATTGATATTGAAAATGTTCATCCGCTCTGATGGCCGTGTAAGCGGACATCCGCTTGCGGGCTCGTCCAGAGGTCCGACGGTTATATGGTTGCATAGACAATTTCGAAGTGAAATTGCTCTACTGATACTTCCATTTCAAGAGCTTTCCGGCCGCCATGCGCAGGCAGGCGTCCAGGCCGATGCCGGTGATGCCCATGGTGATGATGCCCACAAAAATGATGTCCGAGCGCAAGAACTTGCTGGCGTCCCAAACCATCCAGCCGATGCCTTCGGTTGCGGCCACGATTTCCGCGGCCACCAGCACGGTGTAGGTAAAGCCGAGGCTGATGCGCATGGAGGTGATGATCGCCGGGGTCGTGGCCGGCAGGATGATCTTGTAAAAGACCTGGCGCGAATTGGCCCCGAGCGAGCGGGCCGCCTGGATGACCGAGGGGCTGACGTCCTTGACGCCTTCAACGGCCCCGATGGTCAGGGGCGGGATGGCCGCCAGGAAGAGCAGGAGAATTTTGGACGATTCGCCGATGCCGAACCAGAGCACCAGCAGGGTGTAATAGGCCAGGGGCGGCAGCGGCCGGTAAAATTCGATCAGGTAGTCAAAGACCGCCCGGACTTTCGAGCTCAAGCCCATGCCCAGGCCCAGGGGAACGGCCAGAATACAGGCCACCACCCAGCCCAGCAGCACCCGGCCGAGGCTGACCAGGCAGTGGAACACCAGCCCCTTGCCGTGGTAGCCGGTGAATATGGTCTCTTCAAAACCCTTCCAGACGTCATAGGGCGAGGGGATGAAGATTTTCGGCACGATCTGCCTGCGGGTGACCTCATACCAGACCAGGAAGATCAGCAGCAGGGTGCCCGCGGTGATCAGGTTGTCGACTTTGATCTTGCGCGAGGCGAAAAACGACGGCTTTTTCCGGTCGGCATCTCCATCGGTGGCGGTGTTTCCCGCCGGCGCGTTCACTTGCAGCATACTTTGCATATCAATACCCTCGTTGACTTGCGCCGACTTATTGTCCCACCGCCGGCATGTGCTCGAATGCTTTGAGCGCTTCCACTTCAATAATGCCGTAGGCTTCGGCCTGGATGTCGGCAAACTCGCGCGAGGTCAGCAGCTCAAACCCGCGCGGCCGCGCAAGCGGCACCGTCAGTCGTTTCTTGATGGCCGTGGGCATGGTGGAGAGCAGGTACACGGTGTCGCTCATGAAAACCGCCTCATCCAGCTCGGAAGTGATCAGCAGCATGGTGGTGCGGGTGTTTTCGAAAACATTGAGAAAATATTCCTGCATCATGCTGCGGGTCATGGCGTCCAGGCCGCGAAAGGGCTCATCCAGCAGCAGAATTTCCGGGTCGTTGATCAGGGCGCGGATCAATTCCGCCCGGCGCTGCATGCCGCCGGAAAGCTGGTTGGGATACTTGCCCTCGAAGCCTTCGAGCCCGGTCAGGCGAATCAGCTCCCAGGCCTTCTCGGCCGCGGCCTTCAGGTCTTTGCCCTGGATGCGCGGGCCAAATAGGGTGTTGTCCCACAAGGTCATCCATTGAAAGAGCGTGTTTTCCTGGAACACCGCCAGCCTGTCGGGACTCGGCCCGGTCACCGGGTTGCCGTTGAACAGGCAGCGGCCGCTGTCGGGTTGGAGATAGCCCGCCAGAATGGACATAATCGTGGTCTTGCCGCAGCCGGACGGCCCGCAGATGCAGGAAAAGGAGCCTTCTTCGATGGCCAGGGAGAGGTTGCTGAGAATCTGTTTGTCTCCGAAAGCGACACAGACGTTGTCCATCTGCATTTTTGCCGGCTTGGCGCGTGGGTTGTGTTGGGAAGACATGGGCTATTCCTTTTTGGTCCGGAAGGCGGCGTCAGGCGCCTTCGCGTTCGCCGCGTTCAAAGGATTTTCGGGCCTCTTCATGGACGGCTTCCAGCGTTTCCCGTTTATATTCAAGGAATTCGGGGCTTTTCTTGATGCTGAAATCGCGCGGTCGGGGCAGGTCGACGTTTACCCACTTCTTGAACCTGCCCGGCCGGGTGGTCATGATGCCCACGCGGTCGGAGAGATAGGCGGCTTCATCCAGGTCGTGGGTGATGAAGAGCACGGTTTTGCGCACCCGGTCGAAGACATCCAGAAGAAAGGTGTGCATCACCGATTTGGTGATGGCGTCCATGGCCCGGTAGGGCTCGTCGAGCAGCAGGGTCTTGGGTTCGTTGATCAGGGCGCGCAAAATTTCCACGCGGCGCTTCATGCCCGAAGAAATGCGGATGGGATATTCGTTTTCACAGCCGCCGAGCCCGGCCATGCGGATCAGCTCAAGGGCCTTGCGTTTTGCCGCCTCAGCCGACAAGGCGCCGGTGCAGACGGGCCCGAAGGTGATGTTCTCCAGCACGGTCATCCAGTCGAAAAGAGCCCCGGCCTGAAAGACCACCACCCGGTCCGGGCCCGGCGTGGGCACGGCGCCCGGCGCGGCAATGACCTTGCCGTCCATGAGGATTTCGCCGGAACTGATGCTTTCAAAGCCCGCCGTCATGTTCAGCAGGGTGGTTTTGCCGCAGCCCGAGGGCCCCACAATGGCGACGAATTCGCCGCTTTTGATCTCGAAGCTGCAGTTGTCCACGGCGCAAACTTTGGCCCCCAGGGGGTCGTAGATCTTGCCCGCGCCGATGACCTGCACGTGTCCTTCTCTGGTATCCATGACACTTTCCTTGTCTGCACTTGTGCCCGTCAAGGGCGGAAGCGGCTCGTGCCAAGGCGCTTCCGCCGCGTGACGAGAGGGAGGCAGAGGGCAAAAAGACCCTCGTGACGGTAGCCTTAAGAAAGTTTTTTGGGTTTCAGGCGGTATTGATACAACTCCTCGTAGTAGGGCAGGCAATACTCGTAGATCATCTTGAGCATGGGCAGGTCTTCAAAGAGGCATTCCACGACGCGCTCGTCGTACATGAAGGCCTCCACATTCTTCTGCACGCCGGTGCTTTGGCTGACGTCGCCGTAAAAGCCCTTGCAGTGGTCGTATTCCGGCCGCCACTCCGGCGCCCAGTTCATGGCTTCCGGCTTGAACTCAACGCCCATGGCGTCGCACCAGGCGGCCATGATCCCGTTGGGGTCGTTCTGGAAGTCGTCGCCGTCAATGACCAGCGGCGTTTTGCCGCCGTCGAGGGCGTGCAGGTTCAGCTCGCTGACCCGGTGGAACATTTTCGAGGAGGCCGGCGGTCCGATGTCTTCGATGCGCAGGGCCCGCTGTCCGCCGATGACCTTCCAGAACGAGAGGATCACGTATTTCGGGTTGCGGATCTGGAAGGTATGGGTGACCCGGCGCATGAACTCGTCGTCGTTCATATAGTTGTCCAGGGCATGGTAGGTGCATTCCTTGACAAAGGTCGGCTTGCTCTCGGCAATCTGATACACTTTCTTTTTAATGCCCTGGTAATCCACGGGCCAGCCGGCATAGTCCTGATGCGACTGAACGCCGGCTTCTTTCCTGTCTCTCCAGTACAACGGAAGTGTCGGCTCGAAGATGGTGTTGAAATCGCCTCTGTTGGTCAGGGCCCGCATGAATACGGTTGTCAGCGAGCGCGGATACATCCAGTTGTAGATAATTCTGTGCATGATGAACCCCTGTGGAATTGAAGTATCCTGCAACATGTTTGTGTTGCTGCGGACCTGCCTGAGGAATAGCAAGGGGTATGCCAAAGGCCCGATGAAAGTATAGTGGTGCGGCTGTAGTTCAATATGCCTGCACTCTGCGGCCGGCGTCCCGGCGCCGTTGAAAAATATGTAGCAGCGTACAGATGTGTGCCACACACTTATGTGCGTTGCTACATTCAAAGCCTCTTTGCCCTATTCCCCCGGGCGATCGATCTGGAATTCCTCCAGCCGGCGATACAGGGTCCAGCGGCTGACCCCGGCCAGGCGCGCCGCCTTGGCCACGTTCCAGCCGGCTTTCCGCAGAATCTCCTGCACCGCTTCACGGGAGTCTACGACGCGGGCCGGCGCCGGCCCGGCCTTTTTCTGCCTGCCCGCCTCGCGAATTTCCGCGGGAATATGCTCCGGGCCGATGACCCCGGAGCGGCAGAGCACAAAGGCCCGCTCGATGACGTGCTCCAGTTCGCGCACGTTGCCGGGCCAGGCGTAGCTCATGAAGGCGGCCAGCACCTCCGGCGCGACCACGGCACCTCCCCGGCCGTAATGCTCGGAAAACAGCCTGCAAAAGTGATCCACCAGCGGGGGAATGTCTTCAAGGCGTTCGCGCAGGGGCGGCAACTCGACGTTGACCACGTTGAGCCGGTAGTAGAGGTCTTCCCGGAACAGGCCGTCGGCAATGGCTTTTTTAAGATTGCGGTTGGTGGAGGCGATGACCCGGACGTCGATCTTGCGCGGAATGTGCTCGCCCACGCGCTCAAACTCCTTCTCCTGCAGAACGCGCAAGAGCTTCATCTGCAGGCGTGGGGAGATGTCGCCGATTTCATCCAGCAGGATGGTGCCGCCGTCGGCGGCCTGGAACCGGCCCTTGGAGTCCTTGTCCGCGCCGGTGAAGGCCCCCTTGACGTGTCCGAAGAGTTCGCTTTCCAACAGGGTCTCGGCCAGGGCCGAGCAATTGACTTTGACAAAGGGCTTGCCGGCGCGCCGGCCGCCGTGGTGCAGGGCATGGGCGACCTTTTCCTTGCCTGTGCCGCTCTCGCCGGTGATCAACACGGTGGCCACGACGTCGGCCAGGTCTTTGAGCAGCCCGTAAATATGCTGCATTTTTTCGCTTTTGCCGATTATTCCCTGGTAATGCCGGTTGTCGCCCAAGACCTTTTCCAGGTGGGTCAGGCGGGTGATGTCCCGAATGACCAGCACGGCCCCCAAAAAGTCGTCGTCGCTCAAGAGCGGCGAGCAATTGACCATGCCCACCCTGTTGCCGCTGCCGGGCGCGGCGCATTCAATCTGCATTTCACGAACGACACTTTTCTCCTGCAGGGTTTTGCGCAGAACTTCCAGGCATTTGCGCGAGCAGGCCTGCATGCACTCGGTGATGTTCCTGCCGTGGGCGCTTTTTATGCCGCAGATATTCTCGGCCGCCTTGTTGGCTTCAAGGACATTGAGCCGGGTATCCACGGTGATGATCGCATCCTGCACGCTGCTGAATATGGACTGCAAAATGTGTTCGTGCTTTTTGAGGTCTTCTTCATATTTCTTGTTTTCTATGGTCCGGACAATGATTTGCGCCGCGGTGGTCAGAATGTACAGATCTTCGTTCTCCCACTTGCGGTTGTACCTGTGCTCGTCAAAGCCGACAAAGCCGTAAAGTTCCCCTTTGATCAGCAGAGGAACGTTCAGCGTGGATTTGATCTTTTCACGGACCAGATGGGCGCGATAGCATTTGCCGGGTATTTTGCGGATATCCTCAAAATTGATGATGTTCCCCTGGGTCAGTTGCTTGGCCGTCCAGGGGATATGCAGGATAAAGTCGTCGGTTTTTTTTCTCTCGGCGATATCCGGCGCGTCCCAGCCGCAGATGCAGGAGAACACTTCGGCCGCGCTGTTGTAGGTAAAGACAAATACCCGGCTGACGCCGAGAATTTCGCCCATCTTTTTTATGGAATGCTGCAGGAAATTGTTGATGTCGTCGACGCGCACGGCGTACTCGGATATTTCCGCCAACATTTTCTCATACGCGATGCGCTTTTCCACCGCTGCCTGAGCGTGCATGAGGAGCCTCCAAGACAGGCGCTGCGCCGCTTGACGGGTTTATCGCCGTCAATTATCTGCCTGCCTATAATATTTATATACATATTATAACATACTAGGCAACAGCTCCCTTTTTCAGGTACTTGATGCGTCGCCGGCGCGGGCCGAAGCCATAAAAAAAGAGCGCGCCCGAAGCGGCGCAAGCCGGCGCGGGCCTTGCCCCTTTTCAGATACTTGATGCGTCGCCGGCGCGCACCGAAGCCATGAAAAAAGATCGGGCCTGAAACGGCGCAAGCCGGGGCGGCAAAGCGCCGGCGCGCACCATGCCGAAAAACAACGGAGTTTGCCTGTGAACGAGTCGGCTCAACGACCGATACCCGCGACCATCGGCGTGGTTTTCAGAGAAGGGCGGGTGCTGCTGGTCCGCCGGGCCAACCCGCCGGATGCCGGCAAGTGGGGCTTCCCCGGCGGGAAAATCAACTGGGGTGAAAGCATAGAGCACGCCGCCGTGCGGGAGATCTTTGAAGAGACCGGCATCAGCGCGAAAGCCCGGCGGGTTTTCACCGCCGTCGACTGCTTTGATCTGCGGGAGGGCGGCCGCCTGGAGCAGCATTTCATTCTGCCGGCGACCTTGTGCGACTGGATGGCGGGCGAGCCCTCGGCCGGCGACGACGCCCTGGAGGCCCGCCGGTTTTCCCGGGACGAATGGGAGCGGGCGGACCTGGCCCTGAGCCTGAACGTGCGCGAGGTCATTTACGCGGGCCTCCGGCAATGCTCGGCCGGCGCCTGTGAAACCTTCATGCCGGTCAAAAACGGCTGAGGCCGGTCGGGGCGGCATGAAGGCCGCGTTCCCGCCTTTTCAGCCTTCCACGACCATGGCCGTGTGTTCCACGCCCGCAAGCTCCACCGCGTTGGCGTGGGTGATCAGCAACACGGGGCGCCGCTCTTTTTCCCGGGCGACCAGGGCGTAGATTTTCTCTCTGGTGTGGATGTCCACATTGGCGTCGATCTCGTCCAGAACAAGGATGGGACGTTGCGCGTACAGCGCCCTGCCGAGTATGAGCCGTCGGCCCTCTCCCAGAGAGAAATTGCCGCCGCGTTCCCGCACCTCGTCGTCGGGCGAAAAACGCAGATCCAGGGCTGCCAGGATCTCCCGGCAGCGTTCGCGATCAATGTCCCGGCCTTCGGCCGGATAGGCCAGGTTTTCCGCCACGCTGCCGGGCAGGAAGTGGGCCTCCTGGGAGGCATGGGCGAAAAAGGCGCGCGCGGCCGGCAGATCCGCCGCGGAAAAACGTCGTTCTCCCAGGCGGAATTCTCCCTCAAACACATCGCCGAGTGCAAGAAGCGCCTTGGTCAGGCGGGTTTTCCCCGCCCCGCTCCTGCCGCGCAGCACCACAAGGCCGGGCTTTTCTAGGCGCAGGCGCAACGAGGCGCGCCGTTTCGGCTCAAGCGCGACGCCGCCGTCTACGACCAGGGGGAAAATGGCTTGCGGCTTTTCGGGCCGTTCCCTCGGTCCGCGCTCTCCGGCCAGATGGAGCACGTCGTGGATGCGCCGGAAGGAAACAATGCTTTTCTGGATCACCTGGTAGAAACGCGTCCAGTTGGTCAGCGGCGCATAGAAGCGTTGCGTGTAGATGATCAGCACCGGGATCGCCCCGGCGTATGCCGCATTCTCGGTTGCCGCCACTGCGGCATAGGCGATGACCACGATGGTGCCGGCGGCCCGCAGCGCGCCTTCCAGGCAGAAGAACGCCCCCAGGTTCAGGGTGCTTTTGACGTTCAATGCGGCGCGGCCGACCCCGCTTGCCGACACCAGCCGGTACAGCGCGCCGATCATGAATTCTTCAGGCTGTAACGGATGGGAATGTTCAGGGTCGTGGCTTCGGGCACAGGCACGGGCCGCCAGCCGTCCCGCACGCGCTGCAGGGTTTCGCGCGTGGCCTTTTCCAACAGCGCGTGACTTTGTCCCTCTTGGGTACGCACCGAAACGATGCGTCCCTGGGCGTCCACCCGCACCTCCGCCAGCACCACACCCTCAAGGCCCAGACGGCGGGCCGCCGTGGGGTAGCGTTTTTCCTGTTCAATACGGGCGATCAGGGCCGAAAGCAGGGTTTGCCTGGCCTGGGCCGTGGCGGCTACGGCCTGGGCCGGGCCGTCGGCCCCGCGGCCGGCCCCGCCCGAGGCCGACGGGGAAGCCTGCGCGGTCGGCGCGGCGCGGCGCGGCCGGGCGGGAGCCGGTTTTCGCGGCTGTTCCGCGGGCTTTTCCACAATTTTTTTCAGCAACGGCTTTGTCTCCGTGGGCGGCGGCAAAGGTGCTTCCTCTTGTGGGGGAGGGAGCGTTTCCGCCTGCGCGGCGGAAGCTTCTTCCCGCAGGAACCCGGCAGGGCCGGGGCCGGCCTGCGGTCCGGGCGACGGGTCGGACAGACTGATGATCACGGCTTCCACGGGCGGCGGCAAAGGCGTGGGCAGAGCCTGGGAAACGCCGATCAGCAGGAAGGCGGCGATGCCGCCGTGCACCAGCAGGGCGCCGGTGAACCCCAGCCGCCTACTGATTCGCGTCGGCACGGTCATGTCTTGTTTCCTCGGGGGAACGCTCGGGAGCCGTGGTGTTGATGACGAAGTTGACCATACCCCTGGACTTGGCGGCATCGATCACCTGCACGAACAAACCGAAGGGCGCGCCCTTGTCCACGTTGAACAGCAGGGGAGTGTCTTCCGCCAGGGGGGCCAGACGGGCTGCGAGTTCCCCGGCCTGCACCGGCGTGTCGTCAAACAGGATGCGGCCGTCGGTGGTAATGGTCACGGTCAGCTTTTCCTTGACCGTTTCCTTGACCGAGGCGCTTTCGGCCTTGGCCAGGGCCACCTCCAGCACGGGTTTGGAAAAAGTGGTGGCCATGATGAAAAAAATCAGAAGCATGAACACCGCGTCGATGAGCGGGGTCAGATCCAGGGAGGCGTCGATTGCATCTTCAAATGACAGGGAGTCGTTCACGGGTTGCCTCCTCCCTCTACGAAGCCGCGCGCGCTTGAATGATCCGGGGGGTGGAGGGGGCCTGCGGCGCGGCGCTTCGGCGCACCGCAGGGGCGGCCTCGGCCGCCTCCGGCAGGTCGGCCGCAAGGGGGCAGTTGCGCCGGAAACGCTCCACGGCCCGGTAGCTGTGCTCGATGGCCTCGATGTGAAAGCCCTTCATTTTCAAGCTCAGGCAGTAAAAGGCCACCAGAATGGGGATGGCCACGGAAAGGCCCATGATCGTGGTCAGCAGGGCCTCCCAGATGCCGCCGGCCAGCACGGACGCGTTGGCGCCCCCGGGACCGCCGGCCAATTCGCGGAACACGGAAACCATGCCGAGCATGGTCCCCATCAGGCCGAGCAGGGGGGCAATGACCGAAATAAGCTTGAGCCAGGTGATGTCGCGGTTGACGCGCTCGAAGTTGCGGTGGAACAGATAGGCCACTTCGGCCCGAATGTCGTTGGAATGCATGGCGTGGGCTCCCACGACCTCGGCAATGATCCCGATCAGCGGGTTGTCCGGCGCGTGCAATTCTTTGGAATAGGGTTTCTCGCCGGATTCGATGAGCGCGAAGCGCTTGCGGAAATCTCGGCCGATCAGATGCATCAGGGCAAGGTTCTTCAAGGCCAGATAGACCCCGGCGAAGGAAAGAAAGACCAGGGCCACGCCGGCCGGGCCGATTTTACGATACATGTCGGCAAGAGAGTGTGCATCCATGGCTGATTCCGTTGTGTAGGTTGTTTGCAGCGCCGCCGGCGCGCGCGGTTGCTGGCCCGGGGACGGTTTTCTCAGGCGGGCCCTGCCCCTGCCGCCGGAAAAATCAGAGGTTCGCCCTTGGCTGCGTTGCAGCGGCCGGTGCGTTCCTCCACCCGCACGCAGAACAGGGGCGTGCGTTCCTCGCAGCGGGCAAAGGTTTCCGACGCGCGGGAATAGTCCGCGCGCACGACCTTGCCGAGCAGCCGCCAGCCTTCGCGCAGCGCGGCTTCGTCCTTGAGGAATTCTCCCCTGCCGAAGCAGGAAACACCCGCCCAAAAAGAAAGATCCGCGCCGGCCAGGGTATATTTGAGCAGCACCCTGTCGTTGTGCTGCAGATTCTTCCAGGTGCCGCCGCGCGGGTTGATCATGAAGCAGGTGCGGCCCGCCATGGGAAACGGCGTGGCCTCCACGGCATAGGGTCGGCCTTCGGGCGACACGGTGCAGACGGTGGCCCAGAGGCAACGCTCGATCAGGGCCGAGATTTCTTCCCGGGTCATTGCGCGCATGTTTTTTCTCGATCACGCAGCATGTCGGCAAAGACCCGTTGCGCGGCGACGCAGTCTTCGGCGTCGGGGTGTTTGGCCGCCTCCTCGATGCGGGCCTTGCGCTCTTCGGTCATGGGATGGGGGTTGTCCTCCCGCATCTTGGCCATGGCCGCGAGCAGCCTGGGGTCCACCCGGCCCTGGCACATGAAGGTGCCGAGCACCCGGTTGCCGGCCATGCGATCCACGCCTTTTTGCATGGATTCGCGCGCGTGGTCGGAGTTCGGCCAGGCCCCGAGCGTGCCGAACAGGCCGACATCCTTGTCTTGCACCCGGTCCATGTAGGCGAGCATGGCCGCATCGGGCGCGCCTTTGTCCACCCAGAAGCCCAGAGCGATGAAGTCGTAGCCGCAAGGTTCGGGCGCGCTTTCCACCGGGGCCAGCTCCGTGCCCGCCGGCATGGCGGCGTGCACGGCCTCGGCGATCATCCTGGTGTTGCCGGTGCGGCTGGAATAGACGACAAGCATTTTTTTCATGCTGCGTTCCTTGTGTATTGTTCTTTGAGGGAGAAGAAGCCTTGCCTGACGGCGGGGAGGATCTCGCGTTTGGCGTCGCGGCCCAGGTACACGCTGAAGCACTGCCGGCCTTCGGCGTCGAAAAACTGCACGGAATGGCTCTCCAGCCCGAACACGGGTTTGGACACGAACCAGATGGAAGCGATCTTTCCCGCCAGCAGGTGCCCGCACAGCGGGTTGCTTTTATCCGTCAGGTTGTACATGCCGTGGCCGCTTTTGCCCTTGGGCAGCCGGCAGGGAATTTCCAGGATGGCCCCCGGGGTGCCGGCCATGAAGGTGACCTTTTCCCATTCGGCCATGGCTTCCCAAATGGGGATGAAATCGGCGCCCGAAGCCCGGGCCCGCATCTCTTCCGGCAAGGCTTCGATAATGCGCCGCAGCGGCACGTCCAGGGTTTCGGCCAGGGTTTGCGGCATGAAGTTGGGCTCTTCGGCCAGTTTTTGGACCACGAGGGCGCGCAGATCTTCGTCGGTATGGGCTTGGCTCATGTGATGGATGCTCCCTGTTTTTTGCGCAGCACGATTTTTTCCGTGCAGACATGCTGCATAAGTTCCAGATCGTGGGTGATCACCAGCAGGCATGCGCCGACCTCGGCCACGCGGCGCATGCTTTCGGCCATGCGACGCATGCTTTGGCCGTCCAGGCCGCTGGTGGGTTCGTCGAGAATGAGCATACGCGGCCGGCGTATGCCCGCGCAGGCCACGGCCAGACGCTGCTGCTCGCCGCCGGAAAGGGATTGCGGGTGCCGCTCGGCCAGGCGGGTCAGGCCGTATTGCTCCAGGTGCAGGCGCACGGCCCCGGCGCGTTCGGCCTCGGGGACCGCGCCCGCGGCGGCGTCGTGCAGCTCGGCGGCCACGCTGCCCATGCGCAGTTGATGCCCGGCGTTCTGCAGCACCACCTGGGTGTGACGGGCCAGATCGCGGCGGCGCGGGGCTTTGCCGCCGCTGGTCACCCGGCCGCGCCGGGGGCGCTCCAGGCCGGCGAGCAGCCGGGCCAGGGTGGTCTTGCCCGCGCCGTTTTCTCCCAGCAGCGCGATGATCTTGCCCGGCTCGAAGGACAGCTCCAGGCCCTCAAAAACCGGCGCGCTCCGGGGATAGGCAAAGGTCAGATCTTCGCAGGCGAAAAAGGCCCGGCCGGCGGGTGAATTCACATGCTCCGGCAGCGACGCGCGCGCGTCGGCAACCGCGACGGCGCGCAGGCCGTGGCGGGCGCGGAGCGTCTGGTCTTCCAGCAGGGCAAAGTCCCCCCGGGCGACAATCCGCCCGGCGTCCAGCACCAGCACGCGGTCGGCCAAGTCGCGCAGCCAGTGCAGGCGGTGGTCCACGATGAACAAGGAAATGCCGCGCCGTTTCAGATCCAGCAGGGTCCGGGCCAGTTCGGCCGTGGATTCGGGGTCGAGGTTGGCCGAAGGCTCGTCCAGCACCAGCAGGCCGGGCCGGGCCGCCAGGAGCGCGGCCAGGGCGACCTTTTGCTTCTGGCCTTCGGAAAGGCCGAAAATGCTCTGTTCCAGCAGATCCCCGATGCCCAGCAGAGCGGCGGCCTCGGCCACGGCCGCGGCCGTCCGGGCGGTTTCCCAGCCCCGCCACTGCAGCCCCAAGGCCAGTTCGTCGCCCACGGTCAGGGCGAAGAATTGGCGCTCCGGGTCTTGGAACAGCGTGCCCACATGGGCGGCCAGGGAGGCCGGGTCGGTTTCCAGGGTGTTTTGCCCGGCCACGCGTACCTCGCCCCGGAGCGTGCCGCGCAGCAGATGCGGGGCCAGGCCGTTGGCCAGGCGGGTCAGGGTCGACTTGCCGCAGCCGCTGCGGCCGGTGCAGAGCACGGCTTCGCCCGGGGCCGGGCAAAAAGAGATGTCGCACACGGCGGGAGCCTGGGCGTGGGGGTATGTGTAGGTAACGGAAGAAAATGCCGGCACAGGGCGACTCACATGGGCAGAGGTTGCAATTGCGGGCCATATGCCTGCAGGGCCACGGCCGCGCCCGCCGTTGCGGCGGCCAGAAGCAGCACCAGGCGATCGCGCCGGCCGAAGCCGGGCGGGCTCGCGTTCACGGTCCGGCGGGCCAGGCCGATGCCTTTCAACTCGGCGGCCATGGCCAGATCGTCGGCGGAATAAAGAATGCGAAAAATCAAGGGCACGACCAGGCCGCGCCACAGGCCGGCAATGCCCCGTCCGGGGCGCAGGCGGGCGGCGTCGCGAATCTGGGCGCAATCGCCGAGAAAGCTGGGGATAAAGCGAACGGCCACGGAAAGGGGCACATACAGCCAGGCGGGCAGACGCAGGGACTGCAGGCGGGTGAAAAGCTCCCGCACCGGCGTGGACAGGGCCAGAACCAGCAGCAGGTTGACGGAAACAAGCATACGCAGAAAGGGCACGGACAGGCTGAAGGCGTCCCAGCGCACCATTCCCGGCACGGCCAGGCCGATCAGGGCGGAAAAGCCCAGGGCCATGAGCAGCATCGCCGTGGTCAGGACATAGACCTTGAGAATGGTAGCGGGCCGCGCCGCCCCCAGTGCCAGAAGCGTGCCCGCGCCGGCCAGCAGACCCAGGCCGGCGGGCGAGGACAGGACGATGGAAAGGACCGAGCCGGCGAAGCACAAAAGCAGCTTGAGCCGCACGTCCAGGCCGGCCGCGAAAGTATCTTCGCTTTTAATGAGAAATGATGCCTGCATGGCGCAGCTCCTTGATAAAACGAACCCCGGCCGGAGCGCCCAGAAAGGTGCCGGTGGCGCCGACGAGAATGAATACCGTGGCCGAGATGAGCAGGCCCGGCTGCTCCCGCATGGTCAGCCAGGAGATGGCCAGGCCCAGGGTCTTGGAAAACAGCTCGGCGGTCAGCACCCCGGCCACGATGTTGCGGGTTTTGCCGTAGCCGCCGAGCAGAAACAGCGCCCCTTCGCCCACCAGGCAGGCCAGCACCGTGGCCGGGCCGTGCAAAACGCCCTGGCCCATGAGCAGCAGTGAGATGAGCGAGGTGATGCTCACGGCCAGGGTCAGGGTCCAGCGGCGCGGCACCTTGTGCAGCAGCACGATCATCAGGGTGACGTACAGGCAGTTCTTGGCCGCCAGGGTGACGGGGTTCATGCCGCCGCCCATGTAGGCCACCATCAGGGTGGAGGCCTTGATCACCGTGGCGAACACGCCGATGGTCACCAGTTCCCGCGTGCTCCAGTGGGGTTTGCGGGCGGGAAGCGCCGTCGCCTCGGGCAGCGGCGTCGCGTCCGCATACGTGGCGGTCTGTGCATTCATAAGCAACAACTCCAATTGGATTGCCTTCGCGGTCCGTTTCTTGGGTGAGTGTCGTCACGAGGGCAAAAAGACCTTCGTGACGACACTCCCTAGAACTCCATGCCCACGCGCAGGACGGCGTACGTGCCGGGATCTTCCAGACTGCTGGAGGCCGGGGTGTAGCGATGGTCAAAGATGTTGTTCACGTTCAGGTCCACAAAGTAGTTCTGTTCTTCGCCCAGGCGCGCGCCCACGGTAAAGTTGGCCGTGCCCCAGCCGGGGTGGTTCTCGGTGCTGCCGTCGGACAGGTCTTCCTTGGCCCGGCAGGCGAAGCGACCGTAAACATCGGTGTACATGGTCAGCACCGGGGTCAGTTCGCGTTCCCACTTCAGGCCGACCCGGCCGGTCCAGGCGGGGTTGCCGGTGTCGGAGGTTTTACCGATGCCGGCGTCGCCATAGTCGAAGGTGCGGTGCATATAGGCCCCGGCCGCATAGGGGGTCAGGCCCCAGGGGTCATAGGTCCAGCTCAGGGTCAGTTCCGCGCCGTAGGTATGGGCCTCGTTCACGTTTTCAAAGCGCGAGTCGCTGTTGGGGTTGGGCGCGGGCAGCTTGCGGTTGGTGATGTAGTCTTCGGCCCAGTTGTAATACAGGGCCAGGTCGGCCGTGACGATGCCGTCGTAGCGCGCCCCCACCTCGAAGTTTTGCGAGGTTTCCGGCTTGAGATCCGGGTTGGGGTAGGTGCGGCCGCTGGAGCCGTGGGTGGTGCCGATATACATCTGGTTCAGCAGGGGGAAGCGGTAGCCCTGGGCATATTGGGCCCGAAAGCGCCAGTCCCGGAGGCCGGAATAGACCAGGCCGAGGCTGCCCACCAGGTGGGAGTCGTCGGTGGCCGATTCGCTCAAGGTGGGGTCGTCGGTGTTGTCCAGGGCGGACTGGATCCAGGTTTGGCGCAGGCCGATGGTGGCCGTCCAGTCGGGATGGAAGGTCCACTCGTCCTGGGCGAACACGGCCATGGTCTGCTGGTGGGCGTCGTAATTGTAGAGGGCCTCGGAAGTTGTGATGCTCGGCGGCAGGGGCATGCCCATGACGAACATCTGGGTGCTGGTTCTGCCCTGACGGCTGTCCGAGGCGTCGAGATCGTCGTACAGATAATCGACGCCCAGGATCACATAATGGTTCTCGTCAAAGGTCCAGTCGGTCTGCAGGTTGCCGCCGTAGCTTTTCTGATCGTTTTTGGTGTACGGGTGCTGCCAAACGTCCAGAAGCATGTAGCGCGTCGGTCCCATGGTGACGCGCTGGTTGACCGTGATGTCGTTCCAGAAGTCCTTCTTGGTTTCCTGCATATAGCCGGTCAGCCTGACCTTTTGCAGAACGTCGGAGATCTGTTCCACTTCCGTGAAGGCGTAGAAGCGATCGCGTTGCCAGCGGGGCAGGTCGAGTTCCACGTCGACCCCGTCGGATTCCGCGCCGGGAATGTTGATGTTGCTCCAGAAGCGGTCGTAGCCGCCGCCGATCTTGCCGCTGCCCCAGGAGTAGTCGAGGTAGGCCGAGGCGTTGGTCTGCAGATAGCTCGTATCGGCAATGGTGCCCGAGCCGCCGCGCTTGTCGCCGGCGTCGGTGTAGTCGCCCGCGATGCGGTAGCTGAAGCCCTTGTAGCTGCCGTAGAGCGTGCCGTAAGGGGTGAGCGAGTCGTCGGAGCCGTCCATGGTAAAGGCGAAGCCGCCCTGCACGGGTTTTGTGCCGCCCTTTTTGGTGATGATGTTGATCACGCCGCCGATGGCTTCCGAACCGTAGAGAACCGAGGCGGGCCCCTTGATCACCTCAATGCGCTCCACGTTCAGCGGGTCGATCATGATCATGCTGCCGTCCATGGATTTCTGCTCGGAAATCTTCATGCCGTCGATCAGCACCAGCACGCGGGAGGGCGCTTCGCCGCGAATTTTTATCCGCTTGGCTCCGCCGCCCATGCCGCCGTCGCTTACCTCAACGCCGGGGATGTCTTGCAAATGCTGCGCGATGGTGCTTTGAGGCTCGCGCTCCATCTCTTGTTTCGTGACCACGGAAACCGATGAGGGCACGTCAAAGACTTCGCGTTCGGTGCGCGTGGCCGTAACCACCACTTCCCTGGCCGGATCCTTGGCCTGTGAGGGCTTTGCCCCCGCCTCGGCCGGCTGCGCGTCCGTTGCGGCCGGCGTTTTTCCGGCCCTGGGCTTGTCCGGGTCTTCCGGGGCCTGCTCGAGAGGAGTCGCGGCCGGAATGTCCGCTCCCTGGGCGGGGGCGCCGACCAGGGCGAGCATCCCGGCGATGAGAAGCGCGAGAAAGGGGTGTTTCAGGGAACGCGCATGTTGCCTCTGCATCCTTATTGCTCCTTGCCCGTTCGGCCTTGTTTGCCGATGAGCGCCTGCGTGAGGTTGACCTGCCAGAATTGCCCTGCCGGCGTCAGTTCCACCCAGGGGCCGTCCCGAGTGATCAGCCCGGCCTCCTCCCAGTTGTCCAGAAGGGGCGCGAACAGGGTGCGGGCGTTTGTTTCGCCCGGGCCGCATCGGCCGAGGGCCGCATCGACGTCGTCCAGGTTCAGACGGCACTGTTCCATCTGTTCCAGGATTACCCGCATGACGGGGAGGTTTTCGGGCGGGGCCGCCACCATGGCGACCGGTTTTTCCCCACTGTTACATTGCGCCATGTAGCGTTCCACGTTGCTGTGGTTGAACAGGAACCAGCTGGCCAGAGAGCCGCCGGCCCCGGCCCCGTAGTGCAGGCAGTCGGCCCGGCTTTTGGCCAGGGGGTTGTAGAGGTTGCGCTCGCGCGCGGTGCGCCCCCAGTGGCTCATGGAAAGGCGCCGGCAGCGGGCGCCGTGCATGAGCGCCAGGCCTCGTTCGAAATATCTGCCCTGCTCCGCCAGGGGCGCGGCCGGCGGCAAGGCGCCGGAGGACACGGCCGCGGCCAGGCCGCTGCCGTGGAACACGTTCAGCTGGTAAAGGTCCACGCCGTCCAGGGGCAGATCAAGGAAAGTACGAATTTCTTTTTCCCAGTCCTGCAGGGTCTGCCCGGGCAGGCCGTAGATCAGATCCACGACGATTGCAGCCTGGTTGTATGCCGCCAGGGTTTCAAGCCGGGCGACGACCTCTTCGCGCGCGCAGATGCGGCCGAGCCGGCGGCGGGTGGTGGTGTCGAAGCTCTGCACGCCCAGAGAAAAACGGTTGGCGCCCGCTTCCAGGCAGGCTTCCATTTTCTCCTTGTCAAAATGGTGGATGCGTCCTTCCACGGTAATCTCGCAGTCGTTGGCCAAGGGCAGAACCTCGGCCAAGGTGCGCAGGAGCCGCGACAATTCCCCGGCCTGCAGCGCCGTCGGCGTGCCGCCGCCCAGATACAGGGCATTGATCGGCGCGGAGACGACGCTTGGGCGGTCCCGCTCGGAGGCAATCTCCCGAATCAGGCTTTCCAGATAGGCGGCTCCGGCCTGCTTGCTGTATTTGCCCCCGAAAAAGCCGCAATACAGGCATTTGCTTTCGCAGTAGGGCAGATGCACATAGGCGGCGGCCCGGCCTTGGCGCGCGGTGCCGCGCAGCCGCTCCAGGGCGACGGGAATTTCTTCGGCCGTAAGGGCGGCTCCGCCCATGCCGGCATGCACGGAGGTTTTGCGGGCAAAAGCTTCGGCCAGGGGATCGCCGCCGACGCGGGCGAAATATTCCACATTGCGGCCGTACATTTCTTCCGTCGGCAGGTTTTGGCGCTCTTTTGCGGCGGCAACCGGACGGACGGGCGCGACGCCTTCTTGCTTCGGCAACAGCCGGGCGGCCGGTAAACTCGACATGGCAACCTCTCAGGCGGTTTTTATGAAAAAGAAAGTCATTATCAGTACAGAAGCAAAAAAAAAGTGGAAACGGCCGGGCGAAGACTGGATCAATCCACGGCGCCGGCGGTGCGGCAGAGGGCATCGGCCGTGATGCGGACAATGGCCTGCCGATCATTCGGGCTGAAGCCTGCCTGCCCGAGGTGGGCCAGAACCAGGCGGCCGCCCCGAAAAAAAGCCATGGTCTGGGCCACCATAAGCTGCGCCGGCACCGAGGCTTCCAGCGAGCTTTCCGGCACATCCCGGAGCTTGGCGGCCACGGCCGCGAAGGCAAGGTGCATGGGCTGCAGCACATGATCGCTGAACCGGGCATACACGCCGCGCAGCACGGCGGAGTCCGGCCCGCTCAGGGCTTTGAGCAGGGCTTCGCCCTTGGGGCCGGAGAGCACCTCCATGAGCACCGCCAGGTGCGCCCGCAACAGGGCGGGCGTTTCTTCGCGGGAAGCCGAGCGAATCACGGCGCCGAAGTCTTCCAGCTCGGGCAGGAGCAGGACCTGCAGATCCCGGATGCAGCGTTCCACCACGGCGTTCAGCAGTTCCGCCACACCGCCGAAGTGATAGTTGATCAGGGCGTGGTTCACTTTGGCCTCGCGGGCCAATTCGCGGGCGGTCAGCCCCTGCCCGGCGTTCTGGGTGAACAGTTTCACCCCGGCCTCCAGCAGACGCAACTTCGACGCAGCCACCCGGCGCGCCGGCAGATAGGAAACGGCTCCACTCATGCAGGTCTCCTTTCGCGAGCAAAGATCTACCTGTATTGATAATAATTGTCAACCATGTGGTTAAAACAGATGTTTACTAGGTAATATTAATGTATTTATGTATGATATATTATAAATTGTTGTGGCAATGCCACAACAGGGCGGAGGCCCGGGCAACACGGCGGCCGGGCCGGGGGACAGTGTCGCACGCTTCGGACAAGGGGCGGCAAGGCGGCAACGGGGGGCGGGCCGGCCTGAGGCCGACCCCGGAAGGTTTCGCACCCTCCGGGGTTTTATGAAAATTGTGTTTAAATGCCCATGTAGGCCTTGATCAGTGCATCATCCCGCAGAAGCAGTTCCGCCCGGACCCTCCAGCATCAGCCGGCCGTTGCCCGCCGCATAAGCGTATCCCCCTCCTTAAAGGGGTGGTTCAAATCAACCCAAGAATGGGAAAGCCGTGAGCAGTAAGCGCATAAACATGGCCATACAGGCGGAACAAAAAAACATCGTAAATGTAAAGCCTATAAAGGGATGCCAGTGCGATGGAATGTTGCGGTTTACCATGTCTGCAAGGGGCGGAGTACTCAGCGCGCCCACGATCGCAGAAAAGACGATGACAAACATGGAGGGGGAAAAATGTAGAACCATTGCGGGACCTACGGAAACAACCGGTATGAAAGATGGAAAATAGAGCATTTCAACTTTAAAATTGTATATAACCAGAAGACTTGAACCAGCCTTGGGCATCGCTTGCAGAAACGCGGTCCAGGGCTTTTCCAACTCCTGCAAAGAGGTCTTCATGGGTTCTGGATTTTATGCCTCGCAAT
>JAVBLS010000064.1:0-7940 GCA_031553235.1 Desulfovibrio sp.
CCAGCCCTGTTCATAAAGCTCCACGGCCCGAAGTCGCCTGAACTCGCGTGCATCTTGACTGGTCTTGCTGAGTGTTTTCATGTCTCATGACATACCAGAGTTTCTAGAAAATGTTTAGTGAAAAATGCGGATATCAATAAAAGTTAAATTGCTCCGCTCAGCCAATCTCGCGGGTGATGAGGAATTGGACCGTGGGGTAGCGTTCTTCGGCAGATTCAAGCTTCCAGGGATTGGGGGCGAGATAGGCTAGGGCTCCTTCGGCGTCTATTGCCAGGTCTTGGGAATAATAGTCCTTGAAGTCGGCAAGGGCCACGGGGTCGTCGGAGTGCAGCCAGCGGGCGGTTTCAATGTTCGCGGGCTCGTAGGCGGCGTTGACGGCATATTCCTCGCTCAGGCGGGAGATGATCACGTCGAACTGGAGCACGCCCACGGCGCCGAGGATATAGTCGTTGTTGACCAGCGGCCGGAAGAGCTGGACCGCGCCTTCTTCGGCCAATTGCTCCAGGCCCTTTTGCAGTTGCTTGGCCTTGAGGGGATCGCGCAGGCGCACCCGGCGGAAGTGCTCGGGCGCGAAACTGGGGATGCCGATGAACTTGAGGGGTTCCTTTTCGGTGAAGGTGTCGCCGATCTTGATGGTGCCGTGGTTGGGAATGCCGATGATGTCACCGGCGTAGGCCTCTTCGACACCCACCCGATCCTGGGCCATGAAGATGGTGGCGTTGTTCACGGCCACATCTTTGCCGGTGCGGTGGTGCTTGAGCTTCATGCCTTTGATGAAGTGGCCGGAGCAGACCCGCAGAAAGGCGATGCGGTCGCGGTGGGCCTTGTCCATGTTGGCCTGGATCTTGAAAACCACGCCGGAAAACTCCGGCTCGTCCGGCTGCACCAGGCGGGTTTCGGCTTGGCGGGGCCGGGGGCCGGGGGCCAGTTCCGTAAAGGTATCGAGAAGTTCACGAACTCCGAAATTGTTGATGGCGCTGCCGAAAAATACCGGGGTCTGCTCCCCGGCCAGGTAGCGCTTGACGTCAAAAGGATTGCCGGCAGCGGCCAGCAGTTCCAGGTCGGCCCGCAGGGCGTCGGCGTATTCGCCCAGATACTCGTCCAGGGCCGGGTCGTCGGCGCCCTTGATAATCACCGCAGCCTCCTGCATCCGGCCGTGGTGCGCGGCCGAGAACAGGCGCAGCTCGTTGTTGCGCAGATCGTAGACGCCTTTGAAGTCCAGACCCATGCCCACGGGCCAGGTCAGGGGCGCGCATTCAATCTTCAGGTGCTCCTCGATGTGGGCCATGACCTCCAGCGGCGGCAGGCCGTCGCGGTCGAGCTTGTTGATGAAGGTCATCACCGGGGTCGCGCGCATCCGGCAGACGTCCATGAGCTTGCGGGTCTGGTTTTCCACGCCCTTGGCCGAGTCGATGACGATCAGCGCTGAGTCCACGGCCGTGAGCACCCGGTAGGTGTCTTCGGAAAAATCCTGGTGGCCGGGGGTGTCCAGCAGGTTGATCTCGTGGTCGTTGTAGCTGAAACGCATCACCGAGGTGGTCACGGAAATGCCGCGTTCCTTTTCCATGGCCATCCAGTCCGAGGTGGCATGGCGGGCCGCCTTCTTGGCCTTGACCGAACCGGCCAGCTGAATGGCCCCGCCAAACAACAGCAACTTTTCGGTAAGCGTCGTTTTACCCGCGTCCGGGTGGCTGATGATGCCGAAGGTGCGCCGGCGGGCGATTTCCCGTTGTAATGTCTTCATGGTGTCCTTGTGATGGGGGAATTGAGCGGACCGTTTCTGTAGTGCGGAAACGGTCCGCTCACAATGGAGGCCCGGGGGATTGAATCCCCCCGGAAAAGAACCCTCGGAAAATAGGCAAAGCAAGGTCAGGAGTCAACGTAGAGGTAGCGTTTGATTTTCTGCGTGGGCGTTTTTTCAAACGGCTCAGGTTGATCGACGATGCGCAGCACTTTGGCAAAGGCGGAAACTTTAGCGTTGACCTGTTGGCGCAGATTTTCCAGAAGTTCGCCGGTTTTTTGAATTTTCTCCTGTTCGGAGAGGCCGGAGTAGAGTTCGTCGAGTTTGGTCGAGTCGAGGTGGACGCGAGCGGAAAGTTTGTCGCCGTGCTGATAGACCAGAACTTCGAGCACATAGGGGGAGGCGAAGAAGAAGGATTCGATTTCTTCGGGGTAGATGTTCTCGCCGCTGGGACCGAGGATCATGTTTTTGGAACGGCCCTTGATGTAGACGTAGCCGTCGCCGTTCATCAGGCCCAGGTCGCCGGTGCGCAACCAGCCGTCGGCGGTGAAGGCCAGGGCGGTGGTTTCAGGGTCGTTGAAATAGCCGAGCATCACGTTGGGGCCTTTGACCTGAATTTCACCCTGCCCGTTGGGGGCTGGGTCGGCGACGCGCATCTGGACCTCGCGAATGGGCCGGCCTGCGCTGTACAGGCGGGTGGCCTCGGGACCGGCGCCGCTGACAATGGGCGCGCATTCGGTCAGACCGTAACCGATGCAGTAGGGGAAACGGGCCTCGCGCATGAACAGCTCGGCGTCGCCGGCCAGGGGCGCGCCGCCGATGGGCATCATGCGCAGAGCGCCGCCAAAGGTCTGGAGCAGCTTTTTGCCGGCCAGGCGATGCAGCAACCGGCGGGAAAAGGGAATGCCGTACAAAAACCGTTTGAGCCGGCTGGAGGTCAGCTTGGGCAAAATGGCGGTCTTGTACATTTTTTCCATGATCAGCGGCACGGCCAGCACCACCGTGGGCCGCACCGAGGCCAGGGCCGGGATCAGAGCCCGGGCCG
The DNA here is from genome assembly GCA_031553235.1 of Desulfovibrio sp. Lineage (GTDB taxonomy): Bacteria > Desulfobacterota > Desulfovibrionia > Desulfovibrionales > Desulfovibrionaceae > Frigididesulfovibrio. The sequence goes on from JAVBLS010000064.1 coordinate 2,787, forward strand.
TCGGCGGCTTGTCCAGATAGAAGACGCTCGCGCCGATAGACACGGGCAGCACCAGCCCCAGAGTGCACTCGTAGGTGTGGGGCAGGGGCAGAATGGAGAGCAACCGGTCGGTGCTGCTCACATTGACCAGATCAAGGGCGGCCACGGCGTTGGAGGTGATGTTCTTGTGGCTGAGCATCACGCCCTTGGAGTGGCCGGAGGTGCCGGAGGTATAGATGATCGCGGCAGGGTCATCCTCGCCGGGCTCGGCGGGCACGGTATGGGCCAGGCGTAGGGCCTTTTCCTTCCATTTGCGGAAATTGCGCAGGCCGGCGCTTTTCAGGGCCTTGAAGGCATCTTTGCCCAACCCCTGTTCCAGGGGATCGAAGCCCTCCAAATCAAGGAACACCGGCGCCGGGTCGAAATGGGCGTCGGCGATTTTCACGGAGAGTTTCTCGGAAACAAAGACCACCTTGGCCCCGCTCTGCCGGATGATGTGGGCCACGGCGTCCGGGTGGAATTCCGTGAGAATGGGCACGGCCACCGCGCCCATGGAGGTGATCGCAAAATAGGCCGCCCCCCAGTTGGGGCAGTTCTCCGCAAGAATGGCCACCTTGTCGCCAAAGCCGACGCCCAGGCCGGCCAATTGCCGGCTCAGGCCGTCGCAGGTTTCCTTCAATTCGGCAAAGGTAAGGGAGCCGCCGCCGTTCAGGGCGCACAGGGCGGGGCGTTCGGCATACAGCTCGGCGCTACGCTCCAGCAAACGCTTCAGGGTCGTCGGGGAATCGCTCATGTCTTTAACTTTACCTGGCAATCACCCCGCACATGCCGGCGCAATCTTCTGCGCTGTGGTGCGTCGTGTGCAGGCACTGCACAAAATGGACCGATTGGGAATGTCGGTCGTGAATGGTTCTCATGTCCGGCCGCGCGATGCGGTAAGAGTAGCAAAGCCGGAGCGGATTGTCACCCGCTTGTTGCCGAAGCGTCACACAACCGCCGCTGGAGCGTCGGATTATAATAGACGTGCCCTTTTCCTGCCAGACAACGATGGCCGGCCCGAAGAACGTTTCCGCCCGCCCAAGGGGACCGGGGTTGCTTCTTGCAAACAAAGCGCGCTACTATTTTCCGCACAAAGCGAGGATGCCCGATGAAAACCCGTTCCCTGCGCACCTACCTGCTTGTCGGCATCTGGGCGCTGCAACTCGTGGCCGTGCTCCCCGCCCTGATCTGCCTGGGCGTTTTCCTGCGCAACGACTTTATCGAAGAAGCCCACACCGAGGCGTTCCGGGCTCTGGAGGCGGCCTCCTGGTCTCTGCGCGGCCGGCCGACCTTCGCCGGCGCGGAAAGTCTGGACAAAGCCCTGAAAGAGTACGAACAACGCACCGGCCACCGGCTGACCTATATTGTGGGCGGCAAGGTCATGGCCGATTCCGGCGTGCCCTTCGGTGACCTGCAACAGCTCGACGATCACACCGTGCGCCCGGAAGTCAAGGCCGCCCTGACCTCCGGCCGGGGCCTGCACCGCCGGGAAAGCCTCTCATTGCATCGCGAGATGATCTACGTGGCCGAGCCCGTCACCGGCGTGCCGGGCATTGCCGACGGCATTCTGCGCCTGGCCGTGCCGGTTTCCGAAATACAGTTGCGCGGCGGCAGGGTGCTGCTGGGGCTGGGGCTGGTGCTCGGCGCCACCCTGTTGCTGGCCGGTCTGGCCGCCCGGCGGGTCTCGCGCATTTTGCCCGATGCCCTGGAATCTATGGCCGCCACGGCCCGACATCTGGGCGCGGGCAACTACGGCCGGCGCATCCGCCACGTGCCCTGGCAAGAGTTGCAGCCCCTGGCAGAAACGATCAACCAGATGGCCGAGAACATCCAGGCCCGCAGCACCGAGCTGGAATCGCGGCGTGCCAGGCTTGAGGCCCTGTTCAAGGCCCTGCACCAGGGGGTCATCCTGCTGGATGCCGAAGATCGCATCGCCTCCATGAACCCGGCGGCCGAGACCATTTTTCCGCCTGGGCCGCACGCCGGCCGCACGCTGCTGGAAATTTCCATGCAGCCGGAGCTGCAGCATCTGGCCGAGGCGGCCCGCTCCGGCGCCGGCCGGCAAATTCGCGAGGCTCTGGCCTTCGGGCCGGGCCGGGTCTTTGAGATCGGTGCCGCCCTGCTGGATTCCCCGGGCGGAGAAATGCTCCTGGTCTTCCGCGACATCGCCGAGGAGGATCGCCTGGAGCGCATGCGTCGCGATTTTGTGGCCAACGTCTCACACGAGCTGAAAACGCCCCTGACCAGCATCATCGGCTACGCCGAAACCCTGCTCCAGGTCGGCGACCCTGGCCCGGAACGGCGGCGGGAGTTTTTGGAAACCATTCTGCGCAACGCGGACCACATGTCACGCATGGTTTCCGGCCTGCTTATCCTGGCCAAGGCCGAGCACCGGGCCGCCGGCGCGCCCACGGATGCGCGCACCGATTTGGCCTCGGTGCTGGCCGAGGCCGAAACCGTGCTCCGGCCCCAGGCCGAGGCCAAGAGCATCACCTTGGAACTGGACGCTCGGGACAACCACCCGGTGCCGGGCGAGCGCGACGCCCTCCTGGAGGTGGCCCGCAACCTGCTGGACAATGCCGTCAAATACACCCAGGCCGGGGGCCTGGTACGGGTGCGGGCCGGGCTGCAGGCCGGCAAAATGGTGGTCCGGGTGGAAGACAACGGCCCGGCCATACCCGAAGAGGACCGCGAGCGCATCTTTGAACGCTTTTTCCGCTCGCGCAACCAGGCCGGGCAAGAGGCCAAGGACGGCGGCGCGGGCCTGGGGCTGTCCATCTGCCGAAGGATCATCAAGAGCCTGGACGGCGATTTCTGGCTGGAATCGCCCCTGGACCGGGCAATCGGCACGGGCGCGGCCTTTTGCTTCTCCTTGCGGACTCTGCCGCCCGGCGAACCGGAGATGGCGGAAAAAATCCTTTGACAAACCCGGCCGGTTCCTATAGACACGTCTTTCCACAACGGGCAGTTAGCTCAGCTGGTAGAGCACCGCCTTCACACGGCGGGGGCCACAGGTTCAAGTCCTGTACTGCCCACCATGTAAATCAAGGGGTTACGGCCAAAAAGGTCGTAACCCCTCTTTCTTTCCCAACACCATTCCCAACACCGAAGAGCAAAAGAACTGGCTGACACCAAGGGCTGCGGCTGGACAAGGCTGATCGCCCGGCTAAGGTGGCCAGGGGGGACGATCCTGTGTCGGGAAATTTTCCCCACACCTTCCCCATACAAAATTGAGGGTGAACTTGAGTCTTCCCAACACCGTCCCAACACGGAGCGGCATAATTTTATTGCAGCGGATTCAGCATCTGTTCTCCAATTTCAAGTTGGTTATTTTTTATTTTTTATAAATTAAAATCAATATATTATATAAAAATTTGAACATTTTTTATCGCAAGCCAACTCTGCCCAAAGGTAAGCCCCCCAGATTTTGAGAATATTGCAATACCTGCTATACGCTTAGAGAAGAAGCTAACAGTGATTTGGAGGAATAATGGCGGCTCTCAATCAGGCGAAAATCATAAATGACTTGGAGCAAATTATTGCCAAGTCAAAAGAAAACTTCATTTACGACTTCTTGTCCGCCTACGGCACTCCCAAGGCCACTATCAATCGCCTCAAAATGGGCGATACGCAACGCAGCGTGGCCAGCGTGCCGGGTGATGTGGCCGTCCCGCAAAAGCTGTATTTTCGGCCTGTAGCGCAAGATATTTCAGTGGCCGATGCCATGGATGAAATCCTTACCCTGCCCGCATTGAAGCAGCATAAAATCCGCTTTGTGCTGGTGACGGATTTTGTAACGGGGATGGCCTATGACCTCAAGGTCAAGGACGGCACGGAGTTTGATTTTGCCGAGTTGAAGCTCAATTACCCCGACCTTGTTCCCGCCACAAGCGCACGAGGCGAAAAATATGTTCGGTCTGCGCCGAACGACACTCCGAATGACAATCTGCTGAAGCTGCCGCGCAGCTAGCCAACGTATAATCGCCAGCATAAAAATGAGGCTCGTATGAAGGGAGATACGGGTCTCATTTTTTTACCGCCTAACAGCGTGCTACCGTCCCAATCCCGGCCCTCTGCTCCGCTGCCGCTCCCGTTCCCGCAACCGCTCTATTTGGCGTTCAACAAGGCGCTCAAGCGCGACAAGAGCGGTTCCAAGTTCGCGTGTATATCGCTCAAGCGCTGCAAGTGCCGCGCTGATTCCTGTTGTTCGGTCTGGAGTTGCCCGATTTTCTCCTGTAGCTGACGGATGGCCTGAGCGTGGCTCTCCAGGCTGCGTTGATGGTTGGCCAGAGATGTGCCGTGCGCTTTCTGCGTGGCGGTCAATTCTTGCTCCAGGGTGAGCAGGGTATTTTTGAGGGTGCGTTCCAGTTCGGTCATGGCTTACTCCAATTTCGGCCTGCCGCCGTTTTTCTGCTTGGTGATGGATATGCGCCGCTGGGCCTCCAACTGCTGCAACACCGGCTGCAAGCGCTCTCTGGACACATGCCCGCTGAAAGCGCGGCTGAGTTCCGTGGCCGTGAGTGGACCCTGTTTCAGGATTTCCAGTATCCTTTCTTCCAGCGGATCAGCCGCCCGGTCGCCGAAGATGTACAGCGCCGAATCCTGGGCATAGCGCCACATTGCCAGGGCAGCTTTCAGGTGGGTTTCGTCAATGCCGTCCTGGCCATCTAACAGTGCGTAGACCAGGGCAAGACGTAGGGTTTGGGCCTCGGCGCGATTAATGATGCTCCCGGCAAGCCCGGCGTGCTCTTGAGAGAGGTCGGGATAGATGCTTTCCCACAATGCCTGGGCGCGGGCAGTCATGCTCATGGTTCCGCGTTTCTGCGCCTGGGCGACCAACCGCCACATTTCCCGCTGGAGCGGGGCAAGCTCGGTTTCCGGCATTCTGGACGGCAGGGCCACCAGCTTGGAGCGGCGGGCGCATATCCAGAGAAAGCGGTTGCCGAAGCCGTTCACGGCCTGCACTTCGCCAAGGCAGACGGCCAACTCCTGCACGGTAATATGGGTGATGATGTTGATGTGCGCCCCCCTGACCGTGATAGGGTTGTTTTTGGTCAGCGGGGCATAGTCGCCGGAATCCCAAAAGCAGCGGATGCCCATTGAGAGCGTGTTGCCCTCGCGCTTGGTGCAGGCAAG
>JAVBLS010000007.1:0-126396 GCA_031553235.1 Desulfovibrio sp.
GGCACCCTCCGGGCCATTTGCCTGAACCTGATCAAACGTATCCCCGGAAAGCTGAGCATGAAAACCAAGCGATTCCAAGCCTCGCTCAATGACGAGTACCTGTTTAAGGCCCTGAAAATTTAGATGCGTCTGCCCTGTTGCTCTCATGGCCTCTCCTTGACGGGCCGCAACCCTGCGGGTATTCTGGAAGATGAACGCAGGAAGCCGAACCGGCAGGAATTACGGTTCCGCCTGTTGTGTCGACAACGCAGTATTGGAGCATCTATGCGGATTGCCCTGACCAACGACGACGGCATCCACGCCATGGGCTTGCGGGCCATGTACACCGCTTTGCTCGCGACCGGACACCAAGTGGATGTCATCGCTCCCATGACGGAACAGTCCGCTGTGGGTCACGCCATCACAATTCATGGCCCCTTGCGGGTAAAGCGCATCAAGGAATGCGACTTCACCGGTTTCGGCATTTATGGAACCCCGGCGGACAGCGTCAAGCTCGGCATCGGCGAGTTGTTGCCCCACCGGCCGGATCTTGTGGTTTCCGGCATCAACGCCGGAGCCAACGTCGGACCGGACGTGCTCTATTCCGGTACCGTGGCCGCGGCCACCGAAGCCGCCCATCTGGGGTTTCGGGCCCTGGCCGTTTCCTATGATTCCTTCAAGTTTGAAGATCTTTCCGAGCACGCGGCCTATGCCGTAAGCATCATCGAAAAGCTCCCTTGGGCGGATCTGCCACCCAGGCGGGTGATCAGCCTGAACCTGCCCGACCTGCCCATGAACGCCTGCAAAGGCCTGGTACTCTGCCCCCAGACCGTGGCCGTATGGCGCGACTGGTATCACCGCCGGGAAGACCCGCGGGGCAACCCCTATTGGTGGCTCGACGGCAACATTCCGCCGGAAAAGGTCAATGCCGGGTCCGACCGGGCTCTGCTGACCGAAGGCTGGGCCACTCTGACTCCGTTGCGCTTCGATTTCACCGACACCGCGACTCTGGAGTACCTGCGCGGCGTTTTTGAATAATCGTTCTCAATTATGCTCGGCGCGATGCCGCACGCTCCGCCCGACGGACGAATACCCCCGGCGTCTTTGCGCTTCACCTTTTTTCAAGGAGTATCACCATGCCGCTGACCGGACCCAAAGCCATGTTTGAGCGGGCCTACAAAGAAGGCTACGCCGTCGGCGCCTTCAACGTGAACAACATGGAAATCATCCAGGGCATCATGCAGGCGGGCGCCGAAGAAAAGGCCCCACTGATCCTCCAGGTTTCGGCCGGAGCGCGTAAGTATGCCGGCCAGACCTATATCATCAAGCTCATTGAGGCCGCCTTGCAGGAAAACGACCTGCCCGTGGTGCTGCACCTGGATCACGGCCCGGACTTTGAACTGTGCAAGGCCTGCATCGACGGCGGCTTCACCTCGGTGATGATCGACGGCTCGCACCTGCCCTTTGAAGAAAACATCGCCGTGACCCAAAAGGTGGTGGAATACGCCCATGCCCGCAACGTCTGGGTTGAGGCCGAACTCGGCCGCATCGAAGGCGTGGAGGACGACGTGGTGGCGGAAAAAACCGTCTACACCGACCCGGATCAAGCCGTGGAGTTTGTCAAGCAGACCGGCTGCGACTCTCTGGCCGTGGCTATCGGCACCAGCCACGGGGCCTATAAATTCAAAGGCGACGCCAAGCTGGACTTTCCCCGCCTGGAGAAGCTGACCCAAAAACTCCCGAACTTCCCCCTGGTACTGCACGGCTCGTCCAGCGTGCCGCGTGAATTCGTCGAGATGTGCAACAAGTATGGCGGGCAAGTCGGCGGCGCGCGCGGCGTGCCCGAAGATCTGCTGCGCAAGGCCGCGACCTTCGGGGTCTGCAAGATCAACATCGACACCGACATCCGCCTGGCCATGACCGCCTGCATCCGTAAGCATTTTGTGGAGCACCCGGCGGACTTCGACCCCCGCGCCTATCTAAAGCCGGCCCGTGAATCGGTAAAAAATATGGTCCAACACAAGATCAAAAACGTTCTGGGCTGTTCCGGTAAGGCTTAATTCAAGGAGGATTCGACATGGCGATCAATTTGGGGATGAACGGTTTCGGGCGGATCGGGCGCTATTTGCTGCGGCTTCTGGCCGACGACCCGGAAATGCGTATCACCGCCGTCAACGCGCGTGGCGACAATGCCACCCTGGCCCATCTGCTGAAATACGACTCGGTGCATCGCACCTTCCCCGGCATCGTGGATCACTGCGACGAGGGCCTGATCGTCAACGACAGCCTCGTGCGGGTGACCCGGCATGCCCAGGGCGAATGGGACTGGGCCAAACTGGGTGTGGACATGGTGGTGGAAAGCACCGGCACGCTCAAGGACGGACCGGGCCTGTCCAAGCACCTCGCGGCCGGGGCAAAAAAAGCCATCATCAGTGCCCCGGGCACCAACGTCGACTTGACCGTGGTCATGGGCGTGAACCACGACCTCTATAACCCGGCCAAACATCATATTGTTTCCAATGCCTCCTGCACCACCAACTGCCTGGCTCCGGCGGCAAAAATCCTGCACGATGCCTTCGGCATCAAGCACGGCCTAATGACCACCATCCACTCCTATACCATGAGCCAGCGCATCCTGGACGGCACGCACAAAGACCTGCGCAGGGCTCGGGCCGCGGCCGTTTCCATGATTCCCACCTCCACCGGCGCGGCCAAGGCCGCCTCGCTGGTCATTCCGGCCCTCAAGGGCAAACTCGACGGCATGGCCGTACGCGTGCCCACTCCCAACGTCTCGCTGGTCGATCTGACCTGCGAACTGGAGAAAGAGGCTTCGGTCGAAGCGATCAACGCCGCCCTGAAAAAGGCCGCCGACGGCCCCATGAAAGACAACATGGGCTATACCGAGAGCCCGCTGGTTTCCTGCGACTACATCGGCAGCATATACGGCGGTGTCGTGGACGGCCTGTGCACCTCGGTCATCGACGGCCGGCTGGCCAAGCTGATCATCTGGTACGACAACGAGTCGGGCTTCACCAACCAGCTTGTCCGGCTGCTGCGCATGATGGGCCGTTCTCTGTAATCTACAGATCATGTTTCGACGCGGCCGGGCCCGATTTGCGGGTCCGGCCGCTTTTATGGGCTTTCTTATTTTGTCCACCGATGGGGGGCATCGCACTATGCGAATGGTTTTGATTTTTTGCCGCTGCGGTATCCTTTCTCCCGTTACGCCGGGTCGAAGGTTAATACTTTTAAGATAGAGGAATTCCGAAAAAAATTCCCGCCACCTATTGACATTTTGTCATTATATTGACACTCCCGAAGAGAAACCTCTGGTCGCGCCGAAAATATGCCGCGCGGCAAGCCGCGCGGTTTGCGGCCGGACTTCGGGGTTTGCAGAGGGGGAAGAAACGCATGATGAGCAACGGCGAAGACGGCATCATCGGGCAGAGCACATCACTGGCCGCAGTGTTCCGCACTCTGGAAAAAGTGGCGCCCACGGACAGTACCGTACTGGTGACGGGCGAATCCGGCACCGGTAAGGAGTTGGTGGTGCGCGCTCTGCACCGGCAAAGCCCGCGCAGGGACAAACCCTTTGTGCCGATCAACTGCGGAGCCATCCCCAAAGAATTACTGGAATCCGAACTCTTCGGCCATGAAAAGGGCGCCTTCACCCACGCCGTACGCACCCGGCCGGGGCGTTTTGAAATGGCCGAAGGCGGCACGGTTTTTTTGGACGAAATAGGCGAAATGGACCTGCTTCTGCAGGTGAAAATTCTGCGGGTGCTGCAGGAACGTGAAATTGAACGCGTGGGCGGCCAGGGCACCAAACGGGTGGATGTGCGCATTGTGGCCGCCACCAACCGCAATCTGGAAGACGAAGTTGCTGCGGGCCGCTTTCGCGAAGATCTGTTCTATCGCCTGAACGTCATCCCGCTGCACCTGCCCCCGCTGCGCGAACGCGGCAAAGACATTCTGCTGCTTACCGGCTTTTTTCTCGATCGCTTCTGCACGTCCAAGAAACGTTCCCGCCTCAGACTTTCACCCGTTGCGGCCAAGATACTTTCGGCCTATCCATGGCCGGGTAACGTCCGCGAACTGGAAAATCTCACCGAGCGTCTGTCCATCCTGTGTGATGCCGATACCATCGACATCCCCGATCTGCCGGAAAAAATTCTGGCCTCAGTGGGCGACCCGTCCCTGCTGCCCGAGCCGCTCCTTCTGGTGGAGCCGCCCAGATCGGTAAAATCCGGCGAACATTTCGAATCGCCGGACCTGCAGCCGATGCCCGTCGAAAGCCGAGGCTTTGCCTGGCCCACGGTGACGGATATGCACCGTCTTGGCCTGGGGTTGAAGGAATTCATGGACGGTATGGAAGAGCGCCTGCTGCAGGAGGCTCTGCAGAGTTCCGGGGGAGTCAAAAATCAGGCGGCGGAAATTCTCGGCATCAAGCGCACCACCTTGATTGAAAAGCTAAAAAAGCGGAATATGGAATAATACCCAAGTTCCGCCCCATGGCACGCACGGTTTTTGCAAGAGAGGCCGCGTGAACTGCAGACCTTTTTCCGGCTTCCTCCGGCTTCTTTGTCCGGCCCTCTGTCTGTGGCCGCTTTGCCTGCCCGGCACAGGCCAGGCCGCCTCGTTGCATTGGGAGGCCCTGCCCGACCGCGAACGCATCGTCATCCGCATGGACCCCACCGAGGGCATGCCCGGCAGTGTGGCCCGGATCACCCCCACCGGCGTGCTCATTCCCTTCAACGAAGTTCCCCAGGGGCTGCGCCTGGAAAACACACCCCAGGGAGCAAAAATTTTTAAGGGCACCAACGTGCTGGGCCGTTCCGTGGCCCTGTTGACCCAAACTCCGGAATTCGGCTTTGTGGTCGGCAGACAAACCTCCACCGAACTTGTGGTCGACTTTTTTCCCGACAAGCTAGGGGCTCGTTGGGCCCCGACAAGCCTGGCCCCAACCACCGAGATTCCTCCGGATTTCGCCGTGCCCGACTATGGAGGCGGCAGCCCCACCGGCCAGATCGGGCCTGCCTCTGCCCAACCGGCCGGCACGGCCGCTTTAAGTGCCGCGCCGGCGGCCGGCCCGCGACGCACAGGTCCGCCGGTGACCATCACTCCGGACGGCGCCCCGGTGGCCGCACCAAACACTTCTCTTGCAACAACCGCACCAGCGCAGCCGGCGGCACCTTCATCGTCCGCGCCCCCAACGCAGCAAGCTGCACAGGCGGCCGCGCCGGTCCCCTCGGCACCCCCGGCGGCCCCGACAACCGCTCCCTCCATGCCGGAAGCCGCACAAGTGCCCCGACCGGCCGACACGGCAAACGGCACCGCCCCGCGCCGTTCCATGGTGCCTGTGGTGATTACGCCCGACGGCACCCCTCTGACCGGTCCGGCGGCACGCCCCGACGGCAGCCGTCCTCCGGACATACAGCCCCGGCTCCAACCCCCGAACGTCAGTTTGCCGGGCATGCCCACGCCCCAACAAACCGACGCTGCCGAGACCGCGCCGCACCCGACGCTGCAAAATCGAAATGGTACGCCCCTGCTGGATATCCGGCCGGAAACCGCCGACCGCAACGCCCCCCTGCCGCAACCGATGCCGACGGTGCACGGGCCGGACGCGCAGGTCGCGCCGGCCGACGTGTCGCAGCCTCCCACCGTGCCGGCAACGGCCGCGACACCACCCGCGACCATGCCAACCCGGCCCGTTCCCCAAAACGCTCAGGCGGACGCGGCCGCGCAAACCGTGTCCCGGGCGGTACCGGCGCAAGCGGCCGCGGCGCAACCCTCGGCAACGGTCGAGACGCCCCAAGCCGCCCCGGCGCAACAGACGGCGGAAGCCCGCGACCTGCCTCGGGCCGCGCGCTCGCCGCAATCCACGCGCGTCCCGGTAATTATCCCCGGGGTAGGGGTGCCGTCGCCCAAAGGCGCTTCCAGCAAGGGTAGGGTGCACCTGGGCCCGCTGGAAGACATCCAGGCCCCGCTGGTGGATTCAGCCGTGGTCGTCCCCCTGCTCCACCCCGATGCCGCCGCGACGGCGCCCGCCGGGGACGCCGAGGGGCAGGCCGCTGTGCCCCCGACCGGGCAAAACGCCACGGCCGGGCCGCAAAAAATTTACGTCGATGAAGAAGGCAACCCGGTGGAGGCGCCGCCCGACCCGGCTGCGCTTCTGATCGAGACCCGGGCGGACATCGCGGCGCGTCGATACGCCGACGCCCTGGCCAAAGCCGAAAAGCTCCTGCCCCTCGGCCTGACCGACGCCCAGCGCGAAGAAGCCCTGCACCTTCGCGCCGACATGACCTTTGCCCTGAACAAGGGAGACCTCCAGGGGCACTTTCAGGAGATCGTCAACACCACCCAGCAGGCCATCGCCTTCAACCAGCAGTCGCGGCGCAACGCCGTCGGCCTGCTGCGCATGGGCTATGTGAACCTCAAGGTCAACAACACCCCGGAGGCCGAAGCCTGGTTCAACCGCCTGCGTGCCCTGTATCCAGACGACGAAAACGTGCCGGTGACCTATTATTATTGGGGCGACTACTATTACAGCCGCAATGAACTGCAAAAGGCTTCGGACCAATTCCAGTACATTCTACAAAAATACCCCGACAGCCGTTACGCCCGCGAGGCCGCCCTGGGCCTTGCCCGCACCCACTACCGGCTGGGTTACTACGAGCAGTCCTTCAACGTGGTTGACTACATCGAAAAACGCTGGCCGCGTTTTTACCTCGACTACCCGCCCTTCCTGAACATGATGGGCGACACGGCCTTTCGCCTGAACAAGCTGGACACGGCCCTCAAAGAATACCGTCTGTACGTCAACCTCGAACCGGACGGCCCCGAGGCCGACGTCATCTATACCCGCATCGGCGACATTTATTCCCTGAGCAAGGAAAAGGGCGCGGCCAAGGAAATGTATATGCTGGCCGCCCGGCGCTTTCCAGACAAGGACGGCGGCCTGGTGGCCAAAATGCGTCTGGCCGAAGAAGGCATCAACGACGATCCGTCCATTTCCGGCATGTTCTCGGTCTTTGACCAGGGCTTCAGCTTGGCCCCGCAGGACGTCTATCAGGAGATCATCACCAAGTACCCCAACAGCGCCTTGGTCCCGCTGGCCTTGCTTAAGCTGGCCATGTGGGATCTGTGGAACAAGCGCTATATGGAGACACTCCAGGCCTGCAACGACTTCATGCAAAAATATCCCAAGCATGAACTGGCCCCCAAGGTGCAGGAAACGGCCCTGAAAACCTTTGCCGCCCTGGCCGCCCAAGGTCGGGAGCAGGGCACCTACTCTCAGATGCACGAGGCCTGGGAGCGTTTCCCCATCGTGCGCAACAAAGAAGAGATGCTCTCGCCCGAAAGCCGCCTGGCGCTGGCCGTAAGCTATTGGAACAACCACCAGCCCCAGGAGGCCCTCTCGGTGGTGGAGCCTTTCTTCCTGGGTTCCAAGGTGTCCGGCGTATCCGAGAGCGCCTTGCAGTTGGTGCTGTCCATCTATCTCGAATACGAGCAATGGGCGGCCGTACGCGAGGTCGGCCGGCGGGTGGAACTTTGGGAGCTTTCGCCCGAAGTGAAACAGCAGTTGGACTATGCCCTGGCCCTGGCCTCGGAAAACCTGGGGGAACCGGATGCCGCCGCGCCCGTCTGGCGCCGCCTGTACGAGTCGGGCACCCTCTCGCCGACGCAGATGTCGTATGCCGCCTTCTTCCTGGCCAGGGACGCCGAGCGCAAGCGCAACCTTGAAGATGCCTACATTTTGGGCAATGAAGCCCTGAACCGGCTTCTGGAAGAGGCCCGCAGAACCCCGGCCCGCGCGGACCTCGGCAAGCTCAAAAGCCAGCTCGGCTCGCTCATGGACATCTCCGAAGCGGCCGGCCGGCTACGCGAGGCCCAGGAGTATGCCCAGAACTATCTGGGCTATCTGCCGGAAAACGATCCGGAACGGGTGGGGGTTCTCTACCGCGTGGCCCGCATTTACCGCAAGCAGGGCAATATTGAATCCTGGAAGAAAGGACTCTCGGATCTGGCGGCCAAATATCCCGATACGGTCTATGGCCGCACCGCCGCTTCTGAACTGCAAGACGCAGCCATTCTCAACGATGCGGCAGACTATTCACCCACGGGTAACCTGTAGCGCCGGGCCCAAGTCCATGAAAACAGCGACGAAAAGGGACGCCCGAACAAACGGGTGTCCCTTCTCGTCGCTGTAGAGATGTCTTAAGTGTTGCTTTACATTTTATTCGGTGGCCTTGGCGAGTTGCGGATTTTCGCCCGGGCCCGCCGGCAACAGGTTCCCGTTCAGCCGGGCCAACGCCTTGACCTTGGGCGTGTTCCGCATGACCACGCTTTCTTTCAACTCACCACGGCTGTACAGGTCATAGGCGCACTGATAGGAAGCGACGGCCCGCAGGTAACGCCGGCCGTCCGGACCGCTCGGCTCCTTGGCCTGGTGCGGCTTGCCGTTGGCCTCGGCGGTCGGCTGCAACACCGTCAGGCCGTGGGCATCCAGAAAGCCGAGCAGTTGATAGGTAGAAATCCAGGCCCGCCCTTCTTCCGGGCGCATGGTCAGAATATTCCGGCCAAAAAACTGCGAACGATATTCCCAACCCAGTAAAGAAAACAGCGTGGGCCCCAAGTCCACCTGGCTGCACAAGGTGTCGACCTTTTGCGGCTGAATGAGCTTGGGAGCATAAATGATGCTCACGATGCCGTAGCCGCCGGCCGGAACATAGGTTTTGCCGGCCACCGCTTCGGGGTGATCCCCCACAAAGATGAAGACAGTATTGTCAAACCAGGGCTTGACCGAAGCCTCTTTGATAAAACGGCCGATGGCGTAGTCGCTGTATTCGACCGCCCCTTGCCGGCTGTTCCCCGAAGGAATGGACACCCTGCCGGCGGGATAGGTGTAAGGCCTATGGTTGGAGGTGGTCAGCACCACCTGATGAAAGGGCCGGCCGGCCGCGTAAGAGGCATCAGCCTGATCCAGCACCTCGCCGAAGAGATCTTCGTCACATTGCCCCCAAGCCGAGGCAAAGGTTTTGCACGCCTTGGAAAAGTCGGTTTTGTCCACAATTTTGTAGCCGTTGCCCGCGAAAAAGTCGTTCATGTTGTCAAAATAGCCATACCCACCGTAAATGAACGTCCGATCATAGCCTTTCTCCCTGAAAACGCTGCCCATGGAGAACAAGCCCGAGTTGTTTGGACGGCGGACGATGGAGTTGCCGGGCGTGGGCGGCAGGCTCAGAATGATGGCCTCCAGACCGCGCACCGTACGGGTGCCGGTTGAGCGCATATTGGCGAAGAACAACCCTTCGTGAGACAGACGCACCAGGTTGGGCGTTTCTTCTCCCAGCCGGTCCAGGCCGGCGCTTTCCATGACCACTAGTATGACGTTGGGGCGTATGGCCGGCCGCGTGGGCAACATCTCGCGGCGCACATCTTCGGGAACCGGCGAGATAAAAGCCGAATCCGATTCGGCCAGATCGGCCTTGAGGATCCGAAAGGCCTCATCTTTGTCCATAATCGGATAGAAGGCATGGTAGTTCAGAGAGTTGTTCCAGAAGGCGGAAAACAGCTCATACGGTCCGTTGTAGCCGCCCTCCGCGTATCCCCTGTTGGCGCCTGCCCCCAAGGGAGAAAAGAACAAAAAAACCATGGCCGCGGCACCGGCATACAGCCCGAACAGGCCGAGTCTGGCCGGCAGCCGCAGGCCAAGCCGTGGCCGCCCGGTGCCCGCAACATATCGCCACATCAGGGCGGTCAACCCCAGAGCCCCAAGGCCGATGCCTCCCAACACCTTGACCAGGGGATACGATTCCACGATGTTACGAATAACTTCGGTGGTATAGATAAGGTAGTCGACGGCGATGAAATTGAAGCGGGTGTGGAATTCGTCCCAAAAACAATATTCCGCCGCCATGCCGAAGAGCAGTACCGCGACGAAGAGAAAGAGGCAGGTTGCCGCGTAGATTCTGCCGCCGCGCCGGGTGAAAAAGCGCCCAGAAGGAAGCAGGAACAAAAACGCGGGCAGGGCCAGAACAAAAAAACCTGCCGCCAGATCGTTGCAAAAACCGCGTAGAAACATGGCAACCGTATTGAGCAGATTGCCCTGAAAGTCGGACGGGAACCCGACCATCAGGACGACGCGCGTGACGGCCCCCAGAATAAGATACGCCGCGATCATCGCGCCAAGACAACGAAAGCGCGAAACCGACAACAGCCCGGGTATATTTTCTTTTTCAGACATCAAATCTCCTTTTCCCGGCGGAACGTCGCCGCAAGCAGACGAACACCGCCGATACGAATTCTTCTTATACCCCCACTATCTGTAACGTGGCCGCACGCTTTGTAACGAAACGTCATTCTATATCCTGGCCGCTTTCCCACCAGAGCTTTTTCCTCTATGCTTGCGTGGCTTTCGCCAAATACGGCGGAAAGGTGCGACTATGCGAAACATTCTGATTATTGACGACGATGTGGAGTTGTGCGGGCTGCTTACAGAATATCTGCCTGCCGAGGAATTCGCCTGCTCTTGCGCCCATAGGGCTGAAACCGGCCTGGCGCTGGCCACGGAGCGGAGCTGGGATCTGCTCTTGCTGGACGTTATGCTGCCCGGAGCGGGCGGGCTTGAAGTCCTGAGCCGACTCAGACGCAATCCGGCCACGGAGCATTTGCCGGTGCTGATGCTCTCGGCCAGAGGCGAGGAAAGCGACAAGGTGGTGGGCCTGGAACTGGGGGCGGACGACTATCTGGCCAAACCGTTCGGCGCCCGCGAGCTTTTGGCCCGCATCCGGGCTCTGTTGCGCCGGGCGACCCCGACCCCCGAGCCGGAGCCGCCCGTGCAGGCGGGCGATCTGCGGCTGCTGCCGGGGTCTTTGCTGGTCAATGTGTCTGGAAGGAATGTGGAAGTTTCGGCCATGGAACTGCGTTTGCTCGAAGCTCTGCTCGAAATTCCCGGCACGGTGGTCGGGCGGGACAACTTGTACCATACCGTCATGGGCCATGCCTCCCATCCCTTTGACCGCCGGCTGGACATGCTGGTCAGCCGGCTGCGGAAAAAATTGGGGCCGCGCGGGGACGGCGGCGAACGCATCCGGGCTGTGCGCGGCGAAGGTTACGCCTACTTGCTGCCGGGGGAAGCATGAACCTGAAGCGTCGCCTGAACGCTCTTCCCTTTTCCCGGCAGGTTTTCTGGGTAACCCTGGTGTCGTTGGCCTTGCTTGTGGCCTTTGTGGAAGTACTCGGCGACCAGGTGCTCGAGCCTCTCTTCACTTCGGTCTTCAGCGCTCCGCCGGATACTGCCGAAACCATACTCTGGGGCTTCGGCATTCTTCTGCCCGCCCTGCTCTGCAGCCGGCTCCTGTCGCGCTTTGTGGAAAGACGTCTCGACAACCTGGCGACCACGGGCGCCCGCCTGGCCGCAGGCGACTTGACCGCGCGCATTGCCCCGCCCGACAACAACGAGGACGCCTTCGGCAAGATGACCACCGAATTCAACGCCATGGCCCAAAAACTTGAGGATCTTTTTGCCGCCGAGCGCCGGCTGCTGGCCGACATCTCCCACGAGTTGCGTTCCCCCCTGACACGCCTGGGTATGGCTCTGGCCTTGGCCGAGCGAGATGCCGACGACCGGGTCCGCCGCCGGCTGGAAGTCATGGAATCCGAAGTGGAGCGAATGAACGAACTGGTGGCCGTGCTGCTGCAGCAGGGCAGGCTATCTCTGCAGTCGATGGAAAAAACGTCGGTGGATCTCAGCGACCTGCTGCGCACGGTGGCGGCCGACGCCGCCTTTGAGGGGCGCGCAACCGGCAAAATCGTCGGCGGCGACATCGAGGACGGCCTGGTGGTCCAGGGTGCCGCCATGAGCCTGCGTAGCCTGTTTGCCAATATGGCGGACAACGCCTTGCGTTATACTCCCGAGGGAAGCTCTGTGGAAATTCACGGCCGTCGGGACAACGGGTGCATTCTGGTGGAGGTGCGCGACCACGGCCCCGGCGTGCCCGAAGACATGCTCGAAGATATCTTTCGGGCTTTTTTTCGGGTTGATGACTCCCGCGACAGACAGACCGGCGGTGTGGGTCTGGGGCTGGCGCTGGCCAGACAGGCCGCTCTGGCCCACGGGGGCGAGATCAGCGCGCAAAACGTTGCTCCGGGCCTGCTGATTCGCGTCGTCCTGCCCGCCCGCCGGCAGGAATGAATCCCGCACGGCGCACGCCCGTATCCCGCCCCTGCGGTTTACAATCGGACGGTAAGAGTTTATAGGCTCTCAAGTCGTCAGGCGCATTTTTCCATCCCCAACCGACGAGTTACACAGATGCCCAATACCGAAGCGCAGCACCCGGTGCGCATTGAGGTCACGGACGGCGCCTCCATTCCCGATCCCAAAGACAAGCGCATCGTCACAGCCTGGTCTTTGAGCCTCACGGGCGCCATTGCCGTGCTCATCTACCTGTGCACCGCCTACCCCGATTCGTACGGCAAAGTGGCCTCGCTTCTGCCCGAGGGCATCGTCGTCACTTTCCAGGCCTGCTTCCTGGGCATCTGCGGGGCCGTGCCCCTGGGCTGCCTGGTGGGCCTGGGCCGCTTGTCGCGCTTTCGCCCCGTCAACCTGCTGGCTTCGACCTACGTCGAGATTATCCGCGGCATCCCGCTGCTGGTGCAGCTTTTCTACATCTTCTTCTCGCTGAACTACTACCTGCAGGTGCCGGACATGATCGCCGCGATCATCGCTCTGAGCTTCTGCTACGGCGCTTACATGGGCGAGGTCTTCCGGGCCGGGATCAGCGCCATCGGCATCGGTCAGACCGAAGCCTCGCGCTCCCTGGGCTTCAATCGGGTGCAAACCATGTGGTACATCATTCTGCCCCAGGCTTGGCGTACCATTCTGCCTCCCATCGGCAACGAATGCATTGCCATGCTCAAAGATACCTCGCTGCTCTCCGTGGTGGCCATGACGGACATGTTCCGCATCGGCCGGGAATATGCCTCGGTGTCGTTCCAATACTTCGAGACCTACACCATCATCGCCCTGATCTATCTGATCATCACTTTGATTCTCTCCAAGTGCGTCAGCATCATGGAAGCAAGGTTGTCCCACTATGACAGACGCTGAGCCCATCATCCGCATCCACAACGTCTACAAGTTCTTCAAGGACGTCATCGCCCTGCGCGACGTCTCCCTTGAGGTGCAGCCCGGCGAAAAAGTGGTGATCATCGGTCCGTCCGGCTCGGGCAAAAGCACCCTGCTGCGTTCCATCAACCGCCTCGAGTCCGTGGACCAGGGCAGCATTGAAGTGGACGGCAAGGACGTGCTCGACCCCAACGCGAACATCAACGCCATCCGCCAGGAACTGGGCATGGTGTTCCAAAGCTTCAACCTGTTCCCGCACATGACTGTGCTGGAGAACCTGATCCTCGCACCCATGAAGCTGCGCCGCATCTCGCGCAACGAAGCCGTGGAAACGGCCATGCGTCTGCTGGCCAAAGTGGACATTGTGGACAAGGCCCAGGCCTATCCGTCCATGCTCTCTGGCGGACAACAGCAGCGCGTGGCCATTGCCCGGGCCCTGGCCATGAACCCCAAGATCATGCTTTTTGACGAGCCCACCTCGGCCCTGGACCCCGAAACCACCGGAGAAGTACTTGACGTCATGGTCACCTTGGCCAGGGAAGGCATGACCATGGTGGTGGTGACCCACGAAATGGCCTTTGCCCGCGAGGTGGCCGACCGGATCATCTTCATGGACCAGGGCGAGATTCTGGAACAAGGCGTGCCCGAGCACTTTTTCACCAATCCCGAGCACCCTCGCCTGCAGCGCTTCCTGCAGCAGATTCTCTGATCAAACTATCGGCCGCCCACACATCGTGTGTGGGACGGCCTGTCGCGGGCCGGGCGGCGCCGGGGGGCGCGGTCCCCGGCTTACCCGAAAAACGCCCGCTCCGCTACGCGGTTCCCGCACCTCCTGTGCGGGAACGCGGCCCTTCGGGCCGACGCCTTTGGCGTTTGCGGAGAACAACCGTTGGAAAAACCCGTGCGGCAAGGTTTCCACCTTCCGCACGATACCCTCGGAAAGCGTAGGAAAAGTGTATGGTCCTGTCCCTGATCATTTTCGACTGTGACGGCGTGATCCTCGAAAGCGTTGACTGCAAAAGCCGCGCCTTTGAGCGCATCGGCCGTGAATACGGCCTTGCGGCCGGCGAGGCTCTGCTGCAGTATCACTTGGCCCACGGTGGGGTGAACCGGGTGCAGAAATTCCAGTGGTTTTTCCAGGAAGTGCTTGGCCGGGAAATCGGCCCGGAAGAGATGGAAAGTCTGAAAAAGAAATTCGCGGACTACGCCCTGGACGAGGTCCGCGCCTCCGGTCCCGTGCCCGGCGTTCTGGACGTGCTGGACCGCTGGAAGGGCCACGTGCCCATGTATGTAGCTTCCGGCGCGCCCCACGAAGAACTGGTCGACATCCTGGAAAACAAGGGGCTGGCCCACTACTTCGCCGGCATCTACGGTGCGCCTCCCGGCAAAACCGAACTGCTGCGGCTGATCCTGCGCGTTTCCGGCCTGCCTGCCTCCAACGCTCTGATGGTCGGTGACAGCGACACCGACCGCTATGCCGCCGAAGCCGTGGGCGCGCGCTTCTACGGCCGGGGCGAGCACTTCAGGCACTCTCCCTGGCCCTGGCACGAAGACCTGACCGTGCTCAACGATTTTCTGGAAGAAATGAACGAAGAATAGCAAATCATTGCCAACCCCGGCGGCCTTCTCCATACAATATTCGGGAATCGCCGCACCAAGCGCGCCGGCAATCATCGACTTTGCCATCAACTACCGGGCGGAACAAAACCGCGAAAATATAAAGATATACAGAAGCGCCTGCACCGCATTGAAAAAACTTGCCGAGCTCAAAAAACCGATCTGCGACAACGAAGAAAGGCGGTAGAGCGATGCCCGGCCGCCTTTTGAGTGAGAAAGAATAGGAAAGGTTACAGGGCCGGACTGTCGGCCATGGCACCCCGTAGCGTCTCCGCCGCCAGGGCGAACTCCTGGTCACGCAAAGTGCGCGGGTCCAAATGAAAGGCATTGTCTTCGACCCGTCCAACCAAAGGGATGTCGGCGGCCAACAGCCGGGCGCGCAGGATTTCGGACGACAACCCGGTTTCCAGGCGCACCAGGGAAGTGGGCAGATCCCGCTCGGGAAAGGCTCCACCACCTACGCGCGAAACGCCGGGCACCACCGTGGCGCCCAGGCCGGGCACCTCGGCCAGGGCTTGGGCCAAAGCTTCGGCCCGCATGCGCAACTCCTCCGGCGCGGCGCAGATCATCGCCAGGGTGGGCACCCGCCGCACCGCTTCTTCCGGCTCCAGGTACAGACGCAACACGGCCTCCAGGGCGGCCAGGGTCAGCTTGTCGATACGCAGGGCGCGCAAAAGCTGACATTTTTTGATCCGGTCGATATATTCTTTTTTCCCCGCGATGATCCCGGCCTGGGGCCCGCCCAGCACCTTGTCGCCGCTGAAAGTGACCACGTCCACCCCGGCCGCGATCACCGCCTGGACCGTGGGCTCATCGGCCAGAGCGGGCAGGCCGTGGGCCGCGAAATTACACAGGGAACCGCTGCCGAGATCTTCGATCAAGGGCAGGCTGTGGGCATGGGCCAGGTCGGCCAGATCGGCGGTCGGGACCTCGGCGAAAAAACCCTCGATGCGATAGTTGGAGGTATGCACCTTGAGGATGGCCGCAGTCCGCTCGGTGATCGCCGCCCGGTAGTCCTCGGGGTGGGTGCGGTTGGTGGTGCCCACCTCACGCAAGGTGCAGCCGCCGCGCTCCATGACTTCAGGAATGCGAAAGCTGCCGCCGATTTCCACCAGCTGCCCGCGCGAAACCACCACTTCCCGGCCTTTGCACAGGGCGTCCAGAACCAAGAGCACGGCCGCGGCGTTGTTGTTCACAGCCAGGGTGGCCTCGGCCCCGGTGAGCCGGCAGACCAGGGCCTCGACATGGCTGTAGCGGCTGCCGCGCGCCCCGGTTGCCAAATCGAACTCCAGATTGGAATAGGAACCGGCCGCCTCGGCCACGGCGGCCACGGCCTCCGGCGGCAACAGGCTGCGGCCCAGGTTGGTGTGGATGACCACGCCGGTGGCGTTGAGCACCCGGCGCAGATGCGGCCGGCAAAACGCTTCGACGTGACGCAGCAGGGCCGGCAACAAAGCAGGCAGGGCCAGTTCCACAGGCGAGGTGATCGTGCCGGCCGCGATGCCGGCTCGTCTGGAGTTGAGAAAGGCCTCGGCCGCGTCACGCAGGAGAGGACGGGGAGTGGCGGCGCACAAAACCGGGGCGGCCTCGCCCAAGGTGTTGAGCACCGCATCCATAGCCGGCAGAGCACGGTACAGTTCGGCGCTCATCATTCCACCGTCACGCTTTTGGCCAGGTTGCGGGGCTGATCCACATCGTTGCCGAGATAGCCGGCGGTTTCATAACTGAACAACTGCAGGGCCGGGAGCATCAGAAAACCGGCCAACGGGCCTTTGGCCTCGGGAATCGTCCAGAGGTGGTCCGCCCTGATCTCGAAACCGGGCTTGGCCGGGTTGGTCAGAGCCACCACCGGGCCCTGCCGGGCCTGGACTTCCACCAGGTTGGACTTGCTCTTGGGAAAAAGATCGTCATGCGGCACCAGCATGAAGGTCAGAAAATCCGGCTCGATCAGGGCAATGGGGCCGTGCTTCATTTCCCCGGCCGCGTAACCTTCGGCATGGATGTAGGAAAGCTCTTTGACCTTCAGGGCCCCTTCCATGGCCAGAGGGAACGCCTGCCCCCGCCCCAGGAAAAACATGCCCTTGACCGCGGCGTATCTCCAGGCCAAGGCCCGGGCCTCGCTCTGCAGCGAGGGCAGGATGCTTTCCAACTGCGCGGGCAACGCGACCAGGCCGGAGAGCATGCTCCCCAGCACTCCGTCGGGCAAAACACCGCGGCGCGAGCCCCAATGCAGAGCCATGAGCAGGAGCACGACCATCTGGCTGCACAGGGCTTTGGTCGAGGCCACGCTGATCTCCGGCCCGGCCTGAGTGTAGACCACGGCGTCGGACTCGCGGGCGATGCTTGAGCCGATGACGTTGCACAGGCTGATCACCTTGCAGCCCTTTTCGCGGGCGATGCGCAAAGCGGCCAGGGTGTCGGCCGTCTCGCCGGACTGGCTGATCACCAGAACCAGTTCGTCGGCTGCGAGCAAAGGATTGCGGTAGCGGAACTCCGAGGCAATCTCCACACTCGTGGGAATGCCCGCCCAACCTTCAAACAGGGGCACGGCCCATTGTCCGGCGTTGAGCGAAGTGCCGCAGGCCACAATGCGCAACCTGCCCGGCAGCGGCAGCGTGTCCAGTTCAGGCACCTGCACCTTTTTGCCGACAAAGTCGGCCCGGCCGGCCATACAGTCCACAAGAACCTTGGGCTGCTCAAAAATTTCCTTGAGCATGAAGTGGCGGAAGCCGCCCTTCTGGGCCGCCTGCATGTCCCAAGCGATGTGCTGCGGCTTCTTCTCCAGCGGCGCCAGATCCTTCATGGAGTGAACCCGCCAGTTGTCCTTGTCGATGCGGACGATTTCGCCGTCGTCCAGAAACACCACTTCGCGGGTATAGGGCAGAAAAGCCGGAATATCCGAGGCCACAAAGTTCTCGCCGGTGCCGATGCCCAAGAGCAGCGGCGCGGAAAGCCGGGCGGCGTAGACCGTCTCGGGCTCCTCGGCTGAGAGCAGGGCCACGGCATAAGCCCCGTGGGCCCGGCGCAGAGCCCGACCGAAAGCCTCCAACAGGGTGCCGCCGGCCGTTCTCTCATCTTCAATCAGGTTGACCAGCACTTCGGTATCGGTCTCGGAGGCAAAGCGCACGCCTTTGGCTTCAAGCTCGGCCTTGATTTCCTGGTAGTTCTCGATGATCCCGTTGTGCACGATGGTCAACGAACCGGCAAAGGAGCGGTGCGGGTGGGCGTTGGTCTCATTGGGAGCGCCGTGGGTTGCCCAGCGGGTGTGCCCCACGGCGGTCACGGCCAGAGAAACCTCCATACCGGCCAGTTTTTCTTCCAGGCGATCCAGCTTGCCCTCGGCCCGGACCACATGTAGTTCGTTGTGCTGGGTAAAGCAAACCCCGGAGGAGTCGTACCCCCGGTATTCAAGCCGGCGCAGGCCTTCCATCACGAGTGGAACGGCCGGACGCCGGCCGGCGTAACCAATGATGCCGCACATGGCGATCTCCTGAAAAGCCGTAAAGGACGAGGCCTTTCGGCCGATAATGGTGTTGCCGCATAGTACGGCAAAGCCAACTTATAGCGTACTCGCGGCACAGGGCGCAAGAACGGAAGATAGGCCGGAATTCCAGGCAGGCAAGGTATCCGGAAGATGCGCACAGGACCGGAGAAAGTCTGGAATCACTCTTGATTTTTCATATAAAATCACGTAGCGAGACTATGCTGCTGTCAGAAAAACCGTTTTGCCGGAGGAAACAGTGCCGAAACCACAGGTGGCCGCGCGCATCGGGACGGAACAGGAACGCTGGCTCAAGGATTACTTTCGCACCAAGAGCGCGGGCGCCGAATTTATTCTGCCCTGGGCCGTGGATACCTTTTTCCGAGCCATCATGGGGCTGAAAAACACCTTTGCCCCGGCGGAACTGAAGACCATCGTCGAAGCATACAAAGACATCCGCCTGACGCCCGAAACCACCCGGGCCTCTTACCTGCTGCTGCGCCTGCAGGATGCCTGCGCCGCCGGCCTGCACGAAAAGCACGGCGCGGGCAAAGACACCCTGCTGGCCAAAGTCAAACGCCTGGACGACACCCAGGCCACGGCGTTGATGGTCTGGGCGTCCGCATTCTGGGTCAGCCGCTCCTGTACGGCCGAGAGCCTGGACGAATATATCCGCACCTATTGAGGGGTCGGCCGGCCGATGCAGTCGATCAGTCCAAAGAAAGATACAGCGACCGCAGCCAGTACGGCTCGGCATACCTTTCCACCAGACGCCGCAAAACGTTTTTGACCTTTCGGCCGGGGACGGTTTCGCCGGCAATCCCTTCCAGAGCCGCGAACACTGCGGCCATTTCTTTTGCCGTGGCCGTTCGCCGCAAATGCTCCCAGACATATTCGGCCGCGTTGCGCGTCTCACCCGGCGTCGGCCGTTTTGCCAAGGCCGCTTCAAGAGACCCGTAAAACGCCGCCGCATCCGGGCGTTCTCGGCGCAGCAGGCGGCGAATCTCGCCATAGACGGCGTGATCTCTTTCCAGCACCGCGTACTTGCAGCGGGCCCATTCCCCGGTAATCCGGCCGGGCGTGGGCTGGACCAGGGTCAGGCATTTGAGCGCCGAAAGATTCTTGTCTTTGACCTCCAGCATGACGTCCAGAGGCAGCTCGGCCACATCGGCGTAAGAGGCTAAAAAGCTTCGGGCCTGGATGGCCTGTGAATGCATGTCCGCCTTACCACTGGCAAGCTGCTAGGAATAATGGACTTTCTGGCGCAAGCCCAGCCTGCTCCAGCCCGGGGCCGCAGCCCGAATCCAGTCCCTGGCCGTACCCTGCGACGTCATGCCCGACATCCTGCACGAATTTCCCCCAAAAGCCGGCCCGGCCGACTTTTTGTCGGGCCGGCACCGATCGCTTTTGCATCGCCCCTTTGGAGCAGCGCATGAAGGAGCCGGCAAGATCCGGTTGCAGCCGGGAGATCGACTTGAGGGGGTGGGATGGACAGAGCCAATGATGGTATCCAAATCGGCCTCGGACCAGGAAAAATTGGGGACGTCGACTTTTTTGATCCCCCCAAATTCGCTGTGGCAATACAGGCCGCGCACCGGGAGTCGCCGCAGGTAGGGTGCGGCGAGGTCGGAGAAACGCGCCACGAATGAAGAGTCCGAGCGATTCAGCGACGCCCACCAGGAGCAAGGCACACTTTTTGCTTTATTGACGTGTGCCGATTCTTTTTTGACGCCCGCAGAGCAAAGGACAAGATATGCACTTTTCCCTGGTCAAACTCAATCCTGTGCCGGAAAACCCTTCCTGCTTCGACGACGCCATACTGCCCCTGTATTTCGCTCTTAAGAAACTGGGCTTTGAGGTGGAAACCCGGGTCAATTCCCTGCATCCCACCGCAAAAAACATCCTGTTCGGGGCCAATCAATATGCCCGCCTGCCCCTGGAAGACATCCCCCGCAACAGCATCCTCTTCAATCTGGAGCAACTCTCCTCCGGCGATACCTGGTTTACCCCCCGCTATGTGGAAATGCTCCGCTTATTCCCTGTCTGGGACTATAGTGCCCGCAACTGTGCAGGGCTTGCCTCCCGTTTTGGGGTCACGGCCACGCATGTGCCTCTGGGATATGTGGAAGAAATGACCCGCCTGGCCCAGAATCGCCACCCCTTGTACGACGTGTTGTTCTATGGCGCGCTCAACGAACGCCGACGCACGGTGATCGAGGCCCTGCACAAGACGGGAGCCCGTGTTTTTCTGCCGGCCGGCATGCTGGCCGGGGTGGAGCGCGATCAACTGATTGTTCAGAGCGCTCTGGTGCTCAACGTTCATTATTATCTGCCCGCCAGCCTGGAAGTGGTACGCTTGGGGTATCTATGGGCCAATAAAAGGGCTGTGGTTTCGGAACGCGAAGAGCATACGGAGATCCCTTCCGGCCTGGAAACCGCCTGTGCCTACGCCGCTCACGAAGATCTGGTCTTTGCCGCCCACAAACTGATCCGGGACAAGTCGGCCCGAGAACGCCAGGCGAAAGAAGGCTTTAGAGCCTTCACAGCTCTGCCCCAAAGCGAAATCCTTAAAAAAATTGTTGGAGCGCGCAAGCAACCCGCAATGGCGCCCGCGCCGCCGGATCGTCTGAACGTCGGCTCCGGCCGCGCCTTTCGACCCGAGGCCGTCAATCTCGACATCGCGGCATACTGCAACCCCGACATCCTGCTGGACATCTCACAGCCTCTGCATTTCGAGCAGGTATACGCCACCCGGCGCTTTGGCGACATCTCCCTGAAAAGGGAAAGCTTTTCCTGGGTCGGGGCCTTTGAGGTGTTGGAGCATGTCTCCGACCTGCCGCAGACCATGCGGAACATTTTAGATTTGCTCAGCGACGGCGGAGTGCTGGAGCTTTCCGTGCCTTACGCCCTTTCCTTGGGGGCGGATCAAGATCCCACCCATGTGCGGCACTTCAACGAACACAGTTGGTTTTACTATACGTGGTGCTCCTGGCGTCTTGGCTGGCGCAACGAACGTTTCGACCTCATCACGCAGGAGTTTGTCTTGAGCGACTTGGGCAAGGCCCTGCAGAAACAGGGAGCCTCGCAAGAAGCGTTGCTGCGTACCCCGCGCGCCGTGGACGGCATGCAGGTCCGCCTACGCAAGCGCAAGACCACCGAGATGGAAAAGCTGGAATACGACCGGGAGTTCCGGACCTTTTACCTGGAACCCGCCATGGATTGGGAAGTGCGCCATGAGCGGGCCTAAAGAACTTATTCGGCGGACCCGGCCGACCGAAGAGCGCCATCATCTGGTGGCTCCGGTCATCGACTACCGTATGTACGAACGCTGCATACACACCAATCCTTTTCTGGCCGATGAGCGTCTGACCAAGCATCCCGTCAACAACAAAAAGCGCAAGGTTCCCATCGGGGTTATATACAATGAATTTCTCGGTGCGCTGGATCCGTCGGAACAGGGGTGGCTGATTTTCTGCCACGAGGACTTTGAATTTCTAGAAAATCCCCTGCCGCGCCTGGAGTATCTGGAACCCCACAACCTGTACGGGGTTTTCGGGGCCCGCCTGAAACGTGGAACCGGGCCGGGGGTTGTGCTGGAATACATAGGCAAAATTTTTGATTGCGATAAAAACGACGACAACCAACGAGTGCTCGGCACCCCCCATCCCGACGGCGCTGTGGTGGACAGCCTGGACTGTCTCTGCCTTATGGCGCACAGCTCCGTGGTGGCCGGGTATGGACTGCGCTTTGACCACGCTCTGGGGTTCAACCTGTACGTAGAAGACTTTTGTCTCATGGCCGCCTTGAAGCACAACCTGCCGAGTCGAGTGCTGCGGCTGCGCTGCCGACATCACAGTCAGATCGCCCATATCGAGGAACGCCCTTCTTACGAAGGGGATCTGACTCTGCTGCAGCGGAAGTATCAAGGGCACGGCATGTTCGCCTGCACCTGCGGCACCGGGGTGATCAACGCCGAAGAAGGTCCGCCCGTGCTTTATGGCGTGAGCGGCCAAAGACCGGCCGGCGTCGTCACGCTTTCGAGCTCCGAGGCTTTGCCCGCTTCCCCGGCGCAGATGGCGGCGGCGCGGCTGATGAAGTCGGGCAGCCTCATTCTGGACGCAGGCAACGCGGCACCCCTTCGGGCTTTGCTGCCGGATGCCCGCTTGTTCCGCTTGGAGGACGTTGAGCGGTGCCGTCCGGGTCTGCCGGAAGCGGAACGGGGAACAACCTTTGTCTGCGACTTTAACGACCTGCAGGTGCAGGATCTGGGTTTTCTCTATCGTGCCTTTGAATACGTTTACCTCGGCGGTATGCCGGGACGCAGTGCGACGCCCGTGGATCTGCTCAACACCGTCCGACACTTCTGCCGTCCTGACGGGAAAATCGTAGCCGAGTTTTTTCACGCGGGGCATGTGGACCGCTTTGCTCCGCCGTCGCGGGAGGGGGCCACAAGCACGCTCCTCCACACTTTCGACGGGCAACCGGAGCGCATGTTTACTCCGGCCGAATTGGCCGCCCTTCTCGGCTATGCCGAATTTTTGATCACAGAGGCCGACGTCATCTACAAAAAACCTTCGGGGCTCAATCAGGCCGCCTGCGTCCGCTTACAGGAAACTCTATGCCATAGTAACTCCGACGCTCCAAAATTTCTCTTCGTCAAGCAATACGTCGTGGCACTGATCAAAGTCGCCGGCTCGGCGGAAAACATTGCGGCCCACAATCTGCACAAGCTCATGGCAGATATTGTATAGGACTATTTACAATTCACTTATAGATGTAACTAAAATATTATTATGCATACACTACATACCATCAAAAATTTGCATATTGCAGTCACTTTTTTCTATAACGAGAGAAGGTTTACTTTTTTAAAGAAAGCATGCTCGCAACTCGCCAAAATAGCAGAATCTTCAAGTTTGCATATAATTACCAACAATGGAGAGCTTCACAATATTGAAGCAATTCGTTCTTTATTGGATCATGATGTACCTATTTTTATTCATGTACCCAACATGCTTGGGCATCCGTATCTATTACCATGGAGCCATTTTTCCATTTTCAAAGAAAATTTTACACAAGATAAATCTATAACACATTTTATGTATATTGAAGATGACATTATGATAAATAAAAATAATATAGAATATTGGCTGAAAGGAAGAGAAGAATTGAGACATACCGGGTTCATACCATCGTTTCTCCGCTACGAAAAAAAGGATGGAGGGACAATATACAGCACCGATGTCACAAAACCGGTCCATTTGAGCCACATGCCAAAAATTTCTCTGCCGAACGGCTATAGTTATGTCAATTTTCGTGAACCCTATCAAGGCATGTATCTGCTGGATCGCGAACTGATGGCGGAACATCTGCGCGGCCCGTCGTCCAGCCCGGATTTCGGCCCTTGGCACATTCGGGAAAAAGCGGCGCAAGGACTGACGTTCACCAACATTCCGACCGGGTTTTATTCAAGAAATCTTGTCGGCTTTGATCACAAAAAATTTTCCGTGGATCCGGGCTGCCTTATACATCACCTGCCCGACAACTACGCGAACAATCCGCAAAGTCCTTTTGCCAAAATTCCCTGCCGGATGCTGGTCCTCCAATAGCTCCCGGTCGGCATGGAGTTGCCTTCCCGGCCAACTCCGAAAAATACGCAAGGAGAGCGACATGTCTTCGGCATTAAACAACATTCGCAAAGCGTTGTACGCCATCGCCGAACTGAACGCCTACCCGAGGTCGGCCGAAGGGTCCATCTTCATCCATCCGGGTAATATGAGAATTATCGACGAATCGCGTGATACATTTTATCTCGACGAAAAATCCAAGGTCATTTTTGACTGGGTCTGCCAAAATCGCATCATTACCGGCCTCTACGGGCACGACCACGGCGCCGTGCTTGAAAATACGCCGTTTCCCAAAGCGGCCTGGGCCGCGCTCGAGCGGCAGGCCCGCACCCTGCCCTCCGCGTGCGCGGACGATTATCTGCTGGATCGCATCGACACCTGGATTCTGGAAAGCTATTCCCTGAAAGGCCGCTGTGAGGTTCAGGCCGGCGACACGATTCTGGACTGCGGCGCCTACACGGGGAACACCAGCGCTTATTTTTCTCAGAAAACCGGTCCGGCGGGGCATGTATACGGGTTTGAACCGCATCCCGTTCTGTTTGAGCACTATAAACGCAACATGCGCGAGCTGAGCAACGTCACGCCCATCAATTGCGCGGTATCTCGGAAAAAAGAAATCCTTTCCTTTGAGGATCTCGATTCGGGAAGCAGGATAACAAAGAATTCTTCCATAAAAGTATATGCCGTCGGCATTGATGAATTCGTTCAGTCGCAAAAAATTGAAAAAATCGATTTTATAAAGATGGATATCGAAGGCGCCGAAGAAGACGCCCTGCACGGAGCGGCAAACACCATTAAAACGTTCAAACCCAAACTGGCGCTCTCCGCCTATCATAAAGAAGCGGATATCTTGACCTTGCCGCGACTTATCCGGGCAATTGCCGACGACTACCGATTTGCCCTGAGGCATTTTTCCAACAACTACTGCGAAACCGTCTTGTATTGCTTCTGATACCCAACTTCCTTGTACTGTTCTTAAGTCGGAACCTCCGCAAACAAAAACCCCTGCCGGGTTCCGGCAGGGGTTTTTGTTTTTGTGGGCTGACCGGGGAAAATCTCCCCGACGCGGCTTAGTACATGCCGCCCATGCCGCCCATGCCGCCCATGGGGCCGCCCATGCCGCCGGCGGGGATGACTTCCTTGGGCGCGGGCTTGTCGGCCACGGCGCACTCGGTGGTCAGCAACAGAGAGGCCACGGAAGCGGCATTCTGCAGGGCAATGCGGGTCACTTTTTTCGGGTCGATGACGCCGGCCTTGATCAGGTCGCCGTATTCGCCGGTGGCGGCGTCGAAGCCGAAGCCGTCTTTGCCGTCGCGCACCTTTTCAACCACGATGGAGCCTTCGAAGCCCGCGTTGCAGGCGATCTGGCGCAGGGGTTCTTCAATGGCACGGCGCACCAGATTCACGCCGGCGGCTTCGTCGTCGTCGGCTGGCTTAACGTCGTCCAGGGCCTTGGCCACACGCAGGTAGGCGGTACCGCCTCCGGGGACGATGCCTTCTTCAACGGCCGCGCGCGTGGCGTTCAGAGCGTCTTCCACGCGGTCTTTCTTCTCTTTCATCTCGGTCTCGGTGGCCGCGCCCACATGGATGACGGCCACACCGCCAGCCAGCTTGGCCAGGCGCTCCTGCAGCTTCTCACGGTCGTAGTCGGAGGTGCTTTCGGCAATCTGGGCGCGCAGTTGGTTCACGCGGGCCTTGATGTCTTCGGTCTTGCCGGCGCCGTCGACCATGGTGGTGTTGTCTTTGTCGATGAGCACGCGCTTGGCGGTGCCGAGGTCGGCCACGGAGAGATTTTCCAGCTTGATGCCGAGATCTTCGGAAACCACGATGCCGCCGGTCAGAACGGCGATGTCCTGGAGCATGGCCTTACGGCGGTCGCCGAAGCCGGGGGCCTTGACGGCCACAACCTGCAGGGAGCCGCGCAGCTTGTTCAAAACCAGGGTGGCCAAGGCTTCGCCGTCAACGTCTTCGGCGATGATCACCATCGGCCGGCCCATTTTGACCACCTGCTCAAGGATGGGGAGCATTTCCTTCATGCTGGAAACTTTCTTCTCATTGATCAGAATGAGGGGCTCATCCATCTCGCAGACCATCTTTTCCGGGTTGGTCACGAAATAAGGGGAAAGATAGCCGCGGTCGAACTGCATGCCGTCCACGGTCTCCAGGGTGGTCTCAAGGCCTTTGGCCTCTTCGACCGTGATCACGCCTTCTTTGCCGACCTTGTTCATGGCTTCGGCAATGATGTTGCCGATGGTACTGTCGGAGTTGGCGGAAATGGTGCCGACCTGGGCGATTTCCTTTTGGTCGCGGGTGGGCTTGGCCAGGGAGCCGAGGCCGTCCACCAGCTTGGACACGGCCTTGTCGATGCCGCGCTTGATGCTCATGGGGTTGCGGCCGGCCGCGACCAGCTTCACGCCTTCGCGATAAATGATCTGGGCCAGAATGGTGGCGGTGGTGGTGCCGTCGCCGGCGATGTCGCTGGTCTTGGAAGCCACTTCCTTGACCATCTGGGCGCCCATGTTTTCAAACTTGTCTTCCAGCTCGATTTCCTTGGCGACGGTGACGCCGTCCTTGGTGATCACAGGGGAGCCATAAGACTTTTCAATCACCACGTTACGGCCTTTGGGGCCGAGGGTGACTTTCACGGCATTGGCAAGGGTGTCGACGCCTCTGGAGAGGCGTTCGCGGGCTTTGACGTCAAAAAGAAGTTCCTTGGCGGGCATGTGTGTTCCTCCTCAAAATATCAGGAATGTCGATGGTTACTGGATGATGGCGAGGATGTCGTCCTCACGCATGACGAGGTGTTCAACGCCGTCGAGTTTGATCTCGGTGCCGGCATACTTGTTGAACAGCACCTGATCTCCGGCCTTAACGGTCATGGCCACGAGCTTGCCGTCATCGACGGTTTTCCCGGGGCCCACGGCCACCACTTCGCCCTTGGAAGGCTTTTCCTTGGCGGTGTCGGGAATGTACAGCCCGCCGGCGGTCTTTTCTTCGCTTTCAAGGCGTTTGACCAACACACGGTCGTTCAGGGGCTTCAGCTTCATGATGCGGTAACCTCCATATTCTGGACAATGTTTTGTGAGGATTACGGCCGGAATCCAACCCCGGCCACCTACCCGCCGGCAACGAAGCGGCGCCATAGGCGCCAAGTCCGTCGGCCGTACAGGCTTTGAACGTTGTAGAAATAAGACTGCTTTCGGGCTTGAAAAGGGGGGAAAGCAAAAAAAATTTCAAATTTGTTTTTTATCCATAAAATTAGTATGTTATATATATGGCTACATGGAGCCTCCTGGCTGATTGACGTCTCCGCCATAGGTGCCTGATGTCTACCAAAACGGTGGGATAACTTCCTGCGCCCCCCAAAAAAAGGAGACCGTCTATGAAGCTCAGCGCCAGAAACCAACTGAAAGACACGGTTGTGGATGTCAAAAAAGGCGCCGTGAACGGCATCGTCACCCTGGACATCGGCGACGGCAAACAAATTGTCTCCAACATCAGCATGGACTCGATCAAAAGTCTCGGCCTGAAGCCGGGCGTGACGGCCTATGCAATCATCAAGGCCACCTCGGTCACGGTGGGTGTCGATTAAGCCCCGCTCCAGCATCCGGCCTGTTTACGGGGAAGCTTTGGCTTCCCCTTTTTTATACTTCGCGGGTGTTGCCCCTTTCGTGGCTTGGGAGTATCTTCCCCCTCCAAACAAATCCGCCAAGGAGCCTCTATGTCCATTGCGGCGGCGGTCGTCTGCATCGCCCTTCTCATTGCCTCCCTGTTTCTGATTGTTTTCAGCCTGCCCGGTACCTGGGTGATGGTCGGCATCACCGGCCTGTGGGCCGCCTTTGTCGGAGGATCCGACTTCACCACCCGCTTTTTCCTTTTTTTGATCGGCCTGGCCGTTGTCGGCGAAGTGGCCGAATTCCTGGCCGGCCACCTGGGAGCCAAGAAATTCGGCGGTTCCAATAAAGGTAGTCTGGCCGGGATGATCGGGTCCATTGTCGGGGCCATTGTCTGCGCCCCTCTGTTCTTTGGCCTGGGGGCGCTGCTGGGCGCCCTGGGCGGCGGCTTCATCGCCTGCTGGGCAACGGAAAAATTTCAGGGCAAATCCGGCAAAGACGCGCTTCACGCCGCATTTGGCGCCACTTTGGGGCGCTTTGGCGGTTTTGTGATCAAGCTCGGCATCGGCATTGCCATCCTTTCTCTGAGCATTCCGGCCGTTTGGGCGGGGGCCTGATCGTGCCCCGCGGCATTGCCGTCGTTCTGGTGCGGCCGCGTTTTCCGGAAAACGTCGGCATGGTTGCCCGGGCCATGGCCAACATGGGCGTTGCCGAACTCGTTCTGGTGGCCCCGGAGCGGCCGGTTCTGGAAAAGGGCGCCCCTTTGGCCACGCCGCAAGGCCTGCCCATTCTTGAGTCGGCGGTGGAACTCCCAAGCCTGGCCGAGGCCCTGGCCCCTTTTCATCTGGCCTTCGGCACCACCGCCCGCACCGGCGGCCGACGCAAATATCTACTCGGCCCGGAAAAGGCTGCGCTTGAAGCCCGCGTCTGCGTGCGCTCCGGTGGGCAGGTCGCCTTTGTCTTCGGTCCGGAAGATCGCGGCCTCAGCAATGAGGAGGTGGACCTCTGCCCGCGCCTGGTGACCATCCCTACCCCGGCGGAGCACTCCTCGCTCAATCTGGCCCAGGCCGTGCTCCTGCTGCTGTACGAGTGCGCCAGGGCCGATCGGGAACTGCCCTTTTCCCCTTCGGGCGAACGCGAGTGGGCCGGGCGGGCGCGCAGGGGCGACTCGCGCCGGGTCACCCTGGCCGAGGAAGACTTGGTGCTGCGCAGCTTGGAAGAGGCCTTGACGGCCCTGGGCAGCATTTCGGCCGACAATCCCACTCTGTTCATGCAGCCCATGCGCCGCTTTTTGCGAAAAAACGCCTTGCGTAGACACGAGTTTGACCTGCTCATGGGAATTTGCCGGGATTTACGCCGGATGCTGCGTTCCTGATGCCGAAAAACCGGCAATCTTTTGTCCGGTCCGTCTTGCCCGTAGTAGCTAAATAAGGCAAAGTGCGTTCAGATCAGCCGGCAAAGTCCAGCCCTTTCCCCGGAGAGCACCCGTAGATGTCCCAAGAACGCCACGCCCGCCTGTTGGAAGCCCTGGCCCAGGCCAAATCGAGCGTGACCTCGCTGGAGAGGGAACTTGCCCGCAGCGCCGCCCTGCTCGGCATCGGCGTGGACCCCACCGCCGGCGGCGCAGGCGCGCCCTCACCCTATTCCGAAAAAGCCGGCTACCTGCAGGCGGAAACCCGCGACATCAGCGATTACCTGGGCATTGAAGGCGATGACCGCACCCGGCCGCGCCTGGGGCCGGACGCTCCGGTGGCAATCCGTCCGAAAACCGAACCGGGCGTCAACCCGCTGGTGCATCAGTTGGCCGAGCGCCACCCCGATGAGGCCCTGCCACTGGACGGCGGCCCGCTCCTTTCTCCCCCCGGGCAACAAGCCGCCGAGCCGGCCATGTCTGAAGCAGCTCTCCAGCCGGCCGAACCCGCCATGTCCGAAGCCGAGCACCTGCGTCTGGCCGTGGACGTGCTCGAAGCCGGCTTTCTGGAATGGGAGCCGCAAACGCAACGCGTGTTTGCCGACCGGCGCTGGGAAGCGCTCATGGGACCGGGCGCCGAGACCTTCCCGAACCCGGTGGCTTGGCTCACGGAGCGCATGCAGGCCGAAGACGGGATGCATTTTGCCGAAGGCATCGCGACCCTGCTGAGCGGGCAAAGAAAGCGCTTCGCCGCCGTGGTCCGGCTGCGTTCCCCCAGCGGCCATTTCTGGGGCAGGCTGACGGCCAGGGTGCAAAAAGACCCGGACGGCGTCGTCCGTCGCCTGTTGCTGGCCGTGCAGGATGCCGGCACCCAGCGGGAAACGGAACTGGCCCTGCGCATCAGCGAAGAAAAATTCCGTTCTCTGGCCGGGGGTTCTTCCGACGTGATCATGCGTTTTGACGCCGCCGGCCGCATCCTTTACGCCGGACCGAGCATCGAGCGCTACATGCCTGT
Source organism: Desulfovibrio sp. (assembly GCA_031553235.1). Taxonomy (GTDB): domain Bacteria; phylum Desulfobacterota; class Desulfovibrionia; order Desulfovibrionales; family Desulfovibrionaceae; genus Frigididesulfovibrio. The sequence continues at coordinate 29,877 of JAVBLS010000007.1, forward strand.
TCGCGCCGACAAACTGGTGGGCAAAAACCTGTCGGACTTCCGGGGCCGGGGAGACTTCCCTTTTTTCATGGAAAACGTCCTGCGGGTCTTTGAGATGGGTCTGCCTATTGAAACCGAGCTAACCCTGCTTTCGCCCCTGGCTGGAGAAATTGTTGCCGACTGCCGCTTCTGGCCGGAATTCGGCCAAGGCGGCGAGGTGCTCTCGGTGGTCGTGCAAATGCGCGATATGACCTTTTCCCGGCGCATGGCCGAAAATTACCACGCCCTGTTCAACAGCATGGTGGACGGCTTCCTGCTCTTCGAACCCTTGCAGAGCAGCGCCGCACCGCATAAGCAGCCGGAAACGGACTTTGTCATTCTGGCCGCCAACCCGGCCATCGGCAAAATGTTCAACCGCACGGCGGAATCCCTGGTCGGGCATCGCTTGTCGGATCTTTTCGGCAACGATGCCCCGCAGGCTTCTCAGATCCTGCAAAAAGCCCTGGACACCCGCGCCCCGGTCCAGATGCCCCTGACGGCCGCGGAACGCCGCGCCCGCTACGAACTGAGCATCTATTCGCCGGAACAGCGCCGTGTCGCCTGCATCGTCAGGGACGTGACCGAAGTGTTCAAATTTGAGCGGGAGCTGCGCCTGAACGAAGCCCGTTTTGCCGCCCTGTACCGCCTCACCCACATGGACGAAGCCCCGGAAGAAGAGGTGGTACGCTTTTCTCTGCACCAGGCCGTGCACCTGACCGGCAGTTCCGTGGGCTACCTGTATCTGCGCCGTCCCAACGACGAGCGCGGCCGAGGGCTAATCTTCTGGTCCCACGCCCGTCTGGACGACTCCGACGAGAAGCCGCCCCTGCCCCCCCCCGGCCGGCTGCTGCCGCGCGGCGGCAAGCACGACATCCGCCGGGCCGAAATCGTCAATCGCCCGGTACGCGACTTTCCCCACCCCGTGGCCGGCCGGCCCGTTACCCGGCATATGCTCGCTCCGGTGATCGAGGAAGACGGCGTGTCCTGCCTGGCCGCCGTGGCCGAAAAAGAGGGCAGCTACACCCTGGCCGACCTACGCCAGCTTGAACTGTTCATCAACGGCATGTGGTACCTGTTGCGCCGGCGCTGGTCCCTGCAGGCCCTGCAGAAGGCCAAGGAAGACGCCGAAGCGGCCAACCGGGCCAAGAACGAATTTCTGGCCAACGTCAGCCACGAACTGCGCACGCCGCTGAACGGCATACTCGGCATGCTGCAATTGCTGCAGCAAAGCCCTCTGACCCGGGAGCAGACCGACTGGGTGGTCACGGCCGGCTCTTCCGGCCGCAGTCTGCTGCGGGTCATTTCCGACATTCTGGATCTCTCCCGCATTGAGGCGGGCAAGCTGGAACTGGCGGCCGGCGGCTTCGATCTTTCGGCCACGCTGCGCTCCACTCTGGGCATGTTTCTGCAGCAGGCCGGGGAAAAACACCTGAATTTCGATCTGCGCCTGGATGCGAACATCCCGCTGCTGCTTTTGGGGGACGACGCCCGGGTGCGCCAGATCATCTTCAACCTGGTGGGCAACGCCTTCAAGTTCACCGAGCAGGGCAGCATTCTGGTGGAGTGTTCGCTGCTGCGTTCCTCCTCGCCGGACCTCTGCCGGGTCTACCTGGCGGTGCACGATACGGGCATCGGCGTGCCCGAGGAACGTATCGACGATATGTTCCAGGCCTTTACTCAGCTTGACGGGTCCAGCACCCGACGTTACGCCGGCACCGGACTGGGGCTGGGCATCGTGCGCCGTCTGGTCCAGCTGATGAACGGCTCTTTGTGCATCGAGAGTGAACAGGGCGTCGGTACAAGCGTACACCTGTCCCTACCCTTCGGTCGTGTAGAGGCCGCGGTTCCGGTGATCGGCGGCCCCGAAGCGCCGCCGCCGCAGGGCAGGCCGTTGGATATCCTGCTGGCCGAAGACGACCCGGTCAATCGCCTGATGATCAAGACCTTGCTTTCCAAGGCCGGGCACACGGTCACCTGCGTCAACGACGGCAGACAGGCTCTGGAAGCGTTGCTCCTGCACCCTTACGACTGCCTGCTCACCGACATCCAAATGCCGGAAATGGACGGCGTGGAGTTGGTGGGGCGCATTCGCCAGGGGCGGACCGAAGACGTCGCCCCTTCGGCGGAAACTCGTTCCCTCATGGGTGTGGCCGCCGGGCCGCTGCGCCGCATTCCCCAGGATATCCCCATCGTCGCCCTGACGGCCCACGCCATGACCGGCGACAAGGAACGCTTTCTTACCATGGGCATGGACCACTACCTGTCCAAGCCCATCAGTGCCGAACAGCTCCGTTCCGTGCTCAACCACGTGGCCGCCCTGCTTGAGGCAAAAAACCGCCAATAATCCCGAGTTCCCGATGATTCCCGCTTTTGCCGCAAGCCGCCTTGATCCCCCCGAATTCCTGACCCGTTGCGCCGGCCTGCCTCTGGTTGACGCTCGTACCCCGGGCGAATACGCCCATGCGCACATTCCCGGCGCCGTCAACATTCCGCTGTTTTCAGACACCGAGCACGCCCTGGTCGGCCTGACCTACAAGGAGCGCGGCCGGGCCCAGGCCGTCCTGACCGGGCTTGAGGCCGTGGGAGCCCAATTGCCGCAGAAGGGCCGCGCCCTGCTCGATCTGGGCACCAAAATCTGCTTTTACTGCGCCCGCGGCGGCATGCGCAGCGGTTCTCTGGCAGGCCTGGCAGAGGCCCTGGGGCAAGAGGTTCTGGTGCTGCGCGGCGGTTACAAGGCCTTTCGCCGCTTTGTACTCAACCTCTTCGACAACCCTCCGGTCCTGCGGGTGCTCGGCGGCAAAACCGGTTCCGGCAAGACCGAAGCGTTGCTCCATCTGCGCGACCTCGGTGCCCAGGTGATCGATCTCGAAGGTCTTGCCCGGCACCGGGGCTCGGCCTTTGGCTTTCTGCCCGGCAAACCCCAGCCCGGCCGTTCCCATTTTGAAAACCGCCTGGCCGTGGCCCTGGTCGCCTGCGATCCTTCGCGGCCCATCTGGGTAGAGGACGAATCGGAAAATCTCGGCACGGTCAATCTGCCCAAGCCTTTTTTTCGGCACCTGCGCAACTCGCCCCTGTACGTTCTCGAAACCCCCGACCCAGACCGCCTGCAGCGGGTGCTGCGCGACTATGGCACCCTGCCTCACTACGAGATGGGCGCCGCCCTGGACCGGATCAAAAAACGCCTGGGCGGCGCCGAACACGCCAAGGCCAAAGCCGCTCTGGCCGACAACGATCTAGCCGAAATCGCCCGCATTCTTCTGGCCTACTACGACCGGGCCTATGCCAAACAGCTGCAGGATCGGCCGCTGCAGGAAACTATCCGGGCGGCCTCGCCCCAGGAGGCGGCCGAACGTCTGGCGCAGCTCTGACCGTATTCTGCCGGCCCGATGGGCGTTGCCCTTCATGCAGGCAGCACACCTAGCGGGGCGGCCCCCGGAAGAGCGGCCCCGCTGGGACTATGGCATTTTACGCTTGAGGTGCCGGTTTTATATTCTACTTTAGCTTCTGAGTCCAATCGGCCAGGCACTGTAGGAAGCCGTGCAGGAACTGACGGGTGCGATCCGCCGTGATCTCGCCCTTGTCGTCGAAAAAGCCGGCGCTCTCCACCAGGTAGACTTCCGGAAAGCAGACCAGACGCGCGCCCACGATGGCCAGAGCGCTGCGCAACTGCGACTGGGCCACGGCCGTGCCCACAGGGCTGCCGCTGATGCCGCAGACGGCCATGGGCTTATTCAGCCAAACGCCGGCACCGTAGGGACGCGAAGCCCAGTCCACGGCGTTTTTCAGCACCGGCGGTACGCTTCGGTTGTATTCCGGGGTGACCAGCAGAGCGGCGTCGGCCGCGGCGATCTCTTTTTTCATGCGCGCCACAGGGGCAGGCAGATCCGCTTCAAGATCCTGGTTGAACATGGGAATGTCGTCCAGACGCAGAATTTCAGACTGAAAAAGATTTTTACCCAGTTCCATGAGGTTCAGGGCCAACTTTTTGTTGATCGAGTCTTTACGCAGACTCCCCACAAGAATGGCGAGCTTCAACATGCAGCTCCTCCTGTCGACTGAAGGTTGTACGGATCATTGCAAAATAAATCCGCGGTCGTTTATTTTATAGCATAACGCACATTGGCTGCCCATCACATTATAAACAAAGAATTTTCAACATTCATCCGCTCCACATTCTCTCATGATTCCGGTACAGCCGCCATGGCACCCGGCTGTAAAGGTCACGATCGGCCGCGAGTTCAAAACCGGGTACAAAGGCCCGCACCACCGGAAAACCCAGATCCGCTCTGCTCAGTTCCACGTAGACCGGAGCCCGGCCGGCGGCCGCGAGCAGTTCCTCCAACATGGCCAAATTACGGGACGGCGACTCCAAGGACCAGTCCGGCAACTCCTCCAGCACACGCCGAGGCAAATTACGCAACTGCGGGCCGGAAAAGCCTCCGTCGGGATAAGGAAACGGCGTCTCGGTAAGGGCCGAAAGCGCGGCTTTTTGCCCGGAAAGCCCGGCACCGTATCCCCGGGCCACGGTTCCCTTGGGGCTCATGACAAAGCATTGGTAGACCGGCACGCCCAAGGGGCCGGTAAGATCCTGAAAGTGTACGTTGATGCCCCGATCGGTATAGTCCTTGAGCAAGGCGGCCAGACGCGCTTCGCGCGCTTCAAGGACAAAACAGCCGGACTTGGCAAAAGGCGTGACCGCTTCGGCGTCACGCTCGATGATTTCCAGCAGGGCCGCCACCTTGGCCTCTTCCAGGGTGTTGCCCGTGGCCAGGCCGGTGGAGCCGGGCGACTCGAACAGACGGATCTCGTCCAGGTTACAGAACAGCCCGGCCATCTGTACCGGTACGAGCATTTCCCGGCCGGTGGCCGCGTGTCCGGGCATCCAGTACAAAGGCGCGTCGGCATAGGCTACTTCCAGGGGAAAATCGTTGGGGTCCAGGCTCTCGCGGCCGGAAGCCCGCAACTCCGACAGCCGGGCGCGCAACAACGGCGCGGGCTTGGTCCGATTTTCCACGCCCTCTTCGGTCACAGGCAGGTAGGCCGAGGCCCGTTCGACCATTTCCATCAAGCAGGAGGCCCGGGCCGCGGCTACGGACAGCCCCCGGCCGTAGGTGGTGGCTTCGCCTTTCAGGCTGAAGTCGTGCCGGCCAAGGCGCACCCGCAAAGAAACGTTCCACGGCCGCAACAGGGCCACAGGACTTAAGGAGGAGGTGTGGCGCTTTTCCACGCCGGCCAAAATACCCGCCTCGGCCAGGCGCTCCTCGGCCAAGGCGGCGGTTTCCTCCGTCGAGGGGCGGACATAGGCCGGGCCGGGAGTGGCGGTATGCCGGGCCTGAACCGCCGCCAGGCTCAGGGGAAAACAGGCAGTAAAAGGCACCCCCAGGCACGGCAGGCCCGGCGCGGCGGGTTCTGGGAAGAGTTCCGGCAGCCCGGTCTTGTCCGGCGCGGGTAGAGCCCGGTGTCCCTGAATGTTGTCCGCGTATAAGGCGTTCCAGGCCGCATGGACCTCTTTATCCGGTAGGCGCTCCATGCCCAACAGGGCCAGGGATGTGGCTTCGGCTTCCGCTGACGCCGGCAGGGGGAAGTTCGCCGGGTTCAGACAACGGGCAAGCTCCGGCGACACCAGGCGCAGCTCACAGGCCAGGGCGGCGCAGGCAGGCGCATGGGCCTGGGCCGCCAGGGCGGTTGCAACCTCTTCGGCCGGCAGGCCGGCCAGGTGTTGCAGCAGGTGCCGGCGCATAAAGTCGTCCAGGGGGTGGGCGGCGAGATGAACCAGGCAGTCGGCAAGGCTCAGGGAGGGGTCCGGCCGGCAGGTGAAAAAGCCCGTGGCCGCCTGGGTGGCTGTGTGGGTATAAAAATAGCGCATCTTAGCCCTCAAAGTAGGTAGCGCCCTGGGCGGCCTTTTCGCCCACGGTGACACTGTACAGGCGAACGCCGTGCCGAACCGCGGCCGGGATCAGGGCCTGAAAGATGTGCCGAGCCAGGTTTTCCGATGAGGGGTTGATCCGGTCAAAGGGCGGAACTTCGTTGAGAATGGTGTGGTCCAAACCTTCCAGCACAGCCCTGAGGTCTTTTTTCAGCAGAGAGAAATCCACCAGGAACTCGGTGCCCGGCAGCAGGGTTTCGCCCTCGACCACGGCCTCGACGGAAAAGTTGTGGCCGTGCAGGCGTTCGCACTTGCCCTGGTAACAACGCAGGGCATGGCCGGCGCTAAACTCGTCGCGCACAGCCAGGCGCCAGAAAGAAGAAGACATGGGAACTCCGATGTTGGGTGTGGCGAAAATTTACGGTGCGGCCGGGTCGACCTTAACCGGCCGGACCGCCGGGATCAGCAGAGTGAAAAGGCTGCCCGTCTTGGGCGAAGACGCGACCCGCAGATCGCCGCCGTGTTCTTCCAGAATGCTTTTGGCAATGGGCAGGCCCAGGCCGGTGCCCTGTTCCTTGGTGCTGAAAAACGGCGTGAAGATGTCGCCGAGAATGTCTTCGGGAATGCCGGGGCCGGAATCCTGCACGGTCACGCTCACGAACAGAATACCGTCCGTGCCGCTGGTCAGGCCCTCCTCCACGCGCAGGTTGCCGGAGTATTCCATGGCTTCGCAGGCGTTGAGCAGGATGTTCAGCAGGGCTTCGCGCAATTGCTCCGGGTCGGCGTTGATCTCCGGCAGGCGCGGCGCGCGCTTGACCGCCAAGCTGACCGGGAAGGTGGCCAGGCGGTTCTCCAGTAGTTTCAAGGCCCCGTCCAGGACCATCGTGGGCGAAACCAGGCGTAGGGAGAGGCGGGGACGGCGGGAAAATTCCAAAAAGTTACCGACAATACCGTCCACATGGCGCACGGCATCGGCAATGACGGTGAAGTCCTCTTTCTGGCGCTCGGTCAAGGCCAGGCCGCGCTCCAGGGAAAACAGGCGCAGCTTGACCGAGGTCAGGGGGTTGCGCACGCTGTGGGCCACACCGGCGGCCAGCTTGCCCACCAGGGCCAGTTTTTCCACCTGGCGCAGGTTTTTGTGGCTCTCGTCCAGCTCGGCCTGGGTACGATTCACGGTGTCGCGCAACTCACGCATGGTAGCGGCCACCCGGCCCAGGCCGCCCATGCCGCTTTCTTCCTCTTCAATGCCCGCGCGGATCTGTTCCAAAGGGAGCAAAACCTCGCGGGCAATAAGCCGCCGGAGCACCAAGGCCGCGGCCAGAAGAAAAAACGCCCCGGCCAGCACCACCCAGGCAAAGGTGTTTTCCATGTCCACGGGCGTGGCCCCGACAATGCTCAAGCCGGCCAGCAGGGCCAACACCAGGGCCACCAGGCCGATCAGGAAAAGAAAAAGCGACAGGCGCGCGCCCAGGTTGTCCGGACCCGGCAGGATTTTAAGAAACGGATGAGCCATACTCTGATTTTAGCGTATTCCCCGCGCCCTGTCGACCGCTTGGGACACAAGGGAAATCACTCGCGGGAAACGCCACATTATCGGCTTGCGTTTCAGGTGCGAAAAAGGATATTGTTTTTGGAAGGATACACGAATGGACAAAATCCGCATCCTCATCGTGGACGACGAAACGGACGCCGGCGAAATCTTGAGCCTGCGTCTCGCCCGGCGCGGCTTTGAGCCCGCCTACGCCTCAAGCGGCGAAGCCGCTCTGGCGCATCTGGCCGCCCACCCTGTGGACGTGGTTTTGCTGGATATCAAAATGCCCGGTATGGACGGTCTGGAAGTGCTCGCCCACATTTGTGAACGCCACCCCGCAGTCTCCACGCTCATCATTTCCGGCCATGCAGATATGGACGCCGCAACCAAGGGCCTGGAACTCGGGGCCTTCCATTACCAGCTCAAACCCATTGAACTGGAAACCCTCTGCCATAAAATCGAAGACGCCGTCCGGCAAAAAGAACTGGAAGGCGCCCGCCCCGGCGCGGCCGGTTGATGCCGCGGAATCTGGGTGCCGGCATGAGTTCTTTGTTGCGCCGTCTGTTCAAGCGCCGGAAGACCGAAGCCAAGGACGACGCCGTGTCCGGCTTCTCGGCCCGCTTTCACCGCTTCAAGCTCTTTCTCAACGCTCACATTGAAGCCTACAGCGAGATGATGAGCTTTGAAGAGCGCCTGGCCTCGGAAATGCCCGTGGGCATGCCGTTTTTGCGTTCCAGCACGGCCCGGCTGACCATCTCAACCATGCAGTGCATTCTGCATCTCAACAGCTTGGGCGGCAACCGCTATACCCGCTTGAACGCGCCTTTCTCGGCCCTGCGCGGCCAGGTGCAGGACGTTCTGCGAAAAGGCGTCGCCCCCCTTGTGGGCTCCCTGGTTTTCCCCTACCGCGAGATCAACGAAGACAACAGAAGCCTGGTGGCCCCCAACCTAGCCAAGCTGCGGGCCATCGGCCGGGAGCACCCGGAGTTCATGCCCGAAGGCTTTGTGGTCGGCGGCGCGGCCTGGTGGAGTTGGTTCAACGACCCGGACATGCACGACGAGATCGACCGGATCATGCTGATCTCCCAGGATGATCCCGGCACTTACAGTGAGGCCGGGGCCACCATCCGCGAGCGCATCGTCTCCTCCTTTCCCCTGCCCAAAGAAGTGGAAGTCGCGGTCCGGCCCTTCCTGAAAAACCTGGAAGGCGCCCTGGCCGACCCGGAAAACATTTTGCTGGTGCGCTGCTTCCCGGTGAAGCCGGAACACGGCGCCCTGACCGTGCCGGAACAGGTGCTGTGCGCACCCGTCACCGAAGAGGCCGTGTTCACGGCCCTGCGGTCGGCCTTTTCCATGGCCTACACGGCCCGGGCAATGATCTACCGCTTGAAGCTGGGTATCCGCGACCGGGCCATGCCCCTGTGTGCCTGCTTCACCCTGCTCCGGGCCCGCCAGGGCCGGGGCAGCACCCACCGCCGCCTGGATGCCGTGGGCAACGACGAACTAATTGTGCACATCCGCCGGGGCATCGACACAGCCGAGTCCAGCACCGGCCAGTTTTCCGACGAAGCGGCCCGGCTGCCCGACGAGGTGCGCGCCGAGGTCGAGCGTTGCTCGCGCTTGGCCCTGACCTGCGTGGCCGACGCCCCGGTGGCCGGCAACCGGCACGAAGTCTTTTGGGCCGTTTCCGAGCGGGGCGAATATTCCGTGCTCGGGGTCAACGCCCTACCCGACCCGGATCCGACCCTTTCCCTTGGGACGGCCCCCCCCTGCGCCCCAGCCGGAGACGCCCCTTCCATCCTGACTTTGAGCGGCGGCCTGAGCACCTACCCCGGCCGGGCCGAGGGCCGCGCGGCCGTGGTCAACAACTTGAAAGACGCCCTGCACTTTCCCATCGGCTCCATTCTGCTCACCCCCAAGGCCGGGCCGCGCTGGAGCTTTCTGCTCGACTTCGCCCGCGGCGCCGTGGCCGGCAACGGCACCGGCAACGGCCTGTTTGCCCGCACCGCCCGTCGGCGGGGTCGGCCGACCATCCTCAATCTGCCCGAGGCCCTCAAGGCGACGGAAAACGGTATGAGCGTGCGCATTTTCGCCTCTTCCGACCGCTCGCCGACCCTCTGTCTCTATCGGGTCGGGGCCGAGACACGCAATGATGCGCCCTGCTGCACGACCGAACCCGAGGCCGGGGCTTTTAGCGGCGAATTCACAGACGACGACCACAATCAGGCCGCCGGGCACCTCTGGCTGCCCCGAAGCGATATTGCCGAAATGACCCGGGCGCTGGCCCCCAAGGTGGTTTCCCTGACCCTGCCCGACTCGGACAACCCGGACTTCCGGGCCGACAACTGCTCCACCTTTCACGATTTTTTGGTTTACTGCCACGACCACGCCGTGCAGGAGATGTTCCGCTACAGCACCTCGCGCAAAGCCTCCCAGGCCCCGGCTAAACAGTTGATCTGCGACGTGCCCAAGCAGTTCTGGATCATCAATCTCGACGACGGCTTCTATTCCGAAATCACCGGTCCCACCGTGCCCCTGGAAAAAATTGCCTCCATTCCCATGCGCACCCTCTGGGAGGGCTTTTGCGACAAACCCTGGGAAGGACCGCCCCAGTTGGACGCCAGGGGCTTCATCTCCGTGCTCTTTGAAGCCACCACCAACCCCAACCTCGACCCGGCCTCGGGCGTGGCCCAATATACCGAGAAGAACGTCTTTCTCATCGCCCGGCATTTCTGCAGCATGCGCTGTCGTTTCGGCTTTCATTTCCTGTCCCTGGACTGCCTGCTCGGCGACCGGGCCCGCGAGCGCTTCATCATCTTCCAGTTCAAGGGCGGCGCTGCCAACTTGAGCCGGCGCATCCGCCGGGTACACTTTGTGGCCGAGTTGCTCTCTCAGTTCGATTTCGCCACCGAGATCAGCGGTGACACCCTGACCGCCCGCCTCGAACAGGGGGAACACGACGAATTCCTCAGCGCCTTGCGCATTCTCGGCTATCTGGTCATGCATACCCGGCAACTCGACATGATCATGGCCGATGAAGAAGCCCTGGCCAGACACCGCCTGGTCATGATGGACGACATGCTTCGGCTGGCCGCCCGGCCGCCCATGGAAATGCGCTGACGAAAAACCCGGGCACGGCCCGGGTTTTTTAAGGGGTCGGGATGAAGCCCAACAGTCACTCGGCCCAGCGCAGCAGGCCGAGGGAGTTGGCCGAGGGCAGCAGGGGGTGTGCGGGCATGGCGCGCACGGTAAAACCGAAACGGCCGGTTTCTTCGGGCATGAACGAGCCTTCCCAGGCCTGAACGCCGTCGACCGGCGCGCCGGCGGGGTGCATCAGAGAGAGTGTGCGTTTGATGAAGACGTCGTCCTGGCCCAGGGGGCCGGAGCAGATCTCAAGGCGCAGATGGTCCGAGGGAATATCGGCCAGATGCACCTTGACCCGCACGCTGACGGCCGCGCCCACCGGCAAGGTGTCGGCACGGACCGTTTCGACGTCGGTGACGCGCAGAGCGCCCCAACTGGTCATGATGTGCATGCGCCAGTCCGAGAGTTCGCGGGCCGGGGCGAAGTTGTCGCGGTACAGGCTGTGCCGGCTGGTGCAGGCGGGCAAATAGGCGGTTTTCAGATAGTCCTGAACCATACGGTGCGAATGGAAACGCGGCCCGAACTCGGCTAGGGCCTCTTTCATTCGCTTGATCCAGGAACGGGGCAGGCAGGCCTCGTCACGGTCGTAAAAATCGGGGATGATTTCCGATTCAAGAACCTTGTAGAGAGTCTGCAGTTCAACGTTGTCCTGGTAGTCGGGGTCGTCGTACTCCTCGCCTTTGCCGATGGCCCAGCCTAGGCCGTTGTCGGGCCGCCAGGCCTCGTCCCACCAGCCGTCGAGGGTACTGAACTGGAGCACGCAGTTGAACATGGCCTTCATGCCGCTGGTGCCGCAGGCCTCAAGGGGCCGGCGCGGGTTGTTCAGCCAGATGTCGCAGCCGGAGATCATCGTCCGGGCCAGTTTCATATCGTAGTCTTCGAGAAAGACCATGCTGTTGCGATAAGGCTCTTCACGACACAGGCTGATGATATCCTTCATCAACTGTTTGCCGCCCTGATCCTGCGGGTGGGCCTTGCCGGCAAAGATGAACTGCACCGGCCGTTTCTTGTCGCTGATGACCCGCAGCAGGCTTTCCATATCCTGCATGATCAGCCGGGCTCGCTTGTAGGTGGCGAAACGCCGGGCAAAACCGATGGTCAGAGCCTCGGGGTTGAGGATGCCGTCCGCGCGGGCCAGTTCCTTGGGCCGGCTGCCCAGGGCCTGCATTTGGGCCCGCAGGCGCCGGCGGGCATCGTCCACCAGGCCGGCCCGCAAAACGTTGTGGGCCGCCCAGAGCTCTTCATCCGGAATGTTGCGGGCATTGTGCCAGACCGCAGGCAAGTCGTCGTCTTCGCGCCAGTTCGGGCCGAGACGACGATCGTACAGCGCGGCCATTTCCGGAGCCACCCAGGTGGGCGCATGCACTCCGTTGGTAATGGAACCGATGGGCACGTCCTCCATGGGGAACTGGCTCCAGATGCGCCGCCACATCTTGCGCGAAACCTTGCCGTGCAACCGTGAAACCCCGTTGTTGAAACGCGAAAGCCGCAAGGCCAACACGGTCATGCAAAAGTCTTCGGCGTCGTTGTACGGATCTTCGCGACCCAGGGCCATGAAAACCTTGAAGGCCAGCCCCATGTCGCGGGCGTACGACTCGAAGTATTGCTGCATCAGGCCGGACGGGAAGCGGTCGTTGCCCGCGGGCACCGGAGTATGAGTGGTGAAGATGCTGCCCGAGGCGGCGATTTCCACAGCCGTCTCAAAAGGCAGTTCGTTTTCCTTCATCAGCAGGCGCACCCGCTCCATACCGGCAAAGGCGGAATGCCCCTCGTTCATGTGAATGACCTGAGGCGAAAGTCCAAGCAGCCGCAGGGTCTTGATGCCGCCGATGCCCAGGAGAATTTCCTGCCAGAGACGCATTTCCAGGTTGCCGCCGTAAAGTCGGGCGGTAATCTGGCGGAACTCCGGCGGGTTCTCGGCAATGTTGGTGTCCAGCAAATACAGAGACACCCGGCCCACCTGGACCTCCCAGACGCGCGCGGCCAAGGGGCGGTCGCCGACGGACAGATGGACCACGGCCGGCTCGCCCGCAGGCGTCCGGGCCGGACACAGGGGCATCTGCTCGAAATCATAGTCCGGGTAGCGCTCCTGCTGCCAGCCGTCGGGGGTCATGTACTGGCGGAAATACCCGTGGGCATAGGCCAAGCCGATGCCCACCAAAGGCACGCGCAGGTCTGAAGCCGATTTCAGGTGATCGCCGGCCAGGATGCCCAGGCCGCCGGAATAGATGGGAAGACACAGGCTGACCCCGAACTCCAGGCTGAAGTAAGCGATGGCGGGCGAGCCTTGGGGGACGTCGGGAAAGACATAGGGGCAGGGCGCGGCCTCATAGGCCCGCAACTGATCCAGTTCCGCTTTCAGACGTTCGCGATAGGGGATGTCGGCCGTCAGTTTGTCCAGGCGCTCCTGGGCAACATGATTCAGCAGCCAGACGGGGTTCTGGGAACTCTTTTCCCACAGAACCGGGTCCATCTCCCGGAACAAATCGGCCACGCCGGCGTCCCAGGAGAAACGGTGGTTGCGGGCCAGATCCCGCAATGGAACCAATTCGAGAGGAAGATTGGGAACAACGGAAAAAACCCGCAAAGGCTGCATATGGCCTCCTGACACGACCGGCACGACCGGCGCCCGGCCGTTTTGACTTGCACCCGCCGTCGGGGTAAAGCAACGGGCGGTTCCTCCAGTCGCGGAACCGCCGGCGACGTCGGAATATTTATCTCTGTATTCTTTCACAGGAGAGCCCCGGTGACAAGCCCCAGACCTTCCCCCCTGCCTGTAGAGGTGCGGTATCTGCGCGACGCGCGAGAAATCTACGGACCGGACGGACTTGTGCCGTCCACATCAGTTTCGGCCGGCGTGGATCTGCGCGCCTGCCTGGAAGGCCCAGAGCTGTGCATTGCCCCGGGAGAGCGCGGCGCGGTGCCCACAGGCCTGGCCATAGCTCCGCTGGAGCCGGGCCTGGCCGGCTTTGTATACTCCCGAAGCGGCCTGGGCGCGGTCACCGGACTGACCGTAGCCCAGGGGGTCGGCGTGATCGATCCGGACTACCGCGGGGAAATCCGCGTTTTTCTATTGAATACAGCTAAGGAACCTTATACCGTCAAACGTGGTGAGCGTATCGCCCAGATTATTTTCCAGCCCTACCGCCGGCCGGAGTTTCGTTCTGTACAGGAGCTTTCCGGCACCGAACGCGGCGCCGGCGGCTTTGGCCACACCGGGCGATGAACGCGCGCTGCACCTTTCACTTGGAGCCTGCATCATGAACATGAGCCTTGACGACTTTCGGAACGTGGAAGACGACTTGCTGTGCAAAACTTACGGCCGCTATCCCATCGCCGTGTCCCACGGCCGGGGCTCGCGCCTGTGGGATTATGACGGCAAGGAATATATCGATCTGCTTGCGGGCATTGCCGTCACCGGCCTGGGCCACGCCCACCCGGAGCTGACGGCGGTCATCGCCGAGCAGGCAGGCAGGCTGATTCACGTCAGCAACCTCTTTTACCAAAAGGAACAACTCGATCTCGCCCGACGTCTCAAGGCCACAGCCCACTTCGGCAAGGCCTTTTTCTGCAACTCCGGGGCCGAGGCCAACGAGGCGGCCATCAAGCTGGCCCGCCGCTACATGCAACGGGTGAAAAAACGCGACGCGTTCGAAATCATTACCTTCGAAGGCTGTTTCCATGGCCGTACCCTGGCCACCGTGGCCTCCTCGGGCCGGGCCGCCCTTCAGGACGGCTTCGCCCCCATGCCGGCCGGCTTCAAAACCTTGCCCTGGGGCGATCTCAAACTCCTGGAAGAAGCCGTTACCCCGCAGACCGCCGGAGTGCTTATTGAGGTCATTCAAGGTGAAGGCGGCATCCGCCCGGCGTCCAAAGAATTCATTCAGGGCATTGAAAGCCTCTGCCGGGCCAAGGACGTGCTCTTTCTGATCGATGAAATCCAGACCGGCATGGGCCGCACCGGCAAATGGTGGGGCTTTCAGCACTATGACGTGAAGCCGCAGATTATCAGCACGGCCAAAAGCCTAGCCGGCGGCCTGCCCATGGGCGCCATGATGGCCGTCGACGAAGTCGCGGCCGGTTTCGAGGCCGGCAGCCACGCCACCACCTTTGGCGGCGGCGCCCTGGTTTCACGCACGGCCTGCAAGGTCATCGAAATCATCGAGCGCGACGATCTCCTGCAGCATGCGGCCGAACTCGGAGCCTGGGCGCAGGAACGTTTCCGGGCCGTGGCCGCGGCCTGCCCCGGCAAAATCGTCGAGGTGCGCGGCCTTGGCCTGCTGATCGGCATCGTCCTGGCCGAGCCCGGCAAAGAGGTCTGGAACGCCCTGATCGACGCGGGCTTTATCCTCAACCTCACCCAGGAACGGGTGCTGCGCCTTCTGCCGGCCCTGAACATCGACAAGGGCGACCTGGAGCAATTTGCCGTGGCCCTGGAAAACGTTCTTTCCAAAACGTCTTTCTCATGATATAATCAGTATATACTCGATGGTCGCCCGGTCTGGCGCGCCTTTCTCCGGTTCGGCGCCAATCTCGTTCGATGATTTTCCACTTCGCGCAAGGAGGCCGTATGAGCGCCGCCGCCGGGGCCAAGCCCCGCCTGGAGTACCTCGACACCGCCAAAGGGTTTGCCGCCGCCTCGGTGGTTCTGCTGCACCTGTTCGGCGCTCCCACCCTGCTGAACTGCCTGGCCCCCTGGCACATCTGGCAGGCCGTGCCCATCTTCATGCTCGTAGCCGGCATCACCGGAGTCCTCTCCTGCCGCAAATACTCCGGGATCATCCAGAACAGCGACCGCGAAAACTTAAAGCGTGACCTGAAAAAATATTACACCCTGCTACCGGGCAGAGCCCTTTCCCTCTACTTGCCCTATGCCGCCGTGGTGCTGATCTATTATATGTGGGCCGGCGAGCCCCTTGGTCTTGAGCTGTTCGGCAACACCATGCTCATGGGCTATCTCGGACCGGGCGGCTATTTCGTGCCCCTGATCGTCCAGCATCTGATTTTTTTCCCCCTGGTGCTGGCCCTGCGTCCGCGCCTGGGATCTGACCTGAAATTTCTCGGCGTCGCCCTACTCCTTTCCTCTCTCTGCGAGTTGCCTTTTATTTTCCTCGACATCGAATCCAGCCGCTTCATCTACCGCATTTTTTACTTCCGCTATCTCTTTGTCTGCTGCCTGGGCGCCGTTCTGGCCGACGGCAATCCCTTTCGCCCCGGCATCTTCCGCCTGCTGACCCTGGTCAGCGTCGTCTACATGGCCCTGGTCGCCCTGTTCTCCCAGCCCGGCGCCCAGCCGCCCTCCTACTGGAATTTTTTCTTCATCCGCTCCGACGACTGGTATTTTCAGCACTACCCGGCCTTTTTCTACACCGCCTTTCTGGTCTTCACGGTCTTTCGCGACAACGAAAAGCGCATACCCTGCGTGCCCCTGCTGATCCGCCTCGGCAAAAGCTCCTACGACATCTTCATCTTCCAGATGGGCTTTTTCATCACCCTCGGCCTGTCCATAAAAAGGACCTTTGGCTGGACCGACTTCCCCTTCCCGGTCAAAGTCGCTGTGTTCCTCTTCTGCATCTTCGGCGGGCTCGCCCTCACACGCGCCAAGCAATTCTGGCACGACCTCAAAAAAGAAACCGCCCCGGCCGCGAAGTAAAGCCGGGGACAGTCTCACGCCCGGCCCCCGACTCTCGGCCCCTCGCTCCAGCGCCCCGCACACCCGACGAAAAAACCACGCAAATGGTCTGCGCGTTTTTTTTCGTCGGGTGTGCGGACGGGGGATTTACCCCCCCCTTCACGCCTTATTCCGGGAAAAAGAAGAATACCAACGGGGCGAGGATAAGCCGGTAATAGGCAAAGGGCCTGAGGGAAACGCGACTGACCAGGCCGATGAAGACTTTGATGGCCAGGAAAGCGAAGAGAAAGGCCATGACAAAACCGACGGCGAAAAAGGGGAAGTCGGCGCTGGAGAGAAAGGAGGCGGATTTATACAGGTCGAAGCCGGTGGCCGCAAACATGATCGGCACGGCCGCGATGAAAGAATATTCGGCGGCCACGGCGCGGGAGGAGCCCAGGATCATGCCGCCCATAATCGTGGAGGCGGAGCGGGAAAACCCCGGCCAGAGGGCCAGGCACTGAAAGCAACCGATGCCCAAGGCCACGGCCGGAGTGAGCTTGTCGATGGAATCGCAGCGGGGAGCGGGCTTGAAGCGCTCGACCAGAAGAATCATGACTGCACCCACGGCCAGAGACAGGGCCACGGGTATGGGGTTGAATAGATAATGCTTGATGGCCGAATGGGCGAAGAGCCCAAGCAGGCTTGCGGGCAGGCAAGTGAGAAAAAGCAGGAACAGTCCTCGCGGCCCGGAAAAGGGACGGTCCTTGCCCGGAAAGAGCAGCCCCCAGAAGCGCGGAAAATAGAGCACCACAACGGCCAGAATGGAGCCGAGCTGGATGACCACGTCAAAGGTCTGGGCCCGGGCGTCGGTCATATGCAACAGGGTTCCGGCCAGAATCAGGTGGCCGGTGGAGGAAACGGGCAGAAATTCCGTCAGGCCTTGAATCAGGCCGAGAATGCCGGCGGCAAAGAGTTCATTCATGGGGAGTATCCGGTAGGTTTCAAGATTGGGCCTTGTACACCCGGCAAGGCGTGCTTGCAAGCCCGGCCGGCTTGGAGTACATTCCGCCGGCCGGAGTGAGAAGCACCTCCGGCGGGAGTTGCCATGGCCACCATAATGCCCGAATCGGAACTGCTGCGGCGGGCCTTTGCCCACCTTCTGACACAACGAGCCCAGCACCCGGAAAAGAAACTCTCCGACCTGTTGGACGACGCCTCCATGCGCTTCAATCTTTCCCCCAAAGACGCCGAATCGCTGCAGCGCCTGCTGCACGATGAGGAACCCCGGCCCGGCAACCGGACAAAGGCTTAAGCCCGCGCCGCTCCATGCCCACACTGCTGCACCGCCGGCTCTTCCTGGAAACCACCCAGAATTTTCTGCTCTGCGTGGTCTCGTTGCTTTCCCTGCTGCTCATCGGCCGGGGTCTGCAACTGCGCGATCTCTTCCTGGGACTGGATTTCACCTTTGCCGACATTGCCCTGCTCTTTCTGTACATGATGCCGCTGTTCCTGATCATGGTTCTGCCCATCTCCTGCATGGTTGCGGTCTTCTTGACCTTTCTGCGCATGGGCTCGGACCGCGAGATCATCGCCCTGAAAGCGGGCGGTGTCGGTTTGTACCAAATGCTTGCCGCGCCGATGATCTTTTCGGCGCTCTGCATGGTTGCCTGTTTCGGCGTCTCTCTTGAGGGCATTCCCTGGGGCATGGGGGCCTTTCGTTCGACCGTGCTGGAAATCGCCAGCACCAGGGCCAAGGTCACGGTGCAGGCCGGGGTTTTCAACAAGGACATCATTCCCGGCCTGACCTTGTTCGCCCGCAAAGTGGACCCCGAAACCGGCAAGTTGCGGCAGGTGGTTTTTGAGGACAACACCCGTAAAGAAGGTGTGGGCGTGACCATTCTGGCCCCGGAAGGTGAAATTCTCACCGACGAACAACGCGGAGAGCTGGTCTTTTTTCTCAAAAACGGCCGCATCTACCGGGCCGACGCCCATCAGGTGAACATTTTGGGTTTTCAGGAGTACGAGGTACGCGTCAACCTGAGCGAGGCCTTCAAGGATATGGACCTCGGCGACGTGCGCCCCAAGGAAATGTCCATGCACGAGCTCTACCGGCTCACGGACGTGAAAAGCCACACGGAACAGCGGCTGGAGCTCAAGGCCGCAGCGGAACTGCAAAAACGCTGGGCCCTGCCTGTGGCCTGTGTGGTGCTGGGCGTCTTTGCCGTACCCCTGGCCTGCGCCTTTGAGGGCGCCCGCCGGCAGATGGGCGTGGCCCTTTCTCTCGGCATGTTCCTGGTCTACTACAGCCTCTTTTCCATCGGTATGAACACGGGAGAATCCGGCGTCCTGCCGCCGGTCATCGGTTTGTGGGCTGCCAACGTAATCTTTGTGGTTCTCGCCGCCGCCGGCATCATACTGGTGGCCCGCGAACGTACCCCCAATCTGCCGAGCCTAGTTGCAGGCACTTCGGCGCGCCTGAAAAAACTCCTGCGGAGCGCGTCGTGAGCCTGTTGCACCGCTATCTCCTGCGCCAGAACCTTTTTCTGATCCTGACGGTGCTCGCCGCCGGCACGTCCATCTATCTGCTCACGGATTTGTTCGAGCGCATGGACGTATTCCTGGGTTCGGGCCTCGGTCTCGGACAAATTCTGCTCTACTTTCTCTACAAACTGCCGGCCGTTATCTCGCAAATTCTTCCGGCCGTGTTCTTGCTGGCTCTGGTGCTGCAGTTGAACATCCTGGATCGCAGCAACGAACTGGTGGCCATGGAAGCCGGCGGCATCTCTCCTCTGGTGGTGGCCCGCTTCATTCTGACCTACGGCTTGATCTGGGCGGTGGCCCAATTGTTTTTTGCCCAGGTGGCCGGCGCGGAGGGCGAGCGCGCCTCGGCCCGCATGTGGCAGGAGCAAGTGCGCGGTAAAGACCTGAGCCTACGGGCCGTGGAAGGCCTGTGGTTCAGCGAGGGCGATCAAATCTTTCACCTGAACAAGGCCTACCCCAATCTGGGCCGGGGCGACGGCCTGATCATGTACCGCCTGGACCACTCCGGCCTGAACATCGAAGAAATCATCCGTGCCCGCGAGTTTACCATTGAAAAAAATCACTGGCGCCTTGACGACGTGCTGCGCATCCTGCCGGGAACCTATACAACCGAAAGCCTGAAAGAGCTGGATCTGCCCCTGCGCCAAAACCTCAAGGCGTTTGCCACGGTGGAAACCACGGCACACCCCACCGAGTTGCCGCTCTGGGAACTCTCGCAACTGATCCAACATCTGGAGCGTTCCGGCTCCAATGTTGAGAGCCTGCGTACCGCCTGGCACAGCAAGCTTTCCTACGCCGCTTCCATTGTGCTCATGGGCCTGACGGCCCTGGTGATCTCCAGGTTCACCTCCAACATCTACAAGTCCGTGGGCCTCGCGCTGATCTGCACCTTCTTTTTTTACAGCCTGACCACCTGGTGCGAAGCCTTGGGCTCCAGGGGCATTCTGCCGCCCGTCATCGCCGCCTGGATGGGGGTGGTCGGCCCCTTGCTGGTCTGTCTGGCCCTTCTGTTCAAACCGCATATTCCACAGTCGACGCGCTGAAGCCCGCCGCCGGTATCAAGCCTCAAGAAGACAACTTCTTTGCGGGGAAAGCTCCATTGCCCTTCCCAGTCGGTTATTTTTGCTGTAATGCTGCTTCATCTGCCCCCAAAAGGGTCGAAGGAGAAAGTCATGCGCAATCTTTTCTTCTGTCTGATTCTTGCCGCTCTGTGCACGGCCGGGGTGGCCGCCGCCTGGGCCAAAAAGCCGGAAGCGGCTTCCGGCCCCGGAGGCGGCGGCAACACAAAAGTTGAACAGCGCGGCGGCGGCCGGGGTGACGCGAAAACCGGAGAGCGCGGCGGCGACAAGCGTGCCGGTGATGACTCGCGCAAAGACCGTGGCAGCGATCGCGACCGGGACCATCGGAGTGACGGCGACCGAGATCGCCGCGACGACCGTGACGCGGCTCACGATCGTAACCGGGAGCGGGACGGGGATCATCGTGGCGACCGGGATTACCGGGATCGAGATTGGGACAGCGATCGGGACGCCCGCGACTGGGCCAAAGGCCACACCGGCTACAAGCCGCTGCCTCCGGGCATCCGCAAGAATCTGGCCAGGGGCAAACCCCTGCCTCCAGGCATTGCCAAGCAAACAGTGCCGCCCGATCTGTACCGCAGACTGCCGTATCGCTCGGGTTACGACTGGCGGGTGGTCGGTTCCGACTTGGTACAGGTGTCGCCGGAAGATGTCGTGCACGACATCGTACACGATGTTTTCCGCTAACGCGGAAGAAGGAGCCATATGAAACACGCAGACGCAGGCAATTTCATCTGCCCGCAAACCTTGGGCTCGGAGCGGAAGCCCGAGCACTGCCTGGGCGGGGACTGCGCCGCCTGGCGCTGGGCCGAGCCGAAATGGGGACCGCGTGAGCAGCGCCGGGGGTACTGCGGCCTGGCAGGCGTGCCGGAATATCCCCTCAACCCGGACAAAGAGTGACGCGCCGGCGTGCGGATTTTCACCCGCGCCGAAAAAATCAAAAAAACCGCCCGATCTCCCCTTGACGGAGACCCCCCGGCGGACGTATAAGCCTGCTTCCCGATACGCGCCGGTAGCCCAGCTGGATAGAGCAACAGGCTACGAACCTGTAGGTCGGAGGTTCGAATCCTTCCCGGCGCGCCAAATTTTTCGAGCGGCTTTTGCCGTGTCGGTTTGCGCCGGTAGCCCAGCTGGATAGAGCAACAGGCTACGAACCTGTAGGTCGGAGGTTCGAATCCTTCCCGGCGCGCCATCTTGACGGGGGCCGCGTTTCATGAGCATATCATGGGCGCGGTCCCCGTTCGTGTTTCTCTTCACCCGTGCTTCTCTCCAGATAGCGGCATACTTCTTGCTTACCTTTTTGCATCCTTGCCGGGCAAAAACACACAGCCGGCCATGAACAGAAAAAGGTCCAAGGATTCCGCATGTTGCGCTCTTTTCTTGAGACATTACATCAAGCATTGCACCGGTCGGCGTCAGGCCGGAAAATTGACGCCCTGCCCCTGCGTTCCGCTCTGCTCCTCCTGCCCGTGCTTCTGGCCGGCAGCGCCTTGGCGCACGTCTTTCCCATGGATAAGCCCCGTCGGTCCGCGGACAACTCCGTGCGCATGCGCATAAGCTTTGAAGCCACCGAGTCCGTGCCCGCCGCGCCCCGGACCGGCGGCGCCGGCCTGCGCCGGCGCGTGGTCTTGGCCCCACACCAGCCTCTGGACTTCGTCGACGCCTCCCGGCCCGTGCCGGCGCCCGGCTCGCTGCTGTTGCTGCGTGACGGACGGATTTTTCTGACCACGGCCTATGGCACTGTCGACCTCGACAAGCCCGGCTTCGCCGACAACCCCTATGAGATCGGATCGCCGGCCCTGCGGGCCTGGGGGGAGCAGCCGGAATCCGGCCGCTTCAACCCTTCCCGCCCTCTGGCCTCCGCGCAGGTCGCCGTCCTGGAATGCCCGGCCGCGCCCTCGCACCTGGACGCCCTACGGCTTTTGGCCACACGCCTGGGCATTGCGCCCGATGGTTCGGCCGGCTCCCTGGGCACCTCCCGCTACCTGGCGGCGGCCGAGGCCTATGCCGCCAAATACAACCTTTCCACCGGCCTGGTCATGGCGATCATGCGGGCCGAGAGCAACTTCAATCCTTTTGCGGTCAGCCGCAACAACGCCCTGGGCCTGATGCAGATCGTGCCCGACACGGCGGGCGGCGAAGCCCACAGCTACCTCACCGGCGAAAAGGGCGCGCCCGACAGCGCCCTGCTCTTTGACCCCGAGCACAACATCAAATACGGCACCACCTATCTGCACTTGCTGAATCGTCGCTACTTCGGCGAGGTCGTCAACCCGGCCGCGCGAGAGATGTGCGTCGTCGCCGCTTACAACGGCGGCCCCGGCGCGGTGCTGCGGGTCTTTGACCCCGCAAGCGCCGATTCGGCCGTGGCCGTGATCAACTCGCTGACTCCCGAAGAGGTCTACGAAGCCCTGATCACCCGGCTGCCCACGGCGGAATCGCGCCGCTACGTGGACGTGGTGCTCGGCAACATCCGCGCTTATTAGACGCCGCCTACCGAGCCCTCCGCGCCCGGCAGAGACGGCGCGCCGCGGTATTTTTCAACGAGTTTTCCTTGTAGGCCGACAGCGGCTGTGCTACCTTCCCTTTCTTCATTCACTTTCACCGGAGCATCCCATGCGACTGAAACTTATTCTCTGCACCGCCCTTTTGCTGCCCGTACTGGCCGTTGCCGGCTGCAACGACAAATCCGAGCCCGCCAAGCCGCGCATCGGCGTCGTCGACACCACCCTGATCTTCAAGGACAGCAAGGCCGGCAAAGACGGCGTGGCCTACCTGGACGCCCTGGGCAAAGATCTGCAGAACGAACTGGCCGCCATGCAGGAACGCGCAACCAAAGACAACAGCGATGACGCCCGCACCGCCTTCCAACAGGGCTTCGGCGAACTGCAGCAGCGCTTTAACGCCGAACAACAACAAGTCATGAACAAGGTCACCGCAGCCTACCAGAAGGCTGTGGACTCTGTGCGTGAAAAAGAAGGCCTGGACGCGGTCCTGGGCACCGAAGCCGTGGTTTCCTTTGACGCCAAGGTGGACGTGACCAAGCAAGTTCTCGCGGCCATGGACGCCGGCAAGGTAACCTTTGAGCGCATCGCGCCCGAAGGCGGCAACGGCACGCTGCTGCCCGCCCGTAACGGGACCATGCCCTCGCAAAACGCGACTTCCACAAACGCCACGGCCCCCGAAGAAAGCAAGTAACCCGCAGAACAGCGCGTAAGAGTTTCGCGTCCGGCACGCGCCGGCGGCCGGGCCGGGGGTTTCCCTTGCCCGGCCTTGCTTTTTGGCGTAACTTCCCCCGTCATCATGCACTTACAGAAAAAACGACGCGACGCCGGCCCCAAGGCCCTCACGTCTAAGAACGGCCTCTTGCTGGCCGTGTTCGGCGCATCCAACCTCATGGCGCGCAGGGCTCTGGACGACTTCGACCGTCTGGCGCGCCGGCGCTTTCCCCTGCTGCCCGTGCGCTGGGCCTTCACCTCTTCCTTGCTGCGCTCCCGTCTGGCCGATGGCGGTCAAAAATCCGATTCGGTAAAAAAAGCTTTGTGTCGCATGGGCTTTGAGCGCTTCACCCAGGTCGCCGTGCAGCCCCTGCATCTCATTGCCGGCATAGAATATGAAACAGTCTGTGAAGAGTGCCGCGAAGCAGCCAATTCCGACGGTCCGGCCGCAATCAGTCTGGGCAGGCCTCTGATTTGCGACGAGTGCGACGCCGAACGGGTGGCTGAAGCCCTGTTCGCCCACCTGCCCCCTGAGCGTGGCCCCGAAGACGTGGTCATCTGCGTGGGCCACGGCTCACGCCACGACGCGGCCCGTTCGGGGTATGCCGCCCTGGCCGCCGCCCTGGCCCGGCGCGATCCCCTGGTGTTGCTCGACTCCCTGGCCGACCCCGGCGACAGCCTGCCCGAGCAGGTCATAGACCAGGGAGCCAAGCGGGTTTGGCTGCTGCCGCTTCTGGCCCTGGTGGGCAAACATGCCCAAACCGACATCGCCGGCCCTGGACCGACCTCGCGCCGCAGCCTGCTGGAAGCCGCCGGTCTGACTTGCGTGCCGGTGCTCAAAGGCACCCTGGAATACGAAGGGTTTGCCTCCCTATGGCTGGAGCGTCTGGCCGAGGCCGCCTCCGGCCTGGAAAATGAAAAGACGGCGCACTCCAACGAGCACGCCGTCCGGGCGGGTAAGGAATGAAACCGTCCTGTGCGGATCAGGCCTCGTCGTCTTCTTCCTTTTCCACGACTTTGGTCTTCTTCTTGGCTGCCGGGGTGATGTCGATTTCATCAGGTTCCGTGGTGGCCTTTTTGAAGTTTTTGATGGCCCTTCCAAAGCCGCTGCCGATCTCGGGCAATTTCTTCGACCCGAACAAGACCAGCACAACCACAAGAATGACGAGTATTTCGCCCATATTTGCTCCGCCGAACATAGAAACCTCCAGATCTGGGTATGCGGTTGCGTACCGCATCAACAAAAAGATACGCCCGCGATACGGGAAGGTCAAGGCCACCGGGCTCTGCGCCCATCATTATCAGCATATAAGGGAGAAGTTATGCGCCGCATAGTCGTCGTCGCCGCCGGCCCGGCCGGCATCACCTGTGCTTTGCGGGTCAAGCGCCGCCGGCCCGAGCATGAAGTCAACCTCGTGCTCCCGGCCGGGCTTGCGGAAAAGGCCGGGGGCACCGGCCCGTATTCCCGTCGCCTGGCCACGGGGCTGCCGGAGCGGGATCTGCGCGCCGCACGCGAAGTGGGCGTGCTGGAGGTCACCGACATCCAGCCCGATTTCGCCCGCCAAGAAATACTTGTGGCCTCGGAACGCGGCGACCTGCCGCTGCGCTACAGTTCCCTGGTGTTGGAAATTCCTGCCCAGAGCCGGGCTCCCGGCGCCCTGCAAAAGGCCGGCAACGTCTTCAGTTTGCCCGCCGACGGCTTCTTCGCCCAGGCCGCGGCCTGCGACGCGGCGCTGCAACGTTGCGCCGAAACCGGGCAAGCGGTTCTGGTGGTCGGCTTCGGCATGGACGCTCTGGACGCCGTGCTGGCGGCCCGCGAAGCCCACTGCAAGGTCGTCTGGGCGCACACCGAAAGTGCCGGCGCCCCCTGGGTGGACGCCCACCTAGGCGCCTGTGTCTTACGCTCTCTGGGGAACGAGGTCCGGATTGTTTCCCTGCCGGAGCTCCCGGCCACCCGCCTGGACGTCTGCTTGAGCGACGACGCCCGCTCCCTGGTGGGCTTTATCGCGCCGGAAATCGGACGCCTGGAAGCCGGTTGCTGCCTGTGGGCAGCCGCGCCCAGAGCCCGCCACCCGGTGGTGCGTGAAGATGGCGTGTTTCTTGATGCCCACGGCCGGATCACCATGGATGCCGGCCTGGAAGAAGAAACCGGGCTATACCTTATCGGCGGCGGCGCGGCCGGCGCTCCCGCCCGGCTGGGCGGCGGCGCCGAAGCGCCGGTGTATGCCGGCGGGCCCGAAACTGCCCTGGCTCTGGCCGGGCACGTTGCCGACCGGCTGGGCGGCCGGAATGCCGCCTTCCCCGGCCTGTGCGGGGTGCGCCGGGTGCGCGGGCACAATCTTGTCCTCTGCCGGGCCGGCTACACCCAGGCCGAAGCGGCCGCGGCCGGCCTCCCCGCCGAGCACGTTGTTCTGCCCCTGGAACTTTCCGGCGGCGTGACCTTGATCCTCGGCCTGGTCTGCCATATTCCGAGCCGTACCCTGCTGGGGGTCCAGACGGCCGGCCTGGGCACAACGTCCGTCAACACTCCGGGCGCGACACCCGACACCGCTCTCGGCCTGTTCGATCTGGCCCTGTGCGCCCTGGCCGAAGGCCTGCCTCTAAAACGTCTGTGCGCCCGCGACTGGGCCGGTCTGACCGGTCGGGCCCTGGCCCGTTGCGCCTCGATGCTGCTTTACAAGCTTGAGGGGCCAACCAAGGGCATCAGCCCGGATGAACTTCTGGCCTCGGCCGCGGCCGGGGCGGAATTCTTCACCCTGGACGTGCGCCCCGAGCGTGAATGGCTGCGCGAACGTCTACCGGAATCCCGCAACATTCCCATTGAGCACTTGGGCAAACGGCTGCAGGACGAAGTCCCGCGCTTCACCCCCCTGGTACTGGTCAGCCGCGACGGGGCCGACGCCTTTATCGCCGCCGCTCGCCTGGCCGGCCTGGGGGCCACGGACCTGTATGTGCTGGATGGCGGCACCATGCTCTGGCCCTATGAGATGCAACACTGAAGTCTCCTGCCGGCACCGGCTGCGCGGACGCTGCTTGTGGCGGGAAGACCACAACCCCGGTCTTTCCGCCGCCTACGGCTGTGATCGCCTGGATCGCCTGACCCGCGCCTTTGACGACTTTTTTGATCGGGCCGAGGCTTTCGGCTTGAGTGAAGAAGAAATTTTGCGGCTCAGCGCCAAACAAAGCGGCAAAACCCTGCCGCCCGGCGATTGCCCCCTGGAGGCGCGCTCGGAAACTGTTGAAACGGCCGCGCGCGAGGCCGACCGCTGCCCGTGTTTTTTTCAGGGGCTCTGCCTGCTCATGCTGCCCGCCTGCTGCCCGCCCTGCCCCTTGGGCCTTGCGACGTGAAGAAAAGCAAGCGGCTCCCCGTTGACTTGACGTGCAAAAATCATCATACCATGGAAGCATACCACCAGGAAAAACCATGACCCCAGGCGCCCTGTTCTACTTCCCCACGTTGCACCCCGAACTTGCCCCAGCCGGACTGCCCGAGGGCATTTTATTCATCCCGGCGGGGATTGCGCCGTTGCCCCCCAAGGCCGACCCGGCAGAGCACGCTTTTGCCGCGGCCCTGCCCCTGCCGCCGGCCGAGGCCCGGGCGGCCACGGAGGAAATGCTCCGTCTGGCGGACGAATTCGGCCTCCGGGCTTCGGCTCCGGCCGCTGCGCCAATCGGTTTGCGCCCGGACGAAGCCGCGGATCTGTCGGCCTTTGTCCGCGGCAGGCCGGCGCCAAAACCGGAGTCCCCCCAGGGGCTCTCGCACGACGAGCGCATCGCCCGGCAGAAGCTGCTCCTGCTGGCCTACTCTTTGGAAGAACAACTAGCCGAAATCAAGGCTCTGGAAGCGCGTGTGCGCGCGGCCGAAGCCGGTCTGGCCGCCCTGTTGCGCGACGAGGCCGGGCCGGAAGCCCCGCCCTTGCCGGAAGAACCTCCGGCCGGCCATGCCCGCTTGCTCCCGGCCGTGGCCGCCTTCCTGCCCGCCGGCGCGGCTCTGTATGCCGACAATCCGGCCATTGCGGCCGACTGGTGCCGGCGTTTCGCCTTTGCCCCGGCGGACAACGATCAGCTTAAGCTTTTTCCCGGTCTGCGCGACCTCATACCCCTTGCGGCAACCGTTCCGGCGCAGGTTCTGAACCTTGCGGGCGGGCCGGGTGTCATTCTGTTTATCCCTGAAAAGGGAGACCGACGTGGCCATTGACCTGTACCTTGCCGGTGACGACTTCCCCTACGGCCTGCGCGGGGTCGTCTTTGACGTTGACGGTGTGCTCTTTGATTCGCGCCGTTCCAACATGGAATACTACAACCTGATCCGGCGGGCCGTGCAGATGCCCCCCCTGACCCGGCGGGAAGAGGATTATTGCCACATGGCCTCCGTGGAGGAGGCCTATGACCTGATTATCCCGAACGACCTCCGGCCCAAGGCCATGGAAGCGGCCCGGCGAATCAACTACCGTGAGCAGATTCTCCCCCTACTCACTCCCGAGCCGGGTCTGCCCGAAGCCCTGCACTGGCTGCGCCAATGGAAGGTGCGCATGGCCGTGTTCACCAACCGCACCAACACCGTGGACGATCTGCTGCGCTGGTTCGGGCTGGAGGAATTCTTCACGCCGGTAAAAACCGCAGCCAACAGCGCTCCCAAACCCAACCCCCGCGGTCTGCTGGAAATTGTCGACGAATGGGGCACCACCCCCAACCAGATTGCCTTTCTCGGCGACTCCTTGGTGGATGAACAGGCCGCCGAGGCCGCCGGGGTGCCCTTCTGGTCCTTCCGCAACGAAGATCTGCGCGCTTCCCTGCACTTTTCCGACTTCTTCGGCCTGATTTCTCGACTGACCCCTCTGGTGGAGCGTTCCTGAAGCGAATGACGACGACGGCCGCAAAAGGGAGCATTCTCTTATCGCGACCGGCTCACGTCCCGACCACAGAAGAGGGTTGCGCTCCACCCCGGAAGGGAACCACGCTTCCGCCGCGACGGGGCCACGCATCGGGCGCAGCCGGGCCTCTCCACAAGTTTTTACTTGATTCTTTGTCCAATGCAGGGGAAGTATAAGGACACGTCCCTTCGAAGCCCTCGGCTATACTGGGCTTCGCAACCCCCGGATGGAGGTATCATGAGCGTTATCGTCGGGCATATCATCGGCGCCGTCTCCTGGCTTTTGGGCATCTATTCCTTAGTCGTGCTGGCGGCCTGCATCATATCCTGGGTCAACCCCGATCCATACAATCCCATCGTGCGCACTCTGCGTACCTTGACCGAACCCGTCTTGTGGCGCATCCGCAAGTATCTGCCTTTCACCTACATCAACGGCCTGGACTTCTCCCCTCTGGTGCTGCTGTTGGTCATTGAACTGTTTCGACGGGTGGTGCTGCAGTCAATATTTGATCTTTTATAGTTATCGTGCTTCGTCCCCAGTGGTGAAATATCGGCCTTGCCCACTTCGCGGCGGGATATTGTCCTAGTGTTTCCGAGGCGAGCGCATAAGCAAACACTTGAAGATTTTTTCAAAGCCCGTAAACTGCGGAGGCATGATATGAGGGGAGCCTTGGCCCAGGTCGGCCAAAATCGGGCCGCAAACGCCCGAAACACGGCCGAACGGCCTGTGCCGGAGGTATGATGACCTCCGGCCGCCCGGAATTTGTCCGCCCCGCGTGGGACAAAGGCTGGCTGCTGCAGGTCAGGGCTCAGCCCGGCGCGAAAAAGTCGGAAACGGCCGGCAAGCAGGCAGGGCGTCTGCGTGTGCGTGTGGCTGCTCCGGCGGTGGACAACAAGGCCAACAAGGCCCTTGCGGCCTTTATCGCCGAAGCATTGGGACTGCGCGCCTCACAGGTGCGCGTCGTGCGCGGCGAAACGGCCCGGGAGAAAACCCTGCTCGTGGAAAGCCCAAGCGAGCCGGACTGGAATAGATTGGGCTGCATTGCGGAACGTTGCGCCCCCGGGCGCAAACCATAACCTGCACAGGAGGTATCCCGTGGAGCAGAAAGAACTTGAAATGATCGAAAAACTGTCCCCCACGCACGCCGACATCCGGACACTGTGGGAAGAGCACATGCTGTATGAAAAGCAGTTGGAAAAGCTGGAAAGCAAGCCTTATCGCAGCCCGGCCGAAGAGCAGGAAAGGCGCCTTTTGAAAAAGCAAAAACTGGACGGCAAGACAAAACTGGTGGAACTGCTGCACAAGTACGCCAACTAACTGCAAACAAGCGCGGAGGGTCTCATGGAGCTCACGGGAGCCCAAATTCTCATGGAGTGTCTGCAACGCGAGGGCGTGGACGTCATCTTCGGATATCCCGGCGGCGCGGTCATCGACATTTATGATGAGTTGTCGCGCCGACCGGAACTGCGCCACATCCTCGTGCGGCACGAGCAGGGTGCGGTCCACGCGGCCGACGGATACGCCCGGGCTTCCGGCAAAGTGGGGGTATGCCTGGTCACCTCCGGTCCCGGCGCCACAAACGCCGTGACCGGCATCGCCACGGCCAATGCCGATTCCATTCCCCTGGTGGTCTTCACCGGGCAGGTGCCCACCCGGCTGATCGGCAACGACGCCTTTCAGGAAGTGGACATTGTGGGCATTACCCGGCCCTGCACCAAGCACAACTACCTGGTCAAAAACATCAAGGATCTTGCCGGAATTATCCGTCAGGCCTTTTACCTGGCCAGAACCGGCAGGCCGGGTCCTGTGCTTGTGGACCTTCCCAAAGACGTGATGATCGACCGCGCCACGTTCGCTTGGCCCGAAGACGTGCGCATGCGCAGTTACAACCCCACCTACAAGCCGAATCTTGTGCAGCTTCGCCGGGCCGCGGAGCTGCTCATCAAGGCCGAACGGCCGTTGATTCTGGCGGGCGGCGGGGTGATCGGCTCCAACGCGGCCCAGGCCCTGACCGATTTGGCCACGCGCTTCTCTCTGCCCGTGGCCTCCACGCTCATGGGCCTGGGCGCCTTTCCCGGCACCCACCCGCTCTGGCAGGGCATGGTGGGGATGCACGGCCGGGTTTCGGCCAACCGGGCCGTCAGCGAAGCCGACGTGCTGGTGGCCGTGGGCACCCGCCTGGCCGACCGGGTAACCGGCAAAATTTCCGCCTTTGCCGGGCGCTCCCAAATCATCCACATCGACATCGACCCGACCTCCATTCGCAAGAATGTCAGCGTCGACGTCCCCGTGGTGGCCGACTGCCGTGAGGCCCTGATTGGGCTGGGCAACGTTCTGGCCGCCCGCGAGGGCGAGGCCGACTGGGCGGCCGAACACTTTGCCTGGCTGGAACATCTGGGCGAAATCTCGACCACGCACCCCCTGACCTATGTGAAGGGCAATGAAATCAAGCCCCAGCAGGTCATTGAGGCGGTCTATCGTCTGGCCGGCGGCGACGACACGATCATCACCACCGAAGTGGGCCAGCACCAGATGTGGACCGCCCAGTTCTATACCTTTACCAAGCCGCGCACCCTGCTCTCCTCGGGCGGCCTCGGCACCATGGGCTATGGCCTGCCGGCCGGCGTGGGCGCCGCCCTGGCCATGCCGGACAAAAAGATCATCGGCATCGCCGGCGACGGCTCCCTGCAGATGAACATTCAAGAACTGGCCACCATCGTGCAGAACAAGCTGCCCATCAAAACGGTGATCCTGAACAACTGTTTTTTGGGCATGGTCCGGCAGTGGCAGGATCTGTTCTACAAGCAGAACTACATGTGCACCTGCATGGAAGGCCAGCCGGATTTCGTCAAGCTGGCCGAGGCTTACGGCCTTGAAGGCTACCGCATCACCGACCCGGCGGAACTCGACGACGTGCTGGCCGCCGCCCTGGCCACGCCGAACCCGGCCCTGATCGACGTGCATGTGGCCCGGGAAGAGAACGTTTACCCCATGGTGCCGTCCGGCGCGGCCCTCGACGAAATGCTGTTGGTGTAGGAGGCCGCGTATGAGACATGTTCTTTCCGTTCTTGTAGAAAACGAGCCCGGCGTGCTTTCCCGCGTGGCGGGTCTGTTCAGCGGCCGGGGCTTCAATATCGAATCCCTCAACGTGGCTCCCACCCTGGAGCCCGGTATTTCGCACATGACCATCACCACCTCCGGCGACGACCAGATCATCGAACAGATCATCAAGCAGTTGCGCAAACTGGTCACCGTGGTCAAAGTGGTGGATTTTCAAGATCTGGCCTGTGTCGAGCGGGAAATGATGCTGGTCAAGGTTCAGGCCGACGATGCCCGACGCGGCGAGGTGCTGCGCATCGCCGACATCTTCCGTTGCAAGGTGGTGGACGTGAGCCTTTCGGACCTCACTCTCGAAGCCACGGGCAATCACGAAAAACTTGCCGCCATCGTCAGTCTGCTGACCAAATTCGGCATCAAAGACATCACCCGCACCGGCACCATGGCCATGCGCCGCAGCATGCAGGTCGATACCTAAGTGTTCGCCGGTTTTTCGCCTTTATGAAATTGCCTCAGGTGAAAAACCGGCTTTTTTTGTCGCCCCGTCGGGCATCACTTGCGAAGGAGACAACATGAAGGTTTATTACGAGAACGAGGCGGATCTGAACGTGCTGAAGGGCAAGACCATCGCGATCATCGGCTACGGCAGCCAAGGCCACGCCCATGCCCTGAACCTGCGCGATTCCGGCCTCGAAGTCATTGTCGGGCAGCGGCCCGGCGGACGCAACTATGAACTGGCCAAAGAACACGGCTTTGCCCCCATGTCCGCGGCCGAAGCCGCGGCCAAGGCCGACATCATTATGATCCTCCTGCCGGATCAGCACCAGGCCGCCGTATATGCCAACGACATCGAGCCGCACCTGACCGCCGGCAAGGCCCTGCTCTTTGCCCACGGCTTCAACATCCACTTTCAGCAGATCGAGCCGCCCAAAGACGTGGACGTCTTCCTGATTGCCCCCAAAGGCCCCGGCCACCTAGTGCGCCGCACCTTTGAAGAAGGCGGCGGCGTGCCCTGTCTGGTGGCCATCCACCAGAACGCCACCGGCAAGGCCCTGGACGTCGCCCTGGCCTATGCCAAGGGCATCGGCGGCGCCCGCTCAGGCGTCATTGAAACCACCTTCCGCGAAGAGACCGAAACCGACCTCTTCGGCGAGCAGGCCGTGCTTTGCGGTGGCCTGACCGCCCTGGTCCAGGCAGGCTTTGAAACCCTGGTGGAAGCCGGCTACGCCCCGGAAATGGCCTATTTTGAGTGCCTGCACGAGGTCAAGCTGATCGTCGACCTGATGTACGAAGGCGGCATGGCCAAAATGCGCAACTCGATCAGCGACACGGCCGAATACGGCGACTATATCACCGGCCCGAAAATCGTCACGGGAGAGACCAAAAAGGCCATGAAGGGTGTGCTCAAAGACATTCAGACCGGCGTCTTTGCCCGCGACTTCATTCTGGAAAACAAGGCCGGCATGGCCTCTTTCAAAGCTATGCGCCGTCTGCACACCGAACACCCCATCGAGACCGTCGGCACCAAACTGCGCGCCATGATGCCCTGGCTGCAACGCCGCTAGCGCCTCGTTACGCCCTTCGGTTTTCGGAGCCGTTCTCGGGTAAACGGGAACGGCTCCGTTTTTCAGCCGCATATTTTACCGATTTTCCGCCGCGCATTTTGCCGAATGCAGCCGGATACAACCCGACACGTGCGAAATCCGGGCTGAACCAAAACTTCTAATGGCTGTCCCGCCTGTGGAAAAGATACTTTAGAGTAAAGTAACTTTGAAAAGTTACTTTACTCCGACGACCGCGTAAGTGGGCTGCGATTCACGACTACACGGAGGATACTTTCGATTCCCCGGCAGTAGGCTGTCGGCCCATCGAACTTCGCAGCCATTATTTGCTTGCGGGCTCGTTTGGAAGTCCGCCGGCAATATGATTGACTGGGCAATTTCAAAATGAAATTGCTCCAGAGTCGGCTCAAGCACCCGAACAATGGAGGCATCATGAAATCCCTGAAAGGCACCCGTACCGAAAAGAACATCCTCACCGCGTTTGCCGGCGAGTCCCAGGCCAGAAACCGTTACACTTTCTTCAGCGGGGCGGCCAAAAAAGAAGGTTTTGTCCAGATTGCCGGCCTCTTTCTGGAAACGGCGGACCAGGAGCGTGAGCACGCCAAGCGCCTGTTCAAGTTTCTGGAAGGCGGCGACGTCGAAATCACCGCCGCCTTTCCGGCCGGGGTCATCGGCTCCACCGTCGACAACCTGCTGGCCTCGGCGGCCGGCGAACATCACGAATATACCGAGATGTACCCATCTTTTGCCAAAATAGCCGAAGAAGAGAGTTTTCCCATCGTGGCTGCAACCATGCGCGCCATCGCAGTGGCCGAAGAAAACCACGAGCGCCGCTACCTGACCTTCATGCGCAACATCAAAGAAGGCCGCGTCTTTGCCCGTGAACAGGAAGTGGTCTGGCAATGCCGGAACTGCGGCTATCTGCACAAGGGCAAAACCGCGCCCGAACTTTGCCCGGCCTGCGCCCATCCCCAGGCGTACTTTGAAGTCCCTGAGCTCTGTATGTGAGATAACGGGCAACTGCATCATCAAAGCAAGTAAACTTTTTCAAAGCTCATTTGCTCCAGGATCTGTTTCCAAGAGGAAAGCTGGCCTTCTTGTGCAGGGATGTGGACTCTAATGGTCCTCACCCGGAGCAAGAAGGCCAGCTTGACGCAGTATTTGGACGAAAGATTTATTTGGGAACGGCTCCTACGCTACGGAGTTGCGTTCAATCAAGGCCACGGCGCCGGCCATACGGCGACCAAGAACGGTTTGGCGGGAGATCTCGCGTTCAAAGTTGGTGATGCCTTTGATCACGGTGGAGTGCCGGCGGTTGAAGGATTTGCCAATGGCCTCCAGAGACATGTCGGTATGTTTGCGGGCCAGATAAAAAGCGGTATTGCGGGCGGCCACGTAATCCTGTTTCTTGACCACGGAAAGCAACTGTTCGCGGGAGAGGCCAAAGCCGCGGCAGACCTGGCGGATAATCTCGTCAAGATCCAGGGCCGGGTTGTCGTTGGCAAATTGGCGCACCACCTCCAGGGCCATGCGGGCGGTGATCAGGCCGTTGCACAGCCGGGCTTTCAGGATCAGGCTCCGCAGGCAGCTTTCGATCTGGCGCACATCGGCGCAAAGGTGCCGGACCAAGACATCCTCGGCCTCGTCGGGCAACAGCACCTGATGCACCGAAGCCTTGCGGCGCAGAATCCGCCGGCGGGTATCTTCGTCCGGGCACTCGATGCAGCCCACCACCCCGGCGGTCAGACGCGACAACAGGCACTCGTCCATGGCGCGCAAATCGCGGGGCAGGAACGAACTGGTGAAGACAATCTTGCTTCCCCTGGCGCGCAGGGCCTCAAGAGTGGCCAGGAGTTCGGCCTGGGTCTTCTCTTTTTCCTGAAGAAAATGCACGTCTTCGAGCAACAGGAGATCGCAGGAACGGTAGCGGGCCTTGAAACGGTCGAGATCCCGGGATTTTAGGGCCAGATAAAACTGCGAAGCGAATGTTTCCGCGTTCAGATACTCAACCCGAGGCTGGGCGCGGTTGCAGGCGGCGCCCAGGGTCTTGCCCACGGCCTGCATCAGGTGGGTCTTGCCAAGACCGGGGCCGGAACTGAGAAATAAAATGTCGAAGCCCGAGTCGCGGCAGACGCTCTGTGAAGCAGCAAAGGCCAAATCGTTGGACGGCCCGACAACAAAATCTTCAAACGAGTGGCGCCACAAAAAGGCAGGCGCGGCCGGGGCGGCCGGTACCTGCAGCGGCAAGGCAAGCTGCTGCGCGGGCGCGGCCGGCGGTAAGGGCTTGGGCTCGACCCGCTTTGCGGCCGGAGCGGCCGCACCGGCGGATATCGTAAGGTGCGGGGGCATCGCACAGGCCTGGGCCGCAGCCTCGTTCAAAACGCCAAGAAAACGCGAGCGCACGCATCCAGCCGCGTATTCGCCGGGAGCAAGCAACACAAGCTCCTTACCGTCGAACTCAGGCAAAGAGTTGCCCTCAGCCGGAACAAGGGGGGCTATCCACACCTTGAACTCACCGGCCGGAAGGGTTTTTTCCAGCTTTTCCCGAATTTTTGACCAGACCGTTTGCATAGGTGAAGTTTTAAGTGAAGCATCAGCTTTCGCCAAGGGGCATTTTCCGCCCGCAGCACTGTCAAGACATTCTTTGCCTCAACAAGGCTTATCCGTTACAATATATTGAAATTTATGATAAAAATTGACGAGGAAGAAACACGCAGACTTGGTCTAAGCCCTTGGCGTTCATGGACATCGGCGCCTGGAACACGCCCGTCCCCACAGGAGGAAAAAAGTATTTCAACATAGTGCTTTCAAATTTTCTCCAGATAACTCATGATAACTCCTATTTTCATCATTATATGCATCTTTCGTGGAAAATAATTTTTTCTTCAAGAAAACCTTGAGCTTTCAATATATAAAAATACTATAAATAATTACACATAATTATCAACAGAGATTGGCGCTCGAAAGCACCTGTGCGTTGCTGCACAGGCGCTCCGCCCCTCAACCTGTACGGGCCGAGGGGCGGAGCGCCATCGAAAACAGCGACATCTGGGAAGAACCGGGGATGAACCTCCGATTTCGGGACAAACAAGGCGGTTTCTGTCGTCGATGCCGATACCTGGGAAAAAATACCCGGGCGCCGACAGGCCGGCTCAGGCCCGGGAGTTCCGACAAGGGGGGTACTTGCCGCAGGTGAAGCGCTCCCCTTCGGGGCAGCAGCCCAGGCGTTCGCAGCGGGCTCCGGCCGAGGCAAAAACCACCGGCAACACCTTGCGGCATTCGGCCAGTATGGCTTCGGCCAGAGCGCGGATTTCCCATTGGGCTCGGGCGCAGCAACGGTGCTCAAAAAAATTAAGCAGAGAGCGACAGTTCATGGTCAGGACGATCCGGGTCTCCGCCGCCTGGGGCAGCAGAAACCGGGCGTCTTCCTTGGCTTTGTCCTTGCGCCCGGCGGCCTCAAGCTCTTCTTTGATTTCCGTGTAGGCGGCGCCAATTTCTTCGATGCAGCGCAGGAAGCGGGCTTTGGCTTTGGGGTTTTTGGCAATGGCCGGGGGTAGAATATAGTTGAAGCCGCTGCCGTCGACATAGCGCTGGCTTTGCTGCGAGTAGGAGGCAATGCGATGGCGCACCAGTTGGTGGGTTAGGGCACGGGAAACGCCCTCGGCCGCAAACGTAAAGGACACGTGCTCCACCGGGCTGACGTGGCCGGACTCCACCACTTTGGTTACAAATTCGGTCTGTTGCTCAACCGAAATCTCCCCGGCCAAGAGCCGGGGCCACATATCGGCCACAAAGCCCGCATGGTAGCATTGGCGAAAGGCGGTATAGATCAGCGAAAGGGGTTCGGGGGTATGGGCCAAAAGCTCGACCCGCAGGCGGGTTTCAGACATGGGGGGGCTCCTTTGAGGGCGAAAAGGACGGTCAGGCCAGAAGGTTCAGATGCCGGTACGCCTTGGCCGTGGCCATGCGGCCACGCGGCGTGCGCTTGAGAAAGCCGCTCTGGATCAAATACGGCTCGTAAATTTCCTCAATGGTCCGCTCGTCCTCGGAGCAGGCCACAGCCAGGGTTTTCAGGCCGGCCGGCCCACCGCCGTAGTGCTCGATGAGCACGGACAAGAGTTTGCGGTCCATGGCGTCCAGACCGCTTTCGTCGACGTCCATGCGGGCCAGGGCGTGGGCGGCCTCGGCCTCGCCCACCTCCTCTTTACCGCGCACTCCAGCGAAATCGCGCACTCGACGCAGCAGCCGGTTGGCGATGCGCGGTGTGCCGCGCGAACGCCGGCCGATCTCCAGGGCGCCGGGCTTGGTGAGCCGCACGCCAAGAATCCGGGCCGTGCGGGTGACGATTTGGGCCAACTCGCCCGGGGAATAGAACTCCAGGCGCAGAATCACCCCGAATCGATCGCGCAGGGGCGAAGACAGCAGGCCGATACGGGTGGTGGCCCCAACCAGGGTGAAAGGCTCGAGATCGATCTTTACGGTGCGCGCGCCCGGTCCCTGGCCGATGACCAGGTCTAGCTTGAAATCTTCCATGGCCGGGTACAGCACCTCCTCGACGGCAATGGGCATGCGGTGGATCTCGTCCACAAACAGAATATCGTTGCGGCCGAGGTTCGTCAGAATGGCGGCGAGATCGCCGCTGCGCTCCAGCACCGGACCCGAGGTGGCAACAATGTTCACCCCCATCTCGGCGGCCATGATCTGGGCCAGAGTGGTTTTGCCCAGACCCGGATTGCCGTGGAACAGGGTATGATCCAAGGCCTGACCGCGCGCAACCGCAGCCTGCAGGAAGACCTGCAGGTTGGCCCGTAAGTCTTCGTGCCCGATGAATTCTGAAAGTTTTCGGGGCCGCAGTTGCTCGTCAGGGTTCGTGGCGCAGGCGTCGTTCATTGTCTGGCCTTTGCAAGGGCTTTGAGCGAGGCACGCAGAAGGCCGCCTACGTCGAGATCCGGCTCATCCTCCAAGATCTTTTTGACCACAAATAAGGCCTCGTCTTCGTCATAGCCGAGATTGGCCAGACCGGCCACGGCATCGGCCAGCAGGCCGCTGGGCCGGTCCTTGGCGGCCGAAGCGGTCGGTAGATCACCCTGCTTCAATTTGTACTTTAACTCCAGAAGCAGTTGCTGGGCGGTTTTTTTGCCGATGCCCGGCACCCTGGTCAGGGAAAGGACGTCTTCCTGGGCGGTGAGCCGGCGCAGATCGTCCGGACGATAGACCGAAAGCACGGCCACGGCCGTGCGCGCTCCCACCCGGTTGATCGAGGTCAGGATCAAAAAAGTCTCGCGCTCGTCCCAGGTCTCAAAGCCGAACAGTTCCAAAGCGTCTTCGCGCACCACGGTGCAGATGAAAAAACGCACTGCACCGCCTTTGTCGGGCAGGCGGGACAGGGTATGGCCGGGCAGGCGGACTTCATAGCCCACTCCGCCGTCGGTGGCCACCACACAGCCATCCTCGGTGGTTTCGACGACACGTCCTTCAATATAGGCAATCATGGGCACTCCTTGGCGGAAGATCGTACCCCATTGCGGCCGGGATGAGAAGCCACAGTCAGGCGTCTCTTTTTTGAGTTCGTCGGAAAAAGAACACTCCTTTTGCTTTTGGGTTTGACAAATTTTTCCCCCGCAGATAGAAGCGAAATCTGATAAGCTATATAATGCAGCATCAAAATATTTAGCTTTTTTGATATACCGCAAATATTACAGGGAGAACTTATGAACCTTCGCATGAAACTCTTGCTGCCCATCATCCTGCTGATGATCCTCATGAGCGGAGTCAGCGGCTACTTTTCTTACCAAGAGTCGGCGAAAAGCCTGCGCAGCGCCCTCATGGACAATATGGAGGGTGAAGCCAAAGCGCTTGTCCGGGCCGCCGACGAAATGACCAAAGGTGCCCGCGCCGACATTCGGCGCGTTGCTGTCCGGCAGGACGTAACCGGCTTTTATGCGACGGACATCCACAACAAAGAAAACGGCCTGACCTTTTCCGACTCTCTGGAACAAATCCGTCAAACCTACCCGGATTTCGAGCGGCTCAGCCTGATGGATGATAAGGGCGTTATCGTCGCCTCGTCCGACAAAAGCACCATCGGGCGGGACTTCAAAGACCGCAACTACTTTCAGGCCGCCATCCGGGGCGAGGTTTTTCTTGCCCCGCCGTTCAAAAGCAGCGTGACCAACAAAGGCGTCATGGCGGTTGCGGCGCCGATTACACTGAACGGTAAAATCGTTGGTGCCTCTTACTGCATCCTCTCCCTGGAAGGTCTCTACGCCCAATCGGTGGCTCCGGTGAAGATCGGCGCTCACGGCCACGCTTTCCTCCTCGGCCCCGACGGCCTCATTGCCGCGCACAAAAATGCGGAATGGGTGTTCAACAACAGCCTGCCCTCGGTCCCCTATTACAAAAAAATGGCCGGAGCCGATCAGGAAGGCGTGCTGGATTTCATCGGCAACACCGGGGCGCATGTATTCAACTATCACGCCAAAAGCGTCGACTCCAAGCTCACGGCCGTGGTCCAGGCGGAATATGACGACGTGTTTTCCGGCTTGAGCGATATGCGAACCATGTCGGTGATCGTGGCCGTGGTGGCGGTGATTGTCGCCGCGGTGCTGCTGATTCTGCTCCTGCAGCCGATGCTGCGCGATATTAACGCGGGCATGGCTTTTGCCGGAAGAATCGCAGCCGGTGATCTTTCCGGCAGCCTGAAGGTCAGCCGCAAGGATGAACTCGGCAAACTGGCCGACGCCCTGCGCTCCATTCCCGAATCCCTGAAGCAAATCATCGCCGAATACAAAACCTTGGAACATAATGTGGAAGGCGGACGGCTCGGAGCCGAGGGAGACGCCGCCCGCTTCTCCGGCGACTTCGCCACCCTAATTCAAGGCACCAACGCCGTTCTGGCCCGCTTCCGGCAGGTCTTGAACGCCATTCCTTCCCCTGTGGTAGTGCTGGATAAGGATGCCAAAGCCGTTTTTCTGAACAGCAAAGCGCAGGAAATCGCCGGAACCGACTATGCCGGCAAAACCTGCGGCGAGTTGTTCACCCGCGAGGATTTCATGACCGAATCCTGCGGCCTGCGCAAGGCCCTGGCCACACTGCGGCCGGCAAGCAGCGAGACCGTGGCCCATCCCGGCGGCAAGACCATGGACGTCAGTTACACGGCCATCCCCATGCTTGACGGTAACGGCAAGCTGAGCGCGGTGCTCCAATTGGTCATCGACTTGACCCAGATCAAAAACACCCAGCGCACCATTCTCGAGGTGGCCGCACAGGCCCAGGCCATTTCCGACCGGGTGGCCGCCGCCTCGGAGCAGCTCTCGGCCCAGGTGGGACAGGTCGTCAAGGGCACAGAAGTCCAGCGCGACCGCGTGGGTTCCACGGTCACGGCCATGGAAGAAATGAACGTTACGGTCATGGAGGTGGCCCGCAGCGCCGGCCAGGCCAGTGAGCAGGCCGACGGCACCCGGGCCAAGGCGAACGAAGGCGCCGAACTGGTCAACAGGGTCATCGGCGCCATCCGGCAGGTCAATCAGGTGGCCACGGAACTGCAAAGCGACATGCAGGAGCTCGGCGGCCAGGCCGAGGCCATCGGCGGAGTGATGAACGTCATTTCCGACATTGCCGACCAGACCAACCTGCTGGCCCTGAATGCGGCCATTGAAGCGGCCCGGGCGGGCGAAGCCGGGCGCGGCTTTGCCGTGGTGGCCGACGAAGTGCGCAAGCTGGCCGAAAAGACCATGAGCGCCACCACCGAGGTCGGCTCCAGCATCAGGGGCATCCAGAGCTCCGCCGGCAACAACATCCGGCGGGTGGGCGAAGCGGCCAAAAGCGTGGCCGAAGCCACAGAGTTGGCCGGCACATCGGGCGAAGCCCTGCAGCAGATCGTCGGCCTGGCCTCGCAGAACGCAGCGATCATTTCCGGCATCGCCACGGCGGCCGAAGAACAATCCGCCACTTCGGAAGAAATCAACCGCTCTATTGACGAGATCAACCGCATCGCGGCCGAAACCAGCGCCGGCATGCATCAGTCCGGAGAAGCCGTGCAGGAGCTTGCCCGCATGTCGCACGAGCTCAAGGTGCTTTTGGAAAAGTTACGTGCATGACCTTCCGGCCCATACGGCAATGAAAAACGGCAGCTCCTTTCGGAACCGCCGTTTTTCATTGCGCGCTCAGGCCCAATTCCCGGGCCACCGCCGCCCAGACCCGCTCGGGATCGACCCGACGCATGCACTCATGCGTGCCCAAGGGACATTCCTGGGGCCCGTGCAGACCGCAGGGACGGCACGAGACAGCCTCTTCAAACACCGTGCTGCGTTCTCCGCGTGGGAAAAAACCCAAATTGCGCACTGTGGGGCCAAAAACAGCCACCGTGGGCACACGCTGGGCCCAGGACAGGTGCATAGGGCCGGAGTCGTTGGTCAGGTAGCAGGAAAGTCGGGCAATGCGGGCGGCCAACTGGGCCAGAGCAAGTTTGCCGGAAAGATCGATCAGGCCGGTGCCGTCGGTCTCGGCCTCCATGCGCCGCCGCACCTCGGCGGCCACCTCCTCTTCCCCCGGCCCGGCAAAAAGCAACACCCGCGCCCCGTGGCGCAGGGCCCGCGCACCCACGGCGGCAAAATACTCGACGGGCCAACGCTTGGTCGCCCAAACCGAACCGGGGTGCAAACCGAGCACGGGGCCGGAAATTTGCCCGAAAAAGGCCTCTGCCTCGCGCCGGGCCGCTTCGGGCAAAACAATGCGGGGCCAAGTGTCCGCCGGCGCGACTCCCAGGGGTTCCAGCAGGCCCAGCAGCCGTTCCACCTCCTCGCGCTCGGCAAAGCGGCGCGGCACGCGGGCGGTACAGGCCAGGGCGCTGCAGGCCCCCTCCAGATAGCCGATGCGCACGGGCGCCCCGGACAGACGGCAGATCGCGGCGCTGCGCGGGCTTAAGTGGGCGTTGATCCACAGGTCGTAGCGCCGGGCGCGGATCTCCCCGAGTATGCGCCACAGGCCGGCTGCGCCTTTGTAGGCGCCGCGTTTATCAAAGGCCGTGACCCGATGCAGATCCGGATGAGCCGCGAACAGCGGGGCCAAGCCGCCGCGCACGTAATAATCAATCGCCGCACCGGAAAAGGCGCGTTTCAAACTCTGCAGCAGCGGCAGGGTGAGCACGGCGTCGCCCAGAAAGGCGGTGTTCCAGACGCCTATGCGCTCCACAGGGCAATGCCTCGCACAAGTTGCCGAAAATTTTCAATGATCAGGTGCGGGGCATGACCGGCGGCATTCCGGTCCAGCCGGGGCAACGGGCCGGCGGCACGTCGATCCGGCCGAGACAATGGGTCGGTCGGTCTGCACAGGACTTCCAGGGTCTTGCCGCCTTTGCCCGTAAGGGTCAAAACCCGCAGGGCCAGGCCGGCTCCGGCCGCAAAGGCCAGGTCTTCGATTTTATCCCCCACCATGCCGCACTCGGCCGGTTGCAGTCGGAATTCCTCAGCCAGTTCCCGCCACATGCCCAAGCCGGGCTTGCGGCAGGCACAGCCGGCTTCAGGGGCATGAGGGCAAAAACGCACGGCCGCGAGTTCCACTCCAAAAACGCCGAGCAGTTCCGCCATGCGGGCATTGCAGTCGTGGGCGGCGTGTTCGACGAAATAGCCCCGGCCGATGCCCGACTGGTTGGAAACGACGAAAAAGCGCACCCCTTGGCCGGCCAGATCGCGCAGGGCTTCGCCCACGCCGGGCAAAAGCTCCACGCCCGCCGGGTCGGCAAGGTAGTGGGCGTCGCGGATCAGGGTGCCGTCCCTGTCCAGAAGGAGAGAACGTAGCGGGTTCACGGCAAAAGGCCTCCGGGAGTGTTGCCCGCGTTTTGTGGCATGGACGGTCGAATTAAGCAAGGGCGGCGGGCGGGCTTGCCTTCCTCCTCCTCAGCCGCTACTTCAGTTCCTCTCCTTCTTTCCCCAAGCCACCGCTGAAGTCGTCGGCGGGGCTCCCTTTTTCAGGCCGCGTGCGCGGGCCGCGAAAGAGGACTTTTTCCGTACGGAATGCGGCAATCCGCGCCCCTCTTGCCAAGGAGGCCAAAAACAGGTAAAAACGCGGCAACGATATGCTTTTCACACCATGTCGCTCGGCCACGCGGGGCGGCATGTCCTAATAAGGCTACGGCAGACTTGAGGGAAAGAATGGCCGCAAAAAGCAGCAAAAGCTTGTATTTGGCAGCATTGGTCCTGTTTCTGGCATGTGTCGGCGGTCTCGCGTTTTTGGGCTTTTCCGAAAACTCGGTGTACTTCCTGAACGTGTCCGAAGCTTTGGCCATGCCCGCCGGCAAGCTGCACTCCGCCCGTCTCTTCGGCACCGTCAAGGCCGAGGGCATCGACATGGCGACGAACGGTGCCGGCGTGGCCTTTCTTCTGGTGGACAAAGACGACGTGGGCAAAACCCTGCGCGTGATCTACCGGGGCCAAGTGCCGGACACCTTCAAGGCCGGGGCGGAGGTCATTGTGGAAGGCGCTCTCAGCGCCGACGGCGGCCAATTTGACGCCGGCACCCTGATGACCAAGTGTCCCTCCAAGTACCAAAAGGAAAACCGCACGTAGGCCGCACCCGCCCTGTCGGAAGTGCCGTGCCCGCCGGTTGAACGGACTCAATTTCATCCGTCGCCTTTTTGGCGGCAGGAGAGCGCATGTACTTTATCGCCTTTTTCCTCCTGGCGGCGTCCTTTCTTTGCGCCGTATTGTTCGCCTGCCTGACCGCCCTGAAACTCGCCGAGCCTGAAGCCCGCCGTAGCGGTGCTGCAACCGTGCGCCAGGAAATCGGGCTGCACCTGATCACCGGGATGATGACCGTATCTTCGATCATCCTGCTCTATGCCTTTGTCACCTATGATTTTTCCGTCAAATACGTCGCCCAGTACTCCGACCTGACCCTGCCCCTGTTTTACCGGATCACCGCGTTCTGGGCCGGGCAGGCCGGTTCAATGCTCTTCTGGGGCTGGTCCGTGGCCGTAAGCGGCACGCTGTTCTGCCTGACCGGCGCCTACCGCCGCATGTCGCCGGACACCCGACTCTGGTTTCACCTATTCTTCCTGGCCGTCATGGCCTTTTTCCTGCTGCTGCTGACCACCTGGAGCAACCCCTTCGAGTTGCTCTCCCCGGCCCCGGCAGACGGCAGCGGCCTGAACCCGCTGCTGCAGAACCCCGGGATGATCTTTCACCCGCCGCTTTTGTTTCTGGGCTACGGCGGCTTCTGCGTGCCCGGCTGCCTGGCCTTGGCTCAGGCCCTGACCGGCAACCTGACCCGGCGCGACATTGAAGAACCCTGGAGCGCCGCCTGCCGGCCCTTTATTCTGATCGCCTGGATTCTGCTCACCGCCGGGATCATCCTGGGCGCCTGGTGGGCCTATATGGAACTGGGCTGGGGCGGCTACTGGGCCTGGGACCCGGTGGAAAACGCCTCGCTGATCCCCTGGCTGATCGCCTCGGCCTACCTGCACACCGCCGTGGTGGAAACCCGGCGCGGCAAGCTTTACCGTATCAACGTGCTGCTCATGGCCCTGACCACGGTTTCGGCCTTTTTCGCCACCTATCTGGTGCGCAGCGGCGTGGTCGAGTCGCTCCACGCTTTCGGTGACGGCGGCGTGGGCACCCCGCTGCTGCTGTTCACCCTGATCGCGGCCCTGCTCTCCATTTTTGTGGCCGGCGCGAGCCGCGAAACGGCCGACCCTCTGGGCGAATTGAACAGCAAGGAAGGCCTACTGGTTCTGGTCTCCTGGCTGCTTCTGGCCCTTTCCATCCTGATCCTCATCGCCACCATGTGGCCGGTACTGATCAACGGGGTGATCAAGCTGCGCGACATGCTGCCAGCCGCCTGGATCGCCGCTCTGCCCACCAAGCCCATGGGGCTGGAGCCGGCCTTCTACAACCGCACCTGCCTGCCCCTGTTTGCCGGTCTGGCCCTGCTGCTGCTCTTCTGCCCCTATATGAAGTGGCGCCAAGGCATTGCCGACCGCACCGGCCTGTTTATGGCCGTGGCGGCAGCGGCCTGCGTCGCCGCCGGCCTGGCCTTTTTCGGCTTCCGCAAGCCCGTGGCCCTGGCCGGCGCGGCCATGGGCCTGGGCGCGGGCATCGGCCTGATCATGCTCTTCATCTACAAGCCCTCGCTGTTGCGCATCAAAACCACCCTGGCCGCCCACGGCGTGCACCTCGGGCTGCTCTGCATGGTGGTGGGCGTGGCCTTTTCCGGCCCGTACCAGCGGGAATTCCAAATGCAGATCGCCAAGGGCCAGACCTTCCAGGCCGACGAATACAGCGTCAATCTGGCCCAGCTCTATGAAGGGCGCTCCCGCGTCGGCGTGAGCGGAGTGGCCGCCTATCAGTTCCTTGAGGCCGAGATGGTCGTCAGCAAAGACGGCAAGCCGGCCGGCGTGCTGGCCCCACAGATTCGCCTCTACGCCAGCCACCCCAACCAGAGCTTCACCGAGGTTTCCACGGTCTTCAGCCTGGGCAACG
The DNA here is from genome assembly GCA_031553235.1 of Desulfovibrio sp. Lineage (GTDB taxonomy): Bacteria > Desulfobacterota > Desulfovibrionia > Desulfovibrionales > Desulfovibrionaceae > Frigididesulfovibrio. The sequence continues at coordinate 74,857 of JAVBLS010000007.1, forward strand.
AGCTCTACGCCACGATCACCGGCCTGGACGACCAGGGCAACGCCCACATCAACCTGCGCATCAACCCCCTGGTCAACTGGCTCTGGCTCGGCGGCATCATCATGTGCCTCTTCCCCTTCCTCAGCCTGGCCAAGGCCCGCAGGGCCAAGGATGTCGACGAGAAAGACGGGGGCGCAGCCTGATGCTGCTGCGCCTGGAACAGGTGGCCCGTTCCTATGGAGATCGGCTGATCTTCAAGGACGTGGATTTCAGCCTCGCCCCGGGCGAAGTGGTCTTGCTGCTCGGCCCCAACGGCGCGGGCAAATCCACCCTGATGCTGGTCATGGCCGGGCTGCTTGCCCCCGGGGCGGGCACGGTCGGCCTGCGCGACGGCACGCGCATCGGCCGCATCGGCCACCAGGGCTGCTTGTATCCCCGGCTCTCGGCTTTGGAAAACCTGCGTTTCTGGAGCGCCCTGCACGGCCGGCCCGCCGGGGAAGACGCGCTCTTCCTGGCCCTGGAGCAGGTGGATCTGGCCGCCTTTGCAGAAGAACCGGCCGCCTCCTTCTCGCGCGGCATGGCCCAGCGACTGGATCTGGCCCGAGTTTTTCTGCTTGAGCCGGACATCCTGCTTCTGGACGAGCCGGGCACGGGCCTGGACACCCGCTCCACCCGGGCCCTGCGCGCGGCCGTGGCCGCCACCCGCCGGCGCGGCGCCGGGGTGGTCTGGATCACCCATACTCCGGAAAGCGACCTGGAATACGCCGACCGGGCCGTGCGCCTGGAAAAGAAACGCCTGCTGGACGGCCCGCCGATCAACGGAGGAGCGGCCTGATGCTGCGCGCCGCCCTGCTCATCGCCGGCAAAGACCTACGCCTGATCATGGGCCGGGGCTTCGGCCCGGCCCAGGCCCTGCTGCTCGGGCTTTTACTGATCTTCCTGTTCAGCCTGGCCGGCAAGGTCGGCGAGCGCATTTCACCCCAGGCGGCCGCGGCCGTGTTCTGGATGGCTTCGGCCTTCTGCCAGGTGCTCATTTTCAGCACCCTTTACGGCTACGAAGAAGGCGGCCCACGCCTGGGTCTGCTCGGCATGCCCCAGCCGGTCCAGGCCGTCTGGCTCGGCAAGGCCGGGGCCGGGCTGCTGGTGCTGCTGCTTTCCCAGGCGATCTTTCTGCCCGCCTCGATTATTTTCCTGGGCCAGACGCCTTCCGCCCTCTGGCACCAGGGTTTTTTGATGCTGTTGATCGTCGATCTCGGCATCGCCGCCTTGGGCTCCCTGCTCGGGGCCCTTTCGCAGGGGCAATCCACCCGCGAATCCCTGCTCGGGATCATTCTCTTTCCCCTGCTCACCCCGCTGTTCCTGGCCGGCATCCGCCTGGGAGCGGCGGCCTTTTCCGGCACGTCCGAAGAGGGCGCCGGCTCCTGGTTCATCATCGCCCTGGCCTTTGACGGCATTTTCAGCGCCGCAGCCCTGGTGCTTTTCCCCCATCTTTACAACGCCGAAGAGTAGACATGAGCACACCTCGCGCCAACCCGCTTTTCGCTTTCGCCGCCCTGGCCGGCGGCCTGGCCTTGGCCGGTTGCCAATGGCTGGTTTTCGTATACGCCCCCACGGCGGCGGACACCGGGATCATCCAAAAAATCTTCTACCTGCACCTGCCCCTGGCCTGGTGGGCCCTGATCGGTTTCTTCACGACCTTTGTCGCGAGCATTCTCTACTTGGCCACGAAGAAGGCCCACTGGGATCTGCTGGCCGGGGCCGCGGCCGAGGTCGGGGTGGTTCTGGCCGGGCTGGCCCTGATCACCGGCTCCATCTGGGCCCGGCGCTCCTGGGGTGTGTGGTGGACCTGGGACCCGCGCCTGACCACGACCCTGATCATGTGGTTCGTCTACGCGGGCTATCTGGTGGTGCGCAAACTGGAATTGCCGGAAATCCGTCGGGCAAACATCTGCGCCGTGGTCGGCATCGCCGCGTTCATCGACGTGCCTCTGGTGTTCTTTTCGGCCCGTCTGTGGCGCTCCATCCACCCGGCCGTGTTTGCCGCCAAGGGCGGCGGCCTGGATCCGAACATGAAGGTTGCGGTGATCACCTGCGTACTGATCTTTGGGCTGTTCTGGGCGGGGCTGACGGCCTTTCGCTATCAACTCGCCCGGCAGGAACGCAGCCTGGCAGGGCTGACCGCCGCCCGTCTGGCGCGGGATAGCTAAGCAATTTCAAAATGAAATGGCCCATATATATTGTCGACGAACTTCTGAACTAGCCCGCAAGCGGACACCAGAGTAAAGTAACTTTGAAAAGTTACCTTGCTCCGGATATCAAGGAGAAAACCATGGAAGACATCGCGTGGGTTATGTACGCCGGAATGGCCGCCTGGATCGGCCTCGGCCTGTACCTTTTCCGCCTGGCCCTGCGCCAGGGCTCCCTCGGCCGCCGGCTGGCCATGCTTGAAAGAACCACGGAGCAGGATCGATGAGCCCCCGCCATCCGCTGCGCACCTTCACCCTGGGGATGCTCCTGCTCGGACTGTGCGTCATGTTCGGCTCGGCCCTGTATTATCGCTTCAACCACGGCGCCTTGATGGAAGAACGCACCCGGCCCCAGGCCACCCGCGACATGCCCGAACCGGCCGCCGCCCCCACCGGCATGGGCTTTGCCCTTTCCGACCAGCAGACCGACGACATGGGCAAGCTCATGGCCCAACTCCAGGAAGAGCCGAAAGACCCCGCCCTGCTGATGCAAATCGGCGGCCTGTTCATGGAGGCCAAGGAATGGGGCCGGGCCGGAGTCTTCCTTTCCCGGGCCGTGGTCGCCGCCCCGTCCGACCCCAAACCGCGCTACATGCTGGGCATCACCCTGTTCCGTTCGGGCAAGGCCCAGGACTCGGCCAAGGTTTTTGAAGATCTGCTGCAGCTCAAGGACGAACCGGCCGCCCGCTTCAACTTGGCGATCATCTACAAATACAGCTTGAACCGCCTGGACGACGCCAAAAAACTGCTGGACCAGGTAGCCGCCTCGGCCGACCCGGACTTGGCCGCCCAGGCCAAGGTGGAACTGGCAAAATAGCGCAAACCGGCTTGACAGAGCACAGACCGCCGCACTAAATAGACGGATTGCACGGCGGTCTTTCGAGGACCGGGGGCGTGTCGACGGCGCGCCTCCCTGTTTCCCCTTCTGCGCGCGGGGGTTGCGGTTGCCGGGCCAACCGCGCCGACAACGAGGTTTTTTTCATGAGCACCATCGTGGGCAAAGGTCTGACCTTTGACGATGTTTTGTTGCTGCCCGGCAGTTCGGAAGTCACCCCGGATCTCGTGGATGTTTCGTCCTGGCTCTGCCCTGGGATCAAGTTGAATATCCCGCTGATCTCGGCCGCCATGGACACGGTGACCGAGTCGGAAATGGCCGTTTCCATGGCCCGCAACGGCGGCATCGGCATCATCCATAAAAATATTCCCATCGACGTCCAACGACTTGAACTGGATCGCGTCAAGAAGTCCGAAAGCGGCATGATCACCGATCCGATCACCGTCAGCCCCAACGATACCGTGCAAAAGGCCCTCGACCTGATGCGCGACTTCCGCGTTTCGGGCCTGCCGGTGGTACGCGGCGAAAAGCTGGCCGGCATCCTGACCAACCGCGACGTGCGCTTTGTCACCGACCCCTCGGCCACCAAAGTCAAAGAAGTCATGACCAGCCGCCGGCTGGTCACCGTGTCCGTGGGCACCACCCTGGAGCAAGCCAAGGATCACCTGCACAAAAACCGCATTGAAAAACTTCTGGTGGTGGACGACAACAAGCGCCTGCGCGGCTTGATCACCATGAAGGACATCGACAAGATCAAAAAATATCCCAACTCCTGCAAGGACGACCAAGGCCGGCTGCGGGTCGGCGGGGCCATTGGCGTGGGCGCGGACTGCCTGCCCCGGGCCGAGGCCCTGATCAAGGCGGGTGCCGACATTCTGGTGCTCGACTCGGCCCACGGCCATTCGACCAACGTGCTCAGGGCCATTGCCGAGGTCAAGGCGGCCTACCCGAACACCCCCCTGGCGGCCGGCAACATCGGCACCTACGAAGGCGCCAAAGCTATTCTCAAGGCCGGTGCCGATACGGTCAAAGTGGGCATCGGGCCCGGCTCCATCTGCACCACCCGCATTGTGGCCGGCGTGGGTGTGCCGCAGATCACCGCGGTCATGGAAGCGGCGCGCGCGGCCAAAGAACTGGATCGCTGCGTCATTGCCGACGGCGGCATCAAATATTCCGGCGACGTGGTCAAGGCCCTGGCCGTGGGCGCGCACAGCGTGATGATCGGCGGCCTGCTGGCCGGCAGCGAGGAAAGCCCGGGCGAAACCATTCTCTACCAGGGCCGGACTTATAAAATCTACCGCGGCATGGGTTCCATCGACGCCATGAAGGAAGGCAGCTCCGACCGCTACTTCCAGGAGAAGAGCAAGAAGCTCGTGCCCGAAGGTATTGTCGGCCGGGTGCCCTACAAGGGCCCTGTGGGCGACAGCCTGTACCAGCTTGTGGGCGGCCTGCGCTCCGGCATGGGCTATGTGGGCGCGGCCACTCTCGCCGACCTGCGCGACAAAGCCCGGCTGACGGAAATCTCCCCGGCCGGCCTGCGCGAAAGCCACGTGCACGATGTAATCATCACCAAAGAAGCCCCCAACTATCAGGTAGATAAAGGATAACCAATGTCGCAGTATTCCAAGGTACTGATCGTCGACTTCGGCTCCCAGTATACGCAGCTCATCGCCCGGCGGGTGCGCGAGGCCGGGGTGTATTCCGAAATTCTGCCCTGCACGGCCACGTCGGAGCAAATCGCCGCTGCCGCTCCCGGCGCGGTGATCCTCTCAGGCGGGCCGGACAGCGTGACGGAGCCGGGCGCGCCCGGCCTGAACCCGCAAATCCTCAAGCTCAGCGTGCCGGTGCTGGGCATCTGCTACGGCATGCAGCTGTTTTCCCACGCTCTGGGCGGCAAACTGGCCACCTCGAAGGACCGTGAATACGGCCCGGCCAAGCTGACCATCACGGGCGAGTCGCCGCTCTTCAAGGGCATCGAGCGTGGACCGTTCACCGTCTGGATGTCCCACGGCGACCGGGTCACGGCCACGCCCCCGGGCTTTGCGGTCCTGGCCTCCACGCCCACCCTGGACATGGCGGCCATGGCCGATGAAAGCCGCAAGCTTTACGCCGTGCAGTTCCACCCCGAAGTGCACCACAGCCAGAACGGCGTGGCCGTACTGCAGAACTTTCTTTTCCACATCGCCGGGCTCAGTCCAGACTGGAGCATGAGCTCCTTTGTGGAACGCACCGTGGCCGAAAGCCGCGCCAAGGTCGGCGAGCACAACGTGGTGCTCGCCCTTTCCGGCGGTATTGATTCCACCGTAGTGGCCGCTCTGCTGCACCGGGCCATCGGCCCCCGCCTGCACTGCATCTTCGTGGACCATGGCCTGATGCGCCACAACGAGGCGGAAACCGTGGTCGAGATGCTGAACCGCCATCTGCCCGGCCTGAACCTGCACCACGTGCGGGCCCAGAAATTCTTCCTCGACCGCCTGGTCGGGGTGGAAGACCCGGAGGAAAAACGCCGGATCATCGGCCGCAGCTTCATTGAGCTGTTCGAGTCCGAAGCCCAAAACATTCCCGGCGTGGCCTTTCTTGGCCAGGGCACCATCTACCCGGACGTGATTGAATCCTACTCGCCCAAGGGTGTGGTCATCAAAAGCCACCATAACGTCGGCGGCCTGCCGGAAAAAATGGCTCTGAAACTCATTGAACCTCTGCGTGAACTGTTCAAAGATGAGGTCCGCGCCGTCGGCAAAGAGCTGGGACTGCCCGATGAAGTGGTGCATCGCCACCCCTTCCCGGGTCCCGGTCTGGCCGTGCGCATTCTCGGCGACGTCACTGAAGAGCGTCTGGCCGTGGTGCGGGCCGCAGACCACATAGTGCAGCAAGAGCTGCGCGCTTCCGGCTGGTACCACAAGGTCTGGCAGGGGTTTGCGGTGTTGTTGCCCCTGAAGACCGTCGGTGTTATGGGGGACGCACGCACTTACGAAAATGTTGTTGCCCTCCGCGTGGTGGACAGTGTGGATGCCATGACCGCCGACTGGTCGCGCCTGCCCGCCGATCTCCTTGCGGGCATCGCCGGGCGCATCATCAGTGAAGTCAAGGGAGTCAACCGGGTGGTTTACGATATTTCCTCCAAGCCCCCGGCGACCATCGAGTGGGAATAACGGCCTCGCGGACCGCTCCTGCACCCTTTAATTCGGCGTGAAGAAAAGGTTCCCATGTTCGGTATCGGCTCCTCGGAGTTTCTCCTCATTATGTTGGTGGCTGTTCTGGTTCTCGGGCCGGAACACTTGCCCAAGCTTGTCCGCACCTTCGGCAAGGTTATGGCCGATGTGCGTCGGGTGAGCACGGATTTCCAACGTACCATCAACCTGGAAGCCAACCAGGAAGAATACAGACAGCGGCAAAAAGAGCAAAGGGCCAAGCAACGCAAGGAGCAGGCCGCCCGCCGGGCCGAAGCCGAGGCCGTAGCGGCAGCCGAAGCCGCCGCCGGAAACGCGGAGGGCAAACCCGCTGCAGCGGCAGCTGCGGCCGCCGACGAAACGACCGGGCCCGGCGCTCCCGCCGCGGAGAAGCAGGCATGAGCGACAAGACTCCTGACGATCACCACCCAACCGGACCGGATGCCGAAGATCGCGATACCGACCTTTCGGCCTCCGATCTCCCCAAGGCCGATGCGCCCGGCGACAAATCCGCCGAGAGCGCCGAAGAAGGCGCTTCGGCAAGTGATCGGGATGACGCCCGGGAAGTGTTCGCCGCCGACGTCTCCGAAGAGATGCCCGCTACCCTTGATGTCCCCGCCACAGAGGATAAGCCCGGGAACGACAGGGCCGAGCCCGAAGCCTCCGTCATCCCCGCTGCCTCCGATACCCCCGCTGCCTCCGATACCCCCGCTGTCCCGGCTACCGAGGACAAGCGCGGGAGTGAGGTCGCCGTCGCGGCCACGGCCTCCGACGCGGTGCTGGCCGCTTCGGGCGTGGCCGACGAGCCCGACGAGGATGCTGAGGACGATTACGATGACGATGACGACGATGAGGACCCGGATCGTCCCATGACCCTGCGGGATCACCTGCGGGAACTGCGCAAACGTCTGGGCTTCATCTTCATCTTCATCTTTCTGGGTTTTTGCCTCTGCTGGGCCTGGGCCGAGCCCCTGTTCGACCTGCTCATGGAGCCGTTGCGCAACGCCATGCCGGCCGCGCGGCAGGAACTCTACTTCAAGCACCCGACCGAGGCCTTTTTCGCCTACATGAAGGTGGCCTTCGTGTCCGGGATGTTTGCGGTCTCGCCGTTGATCTTCTACCAAATCTGGGCCTTTGTGGCGCCGGGGCTGCACAAGGAAGAGAAAACCGCCCTGCTGCCCCTGGCCTTTTTCTCGGCCTTCTTCTTTGTGGCCGGGGCGGCCTTCTGCTACTTCGTCTCCTTCCCTTTCGTCTTCAAATTTTTAATGAGCTACAACTCCGAACACATCAAATCGCTGTTGACCATGGATGAAAGCCTCGGCTTCGTGCTGCAGCTTCTTGTGGCCTTCGGCGTTGTCTTTGAGATGCCGCTGTTCGTCTTTTTCCTGGCCAGACTCGGCCTGGCCACGGCCGAATGGATGCGTAAGATGCGGCGCTATGCCGTTCTGGCCTGCGTGATCCTCGCGGCCTTTCTCACCCCGCCGGACGTGATGTCTCAATTGCTCATGGCCGGTCCGCTGCTTATTCTGTATGAGTTGAGCATCGTGGTCGCCGCGGTATTCGGCAAAAAATGCCCGGCAGCCGAAGGGGACGAGGAAGAAGACAACACCCCCACCCTGCCGCTGCAGGGGGCGTAAGTAAAGAGCATTTTCAAAGTGAAACTGCTCTAAGGAGGAGCATGGAACGATCGGCCGACTGCAAGAGGACCACCAAAGAAACAGACATCTCCCTGTCGCTCTGCCTGGACGGCCGGGGAGCAACGGATATTTCCGTCGGCTTCGGTCTGGCCGATCACTTCCTCACCCTCCTGGCCCACTGGGCCCGCTTCGACCTGACCCTGCGCTGCAAGGGCGATCTCGAAGTGGACGCCCACCATACCGTGGAAGACATCGGCCTTTGCCTGGGCACGGCCCTGGCAAAGGCCTTGGGCGACAAAGCCGGCATCGTCCGCAGCGGGTTTGCCCGGGTGCCCATGGACGAGGCCCTGGCCGAGGTGTGCGTCGATTTTTCCGGCCGGCCCTTTCTGGTCTGGCGCGGCGCGGAGTTGCTGCCTCCGGTCATGGCCGGGGAAGAAAGCGACGTCTGGCGCGAGTTCTTCAAATCCTTGGCCGCCGCCGCCGGGATCAATCTGCACATCGCTTTTCTTTACGGCCAAAACGGCCACCATTTGCTGGAATCCGCCTGCAAAGGCCTTGGCTTGGCCGTACGGACGGCCGTGACCCGATCCGGCACAGAAATCCTTAGCACCAAAGGGAGTTTAGACCGATGAATTCTTCACCGATCCGGCTGCTTCTGGCCGCCGTCCTGCTCACGGCCCTGTCCGCCTGCACCACTCCCAAGCAACCGCCCCTGCCGGTGGGCAACCTGACCATCGGCGTGGCCTACTATACCCAGCCGCACAGCACCGCGGATCTCATGGCCGGCTATATGACCGAAGATACTCCGCGCATTGACCAGGAGATTCTCGGCCAGATGGATGTCCTGCTGGCCCAGACCCTGCGCGAGAAAACCAAGCGCTCCTATGGCGGCAGCAAATCCGCCCTGGAATGCGAGAAGACCGTGCAGGCCACCGAGGGCAACCGCGCCGCTTTGCGCCGCTGGTCTGCCATCGGCCGTTGCATGGGCGTGGACCTGCTGATCGTGCCCCAACTCATCGAATGGCGCGAGCGTGACGGCGGCGACTACGGCGTGGTTACCCCGGCCAAGGTGGTCATGGACACCTTCGTCATCGATGTACGCAACGAATCGCTTGTCTCCCGCTCCCGCTTTGATGAAACCCAGTCTTCCCTGAGCTCCAACCTTCTGGAAGCAAACAAGTTCGTCAAGCGCGGCGGCAAGTGGGTTATGGCCAAGGATCTGGCCCAGGAAGGCCTGGACAAGGCGGTAAAGGATCTCGGCCTGTGATCATCTTTCCCGCCGTGGATATCAAGGACGGCCGTTGCGTTCGTTTGAAAAAGGGCCTGGCCGACGAGGTCACCGTCTTTTCACACGATCCGGTGGAAGCGGCTCTGCACTGGCAAAAGCAGGGAGCCCGCCGACTGCACCTGGTGGACCTGGACGGCGCCTTTGCCGGCGAGCCGGTCAACCTGCCGTTGATCACGAAAATATGCGCCGCTCTGTCCATTCCCGTCCAGATGGGCGGGGGCATCCGCAACCTGGATACGGCCAAGGCCTACATCGACGCCGGCGTGAACCGGCTGATTATCGGCACCATGGCCCTGGAAAACCCCACTCTATATTCGGCCATCAGTTCGGCCCTGCCCGGCCGGGTGGGCGTCTCGCTTGATACCGTGGGCGAACGGCTGCGTACCAGGGGCTGGGTGGAAGATTCCGGCCGGACCATCTTCGAGGTTCTGCCGCGTCTGCAGCAACAGGGCACGGCCTTCATCATCCACACCGACATCGAACGCGACGGCATGCACAGCGGCCTGAACCTGCCGTTGCTGACCGCCCTGTGCGCCCAAAGTCCCGTGCCGGTCATCGCGGCCGGCGGCGTTTCCACCATGGAAGACATTAAAGCCCTCAGGCCCCTGGCCGACGGCGGCAGGCTTGAAGGGGCCATCACCGGCCGGGCTCTGTACGAGGGCACCCTGGACCTGCGGGAAGCCATGGCCTGGCTGGCTGCAGCCGCGCTCTGAGTCGCCCGTCCGGCAGCGTCGCGAAATTCGCCCCGGCCCCCAAAGGCCGGGGCGTCCCTTTTGACAGCTGCAGCGGCAGGCAAACCGGCTCCGCCCGACCGACGCAGGCCGGGCGCCCCTGGGGCAAGACGGCTGCGGCCGGTCCAGGCAAAATGACCCCGGCCGAGGGCTCCGGCCGACCGACGCAGACCGTGCGGCCACGGCGAGGCGCCCGCTCCACGGCTTGACCTTTCAGCCGTTCCGGCCTATAAATTGCCAAACACGGGATCGAACATATATTGCGACCTGGCCGTCCAGAGGCGTTTGTCTCTGGACGTTTTCATACTGCAACGAGGTAGACGACATGGAATCCATCCCCATTTCCGTTGAGGGCTTCGAGCGCCTCAAAATTGAGTTGGAACGCCTGAAAAGCGAACGTCCGGGCGTCATTCAGGCCATCAAGGAAGCGCGTGAAGAAGGCGACCTCAGCGAGAACGCCGGCTATGACGCGGCCCGCGAACGCCAAGGCATGCTGGAAGCAAAAATAACGTATATAGAATCACGCATGGCTCGATTTAATGTGGTCAATACAGCCACGCTCTCCGGCAAAAAGGTCATCTTCGGAGCGACCGTCGAGCTTCTCGATCTCGACACTGAGGAAGAACGCCGCTATACGCTGGTCGGCCCGGATGAAACGGAATTCGCCGGCAAAGGGGCCATCTCGGTCTTTTCTCCCGTGGGACGGTCCCTGCTCGGCAAGGAAGTGGGCGACGAAGCCGCCGTGGATGCGCCCAGAGGGAAAATTCTTTACGAGATTACCGATCTGGCCTTTCACGGTCCCTTTGTAGCTCTCACATAAGAATAAACTGATTTTTCCGTTGACGCCGATCATTATCAGGAGTAATTATTAAGAAATCATTGACGCGTTAGGAACGGGAAGGTATGCAAACACATATCAACCCTTAAATGTGAGCCCAGGAGGAATCCATGGCCAACATGCTCGAAGTCTACAAGTGCGCCGTCTGTGGGAATATTGTCGAGGTGCTTCAAGGTGGAGCGGGCGACCTGGTCTGCTGCGGCGAACCCATGAAGCTGATGAAAGAAGGCACCACCGACGGCGCCAAAGAAAAGCATGTGCCGGTGGTGGAAAAGACCGCCAACGGGTACAAGGTGAAAGTGGGAGCCGTGGCCCATCCCATGGAGGCCGCCCACTGGATCCAATGGATAGAACTGGTTGCCGACGGTATCTCCTACACCCGCTTCCTGAAGCCCGGCGACGCTCCTGAAGCCGAATTCTGTGTGGGTGCCGCCAACGTCACCGCCCGCGAGTACTGCAACCTGCACGGCCACTGGAAGGCCTAATCTCGGAGACCTCAATGAAAAAATATGTCTGCACTGTTTGCGGCTATGTCTATGACCCCGCCGAAGGCGACCCCGACGGCGGTATCGCTCCCGGCACTCCCTTTGAAAAAATTCCCAATGACTGGGTGTGTCCGGTCTGCGGCGCCGGCAAGGCCGATTTCGAACCGGAATAGGCCGGCATAACGGTTCCGCCAATGGCCCCTCCCCGGAGGGGCCTTTTTGCTCCCGCGACCTTTTCGCTCAATCTCGCGGCACTACTTGATGCCGCAACAAAGGATGTTTGATGAAACCTCTGGAAATTAAAAAAGACGTCTTCTGGGTGGGCGCCGTCGACTTTGAAAGCCGCGACTTTCACGGCTACTCCCTTTCCCCGCGCGGCACCACCTACAACGCCTATGTGATCAAGGACGAAAAGACCGTGCTTTTCGACACAGTCAAGGCCCCTTTCGTCCAGACTATGCTTTGCCGGCTGGCCCATGTGGTCGAGCCCCAGAAGGTCGACTACATCGTGGTCAACCATGTCGAGCTGGATCACTCCGGCGCCCTGCCTGAAATCATTGCCGCCTGCCGACCGGAGAAAATTTTTACCTCTCCCATGGGCCAAAAAGCCATGGAGGCCCATTTCGACACCACCGGCTGGCCTGTTCAGGTGGTCAAAACCGGCGACTCCATCTCCATCGGTAAGCGCAGCATCCACTTCATGGAAACCCGGATGCTTCACTGGCCCGACAGCATGTGCTCGTATATTCCCGAAGACAAGCTGCTGATCAGCAACGACGCCTTCGGCCAGAACATCGCCTCCTCCGAACGCTTCAGCGACGAAATCGACCGTGCCGCCATGGAACACGCCATAACCGAGTATTACCACAACATCGTTCTGCCCTATTCCCCGCAGGTGCTGAACGTCCTCGGCCAGGTCAAAGAGAAGAAGCTTGAAATCGAGATGATCGCCCCGGATCACGGCCTGATCTTCCGCAACCGCGAAGAAGTGGCTTACGTCCTCAACACCTACGAGCGTTTTGCCCTGCAAAAGCCCAACAAACGCGCAGTAATCGTCTACGATACCATGTGGCACAGCACCGAAAAAATGGCCTACTCCGTGGCCGAAGGCCTGTCTTCCGTCGGCGTGCCCTACCGAATCATGGATCTCAAACACAACCACCACAGCACCGTTATGACCGAACTGGCCCGTTGCGGCTTGGTGGTTGTGGGGTCGCCCACGCACAACAACGGCATTCTGCCCGAAGTGGCTAAAATGCTCACCTACATGAAAGGTCTGCGGCCGCAAAACCGCATCGGCGGCGCCTTTGGCTCCTTCGGCTGGTCCGGGGAATGCGTGAAGATCATCGCCGATTGGCTGGCCGGCATGGGCATGGATATGCCTGTCGAGCCGGTTAAAAACAAATTCGTGCCCAAGCACGACGCGATCAAAGCCTGCTATGAAATGGGCCGCGGCCTCGGCCAGGCGCTGATCGCCAAGTGCCTGGAAAAATAACGGCACGCAGCGAAAATAGCGAAGACTCCGCGGGGGAAGAAGGAAAAAAACTTTTCCCCCGCCACGCCTGCCTTAAATCTTCTTAGAGCAGTTTACGCTTCAAATAGTCGCTTAACGGCGGGCAAAGCCCGCCTACGCCTATTTTGCAGCAAGGATTTGCCGACAAATCCTTGCGAGCATTTCAAGTGTGAAATGCTCTAGATTTTTTCTTCATTGCCCCCATACGGGGACATTCTTATTTTGATGACAGATGCTCCGGGCCAACTTATGGAGGTACGTCATGAGCCTGCCCTTGATTGCGCCGCAAGAAGCCGCCCGACGGCTGGCCGAAAATTCTCTTGTTGCCGTCGATATTCGGGAAACCGAGGAATACCGCGGCCTGCGTCTGCCCGGCGCCCGACTGCAGCCGCTGTCGGTCTTAGGCCGACTGCCGGCCGACGCCGACCCGGAACAACCGGTGGTCTACTTCTGCCGCTCCGGCAATCGAACCAAAGCGGCCGAAGCCCAACAGGCCGCCAGGGGCCACACGGAGGCCCATATTCTTGCCGGCGGCCTGCAGGCCTGGGTGGACGCCGGGCTGCCCGCGGAACGCAATGACGTTCCTTTGTCCTTGGAACGTCAAGTGCGCATCGGCGCGGGCGGGCTGGTGCTGCTCTTTGTGCTGCTGGGCTGGGCGGTTGCCCCCGGCTTTTACGCTTTGGCCGGCCTGATCGGCGCCGGGCTGGTCTTTGCGGGAGTCACCGGCTTTTGTGGCCTGGCCCGTTTCCTGGCCATGATGCCCTGGAACAGGAAAACAGAATAACTTCAGGGCGGTGTCGGTCGACTCCGCCCGCTACCGGGGGCTCATTGTCCCCGGCGCTCCTCTTGGTCTTTCAGAGTCAAGACGATTTCCCCCGCCCCGTCACAGCCGCCGAGTTGCGCAAGCAGGCCGCGCACGGTGCCTTCAATGATCCGTTCGACAAAGGCATTGCAGTTCACCGGGCGACCGGCCAGGCAGAGGGCCACGCGGCCGTGTTTTTTCGGGCAACTTTCCCGACAGGGGCGACGGTTCAGGTGTTCCGGGCAGACAGAGCAACTCGGCGCTGCCGAATTCTTCGCGGAGGCGCCCAGATGTTGTTGCACGATGGCGGCCAGAGCTTTGGCGGCGTCGGGAGAAATTTCGGGAAAATGCGGCACATAGGAGAAATCTGCCGGAGGAACGGCTCCCACACAGGCCAAAACCGGGTTGCCGCCCGCCAGAGTCGGCGCTTCTTCGGCCTCGCGCAGACAGAGAATGCGCGGAGCGGAAACACGGGTCTTGCCGCCCTCCACCAGCACAACATCCACATCAAGACATCGGGCCACTTCAGGAAACGGCAGGCTTCGGGCATGAAAAAAGGCCGTACCTTCTGCGGTCAGGCCGGCAACCGGCCGGTCGGGGCGCAGCAGCGTGGCCGTGTCCGTACCGGGCAGGTCCAGGGCATGCCCGCTGAATTTGACCACGCCGACGCGCAGCCCGAGGCCCTCCATGGCTTCGGCAAGAAGTCCGGCAAGAGTGGTCTTGCCGGACTTTTTGAAGCCGACGACGGATACGACGGCCACGTCGGCTCCCATCAGCGCACGTTGTCGAAAACGCGGGTATTGTTGCCGAGCAGACACATGACCTCGTAAGAAATGGTGCCCCAGAGCGCGGCCAGATCATCGGCCGTGACCCGGCCTTCGCCCTGTCCACCGATCAGGTAGGCCGCGCCGCCGACGCAGAGGTCCGGAATGCCCGAAACGTCCACAGCGGTCATCTGCATGGATACCCGGCCGATGACCGGGGCCCGCCGGCCGTTGATGCAGACCACACCCTTGTTGGAAAAACCCCGGCTGAAACCGTCGGCATAGCCGGCGGCGATGATGGCCACGCGCAGGTCGCGCGGCGCGGTAAAGGTCTGGCCGTAACCGATGGTCTTGCCCTGCTCAAGCACGCGCAGCGTCATGATCGGCGTGGTCACCTCCATGGCCGGGCGCAAGCCGTCGCCCAACGAAGCCATGGATGTGCCATAGAAAGGATTGAGCCCGTAAAGGGCCAGACCGGGACGGCGAATGTGCGGGCCCACCCGGCGGGTGATCTTGTCGCCCAGCATCAGGCCGGCCGAGTTGCAAAGCGAGGCGGCCAGGTTCGGCCATTTGCCGCGCAGAACGTTGTACATGCGCAGATACAGGCCCACTTGCTCGTCCACCACATCCTGGCGATCGTCCATGTCGGCCGTGGCAAAGTGGGTGAGCAGAACCACGGGCTCAACATCGGGTATCTCGGCCAGACGCTCCATCAGGGGGCCCATGTCCGGCTCGGTGAAGCCGAGGCGGGCCATACCGGTATGGCATTTCAGGGCGATCAGGCGCGGCCGTTGCGGCGCGGCCTTGAACATGTCCAGTTGCTCGAAACACTGTACCACCGGAATGAGGTCGTATTCCACGGCCAGGGCGATATCCTGGGGCACGACCGTCCCCAGCAGGCAGAGAATGCGCGGCTGCGTCTCGCCGGCCAGACCGCGGCGCAGCAGCGCGCCCTCGGAAACACTGCCCGTGGCCAGCAGCCGGGCGCCATCGCGCACCAGAGTACGGCCGACCTGGATCTGGTCGTGGCCATAAGCATCGGATTTAATCACCGGCATCACCGAAGGCAGGGCCTCGTTGCCGGCTGTGGCGGAAAGTTTGCCGCCGTCGCCTTCGGCTTTGGAGCGCAGCAGTCGGTAGTTGTCGCTGATGGTTGCAAGAGAAACGGAAACTGTGGGGATATGCATGGACAAGGACATTGTTTGCTCCTTTTGCATGGATGTGTCGGCTCTGAAATACCTTGAAAGCTCGGAATTCATACCCTCTCGGCTAGCCAAGCACAAGCAACATTCTTTCCCTTTAGGAAAAACTGTGATAGGGTGCCGTAATTCGACTTTCACCCACCTTTAGCCCCACGAGACAAAGCCCTCATGACGCGCGGAATCCGCCCTTTCCTCCTGCACGCCCTGACCGCTCTGGCGCTTCTCTGTTTTACCACCCACCCGGCAAAGGCCGCCCAAAGCCCCCTGGTCATGCAGACGGAAGATGAGCGGATGGTCAAGTGGGATCTTACCGCAGACTCGCTGACCAGCCTGGAAAACGAAGAGGTGCTTGAGGCCAAGGGCAACGTCCATCTGCGTCGGGGCGGGGAGTATCTCAAGGCCGATTATGCCCGCTACTACATGAGCACCAAGTGGGTCTACCTGAAGGGCCATGTGCAGGTGCGTTTCGGCAAAGACGACATGCAGGCCGAAGAAGCCGAATTCGACCTGCGCAGCCGGGTGGGTTGGCTGAAAAACGGCCGGATCTTCATGGAAGGCCCGCACACCTATCTTGCCGGCGAGCGCATCAACAAGCATTGGGGCGATGTCTACACCTTCAAAAACGCCAAAGTGACCACCTGCGACGGCGACAAGCCCGCTTGGTCGATCACCGCCAATGAGGCCGTGGTGGAAATAGACGGCTATGCCCGCCTGACCGGCTCGGCCTTCCAGGTCGACGACACGCCCGTGGCTTACACCCCCTATTTCATCATGCCCACCAAAACCCGCCGGCAGACGGGGTTTCTCACGCCCGACTACGGCGTCAGCTCCAGCAAAGGGGCAACCTTCAATCTGCCCTTCTTTTGGGCCATCAACGAAAGCAGCGACCTGACCGTGAACGAGCAGTTCATGGACAAACGCGGCTGGATGAGCGGCATCCAGTACCGGGCGAAACCCAACGCCGAAACCATGGCATGGCTGCGTTTTGACTGGCTCAAAGACAATCAGACCAATACCGATGTGAACTCGGGGAACTTCACCGACGACAACCTGGTGCGCACCAACTCCGATCGCTGGTGGCTGCGCGGCATGTTCGATTCGGTGCTGCCCGACCCCAACTGGCGGATCAGGGCCGACCTCGACCTGATCTCCGACCAGGACTACCTCTCGGACTTCACCGACGATTTCGGCGGCTTCACCCGCACGCGCGACAGCCTGTTCGATTTGTTCCATCGGGATCTGCAGGAGAAAAACCGTGACCGGGTCAGCGGCATCTTGATCACCCGCGACTGGGAACGCGCCGGTCTGGCCCTTTCGGCCCAGTATACCCAAAACCCCGGCGTCGGGCACGGCAACACGCCGAGCAGCGAAGATCCCACCGTGCAACGCCTGCCCCAGCTTGACGCCTTCTGGCACCAGGGACGCATTCTGCCTGCCGTCCCCCTGGAATTCGCCGCCCGGGGCCAGGCGGGCTACTACTACCGTCGCAACGGCACGAGCGGCGCCCGCTATGAAATCAACCCGCGCCTGACCCTGCCCCTGGTTTCCCGCCTGGGCACAATCATCACCAATGCCGGGCTGCGCCAGACTCTCTACAATACGGACAACCCATCGCGCAGCGCCTCCTCCGCCCCCGAGGCCGGCGCCGGCTTTGACAACGAGCAAAGCGGACCCAAAGAAAAAAATGAAAGCCGCTCCCTGTTCGAATACGACATCGCGGGCTTTACCGAATTCGCCCGGGTCTTCGACCTTGCGTCCAACCCCCTGGCCGTGACCGCCGAAAACGTGGGGCAAAGCCGTAAGGTGGCCCTGCGCCATTCCATCCAGCCCCGGGTGGAATATTTCTATCGCCCCTCGGAAGATCAGGACGACAATCCTTACTACGACTCGGACGACCGGCTGCTGCCGCGTTCGGAGTTGGTTTATTCCCTGACCAACGTGCTCACGGTCAAACGCGAAAAAGTGGTCATGGGCAAAGATAAAGACGGCAAGGACCAGCCCCGTCTGGAAACCGATTATATAGACCTGACCCGCCTGCGCCTGGGGCAAAGCTATGACTTTCGCGAAGCCGTGCGCACCGATGAGACCGACACCTACCCCCGCCGCCCCTTTGGCGACATTTTCGCCGACCTCGACATCTACCTGACCGATTACCTCGGACTGACCACCCGCAACTACTGGTCGCCGTATCTCGACGAGATCACCTCGCATCGGAGCGGCATCACCTTCCAGGCGCCCTATCGACACTTCAAAGGCTTTTTCGGCTACGACTATCGGGCCACGCTCGACGAATACACCCGCACCCGCGATCAGAAATTCAATTACGTAACGTTGAGCGGCGGCCTGGACGTGAGCAAGGCCTTCAACCTTGGCGCCTCATACAGCTATGACGTGACCAACCCCGACAACCAAGCATCGGAACTGCGCTTGACCTACACAGACCAGTGCTATCAGCTGATCGGCCGAATGAGCATAGAGCCGCAAGACAAATCATACGGCCTGATGGTTGTGCTCACCGGGCTCGGCGACCAATAATTTTTTGTAAAGGTTCATATGAGCGACAATTCCCCCCTGCCTAAAAAATTTCCCTTCTCCGACCGCTATGACAGAGAATTTATCGAAGTGGCCTGCCCCATCTGCGACAGCCGCAAAATCATCTGCCTGCCCGAGGAGCCCATGCCCAAATGCGATGTCTGCCGCATAGAAATGGTTATTAAAGAAGTGTTGACCGAAGGAAAGTATTGACCCGCTCGAGCCTGGAGCGCACCGCGCCCGCTGGGGTCACGATACCAGTCCGAGCCGCCGGCCCGGATGAATTCCCAGGAACCGCCTAAAGGAGACCCGTATGAAAAAATTGGTTCTGTCCCTGCTTTGTCTCGTGCTCTGGGTCGGCGCCGCCCAGGCCTCGGACATCGATCTGGCCAAAAAGTCCACCATCAACGAAATCCTTGCCCGGGGCGAGTTGCGTGTGGGTTTTGACGCCGGCTACATGCCCTTTGAAATGACCGACAAAAGCGGCAACTACATCGGCTTCGACATCGACATGGCCCGCGAACTGGCCAAGGCCATGGGCGTGAAATTCGTGCCGGTGAACGTGGATTTCGACGGGATGATTCCGGCCCTGCTGACCGGTAAAATCGACGTGATCATGAGCGCCATGACCATTACTCAGGAACGCAACTTAAAGATCGGCTTCTCCGATCCCTATATCGTGGTCGGCCAGTCCATCCTGCTGAACAAGAAGCTGGAAGGCAAGATTACCTCCTGGGAGCAGCTCAACGACCCGAAGTACAGCGTGGTTTCCCGCCAGGGCACCACGGGCGAGGAAGCGGTCAAGCGCTACCTGCCCAAGGCCAAGTTCAAGACCTTTGAAAAAGAGGCCGACGGCGCCATGGAAGTGGTCAACGATCGCGCCGACGCCTGGGTCTACGACATGCCCTTCAACGTGGTCTTCTATGCCGAGCAGGGCGTGGGCAAGGTGGTGCACCTGGACAAGCCCTTCACCTACGAGCCGCTGGGCATCGGCATCCGCCAGGGCGACCCGGACTTCATGAACTTCATCAACAACTTCCTGCGCCAGGTTAAGGCCGACGGCCGCTACGACCGCATCTACGACAAGTGGATCAAGTCCACCGACTGGTTTGCCAAGACCCAAAAGTAAGTCTTCTCCGGGCCGGCCATGCGCCGGCCCGGCTTTCTCCTCTCCGCTTCTTCCAAGGATAGAGAATGCGCAGCCCCAATCTTGATCGTCCCCGCTCGGCCGGCTACTACCTGTTTTACCGGCTGCTCTTCTGCATCGTCCTGACGGCGGTGATTGGCGGGATGGTATACGCGGCCAACAGCCTGGAGTATACGTGGCGTTGGAACCGCGTGCCCCAGTTTTTCTGGGCCACCGGCGAACAGGAGACCCGCGCCGATGCGGACGGCACGATTACCGGCATCGTCCAAGGCAAGGACGATATCCTCATGGTGCTCACGCCCACCGACGGCGGCGCGACCGAGCAGATACACCTGCCGGCGGGTTCCCGCCTGCTGGTAGATCCGGGCCAGGACGTCTACCACGGCGACGTGGTGGCCCGACACACTTACAGCAAACCCGGCATTCTGCTGGAAGGCCTGCTCATCACCGTGGAAGTCAGCGCCTTGGCCATCATTGTGGGCATCGTCCTCGGTCTGGGCGCCGGCCTGTGCCGCATTTCGCGCAACCCGGCCCTGCGCTGGGGAGCGATCACCTACATTGAGATCATCCGCGGCTCGCCCCTGCTGGTGCAAATTTTTCTCTGGTACTTCGTGGCCGGCTATCTCATCGACGGCCTGCTCTCCAAGCTGGAGGTCTGGCTGCACGGCCTGGCCGGTTCACCTTCCCTGGCCTGGCTCGGTTCCCTGGGCATCCACCTCGGCGACATCAGCCTGTCGCCGGTGCCGCCTCTGTGGTACGGGGTTCTTGCCCTGGCCATCTTTGCCGGCGCCTACGTGGCCGAAATCGTCCGGGCGGGCATTCAGTCGGTCAGCCGAGGGCAGATGGAAGCGGCCCGGTCGCTGGGCATGACCCACGCCCAGGCCATGCGAAAGATCATTCTTCCCCAGGCCTTCCGGCGCATTTTACCGCCCCTGGCCGGGCAGTTCATCAGCCTGATCAAAGATTCGTCCCTCCTTGGAGTCATGGCCGTGCGCGAACTGACCAAGGCCACCCGCGAGGCCGTCACCTCCTCCCTGCAATCGCTGGAGCTCTGGTTCACCTGCGCCGTTCTCTACCTGGTGCTGACCTTTGCTCTGTCCCTGTGCGTGCAGTATCTTGAAAGAAGGGCTGTACGCAGATGATTGACGCCAAGAATGTATGCAAGACCTTTTACGTCCCCCACCCGCTCAAGGCATTGAGCGAAGTCAGCCTGCGGGTGGACCGGGGCGAGGTGGTGGTGATCATCGGGCCCTCGGGCTCGGGAAAATCCACTTTCCTGCGCTGCCTGAACCGCCTGGAATATGCCGATTCCGGCAGCATTGCCATTGAAGGCACCGACATCCTCAACCCGCGCTGCGACATCAATATTGTGCGCGCCGAAGTGGGCATGGTCTTCCAGTCCTTCAACCTCTTTCCCCATCTCACGGTATTGGAAAACCTCACCCTGGCCCAGTGCACCGTACGCAAACGGCCCAAGGCCGAGGCCGAGGCCAGAGGCATGCGTCTGCTGGAAAAGGTCGGCATTGCCGAAAAGCACGCCGTTTACCCGGACCAGCTCTCGGGTGGCCAGCAGCAACGCGTGGCCATTGCCCGCTCCCTGGCCATGGACCCGAAGGTCATGCTTTTTGATGAGCCCACCTCGGCCCTGGACCCGGAAATGGTCGGCGAGGTGTTGGACGTTATGAAGCAACTGGCCCGCGAAGGCATGACCATGGTGGTGGTGACCCATGAAATGGGCTTTGCCCGCGAAGTGGCCGACCGGGTGGTCTTCATGGACAACGGCGCGGTGGTGGAAACCGGCACTCCCGACGAGGTCTTCCACAACCCGAAACATGAACGGACGCAGACGTTTCTGAATCAAATTCTATAACTGAGCCCTTACAATTTCTTGACCATAAAAACCCGCTGGTAGCCCTTTTCCAGGGCCCGGCGGGTTTCAACAAACCCGAGACGAGCGTAAAGCGCCAGGCTTTCAACCATTACCTCATTGGTATACAGCCGTAATTCCGCCAAGCCCGCAGCCCGGGCCGCGCTTTCCACAAATTCCATGAGCTTGCGGCCAAGCCCGCGCCCCTGCTCTGCCGGATCAACGGCAATATTGTCCAAAAGCATCGCCTCTTCTTGCGGCACAAGGACGACAAAGCCCGTGACGCCCCGATCCGTTTCCAGGACATGCAGGGAGCCGTCGGCGACCCGGGTCGCGTAATCTTCGAGCATCGGGCCGGGCGCACGCTCCATGCGCGGAAGATACCGGGCGTACGCCGCCAGGGCGATGCCCTCCACCGCCCGGCAGTCGGCAGAGGTCGCCGGACGAATTTTCGTCCGGTCCCGGGGGTCTGTTGCCGTCATAAGCATGATCATGCCGCCTCCCTTGGTTCCACATTCGGCACCGGCTGTAAAAACAACCCCGGAAGATCTGTACGCTTCCGGGGTCGTCGTCTGTGGAAAACTACAGAACAGTCGCTAGGAACGGCGCTCCCAAAGACGCATATCCTTCATCTTTTTGCGGCGCTCCCGCTGCAGAGACTTGCAGACCAGCGGCGTACCCTTTTTGAAGCCGCAACGTTCACGGTACTCTTCAACAGTCAGTCCGTGAGAGGCAAGGTGTTTCTTGGTCAGCAACTTGAACGACTTGCCGCACATCACGCAGGTGATGGTTTTTTCTTTAATGGACTTCTTGGGATCAATCGCCTCAGCTTCGTCCGCCGCCGCCGAAGTGCCCGCCTCATCCAGGCTGCGGATGCTTTCGGCGAGCTTTCTGACCATCTCGGTAATTTCCTCTTCGGTCATCGTGCGGACACCGGCTTGAGCCCTGACGATTTCGAGAGCTTCTTTCAAATAATTTTCCATGCTTCACTCCTTTATCGGTAGACGACAAGCAGGGCAAACCCGCCGCAGCAAGTACGGCCACACTGCATTGTCAATTTCCTTAACAGCCCTTTATCCCACATTTGAGAAAAAGTGAAGCATCCAATATCGAAGCGTTTCATTACCTATGATATGATCATGGTATACGTGCAAAAATTTGACTGAACAAACGCAGGCATGGTAAATCCGTAACATATTTGCAGTGATGCTGCGGTAAGGGTATATTCGAATACGCTCGCTCCGCGTAGGCAAAACATCACTGTGGTGCCACGGGGCCCTCCCATGATTCCGACTGTAAATCTCGGACTCCGACTTTCCCCCAACTCCGGTATTTGCGGCCCGAACGACGTTGTGCTAGACAAACGGCAGACAGCCCACAGCCGGAGAACACCGATGAAATATCTGATCTGCCGCGATTTTGCCGGAATGCCCGTGCCGTTTCTGTTTCCGGACAAAGTGGCCCATGTGGACATGCGGGAACAGCTCCCCTATAGCGGCGTGCTTTCAGCCGGCTATACCGCCCTGCGCGAGGGCCGTTTCGTCGTTTGGGGAGGCGATGCCGAACTTGGCGTCCAGTCCGACCCGGCCGATGCGGATCTGCTCACGGAGTTCTTCAGCCGCCGGGACAGCTGATGTCCCGTGAGCGCCGTCACGGCCCGTCGGCGGACGGCGCGCCCGAATGACGCGCTTCCAGAGCGGCCAGGGCGAGGCCCGCCGCTTGCCGAACCTCGGCGTGTTCGTCCCGTGTTCCTTCCAGCAGAATGGACCGGTAAGGGGCCATCAGGTCCGGCCGGGCCTCGGCCAGCCGGGCCGCGCCCCAGAAAACTCCGGCCCGTAACGGCGCATAGTCCAAATAGTTGTCTTCCCCCCTGCCGGTGTCATGCACATAGGAAAAGAACACCCGAACATATTCCCCTGCCAGCAGCGGACTCCGGGCCAGAATGCAGCCCATGGCCTCGGGCACGCCCCAGCCGAGGTTGCCGGACTCCTCGTTCAAACTCCACATCAGCCGGCGCATGACCACCCGGGCCGCCTCAGGATCTTTTTCGGCCAGGGCGGCAACGACCGAGCCCAGGCCCAGAGCGGCCTTTTCCCGCTTTTCCGGTCGGGCCAGCAGGGCCAGAAGCGGACCTACCGGGGCCATGCCTCCGTCGGCCTCGCGCTCGAGGCACTCGCGCCAGTCCGGGCGCTCCAGAAGATCGCTCAGACGGACTTTGTCGGAACGGAATCGAGACATATTTTCTCCTGTGCGCCTTGGCAACGGGTAAGTTCATGCGCAAAAAAGACCCGGCCGTGCCGGACAAAAAGTCGTTGCCCCGCCCTTTCCCGGCCGGCCACGTTGCTTCTGCCGCTTATTTAGGATATTATGGGCACAAGGCGCAATGGGCAATCTCCCTACGGCCGCATTTCGGCCGAACCCACCACCCCTTGATGCGCGTCGCCGGGAGCAACAGCCTATGGACAAATTTTCCGACGTTCCTTCCCGATCAACCGGTTTTCACGGCGCCATGCGCGCAGCCCTGTTGTTTTGCGGGGTACTGTTGCTCCTGGTAGCCGTGGCCCTGCCGCTGCTGGACGGGATGGATCGGCACACCCTGGTCGTCGAACGCATCCGCGCAACTCTGGACAGAACCTCCGGACAACTGCAGATTCTGCGCCAGGGGTTGGCCCTTCGAGTGGAGCAGGTCGCCAGCCTGATCGCCGGAATCGACCCCGGGCACATCGACGCGGTTCTCAAGAGCGCGGTCGCCAATCGGCCGGATCTGCAATTCACGGTTTACAACAAGCGTCTGGAGCCCAAGACTTTCACCGGCCCGGCGGCGCATCCCCCGGCTGAGCCGCCAGCGACCGACGACGAGGCGGGCTTCATTCCTTTCACGGGCATTACCGGGCTTGATACCGGCCCCGGCCTGTATGCCGGCCTGGGCTTCGGCAAGAACGGCGACCTCTTGCTGGCCACCCTGCCCCTGAACGCCGCTGCCGTGTCCCGACTGGAAACGGCGGCCGACGCCACGCTCGGCATTCTTCCCCTGGCGCCCCTGCCCGACGAACGGCTGGGCGGCCTGGCCCGGACCCCGGCCATGGCCATAACCCAGGAACAGGCGGGCGCCCTGCTCAGCGGCGGCAAAGAATCGGCAATCATGGAGGCCGGAGGCCGCGCCACGGCCGTGACGGCCCTGGCCGACGCCTCCTGCAGGCCCGTGGCCCTGCTCTTCGCAGCCCCCTCGTCCGGGAGCCCGGCCCTGCCTTCCGGTTTCGGTCCGGCAACCTCCATCATCCTGGCCCTGCTTGGTCTGGCCGCCCTGTACCTGTGGCATGCAACGCAAAAGCAGGCCCTTGCCGAAACCGTCAACGAAAGCCTCAAGGACGTCATGGAAGCGGAGATCAACTCCCTGCCGGAGCCGCCGCATACCCTGCCGCCTGAGTTGCGCGCCACCTTCGGCATGCTGGCCGACACCCTGGCCACCCGCAAAGATCTGGCCCGCTCGGTTGTGCAGCGTCTGACCGAAGTCGGGCGTTCCCAGGGAGCGGAATGCCCCGACCCCTCGGCTCAAGACCGCTCGGTTTTGAACCGTTACTACGACAGCGCCGTCAACGGCATCTATCAATGCGACCCCAGGGGACGGCTCCTGCGCGTCAACCTGCCTTTTGCTCTGATGCTCGGCTATGACTCATCCCTGCAACTGCTGGCCGAGCGTGCGACCATGGCCGATCTGTTCACTGTGCCGGATGAGGCCGGACGCGTTCTGGCCGGTCTGCGCGAAGACCCGGGCCGCCACCAGTCGGTGATTTTACGCCTGCACGACGGCAAGTCGCGGCCTTTCCGGCTGACCGCCCTGCCCGGCACCGGCGGTGAAAACGAGCCCCTGGAAGGTTTTCTGATTGACCGCGAGCCGGAATTGCTGCTGGAAAAAGCCCGCCAGGAGCGCGATCTGGCCGTCGAACGCCACGACGCCCTGGCCCTGCTGCTGGCCTCCACCTGCCTGCAGACCCAGGCCTACTTCGCCCCCCGCCTGCGGCGCGAAGGGGCCCAACCCGCCGGACCCGAGCCGCTGCAACCCGGCCACGAACGGCGCCGGAGCATCAATTCGCTGCAGGGCGTTTTTGACGACATCTACCGCATCGCCATGGCCGAAGCCCAGGACGTCAGCCCGGTCATGGTGCCCATCGATCTCTACCGGCTCATGGACAAGGTCTATCATCAGGCCTTGCCCGCCATGGCAGGCAAAGACATCGATCTGATTCTGGATGTGGCCCCGGACATCAGGCAGAAAGTTTCCGGCTCCGAAGCTCTGCTGGGGCACACCCTGCTGCGCGGCCTGTTCATGATCACCGCGTCGATACGCGGCGGCAGCGCCATTCTGGGGCTGACCCGCGACCCTTATACCGAACCCGCGCCCGGGACCATGCGCCTGATCTTTTCCGCCTCCTGGGTGCCGAATATGGACCTGCCCGAGGAGCAGACGGCCGAAGCCTCCGAAGCCGACCTGCGGGTGGCAGACAAGGCCATGACCGCTCCGGCCATGAGCCCCCTGGAGGGCCGTGACGAATGGGCGGTGATCGCCTATCTGGTCGAGCGCATGCAGGGCAGGCCTCTGGGTACGGCCCTCTCCCGCAATGCCCGGGCCGTGCAGTATGTTGTACAGTTGGAAACCAGGGACGCGCCGGCAACAACCGAACCCTCGGCCGGGCCGACGGAAGAGCCTGCAATTGCCCCGGAAGAAGTGCAACTTGCCGCCGTGGAAGCGGAAGAAGAAGCCTTCCACGAAGATTCCGGCTCCGAAGCCTTTTCTCTGCTGGTCGCACCCGAAGAGACGGTCGAAATGGCCGAGGCCGAGACGGATCTGCCCGAAAGCCCCGGCCTGGACATTCTCCTGGTGGATGACAGCCCCAACACCCGCATGCTCTTTTCCCTCTATCTCAAAAACACCCGGCACCGCATCTCCGAAGCCTATAACGGCCGTGAAGGGGTGGAGGCCGCAGGTTCACGCCGCTTCGACATCATTTTTATGGACCTGGAAATGCCCCTGATGGACGGCTATCAGGCAACCCGGATCATCCGGGCCATGGAGGCCGACGCCGGCAGAACGCCCACACCCATCGTGGCCGTCACCGGCTATACCCTGCCCGAGGCCAGACGCGAATGCATGGCTGCCGGGTGCACGGAATTCCTGGCCAAACCCTTCAGCAAAAACGCCCTTCTTTCCATGATCGCAGCCATCACAACAACCAAGGGGAATTGATCCCGATGTCTCTCGCGCAAAAAATCGGGGGGGGGGCACCCCCCCTCTATTTGATGGACGGCACCGCCTTTGTTTTCCGGGGGTTTTACGCCTTCCGCAACATGGCCCGCTCCGACGGTTTTCCCACCAATGCCCTGTATATCACCGCCCGCCTGCTCCTGAAGCTGATCCGCGAAGAACGGCCCCGGCACTTCGTCTTTCTGCTCGACGGCAAAGGCCCCAATTTCCGGCATACCCTTTTTCCTGCCTATAAGGCCAACCGCAGCGCCACCCCCGAAGACCTGGTCAAGCAGCTTGAACCGGTCACCCGGCTCATCCCTCTGCTCGGCCTTCCCCTGCTGGTTTCCACCGGGGTGGAGGCCGACGACTGCATCGCCTCTCTGGCCCACAGCCACCGCGAGGGGCGCCGGGTGGTCATTCTCGGCGCCGATAAGGACCTGCGCCAATGCCTGCACCCCCAGGTGGTCATGTGGGACCCGGCGGCCAAAGATGAACGCCTGACCACTATGGAAGACTTCACGGCCGAAAACGGTTTTGCCCCGACCATCTGGCCGGACTACCAGGCCCTGGTGGGTGATTCCGCCGACAACATTCCCGGCATTCCTCAGGTGGGCCCGAAAACCGCCACGGAGTTGATGCGCGAATTTTCAGGCCTGGAAGAACTTTTTGATCGCCTGCCGGCCGTGCCGCCCAAGGTTCGGGCCAAGCTTGAAGGTCGACGCGACGAGGCCCTGCTCTATCGTAAACTGACCACCCTGAGCCTGGATGCCTGCAGCCATACCCTGGCCGAGCTGACCACCGAGACCCCGAACTTTGACGTCCTGATCCGCTTTTTCGAAGAGTTTGAGCTGCGCTCCCTGATTCGGGAAGTGGAATCCATGCGCCGGGCCGGCGGTTTCGCGCCCACGGCGGTGGCCCAGATTCCGGCCGCCGCCGTGCCGGAGCCCGGGGTGGAAGCCAAGGCACCGGCAAAACCGGCCGGAACTCCCGGCAAAGCCCCGGGAACGGGTGCTGCAATGTCGCTCTCGACCGGCCCGCAGGGCAGCCTGCTACAGGCCCCCACCGAGGCCGCCCGTTTTGAAATCGCAGCCGGCATCAGGGAACTGCCTGTTCCGGGCAAGACCCTGGCCCTGCTCCCTCTGCCCCAAGGCCTGTTGCTGGCCTCGGACGATTGGGAGCGCCTGTACCAGGGGCCGGAAGCCCCCCTGCTCTCCTGGCTTGCCGCCGCCGGCACCTCCGCCCTGACTACTCCGGATCTGAAAGATCTGCGCAAAAAGCATCCTTCTTTACGCGATCTGCCCATTGGGCTCTGGTTTGATCTCTCTTTAGCCTTTTGGCTTCTGAGCCCCGAGGAGCGCAGCTACACCTGGCCGCAACCGCTTTTGCGTCTGGCCGACCGCCTTGGCGAGCCGGTGGACGTCGAGACGCATCCAGGACGGGCCGCCCTGGTCCTGCACGCCTATTTGCAGGATCAACTGGCCGGAGCGGTCCTGCATGATGTTTTTCACGGCCTGGAAATGCCCCTGGTGCCGGTGCTCGACGTCATGGAAGAGCGCGGCATCACCATTGATTCGGCCTCTTTCGCCGCCTTTCTGGATGAGGTCAGACACAGCCTGGATGCACTGACCGAAAAGATCCACAGCCTGGCCGGGGTGGTCTTCAATATCCGCTCCGGGCAGCAACTGGCCGATGTGCTCTTTAATCGCCTCGACCTGCCCAAGGCGGGCAAAACCAAAGGCGGGGCTGCCTCCACCTCGCAGGAGGCCCTGGACCGACTCGAAGGCAAGCACCCGATCATCGAGCCGCTGCTGGAA
This sequence comes from Desulfovibrio sp., assembly GCA_031553235.1. Lineage (GTDB taxonomy): Bacteria > Desulfobacterota > Desulfovibrionia > Desulfovibrionales > Desulfovibrionaceae > Frigididesulfovibrio. The sequence goes on from JAVBLS010000007.1 coordinate 102,952, forward strand.
TATCGCAAGCTGGAAAAGCTGCGCTCCACCTACCTGGAGCCCATGCCGCGCCTGATGGACACCTGCAACCGCCTGCACACCACCTTCAACCAGACCGGCACGGCCACGGGCCGGCTTTCCTCCAGCAACCCCAACCTGCAGAACATCCCGGTGCGCGGCCCCCTGGGCGTGCGCATGCGCCGGCTGTTCACGGCCGCGCCGGGCAAGGTGCTGGTTTGCGCCGACTATTCCCAGATCGAGTTGCGGGTGCTGGCCCACCTCTCGCAGGAACCCACCCTGCTGGAGGCCTTTCACCGGGGCGAGGACATCCACCGCCGCACCGCCGGGCTGCTTTACGAAGTCGCGCCCGAAGCCGTCACCCCGGAGCAACGCCGCAATGCCAAGACCGTCAACTTCGGCCTGATTTACGGCATGGGCGCCCAGAAGCTGGGCAAAGATCTGGGCATTTCCCAGAACGAGGCCAAGGCCTTTATCGAGCGCTATTTCGAGCGCCTGCCCCGACTTAAGGAGTTTTACGCCGCCGTGGAAAAGGAGGCCGAAGACCACGGCTTTGTCTCCACCATGACCGGCAGGCGCCGGCCCATCCCGGACATCCGCTCCCAGAACAACCAGCTGCGCTCGCAGGCCCGCAGGCAGGCCGTGAATTCCCGCATCCAGGGCAGCGCGGCCGACATAATCAAGCTGGCCATGCCTTTGGTGGAAAACGACCCCGAACTGCAGCGGCTGCAGGCCGCACTGTTGCTGCAGATTCACGACGAACTGCTGCTGGAGGCACCGCCTGAAACCGCCCAAGCCGTTGCCGCGCGCCTGGCCGAACTCATGTCTTCGGTCAAGCCCGGCGGTGAAGGCTTGTCCGTGCCGCTGCCCGCCGATACGGGCAGCGGCCCCACCTGGGCGGATGCGCACTAAACTGAAGCGTCAAAGTTCACCTGCTCTGGCCGAAACAATAGGCCGCCAGGGGTGCACCCATGGCCCGGCAGGCAAAGGCCTGTCGGGCCATGTCTTTTTTCGCGGCTCCGGCAATGACCATGAGCGGCAACAGATGCTCTTCGCGCGGATGAGCGGCCCGGGCGTCCGGGGCTTTTTCCCAGGCAACCAGCCTGCGTTCGCGTTCCGCCGGGGCCACGACGCAGAGGGTCTCGTGAAGCCAGCCGTCAAAGCGCTCCGCGCCGGGAATGGGCTCGTTGCCCTCAAAGCACGGACCGCCGCCATGTGGAATATAATAGGCCGGCATGCGTGACATACAACCCTCCATGGTTTTCGTTAGAGCATTTTCATTTTGAAAATGTTTATGAAACCATATTGCCGACGGACTTCCGAACGAGCCGTGCAAGCGGCCGCCAAAGCAAATCAACTTTTCCAAATCTACTTTGCTCTAACGTGCCCTGCGTTTTCGTGGAAAAACGCGACGCCCCCTCGCGTTCTTCCCCAGCGGGCGGGGCGTCGTCGGAAAACTCACGGGCCGAAGTCGGGCGGGCCTACGCCGGGGTCAGACAAACAAAGGCCATGCACACCAAGAACCATGAACGTGTTTGCATGGAAAATCCGTCCTTCCGCCGCTCCGGCGGGCGGGTTGCCATGGGGAAAAGCACCTTCAGTATACCGTCTCCAATGGACATGTCCAGAACATCCGCAACGCAAAACCTCTTACGCGCCGACAAAAACAACACCGAATACGGCGGAAGGCCCCTTGACCGGTCCGCCGCCACACGAAGAAAACCCTTGAAGGCCACGGCGTTCCGGGATAGAAATAAGAGCTGTCCCGATTTGGGGCGGCATCTTATTTTTTGCGGCAAGCAAGGAAACGACATGAAAAAGTCCGGCGTAAAAAAAGTGGTGCTCGCCTACTCCGGCGGGCTGGACACCTCGGTGATCCTCAAATGGATCAAGGAGGAATACCAGTGCGAGGTGGTCACCCTGACCTGCGACCTGGGCCAGGAAGAAGACCTGGACGGCGTGGATCAAAAGGCCCTGAGCACCGGTGCGGTCAAAGCCTACGTCGAGGACGTGCGCGAGGAATTCGCCAAAGACTATATTTTCCCCATGTTGCGCACCGGCGCGGTCTACGAAGGGCGCTACCTGCTCGGTACCTCCATCGCCCGGCCGCTGATCGGCAAAAAGTTGGTGGAAATCGCCCGCAAAGAAGGCGCGGACGCCATTGCCCACGGCGCCACCGGCAAGGGCAATGACCAGGTGCGCTTTGAGCTGGCCGTCAACGCCCTGGCCCCGGAGCTCTCGGTCATCGCACCCTGGCGTATCTGGAACCTGCGCTCCCGCACGGACCTTAACGCCTTTGCCGAAAAGCACGGTATTCCGCTTTCCTCGGGTTCCAAACACTACAGTATGGACCGCAACATGCTGCACCTCTCCTTTGAGGGCGGCGAACTGGAAGACCCCTGGAACGAAGCCGAATCCGGCAGCTACATTATGACCGTGCCGCCTGAAAAAGCCCCTGACCGGCCCGAATACCTCGACCTGGAGTTCTTGTCCGGCGACCCCGTCGCCCTCAACGGCAACCCCCTTTCTCCGGCCGGGGTCATGCGCGCCCTGAACGAAATCGGTGGCCGGCACGGCGTAGGCCGCATCGACATGGTCGAAAACCGCTTTGTCGGCATGAAGTCGCGCGGCGTATACGAAACCCCCGGCGGCACCATCATCTACGCCGCCCACCGCGATCTCGAAGGCATCTGCATGGACCGCGAAGTCATGCATATTCGCGACTCCCTGCTGCCCCGCTATGCCGAGGCGGTGTACAACGGCTTCTGGTATGCCCCGGAACGTGAAGTGATGCAGGCCCTGTTCGATAGAGCCCAGGAGCGCGTCACCGGCACAGTGCGACTCAAGCTTTATAAAGGCAACGTTCTACCCGTGGCCCGTAAGTCGCCGCACTCCCTGTTCCGCGTCGATCTGGCCACCTTTGAGCGCGACGAAGTCTACAATCAGGCGGACGCCGCCGGTTTCATCCGCTTGAACGGCCTGCGCATTCAGGGCTACCGCCGCGAAAAGCAGGTCATTGATACGGCGCACGGGGATTAGATCAAACCAAGATTAAAGAGCTCGACGTATTTGCCGGGCGGTCGCGAAATCTCCTCAGGATACAACGCAACCGCCCGGTGGTGATCGTAACCGGAGTACAATAATGAGCAAGGCTGCAATGTGGGGCGGGCGCTTTGAGCGCGGCGCTTCGGAGTTGATGCAGGAATTTTCGGAATCGCTCTCGTTCGATCAGGCGCTGTATGCGCAGGACATCGCCGGATCCCAGGCCCATGCCCGAATGATGGCCCATGTGGGAGTGATTACCTGTGAAGAGGCGGAAACGCTCTGTCGGGGTCTGGACACGGTCAAAGCCGAAATCGAGTCGGGCGTCTTCACCTGGAAGATTGAGCTGGAAGACGTACACATGAACATTGAGAGCCGGCTGACGGAGCTGGTCGGCGAGGTGGGCAAAAAGCTGCACACGGGCAGAAGCCGCAACGATCAGGTGGCCCTGGCCTTCCGGCTCTTCGTTTCAGACCATATCCGGGAATGGCGCGGACTCGCGCTTGAACTTCTGGCCGCCCTGGCCGACAAGGCCGAAAGCCACGGCTCGGCCCTGCTGCCGGGCCTGACCCATACCCAGCCCGCCCAACCGGTAAGCTTGGCCCAGCATCTGCTGGCCTATGCCTGCATGTTCCGGCGGGATGTGGAACGCCTGGAGCAGTGTGATCGACGCACCCGTGTCTGCCCCTTGGGCGCAGCCGCCCTGGCCGGCACCACCTACCCGTTCGACCCGGCCTTCACCGCCAAGCAACTGAATATGTACGGCATATTCAGCAACAGTATGGACGCCGTCTCGGACCGTGATTTCGTCCTGGAGGCGCTCTTTGCCGCCTCCTGCCTGATGATGCACCTTTCCCGCCTGTGCGAGGATCTGATCATGTGGGCTCACCCGGCCAACGGCTACGTGCGTCTGCCGGACACCTTTGCCACCGGCTCAAGCATCATGCCCCAGAAGAAGAACCCGGATGCTGCCGAAATCATGCGCGGCAAGACCGGCCGGGTTTACGGCGCGCTCATGTCCCTGCTCACGGTCATGAAGGGGCTGCCCCTGACCTACAACAGGGACCTACAGGAAGACAAGGAGCCCTTCCTGGACGCGGACCGCACCGTGCGCCTCTCTCTCGCTGTGATGGCGGGCATGCTCAAAGAGCTCACCTTCGTACCCAAACGCATGGCCGAGGCCCTGGCCCGGGGCTTTCTCAACGCCACAGAACTGGCCGATTATCTGGTGGGTAAAGGCATACCTTTTCGGGAAGCCCACCACATTACCGGCGCAGCCGTAGCCCTGGTGGAAAAAAACGGCAGGCGGCTGGAGGAACTCTCTTTGGAGGAATTGCGCGCTCTGTGCCCGGCCGTGGATCAGGGCGTGTATGCGATTCTCAAACCCGAAGCCGCAGTGGCCCGGCGAGAAACCTCGGGCGGCACGGGGCCACATTCTGTCGCCTTGCAACTATGCGAACTCCGTCGCTTTATAAAATAAATGACAAATTCTAATCTATCTTTCTCTTGACTCGAGCCTTCCTGATGGCGACATGCCTGTTGGGACAAATTCCCGACAAACGTTATAGAATGCTCCTATGACGTTATGCATCTCCTATCAGGAGGCCAAACTCATGTTTATTAAGTCGCTTTTCTCGGCCACGCTGCTCGCGGCGTTGCTGTTGCCTGTCGCCGGCGCCTTCGCGGCCCCGGCACACTATGCGATCATAGTTGAAAATGGCGTAAGCCGTAAAGTCGACGTCTCAAGCCTGTCTGATTCTCAGATGATCTCCGATGGGTTCATCAAAACCTCCGACAGCGCGGGCAACCCGGTATATCTTCGTAATAAGCCGATGATGCCGACCGGTCCGGTCGGCGCCGGGCACAAGGGCAATATGGGCCTCACCCCGAAGCCTTTCTTCCCCACACTTTACCAATAACACCCACCGGCCGGGGCTGAGTGACGACACGTCGCTTCTGCACATGCCCGACCTTTAGCGATCCGGCCGCCCGAGACAATCCGGCGGCCGGACGCGCAAAGAGTCCAATATAACCGGAAAATGACAAGACGAAAAATTTCACCCGACTCCTTTCCGCATCCCTGTTTGCAGTCATGTTGCTGCCCGCCGCGAGAGTTCTTGCCGATAATCTCCGGGATGCCACGCTCGTTGAAAACGGCATCGACCGCAAGGTCGACATCTCAAGCGTCTTCGAACAGGATCTGCCGGCCAAAGGGTACATCAAAACCGCAGACAACCCGGGCAACGCCGTGTGCCTGCGCAACAAGCAGCAGCCCGAAGGCCATGAAGGCGCTCGGGACGGCGATACCGAGCGGGAAATCCGCGCCGTCGATCTGCGCTCCAACGAGGGGCACGGCCGCTCCGGCAGCCACTGCACCGAACATAGGCTCCGCGCCGTTTCGACCGTCTACCGGCCGCCCTGGGCATTTGCCCACGACGGCCGGTTGTGTTAGCATGCCGCCTTTGCATCGCGCGGCAAAATGCGCACAACCGGGCTGCGGAGGCCAAATTCCTGATTATGAGCACCGACTTGAAAGACATGTACAAACAGGTGGTCAAAGACGCTTTTCCCGACACCCTGAAAATGGCCTTCGGCGATGCCGAACTGGTCTACCGGCGCCGCTCCTGGAACATCGACGGCGAAGAAAAAGGCCTGCGCTACGGAGAAAACCCGGACCAACCGGCCGCGCTCTACGAGTTGGTCGCGGGCGCGCCGAGCTTTGGCGGCATCGCCTTTCGGGCCGGCGGCACCGGCCTGGTCTCGGCCGTGACCGAAGCCAACATGATCCAGGCGGGCAAACACCCCGGTAAAACCAACCTGACCGACGTGGACAACGGCGCCAACATCCTGCAACATCTCACAAATCGCCCGGCCGCCCTGATCCTCAAGCACAACAACCCCTCGGGCGCGGCCTGGAGCCGCGACGGCATCGCCGACGCCCTGAACAAGGCCTTCTGGGGCGACCGCATCGCGGCCTTTGGCGGGTCCGTGGTGGTCAACCGGCCCCTGGATCTCACCGCGGCCGAGTTGATCAACGGGGCCTATTTCGAGGTGGTGGCCGCCCCGGCCTTTGAACCGGGCGTAGTGGACATCTTACGCCGGCGCAAGAACCTGCGCATTCTTGAACTGCCCGGCCTCGGCAGGCTGGAGCAATTCGCCGGCATTCCCTTTATCGACATCAAGAGCCTGTCCGACGGCGGCCTGGTGGTGCAAAAATCTTTCGTCAACCGTATCCGTACGATCGCCGACTTTCTGCCGGCCACGGCGGAGAAGGATGGCCAAACCGTCAGCGCCCGCACCCCGAGCCCCGAAGAGGCCGACGACCTGCTGTTTGCCTGGGCAGTGGAGTCGGGTGTGACCTCCAACTCGGTCATCTTTGCCAAAGACGGGGCCACCGTGGCCATCGGCACCGGTGAGCAAGACCGGGTGGGCTGCGTGGAAATCGCCGCGCACAAGGCCTATGTCAAATATGCCGACGTCCTGGCCTTCAAGGAGCTTGGCCTGTCCATCTATGAACTCAAAACCAAAGCCGCCGATGGGGTGGACGCCAAAGCCGTGGAGGCCCTGCGCGACATCGGCGCCCGTACGGATCTGGCCTGGGGCGGCCTGGAAGGCACGGTTCTGGTTTCCGACGGCTTTTTCCCCTTCCGTGACGGCGTGGACGCGGCCTTACGCCGCAAAATCACGGCCATTGCCCAACCGGGCGGCTCGTTACGCGACTTTGAGACCATCGCCGCGGCCAACGAGGCCGCTCCGGCGGCGGCCATGGTCTTTACCGGCCAGCGTTCTTTCAGACATTGAAACAATTCCACTTTGAAATTGTCTGTGAAACCATATTGCCGACGGACTTCGGAACGAGCCCGCAAGCGGGCGTCCGCTTACGCGTCCGCCGAAGCAGATGGACATTTTCAATGTTAATCTGCTCTCAATCAACTTCACCCGGCACACGGCGACTCTCCAGGTCGCAGGTATTTTTTGGAACCCCCAAGGAATCGATCCATCGCATGAGCAAAGACAAAAACCCGGGAACGGACTGTCCCGGAACGACGACGCTCCCCGGCCGTGAAAGCCGGACGGACGACGGCGCATCTCTTTTTCTTCCGCAGGCGGGGGTAAAGGCGCCGGTCCGGTCATGGCGGCGCTGATCCTCTACCCCGGTCCCGGCTGCCTGGTGGAATTCCTCCAAGGCAACACCCCGCACCTCGGCATTGTGCTGGAAGAACAAGGCGGTCGCCTGCGCCTGTACACTCAGGCGCACAGGGAAACCGCCCTGCCCGCCTCGCGCCTGCTGCCCTGGTCCGGCCCGGCGCTGGGCAGCGGCCTGTCGCGCACGGCCATGGATGAGGCCCTGGAATTACGCCGGCAAAAGCGCGTCCAGGCGGCGGAATCCATAGGCGTCATGGACCTTTGGTCGCTGGCCCAGGGCGAGGTGGAGCGGGCTTCGGCCGCCTGGCTGGCTGGGTTGATCCACGAAAGCCCGGACGTGGACAACATTGCCGCACTTGGCCGGGCCCTGTTGGCCTGCAAGACTCACTTTCGCTTTTCTCCTCCCGATTTTGATATTTTTCCCGAAAACGTGGTCGCCGCCCGCATGACCGAAGCTGAAGCCGGTCGCCGGCGTGACGCCGTGGCCGGAGCCGGTACAGCCTTTTTCCGCAATCTCTGGGAATATTCCCGGCGCAACAGGGGGCCGCTCACGCCGGCCGAATTCCCCGCGCCGGAGACGGCCGAACTGCTCAAGCGCATGCTCCTGGCCCATTTGACCGACCCGGACGCCGACGACGACGAGGGCCTGTGGAAGGCCCTGATGAAAACCCTGCCGGATACTCCCCACCTGCCGTTCATCCTGGCCGAGGCCTGGGGACTGGTCCCGCCGCATCACAACCATCTGCTCGACCGGGCCGGCTTTGAGCCGGGCGAAGACTGGGTCAAGCCCCTGGCGGATGAGTGCGCCGCCTTTGCCGCGGCCACAGCCCGGGCCGCCGAAACCCTGGCGGACGAAGGCCCGGATGCCGGCGGTCTGATCAGCATCGACCCGGCCGACACCATTGATCGCGACGACGCCTTTTGCGTGCGCGAAAATCCGGACGGGAGCTTTTTCCTGCGCGGGGCCATTGCCTGCCCGACTCTGGCCTGGCCCTTTGGTTCCGAGTTGGACAAAACCGTGCTGCGGCGCGCCTCCAGCCTGTATCTCCCCGAAGGCGATGAACATATGCTGCCCTCGGACATCGGCCGGGAGCTGTTCAGTCTGGACGCGGGGCAGAAGCGACCCGCCCTGATCATGGAGGCCGAGATTTCGCCCCACGGAGAGACCCGTTCCTTTGCCGTCCGGCCGGCATTGGTGGTCCTGCGCCGCAACCTCTCGCTGGAAGAGGCCGAGGCCGAGGCCCTTGGAGAGCAAAACGTGGCTTCCGACTGCATTCCGCCCATTCTGAAGCTCGCCCGCATCCTGCAACAAAACCGCGTGGCCGCGGGCGCGGTGATCACCGAGCGGCCGGACCCGGAAATCGTGCTCTCCGGTTCGGGGCGGGAGACCGAAGTGGCCATCCGCACCCCCGAGGCCACCCATTTGGCCCACCTGATGGTGGGAGAAATGATGATTTTCTGCAATGCCGCTCTGGCCGAATGGGGGCAGTCCCACGACATTCCCATGCTCTATCGGGTGCAGGACGTAGGCTTGCCCAGGGAATTCGCCGGGGTCTGGTCCGAGCCCCACGACATTGCCCGCGTCGTCCGCGCCCTCCCCCCCGCCGGCTTGGAGCTCAAGCCCAAGCGCCACGCCGGCCTGGGGCTTTCGGCTTACACCACGGCCACCTCGCCCATGCGCCGCTACACCGACCTACTCAACCAGGGGCAGATTCTGCGCTTTTTGCAAACCGGCCGGCCCGCTCTCTCTCATGAGGAACTGGCCGGCCTGCTGCCGCTCGTTGCCGCCCGCCAAGATGCCGTGAGCCAAATTCAGCGCCTGCGGCCGCGTTACTGGAAGCTCTTGTTTTTCCGACGCCAGGGGGATAAAAAATGGTGGCCGGCCCAGGTAACCGAAGAAACGGAATACCACGTCACCTGCGCTTTGCCCTGGGCACAACTTTTTGTCCGGGGCAAACGTTCCCTGTTCGGCGAAAAAGCCCATCCCGGCCTGGAGGTTATGGTACGCGTGAGTAAAATCAACCCGCTGGCCGGCGAAATCCAAGTCGTGGAAGCCAGGGAAGCATGATCCTCCCCATTGCCCTTGTCGCTGTCGCCTACCTGCTCGGAGCCGTGCCCTTTGGTCTGGTCATCGCCAAGACCTTCTGCGGTGTGGATCCGCGCTTGGCGGGCAGCGGCAATACCGGCACAACCAATGTCGCGCGCCTGTGCGGCACAGGCTTCGGCCTGCTGACCCTGATTTGTGACGCGGGCAAAGGCGGCCTTATGGTGGCGCTGGCCATGCATCTCGGGCTGTCGGTTTGGTGGTGCAGCGCCGTGGCCCTGGCGGCCATTGTCGGGCATATGTTTTCCTTTTTTCTGCATTTCAAGGGCGGCAAGGGCGTGGCCACCACCGTGGGCACCTTGTTGCCCCTGGCCTTCCTGCCGCTTCTCATTGCGGGCGCCGCCTGCATTCTGGTAATCTGGAAAACCGGCTTTGTCTCGGCCGGTTCTCTGACTCTGGTCGGCCTGTTGCCCGTTGTTTGTGCCGCCTTGGGCCACTTCGAGATCCTGCCCCTGACCCTGACCGTCGGCCTATTGGTGGCCGTCGCCCACAGGCAAAACATCCAACGTCTCCGCCGAGGCGAAGAAAAGCCCTGGCGCAAGCCAAAGGACCCGCAATGAACCACGAAGCCTTTCCCGCCTATCGGGGAGACATGCAATATCGTTGCCTGGGCTGCGGCAAAACCCACGGCATCGACTCTCTGCTCTACACCTGTCCGGAATGCTCCAAAGTACTTCTACTGGAGGACGCGGGCTTCGACCGCCTGAAGCAGACCTCGGGAGCCGAGTGGCGGAAGATTTTCGATCTCCGGGCGTCGACCAAGAAAACCGCCCTGCGCGGCATCTTCCGTTTTTATGAGCTCATGGCTCCGGCCATGGAAGAAGAAGACATCATCCACCTGGGCGAGGGCAATACCCCGTTGATTGAGGCCTCGCAGGCCCTCAGGGCCAGGGTGGGCATTCCTTTCGGCTACAAGAACGACGGCCAGAACCCGAGCGCCTCCTTCAAGGACCGGGGCATGGCCTGCGCCTTCAGCTATCTGAAATCGCTGGTACGCAGGCACAACTGGAACAACGTGCTGACCGTGTGCGCTTCGACCGGCGACACCTCGGCTGCGGCCGCCCTGTATGCCTCTTACGTGGGCGGGCCGATCAAGTCGGTGGTCCTGCTGCCCCATGGCAAAGTCACGCCGCAACAGCTTTCCCAACCGCTGGGCAGCGGCGCCGTGGTTCTGGAAATTCCCGGCGTGTTCGACGACTGCATGAAGGTGGTGGAATATCTGGCCGACCGCTACCGCGTGGCCCTGCTCAACTCCAAAAACAGCTGGCGCATTCTGGGGCAGGAAAGCTATGCCTTTGAAACCGCCCAGCAGCGCGACTGGGAGATGGAAGGCCTGTGCGTCTTCGTGCCCGTGGGCAACGCCGGCAACATCACGTCCGTGATGCGAGGCTTTTTGAAACTGCACGACCTCGGCATCATCAACCGCCTGCCCCGAGTTTTCGGCGTGCAGTCGCGCCATGCCGACCCGGTCTACCGCTACTACGCCGCCCCGGCCGACAAACGGGAATACGCCCCGGTCAAAGTGCAGGCGTCGGTGGCCCAGGCCGCGATGATCGGCAATCCCGTGTCCTTCCCCCGGGTCAAATATCTAGCCGATATCTACACCCGCATCGGCGGCGAACAGGCCTTTCAAATCATGCAGGTCACCGAACAGGCCATCATCGACGCCATGCTCCTGGCCAACCGCCACGGGCACATCGCCTGCACCCAAGGCGGCGAATGCCTGGCCGGCCTGCTGGCGGCCAAGGAATACGGCCTGGTCGACGACAAGAACTTCGCCGTGCTCGACGCCACAGCCCATGCTCTGAAATTTATAGACTTTCAGAACCTTTACTTCAACAACGCTTATCCTCCGGAATTCGGCATCACGCCCAAAGCGGAACTGCAAAACGCCCCGGAACTGCTCCTGCCGGAATCTGAACGCACCCGTCTTTCGGAAAAAGACTTTGTTCTTGAAGCCGCAGCAAAAATGGTGCAGCGTTTGGGATTGAGTCCCAAGACGGAATAATATGGAAACCCGACGCCCAAGCCTTGTCGCCCTGCTCAAACGTTACTGGTATGTAGTGGCCGTTCTGGCCCTCGCGGCCGTGGGCTTGATCATCTACATCGTCTCCCAGGACATGAGCATGGAGCAACTGCTGCGGCGTTACGGCTACTATGTGATCCTGGGCTGGACATTTTTGGAAGGCGAAACCATCGTCATCCTGGCCGGCATGACCATACGCAAGACCGGCCTGTCGCCGGAACTCATCGCCCTGTGCGCCTTTCTCGGCAGCTTCTGCAGCGACCAGCTCATGTTCAGCCTGGGAAAATATAAAGGCCGAGACGTGCTGCGCTATTTTCCGCGCATTGAACGCAACATGGACAAAGCCGCCGGGTTGTTCAAGAAATACGATGTCGCCCTGATCTTGGGCTTTCGTTTTGTTTACGGGGTGCGCAACGTCACCCCGATCATGCTCGGGATCAGCGGCGTCAGCCACAAGAAATTCTTTTTCCTCAACGCCATCGGCGCGGCCGTGTGGGCTGTGGCCTTCACCTACGGCGGCATGCTGGCCGGCAAGCTGTTCATGGCCGTTATGCACCACGTGGGCCACGGCATTTTTTATCTGCTGATCCTCCTGGCCGTGGTGGCCGGCCTTCTCTGGTTCATCCGCTCACGCTCGGCCGTGAAGCACGTCAAGGAAGTGGCCGCCATGAGCAAGGAGATCCAAGCCAAGGATACCCGGAACCATAAGGACGCTCCATGAGTGCCGGCACCGGGCACCGGGCCGGTCTCAACCGACGCGACATCATCGCCTTTGAGCAGCGCCTGAAAGAGCGTCTGGCCGGGCTGTTTTCTTTCCAGGGGCATGGGATCATCTTTCCCAAAGGCAACGGCGAGCTTGCCGCCACCTGGATCAACCGCGAAAAAAAAATCCTCCTGCCCCTGCCGGATGCCTCCGGCGGCGTGCTGGGCGTGTTCACCGCCCGCGGGGTGAGCGCCGCCGAAATCAAGCCGCTGATGCCGATTTGGCCGGCCCTGGCCCGGACCCTCAGCGAAAATCTGCTTCTGTACAAACGCGGCCTCTGCGATCCGACCACCGGCCTGTTTACCCGACACCACCTGCTTGATGTTCTGGAGCGCGACCTCGAACTCATGCGCGAGTCCGTGCCCGCCCTGCCGGCGGGCTCCGGGAGCGACGGCGGCGAAGGGCTGTTCGCGGCCGGCGGCGAGTTGCCGCGACTCGGCAGTGTGGGCATTCTGGTCTTCCGCCTGGCCGCCCTGCGCGATGTGGTGCGTGAGTTTGGCTATTCCTTTGCCGACGCACTGATGGCCGCCCTGGCCGACGCCTTGGAAGGCACGCGGCCGGAGCAGGCCCTGGCCGCGCGCACCGGCGACTCGGAATTCGCTCTGTACCTGCCCACGGCCTCGCCCCGGCAGTGCCGGTCCCTGGCCGAAGCGGTCAACGCCGCCTTTGCGGCCACGGCCGTGGAGCACCCGCTCAAGCGCGAACGTATCGGCATTGCCGCTTCCGCCGGCTACGCCCTGTATCCCCAGGACATGGCCGGCGACCTCTTTGCCCTGCCCTTTGCCGAGCAGGCCCGGCTGTTGCTGCGCAAAGCCCGTCTGGCCGCGGCGCTGGCCGGAGAAAACCAGGCTCCCGGCCTGGACCGGCAAAGCCCGGTCATGGGCTTCGGCCGTATTCTGGCCGAAGGGGGCAGGGTCTTGGAGGTGCTGCCCCTGTCGCGGGTGGTGGTGGGCCTGGGTTCAAGCATGCACGCCCGAGAAGGCGCGCGCTTTTCCGTCTGGTCGGTGCGTTACCCGGTGCGCGGTGGCGAGGACCGCCCGGCCGTCGCCCTCACCCCGCTGTACAAGGGTGAACTGGTGCTGTTGGAAGTGGGCGAGAATACGTCACAGGCCGAAATCACCCATCTGGGCGACCCGGCCTGGACCATTGAGCCGGGCGACCGTCTGGCCCTGCTGCCCGAGGACGAGACCGGACCGGTGCCGATCACGGCCGGGCAGGAACGCCGTGACCCAATCACCGGCCTGTTGCGCCACGGAGATTTCTTTGCCCGCTGGGCCGAAGAACGCGAGGCGGCCGACGGCTTTGCCCTGGCCCTGGTACGCCTGGCCCCGGCCGAACCGGCAGGTGAAGGCGACACGGCGCCCAACCCGGACCGCCTCATGGCCGAGACCGCGGGCATGTTCCGCGAGGCTTTCGGGCGCAGTCTGCTGGGTGGGCGTTACAGCCTGAACAGCCTGATCTTTTTCCACCCGGGCAACAACATCGCCGGCCTGGCCGAGCGCTATAAAGCCCTGCTGGAAGAAATCAACAACCGCTTGGGCGCACAGGCCGCGGCCGGCATCGCGCCACACCCCTGCCTGGAATTCCGCAAAGCCGACGCCCCGGAAAACTGCCGCAAGGCTTTGGAATACGCCCTGCTCTTGCCGGCTCCCCACGTTGGCGTACTTGACTCCCTGGCTATGAACATCAGCGCCGACAAGCTCTACAGCCTGGGCGACACCTTTGGAGCCATGCGCGAGTATCGCTTGGCCCTGTTGGCCGACCCCCAAAACGGCATGGCCTGGAATTCCCTGGGTATCTGTCTAGCCGGGCTCGGCCGCCACGCCGAGGCCGAAGAAAACTTCCGCCAGGCACTGGCCTGCAATGCCGAAGATCCCATGGCCCTGTACAACCTGGGCTATGTCTTCCAGGCCGCCGGCCGACGGGTCGAGGCCGAAGCCATGTACCTGGCCTGCCTCGAGCGTTCCCCGGGTCATCTCTTCGCCCTAATCCGTCTGGGGCAACTGGCCGAAGCCGGAAAAGACCCCCTAAAGGCGGAAGGCTTTTACGAACGCGCCGCGGCCCTGCCCGGCGGCAAAGGCCCGACCTTCCGCCACTTTGCCCGGCTGCGCAAGGCCGAAGGCCGGCTGGACGAATCCCGTGAACTGCTGCACGACGCCCTGGTACACGACCCCCAAGACGCCTTGGCCCTGCATCTCCTGGCCGGACTTTATCTGGACGCCGGCGAAGACCCGGACATGGCCGCCTCCCTGGCCCGGCAGAGCGTCAGCCTGCGCCCGGACCTCAAGCCGGCCTGGCTGGAACTTGCCCGGGCGCTGGAAGCCCAAGGCAAACCCCTGCGGGCACGCGAGGCCAGACTCAAGGCCGGGGAGTTGTAGCAAAAGCGACTCTCTTGCCGCCGAAAAACGCCATCATTCTGGAGAAACCGCCATGCAGACCGCTGAAAAAAAAACTCGCCGGCATCATTGCCCAGAGAAAAAAAGCCCATGCCTTTTACCTGAAAAAATCCAAGGTCTATCAGGCTTTTCTCGAGATGGAGCGGCAGACGTATGCCGAAGGCGCACTCTCCCAAAAAACCAAAGAACTGATTGCCGTGGGCATTTCTGTGGTGATCAATCGTGAATCCTGTATGGAATGGCATACCGGCCAGGCCTTGGCCTGCGGGGCCACGGCCGACGAAGTGCTTGAAGCCGTGGGCGTCGGCATGGAAATGAGCGGCGGCCCGGGTACCGTGGCCGCGCGATTTGCCATGAACGTGCTGGAGCACCACGACGCGGCTGAATGACCGCCCGGTGCGCTTTTTGCCAATTGCAATACGCGACATCCCCAAAATAGCGACGGCCCAAAGGGAACCCCAATGAGCTTCTGTGATCGAGATGTGACCCGCGCCTTTATCTTCGACCTGGACGGCACCCTGCTGGACAGCTTGGGCGACCTGGCCGATACCGTCAACCACGTGCTGGCCGTGCAAGGCTTTCCCACCCATCCGGAAGAAGCTTTCCGCTATTTCGTGGGCAACGGCATGACCATGCTCCTGCGTCGGGCCGCGCCGGCCGATTTGTCCGACTCGGACATTCCCGCCCTGGTGGAAACGGCCGAGGCCCGCTACGCCGAATGCTGGGGCCTGCGCACCCGTCCCTACCCGGGCATCTCCCGTTTGCTGCGCGCCCTGGCCGTGCAGAGTGTGCCCCTGGGCGTGCTCTCCAACAAGCCGGATCACTTCACCCGCCTGATGGTGGCCCACTTTTTCCCGGACATCGCCTTTTTCGACGTGCGCGGCCGCACCCTGGACTTCCCCCTCAAGCCGGACCCGGCCGCGGCCCTGGACATGGCCGCCCGCCTGGGTATTTCTCCGGAGCATATCCGTTTTGTGGGTGACTCGCGCATGGACATGGAAACCGCCCGCAACGCCGGGATGATTCCCGTGGGCGTGACCTGGGGCTTTCGCCCGCGCTCGGAACTGCTGGAAAACGGGGCCGCGCACTTGGCCGAAAAGGCCGAGGATCTCCTGGACGTGTAAGGCCGGCGGGAAATACCCGCCGGCCTCGGCCATTTTTAGAGCATTTTAAAGTTACTCAGGACAACCTTCAAATTATCAATGCCATCTTGTATGTTGCCGAAAATGGCTGCAAGTGGCGAAGCTAGACCACCAGGGCCCGAAACCACTCGGGCACGGCCATGGGGCGTCCCTGGGCATTGACGCAGGCATGCTGGGTCATGCCTTCGGCCAAAAGTTTTTGCCGATTTTCATCCCAAATTTCATAGACAAAGGTCAGCGACGCCCGTCCCCATTCGGAAATCCCGGCCCGGACGGAGAGCAAATCGTCGTAGCGGGCCGGAGAGCGGTAGCGACACGAAGCCTCGCGCACGGGCAGAAGCAGGCCGCGCTTCTCGGCAAGCGAATAGGACATGCCGCGCTCGCGGATATATTGGCTGCGGGCCCGCTCGAACAGATGCAGATATTCGGCGTAATAGAGCACCTTCATGGTGTCGGTTTCCCCATAGGAAACACGGTGCGGAAGCCAGACTTCGGGCGAGGGAAAGGCGTTCACGAAAACCTCCGGAGTGTTGTGTGCGGTTACGCCGAACGCTGCCGCCACAGACGGCGGCGGAGTCGGGGGCAGGCCGTCCGGCGACGCTGTTCTTAGCACCAAAGGCCCGTCCACGGCAAACTGCGGAGCAACGGCCGCTCGCCCGCACACGCGTAACTGAACCTGCCTGGGCATCCGGCATAAAAAGTAGAAAGTTCATACAGGGACAACCTCAATTGGCACTGACAGGTAGAAACGGCTGCGGCAAATCCTCAACTCTCAGGTTTGCGGCAGGCCTGCCCGCTTCCTTTCGGGGGAACCTGCGCCTGCCGCCGGGCCTGCATGTCTCCTACGTGCCGTGGGACGTGTCTTTCCTCAGCGGAAGCCCACGCGACTTCACCCGCGACCGGGGCGTCGATGAAAGCCTGCTGCGGGCCGTGCTGCATCGCTTTGGCTTTGAGCACGACCAGTTCGACACGGATATGGCCGGTTTCAGCGCGGGCCAAAAGAAAAAAACTGCCATGTGCGGCGTCCCCGCGCCGGCGACCCCGGCCTCCGCAACCTTTTGGTATTGCCGGAAGGCCGCTTTCCAGGGTAAGAACACGACGTCTGTTTTTCCCTTCACCGCCAAAGCCGGATACCGCCATGCCCGTACTGCTGCGCCTTGCCCTCGCCTGCCTGCTCCTTCTTGTTTGCGGCTGCACCCTGCACGGCGGCCGCACCGCCGACACGGCCGGTTCTTCGTCTCGCGAGACCTTGCGCATGTTCACGCCCATGTCGGAATCCGGGGTCAAACCTTTGAGCGACTCCGAGGCCAGAGCCCTGTTCAGCCAATGGTCGCCGAGCCTGCAGCGCCTGGATTCTCGTGCCGCCCTTGACGATGCCTTGTCCCAGAGCCAAGCCTTCGTCGGCTCCAAGCCCGCCGGCAGTGTCGCCCTGAATCGCCCCGGCCTGCGCCTGACATACGGCCGGTTGGCTGCTTCTTTGGGCGAGATGCGCCGGGTGCTGCCCCAGGCCGCCTCCCGACCCGAAATTCTGGCCGAGCACTTCCGGGTCTACCGCATCGGTCCGGACTTTGGCGTCACCGGCTACTACGAGCCCACCCTCCAGGCCTCGCGCACCCGCACCGCCACCTATTGCCACCCCCTGTACCGGGTGCCCCGCGATTTGCGCGACGGCGTGCCCTACTATACCCGCAACGCCATTGACCGGCACGGCGCCCTGGCCGGCAAAAATCTGGAAATCGCCTGGGTCGATGACGATGTCGATGCCTTTTTCCTGCACATCCAGGGCTCCGGCCGGTTGCGCTTCCAAGACGGCACCTTTTGCCACGTGCTTTACGCCGGCAAGAACAACCGCTCTTACGTGCCCCTTGGCCGGGTCATGCGCGACCAGGGTCTGCTCGCCCCCGACGACATCAGCATGCACTCCATCCGCCGCGTGCTCGACGAGAACCCAAGCCGCAAAGCCGAGCTCTTCGACACCAACCCCAGCTACGTCTTTTTCCGCGAAGCCAGTAAAGGCCCCATCGGCGGCATGGGCCGGCCTCTGACCCCCTGGGCTTCCCTGGCCGTGGACCGCTCCGTGCTGCCCCACGGCACCCTTTGCTTCCTTTCCGTGCCCCTGCCCGACGACAGCGGCAACCATGTTCTGCCCTTCAACGGGGTCACCCTGCCCCAAGATACCGGCGGCGCCATCAAAGGAAACCGCATCGATCTGTTCTGCGGCCCCGGCGACTTTGCCGCGCACACCGCCGGCTATCTCAATACCAAGGGCGCCGTCTACGTACTGGTGAAAAAGTAAGCCGGCACCAAAATACGTCTTTTGTCCAATTGCTGCGCCAAGCAGACCTTGCTGCTCCGGTCGAGGACCATCAGATCGACAAAACCCGCGCAAAGCGCGGGTTTTGTCGATTGGGACCGGGGGAGTTACTTCCCCTGCCGAGGAATCAGAGGGGCCGCGCCCCTCAAATCCTATTCGTCGGCAGCTTCCTGCGCGGCCTTGAGCAGATCGCCCAGGGTCTGGCCGCCGGCATCCGAGGGGCCGGAGCGGAACTCTTTGGGCTTCTTGCGCTCTTCCTCGTCCTTCAGCTGTTTGATGGACAGGCCGAGGCGGCGCTCTTCGGCGGAGACATGGATGACCTTGGCCTGGATGGTCACGCCTTCTTTGAACAGCTCGGCCGGGGTCTTGACCTTTTTGTTGCTGATCTCCGAAACGTGGATCAGGCCTTCAATGCCTTCTTCCACCTCGACGAACACGCCGAAGTCGGTGATGTTGGTGACTACGCCCTCAACCACGGCACCCACGGGGTACTTGTTGGGCACGTAAGACCAGGGGTCGTCGGTGAGCTGTTTGACGCCCAGGGTGAACTTCTCGTTCTCCTGGTCCACGGTCAGCACCTTGGCCTGGACCATGTCGCCCACCTGGTAGGCTTCGTTGGGATGGCGGATCTTCTTGGTCCAGCTGATGTCGGAAACGTGGATCAGGCCGTCGATGCCGTCCTCGATGCCGATGAACATGCCGAATTCGGTGATGTTCTTGATGGCGCCTTCAAGAATGGTGCCTTCGGGGAACTTCTCGGCCACCACTTCCCAGGGGTTGGGCCGCACCTGCTTCATGCCGAGGGAGATGCGCTTCTTGTCCTGGTCCACGCCGAGGATGACCACTTCCACTTCCTCGCCCACCTTGACCATCTGGGAAGGATGGCGCAGCTTGCGGGTCCAGGACATTTCAGAAATGTGCACCAGGCCTTCCACCCCCGGCTCCAACTCGACAAAGGCGCCGTATTCCACCAGGTTGGTGACCTTGCCGTCGAGCTTCTTGCCGTCGGGGAACTTGGCGGTGATGTCCTGCCAGGGATCGGGCACCAGCTGCTTCAGGCCGAGGGAAACCTTCTGGGTGTCGCGGTCGAAGGAGAGCACCTTGAGCTCCAGTTCCTGGCCCAGGGAGACCAGTTCCTTGGGATGGCGGATGCGCTTCCAGGACATGTCGGTGATGTGCAACAGACCGTCCAGGCCGCCGAGGTCCACAAACACTCCGTATTCGGTGATGTTCTTGACCCGACCCTTGACGATCTGCTCTTCGGCCAGGGTGGACAGCAGATCCTGACGCTTGGAATCGCGTTCCTCTTCGAGCAGCACACGGCGGGAAACGATCACGTTGCTGCGTCGGCGGTTGATCTTCAGCACACGGAACTCAAACTCCTGATTCACCAGGGCGTCCATGTCGGGCACCGGGCGCAAATCCACGTGCGAACCGGGCAGGAACGCCTCGACGCCGCCGAGATCCACGGTGTAGCCGCCCTTGATCCGGCGCATGATCCGGCCCTTGCAGGTGCCGTTCTTCTCTTGCACGTCTTCGAGCTGATCGAAGAGCTGCATGCGCTTGGCCTTTTCAAAGGACAGGGTGATGGTGCCTTCCATCTCATTCTTGCGCACAACGAACACGTCAACGCGATCGCCCACACCCACAGTCAGGGCGCCCGTGGCGTCCCGGAATTCCGAGGCTGGAATCTGGCCTTCGGACTTGAAGTTCACGTCAACGAGGATATGATCGTCGTCAATGCGCACGATCTCCCCTTTGACGATGGAACCTTCCTCCAGATCGCCGAAATCGGGGTTCAGGTAGTTTTCCAGGGCGCTCTCAAAATTCATTTCCATTTCGGCGCCCATTTCCAGTTCCGCAGTTGTTGACATACACGTCCTCCGACAACACAAATTTGCCCGATCCAGTCGGGTTCGGACTCTCTATCAGAGACTTCCCCGAAGCACAACCGAAAATTGGCCTCTCGCAAGGATTTCTTGGTCGATAGCAAAAAACTTTTGCGCTTTCGCGAAACAAATATCATCAATAAATATTGATAATAATAAAAAAAGATCCGCTTGCCCTCTTCCGCTCGCGTCTGCTACCACGGAGGCGTAAAATTCTGCCCCAACACCACCAATTTTCATGGAGCAGGCATGCCCGGAGCCCTGGTAAAAACCTTCTTTCCCTTTCTTTCCTGGCTGCGAGACTATACCCTGGCCGACCTCAAACGTGACGCCACGGCCGGCTGTACCGTGGCTTTGGTGCTTGTGCCGCAGTCCATGGGCAACGCCCAACTGGCCGGCCTGCCCGCCTGGCACGGTCTGTATGCCGCCCTGCTCCCGGCCCTGACCGCCGGGCTCTGGGGTTCCAGCCGGCAGATGGTCACCGGCACCGTGGCGGTCATTTCCCTGATGGCCGCGGCCGCGTTACAGCCTCTGGCCATCAGCAGCCCGCAGGGCTACATCGCGGCCATGGCCCTGCTCACCCTGATGGTTGGCCTGCTGCAAATGGCCTTCGGCCTGCTGCGCCTGGGCATTGTGGTCAACTTTCTCTCCCTGCCGGTGATCTCCGGCTTCGTCAATGCGGCCGCGGTGATCATCGCGCTCTCGCAGTTACCCAAAGCTCTGGGCATCATCATCGACCCTGCGGCCCGGCAGTATCAAGAAACCCTGCAGGTCATCGAATCGGCCCTGCATTACACCCATCTGCCCTCGCTCTTCATGGCCCTGGGCACGTTCGCGCTGATCAAGGTCTTTGCCCGCTTCATTCCCCGCGTGCCGGCCGTGCCGGCGGCCGTGGCCGTAGCCATACTCGTTTCCTGGCTGATCGGCTTCGAGCGCAACGCCGCGGCCGATATCAACGACATCGCCTCGCCCCAGACCCAGATTCTGCTGATTCAACTGAGACAGCTTGACGACGAAAGCAAAATTCTCGGCCATGCCCTGAACGCCCTGGCGGCCCGGCCCGCTACCACCAAGTCGGCAGAGATGGAGCGCAACTTCCGCATGCAGGAGCAGCGGCAGATCAACGAGCGCATCAGGGGCCAGGCCGCCCTGATCCGCGAGCATCTGCGCCGCACCCTGTTTGTGGCCGAGCGGACCCCGGACGGCAAGCGCCTCTACTACCTGAAGAAAAGCCCGAAATTTTTCGGCGAAACCACCTCGCAGAACGGCACGGTCCACACCCTGCCCGTGGTGACCACTCCCGGCGACGAATATCTTGACAGTCACACCTGGCGCCTCAGGCTACACGCCGACCCGCCGGATCTCGGCAACATGCGCCTGACCGCCGGCGGGGCAGTGGTCGGGAGCATTCCGCCCGGCCTGCCCCACATCGTTCTGCCGGCTCTCTCCCCGACCCAGTGGCTGCAGCTCCTGCCCCAGGCCGTGATCATCGCCCTGGTGGCTTTTGCCGAATCGATCAGCATCGCCAAGACCGCCGCCTCCCGAGCGGGCCAGCGCATCGATCCCAACCAGGAACTGGTGGGCCAGGGCCTGGCCAACATCACCGGCGGCCTGACCCTGACCTGCCCGGTTTCCGGCTCGTTTTCCAACACCGCCCTGAACATCAACAGCAAGGCGGTTTCGAGCATTTCCTGCGTGTTCATCTCCTTGGGTGCCATGGTCGTGTTGCTGTTCCTGACCAAGCAGCTCTACTATCTGCCCGAGCCGGTGCTGGCGGCCGTGGTCATGCGGGCCGTGAGCAACATGATCAACTTTGACGAGTTCCGGCGCATCTGGACCGCCCGGCGCATGGATGGAATCATCGCCCTGGCCACCTTTTTCTCCACTCTGATCTTTGCCCCGCACCTGGACTACGGCATCGGCATCGGCGTGATGCTCTCGCTGGTGGCCTTTTTTTACCGCTCCATGTACCCGAGCATCGCCTCCTTAAGCGCCGGGCCGGACAATTCCCTGCACGACGCCGGGCTGCACGGCCTGCGCAAATGCCGGCACATCGCGGTCGTCCATTTTCAGGGGCCGCTCTTTTTTGCCAACGCCGCCTTGCTTGAAGACCATATCATCGATCGCATCGAAAAACGCGACGAACTGCGCCACATCCACCTGGTCTGCACCGGCATCACCCATCTGGATTCCTCGGGCGAGGAATCGCTGTCCATGGTGGTCAAGCGGGCGGCCAAGGCGGGCATCGGCATGAGCTTCAGCGGAGTCGTGGGGCCGGTGGCCCAGGTCATGGCCCGCACCGGTATTCTGGCCGCCGTGGGCCTGCAGAACATCTTTATCACCCCGCGCGAAGCCGTCTGCACCATTCTCAAGCAAATACAGCACGACGAGCACTGCAGCGACTGCCCGCTGAACACCATCTACTGCCGCGAGCGGGCAGCGCCGACCCCGGGGGCTGTAAAGCCGTGGGAGCTGGCCCACCCGGATCCATCACCGACTGACGCCAAGTAGCACTTCTCCTATGGCGTCCATTTTTGCCAGCCCACCGCAAGACGTAAAAAATTATGTTTTGAAAAGAACCTTGACACCCCGGCCCCATTACCATATCTTCTCATTTCCCGACGCGGAAACGGCAAACGGCATCTGCCCCACGCCTTTCCGCCCGGGTCATACCGCGGGGTGGAGCAGTTTGGTAGCTCGTCGGGCTCATAACCCGAAGGCCATAGGTTCAAATCCTATCCCCGCAACCAGATAATTCAGGCACTTAGAAGAGATTCTTCTAAGTGCCTTTTCTTTTTCCTACCCTGACGTGCAATTTCGTCAATTTTGATGTAATATATTATATAATAAGATATATTTTATGTTTTGACGGTAATCCCCCCGAAAAAAAGTAGCGTTTAAAAGTAGAATTTCCGAAAATGAGCAGCACGGAGATTTTGCATGAAAACGTCCCGATTTTCCGACAGCCAGATTCTGGCAATTTTGAAGCAGGCCGAGAATGGGGTTCCGGTAATCCCACGAAGAGCTTGTCTTGGTGTCTGAGCAAAAAAGTTCGGGGAAAAATTCGGGGAAAAAGCAAAAAAGTTCGGGGAAAATTTTAGAGCTTCTTCGCACCGACAACACAATCAGCATTTCGGAGCTTGCTGCAAAAATCGGCATCAGTGAACGCGCCGTTGAAAAGCAGCTTGCCAATTTGCGCGATACTGGCGCATTGCGCCGTGTTGGCCCAGCCAAAGGCGGCAAGTGGGAAGTTTTGGACTAACTGCCTATTCGCCGCAAAATATGCGGGGAATAGGCAGCGTAATCGCCACATATTTTGCAATAGGCCGTTATCCTCATTGCTGTCCGGCTAAGGCCCAATAAAAAAATCCAAAATCTCAGCGAGATGTGGTACAAATGTTTTGCACAACACATTGCCACACAAGGAGGTTTTGGACTTGAGTCACCATACCACGCTCTTCTCCCAAACGCTATCGCTCATTCCCAGACATGTTTTCCAGAAACTTGAACATCGGCATAAAACAGGGCGTTCATCACGCAAATTCGGCTTCAAGGAACAGTTCACCGTTCTGGCCTTCATCCAGCTTGCCGCAAGGCGCTCCATGCGCGACGGCCTGCGCTGCCTA
>JAVBLS010000065.1:0-19320 GCA_031553235.1 Desulfovibrio sp.
GCCAAATTGACGGAGTCGCCGTATATTTCCAGACTTCCCGCACCGGCCAGGGAGGCGCCCTCGGCCGAAACCCTGCCCGCGCGCGCCTTCAGGTTGCCGCCTTCCACGGCCGCGCCTTGCTTGAGGACCAGCGCGCCGGCCGCGACGTCGACGGTTTGCCCGCCCACGGCCCAGGCTCCGGAGTTCAGGAGAAGTCCGTTCGCGGCTTCCAGGCGTAAATCCCTGCCCGCCACGGCCGTCGCGCCGGCCCACAGGTCGATGTCGCCGGCCTTGGCCGAGAGGGTGCCCTCGGCCGCCGCCGCCCGCTTGATCTCAAGCCGGTCGTCCTTGGCTTCCAGGCGCATGTTGCCGCCCGCCCGCGCGTCTTTGACGGCCAGCCGGCCGTCGGCGGTGATTTCCAGGTCGCCGACGCTCTGAACCACGCCGTCGAGGTTGACGCCCACACCTTTTTCCGTGGAAGTCAGCTTGATGCGGCCGGCGTACATCCCGCCCAGGGCGGTGGAGTCGATGGCCACGGCCGGAGCGGGGGAGCCGTCCGGCGCCCGGGGAACGGCCGTGCGCGTCGCCGGGTCGTAGCTGTTGCGGCCGGTGATCACGGCCAGGTCCTGAGCATGAATCTGGGCGTTGATTTCCGCCGCCCGAGCGACCAGGTCAAAGCCGCTGAGGTTGGCGGCGTTGATGCCCGCGCCGTCGATGCGCACGTCGCCGCCTTCCACCCGGAAGGTCAGCCGGCCGTTGTCCATCTCGGGCCGGCCGGTGGTGATCACGGCCCGATTGGTGTTGATGAAGCCGCCGCCGTTGACCGTCACCCCGTAAGGGTTGGCCAGGAGCACGTCGGCCCTTTGCCCGGCCACCTCGATATAGCCTTCGATGTGCGAGCGGTTGGCGCCGGTGACCTCGTTCAGAATGGCCCTGGCCGGGTCTTTGCCCGCCAGGTTCGGGTTGCCGGCCACAATGCCGCCGATCTGCGAGTTCACCGGCCGCCCGCTGTTGTTCAGGATCAGGCCGCGATTTTCCACGTCGAATTACCGGTACTGGTTGTGCGACAGGCCGTTTGCCGAGGGTGCGGTGATGTTCACCAGCGGCACCCCGTTGGCGGCCGCGTCCACGCCCGGGCGCTTGCCGGCCGGAGCCGAGGCGTCCGGAACCACCTGGGCCACGGCCGCGGGCGGCAGGGCCAGGAAAAAGATCAGGATCTGGATCAGCAGATTGCGGCAAAGGGTTTTCATGATTTCTCCAAAATGGAACAATTTCATGCGAAAAAGCGATGAAAACGCTTTAATGGCAGATCGGCACTGTAAAATGCGCAGTATTCGCACAAAAAAGCCTTGTATTATTTTTGCTATATGTGTTATGTATTTTGCATGCTCATAAATTTAATCTAACTATAGAATCATTTATAATCTCCGCTATAGAATAAATTATATTACGATCTTAATTTCATAATTATACAAATGCACATCACGCGTCAATAATTTATATAGGATAAAAATAATATATAAAATAGATTGAAAAGGCTTTTGCTCTCAGTAATATCGCCCGACGAAATTCTTCAGGGTGAAAAAAAGCCGGCCCCGAACAGGGGACCGGCTTGAGGCGGCAGGAAGGCAAACGCGCCCGAAGGTCGATGCTGCTTAGGAGCCGATGATGGAAATCTTCCGCGGCTTCATCGCCTCGGCCTTGGGCAGGAAAAGGTTGAGCACTCCGTCTTTCAGAGAGGCGGTTATTTTGTCGCGGTCAACCATATCCGACAGAGTAAAGGTGCGCTGAAAGTCCATGCGCTGGAACTCCGAATGCAGGGTACGTCCGTTTTCGACGGCCGGCTGATGGGAACTCACGCCTTTGATGGTCACTTCGTCCTCTTTCAGGTCGATGGAGAGGTTTTCGGTGGAAACGCCGGGAAGATCCATGAATATATGGACGCCGTCCTCCATTTCAACAATATCGGTTGCCGGAACAAAGTAGGTGGTTTCGTTGCTCATGTCGTCCTCCTTACTGTGCCCCGATGGAGATTTTGCGCGGGCGCACTTCCTGTGCCTTGGGCAGAAGAACACGCACAATGCCGTTTTCGCTTTTCGCCGTGACCTTGTCGCGCTCCACGGGCACATTCAGCGAGAGCACCCGTTGAAAAGCCCCGGCCATGCGCTCCTGGCGGAAGTAACTGCCCTCGGGCGAGGTGCGTTCGCCTTTAATAATCAGATTACGAGCAGTGAGAGTGAGGTCGATCTTCTCCACCGGCACGCCGGGGATATTGACGTCCACCACATAGGCTTCGTCGTTTTCATAAATATTTACCTGCGGATACAGAGGGCGCCTGTAGGAAGAGCCGAGGCGAAGCATATCCTCGAACAGGCGCTCGATGCCTTTGGGCGCATCGTAGAGCGTGCTGAAATCAATAACCATTTCCCGTTCCTCCAAAATGTGTCGATTTACACGGGTTGTCCCGTGTGGAACAAAAATAAGACGTCTCCCACACCGGTCAAGTCCCCCTGCAAGGCCATTTGATGTGCCGCCGGTACGCCGGCAGGCCGCGGCCCCTTGACGTGACGGCGGCGCGCCGGCAGGCTGCGACTTCTGGAACAAATCAACCTTGAAAAGTTGATTTGTTCCGGCGGCCGCTTGCACGGCCGCCGCGCTTGCGGGCTCGTTCGGAAGTCCGTCGGCACTATGGTTTCAAAAATTTTCAAAGTGAAAATGCTCGAGGACATTCATGAATGATGCGGCATTGCGCGATTTGCTCGCCGGAGTGAAAAATATCGCCGTCATCGGGGCCAAGGACAAACCCGGCCCCGTGGACCGCGTGGGGCGGTGGCTGATCGGGGCCGGGTACACCGTGTTTCCGGTGCACCCCGTGCGCAAAGATGTCTGGGGTCTGCCGACCTACGCAACCTTGACCGACGTGCCGGGCCCCGTGGATTTGGTGGACGTGTTCCGTGTTCCCGAGCACTGCCCGGCCCACGCGCAGGAAGCGGCGGCCCTGCCCGCGCGGCCGCGAATTTTCTGGCTGCAGCTCGGCATAGTCAGCCCCGAGGCTCGGAAGATTGCCGAGACGGCGGGCATGCAGGTGGTGGAAGACGCCTGTCTGATGGTCGATCTGCAACGACTCTTTCCTTTTGGCATCAAGCAATGACACATTCCGAAAATGTTTTTGACTGTCGCATGTGCGGCGAATGTTGCCGCGGTTCGGGCGGCATAGTGGTTTCCCTGCGGGATCTGGAACGCTTGTGCGCCCACCTGAGCCTGCAACCGCGGGAGTTTGCCGAGCGTTTTGCCGAGCGGCGCAACGGCAAGCTGGTGGTCCGTATCGGCGCGGACGGCCGCTGTATTTTCTTTGCCGTGGGTTCCGGTTGCACGGTGCATGCGGCCAAGCCGGACATCTGCCGGGCCTGGCCGTTTTTTCGGGGCAATCTTGTGGATGCGGGCAGCCTGGCCCTGGCCAAGGAATACTGTCCGGGCATCGATCCAACGGTGGAACACACGGAATTCGCCCGGGCGGGCCTGGCCGATCTGGCGGCTGCAGGTATAGCCGGGCGGGGTGGGGCGGACGAGGCCACAGCGTTGCAGGTGGCCGATTTGCAGGCCAGGCTTGCCAAAAAGAAAGATCCAATCTAATACGAATGAGACTTTCACTTTTGTTCGGCGACCTGTGATACCAAGTTGCGAACAGTTGGAATTGAGGCGACCAACAACTTGGTATGCGCGGCAGGGATGGCGTGCCGAAATGCGAAACATTTCGGAGGCAAAGCGGGACCGCGCTCCCGCCGTAGCCGAGCGTTCAAAACGCAGGACGCCGTTTTGAACGCAGATTGGTATGAGAAACGCTATGACCCGTAAAGAATGCTTTGAAGCCCTGGAATTGCCTATCGGCACGCCGCTGGGGGAGATCAAACGCTCCTACCGGCGTCTTGCCTTTGCCCTGCACCCGGATCTCAACCCCGACGTGCCGGACGCCGCCCGACGGTTTCAGCGCCTGAACGAAGCCTATGTGCTGCTGACCAAGGGCGGAGCCGAGGCGGAGCGCCCCGGAGAACCGGACGCCAAGGCCCGTGAAGAGGCCCACAAGGCTTACGCCAAAGCGGACGCCCGTCGGCCCGAACCTGCGGGCGCGGCCAGGGCCGGCACCGCGGCCGGAGCGGGTCGGCAGGGCAAGGCTAAAGAAGACGTTCTGAAGGATATTCTGGACGATCCCTTTGCCCGCCGGGTTTTTGAAGACATTTACAGCCACATCCGCAACGAACGGCCTTCGACTCCCGGAGCGGAGCAACGCAAGGCGCCGCCGCGCCCCGCCTTGCAGCCCCGACGTCAGGCGGTTCGGAAAAAAGACGCCGGCGACGGCCTGATGACCAAGGTTTCCGGCTGGTTTCGCCGGCAGATTGACGACGAACAGGTCTTGCGCTTGCCGGGCGCCCATCTGGTGCCCGGAGCCAAGGTGCGGCTCGAAATCACCCACGGCCTGGCCGGAGAGTCGGAAACGGTGGAACTCACCCTGCCGCCGGAGTTCGTTCCCGGCAGAGCCATACGCCTGAAAGGCATGGGCAAGCGACTGGGCAAATGGCGCGGCGATCTCTACGTGCGCATTGAAGCCGTATAAGACCCATATTCCTGCACGGCTCGGCGCTGCTATGCCCGCTTCGATGCCGATTCGGCCGGCTTTTCCGCCGGCTCCGATGACAGTGCCGCTGCACGCTCCGCTGCCGGTTTGGCGAGTGTAGGCCCTGTCGGCTTTTTCTCCAGCACAACAATCAGCACAGCCCCGAGAATCAGCCCGGCCCCGGCCCAGCCCCGGGGCGTGAAGTTCTCCCCCCAGATGCTCCAGGCCAGAAGAACCCCGAAAATGGGCTCAAAGGTGGCGGTCACGGCCGTGTACACCGGGCTTAAGCGTTTGAGGCCGGCGCAGTAGAAGCTATAGGCCACGTAGCTGCAGAAAAAGCCTAGGGAAAAAAGCATCAGCCAGTTAAACGGGGTTTTGGCGGCAAAGTCGACAAAGGGAAAAAGGGTCACGGCGCCGACCAGCAGGATGATCGCGTAGATAGCCGTGGCGGAATGGCGTTGCAGATAGATTTTAGTAAAAATATAGTGAAAGGAATAGGTCAGCCCGGCGAGCAGGCCAAAGAGAATGCCCAAAGGCTTCACCGCGCCGCCGGTGCCGCCGCCGGAAAGGCTGATGCAGGCGGCTCCGGCCAAAGACGCGGCCACGGCGGCCGTTTTCGCGAAGGTCATGCGTTCCTTGAAGATCAGGCGCGACAACACCGCCACCCAGGCCGGAGCGGTGTAGATCAGCACAGAAGCCAGGGCCGCCCCTCCGTGGCTCACGGCAAACATGTAGGATGCGAACATTCCGGCCACAGAAACGATGCCGAAACCGATGAAGACGGGCAGATCCTTGACCCCGCAGAGGCGCGGGCCGTGCCGCAGCAGGGCGTGGGGCAGAAAGAGCATAGCCCCGAAGGCCGCGCGCCAAAAAGCCGTCTCAGTGGGATGGATGCCGTCGAGAATCAGGAATTTGGAAAAAATTCCCTGTCCACCCCAGGAAAGGGCGGCCAGAAGAACAAAAAGAAAACCGACATGCCTCTGCGGCATGGGGACCCCCTTGGGCGACGCTGTCTTAGTCTTTTCGCTCTCCCGGAAGATGTTGTCAATGTCGCGCGTGCGGTGCCGGTGAAATTACCCGAGGGGAGGCGGAAAGGCTTTGCCATTGGCGGCAACGTCGCGGCTATTACGCCCGTTGCCCTTCCAGGACGCTCAACAGCACGGCGCCGAGAATCAGCCCGGCCCCGGCCCAGCCCAGGGGCGAAAAGCTTTCGCCCCAGATGGCCCAGGCCGTGAGTACGGCGAAAAACGGCTCGCTCGTGGAGATCACGGCCGTACGCACCGGGCCGAGCCGCTTCAGGCCCTCATAGTAGACCAGAAAGGAAACCCAGCCGCAAAGAACGCCCATGCCCGCGATCATCAGCCAGTCGAAAAGGGTTTTGTGGGCAAAATCCACGAAGGGGAAAAGAAAGATGCTGCCGGCCGCGAAGCTCCAGGCATACAGGGTCACGGCCGGATAGCGCCCCTGGAAGAACCGGGTGAATACGTACAGGGCGGAATAGCCCAGGCCGCAGAGCATCCCGAAAAGCAGCCCCCACAGGCTGATGCTCTGGTCCGTGCCGCCGCCGGACAGGCTGACGCAGGCCACGCCGATCAGCGAGCCGACCACCGCGGTGATCTTTGTCGGGGTCAGTGGCTCGGCGAAAAAGAAGCGGGAGAGCACGGCCACCCAGGCCGGGGCCGTATAGAGCAGCACCGAGGCCAGGGCCGCGCCGTTGTGGCGCACGGAAAAGGGGTAGCAGGTGAACAGCCCGGCCATGATGGCTACGCCGAAAAAGATGAACCAGAGCAGGTCCACGGCCTTGTGCGGCTTCAAGTGCCCGCGCAAGACGGCATGCAGCCCGAAGAGCGCCGCGCCCGTACAGGTGCGCCAAAAGGCGATTTCCAATGGCTGCACGCCGTCGGCCAGCAGGAATTTGGAAAAGATGCCCAACTGCGCCCAGCCCCAGGCGGCGAACAAAACGAAGAAAATGCCGGAATAGCGCTGCAGCATGTGGGTTCCTTCAGTGGCGAAATGCTTCGGTGAGATGGCGCAACACGGGTTAATTCCTTTAGTTTTTCGCCTTCCGGCCCGGAATGTCAATTGCCGGGCGGGTATTTTTATATCGCGCGACAAATGATTGCAGGCCGACCCGCCAGAGTATATAATCAGCGGTGCCGGCCGTCATTCGTCCCTTCACCATGCAACATCCCCCGGCCACCACTATGAGTCAAAACACCGCACCCGGCAAAGGCGTCTTTTTGCCCTTGGTTTTGATCCTGCTCTTGGCTGCCGGGGTCGGCGTTTATTATTGGGGCACAAGCAACTATGCCCCGGCACCGCTCAAAGCGCTTTTTTCCGGTTCGACCTCGGCGTCCAAACCGGCGCCCGCTCCCGAGGCCGTCCCGTCCGTGCCTGCTCCGTCCGTCGCTCCCGCAGGTCCGGCAATGCCGCCGGCCGAAAGCCCCGTTGCCTTGCCCGAGTTTCCAATGGCCAATGCCACGTCGGCGGCTGCAGCGCATAACGCCACCCTTGCGGTCGAGCCCGGGATGCTTGCCGGTCCTGAAGAGGCTTCGCCCGAAACTTCCGAGGAAGAAGCGGCCGAGCCCGCCCAGGCTCCGGTGATTGAGTTCAACAAGGCCCTTCCGGAAGCGGGTGAACACGCTGTGCGTGGCCGGGTGACCAACAGGGAGCCCGTGGATACCACCGGCCTGTATGGCTCGCCCGAGCACCGGCGAGATCCCTCGTTGCCCCTGCCCGCGGCCCGGGGCGAAGACCCGATGATCCGCCTGTCCTTTGTCGCCGATCTGGCCCGCTACCTGGCCGACAGCTATTGGCCCGCCGGCACGCATCCAGCGGCCAAAGATCACGGCATCACCACGGCCGGGGTCAAATGGACCAACCTGACCTTTGGCGGCTCGTTGCGCGGCTTTGGCGTCTCGCGGGACAGCGGGGCCATCGGCCGGGCCAAGGTGCTGGCCTATGCCCTGAACTCCGAGATGCTTAACGCCCTGTATACCATGTACGGCAAGCGCTTTTTCCAGGCCATGGCCAAGGCCCGCTCCGGCGCGGACGGAAGGCCCGCCCTGACTCCGGCCCAACGGGCGGAAATGTATGCCCTGTACGCGGTCCAGGCCCGAGCCCTGGCCGGGACCATTCGGGCCTATTGCCTGGCCGACGGCCTGGAGCGCACCATGGCCGCTTATTCCGATGCCGAAAACGTCGCGGCCGACGCCTACGAGCGGCTGTTGATGCACTCCGCGGATGACGCGACCAGAGTCGAGTTGCAGCGGGAGTATCAGCGGGCGATCATCCGGCGTGAACAGGCCCGCGAACTGCTCGCCTCGTCCCTGCGCCGGGCCGGAAACACCGGCGGTATGGACACCGACTCGCTGGTCTACGTGGCCTCCTGGCTGGCCCGGCGCGGGCCGGGCAAAGGAGCCGCCTTCCAGACCCTGGCCGACATCCTGGATCGCGTTGCCGGGCAATTTGACGCCGAGCGTCCCGTGGTTCAATGAACAGCCGGGCCCGGCCTTTCGTTCCGGCCGTCCGGAGGGGCGGGCTGAACCTGTGGTTTTCATGCCCGCCGTCCAAGGATGGCGCGGGTCGAATGTGTGGTTTTCGTGCCGTGCGGGCTGCCTTTAAGTTGTGAGGGCCGCCCGCCTGCCGTGCTTGCGGCGTTTTTTTACCCTTTTAGTTTGGAGTTTGCATGCCCCCGGTCAAACCAGGTGATTTCATCACCGCAAAATGTTCCCGCTGCAACGATGTGACCGGCCATGTGGTCATGCTGGTGTTGGATGGACAAATAGCTAAAGTGGAGTGCAAAGCCTGCGGCAGTGTCCACAAATACCGTGAGTACCGCCCCGAGGGGCCGGCCAGGCAGACGCCTTCCCTGCGCCGGGTGCGCGCCGGGCAAAACCGCGCAGCCGCCGTGGATCTGGGCGCGCCGCGCACGGTTGCCGCCCGTTCCGCCGCCGCGCGCATGCCCGCGCCGCCCAAGGGCGCGGCCAAGCTGCACAGCGCCTGGCAAGAGGCCATGGTCCGCCTGGCCGCGCTTACGCCCAGGCCCTATTCCATGCAGGAAGCCTTTGAGGCCGACGCCTTTATCGTGCACCCCACTTTTGGGCGCGGGGTGGTGCTCAAGGCCATACGCCCGGACAAAATCGAGGTCCTGTTTGAAGAGGGCCTCAAAACCTTGCGCTGCAAGTTGTAACAGGTCGGTATGCTTGAACTGTTACGCATTCGAGATCTCGCATTGATCGAAGACCTGGAGATGGAATTCGCTCCGGGCATGAATGTGATCACCGGCGAAACCGGCGCGGGCAAAAGTTTCATCCTCAAAGCCCTGGAGTTTCTCACCGGCGAGAAGGCCGGGCCCGATCTGGTGCGACCGGGCAAGGAAAAGGCCGTGGTCGAAGCCCTGTTCGAGCGGGGCGGCGGCGAGGTGATTCTGCGCCGCGAGCTTCTGGCCGAAAGCGGGCGCAGCCGGCTGTACCTCAACGACACCTTGAGTTCCCTCGAATCCATCCAGGAGCTGCGCGCCGAACTCTTGCTGCACACGGCCCAGCACGCCGGGCGCAAGCTCTGCCGGCCAGCCTACCAGTTGGAGGTGCTCGACGTCTTCATGCGTCGGCCGGAATTGCCGCGGGAAAAAGACCGCCTGGTCCGGTTGCTGAGCGACTGCGCCGAGCGCCGCCGTTCCCTGGATGACAAGGTCCGTGCCCTGGAAGAACGGCGCGAGGTGCTGGAATATCAGCAGGCCGAGATCAAGGCGGTCGACCCCAAGCCCGGTGAGGAAGAAGCCCTGGAGCAGGTGCGCGAGGCTTTTCGCAACCGGGCCGGAATCAGCGAAGGCGTCGAGTCCGCGCTGCAGGCTCTGGCCGGGGACGACGAGAGCCCGGGCCTGTGGGACGCATTTTCCGCTCTGGAAAAGACCGTGCCCGCCCTGGCTCGTCTGGATGAGGAGTTTGCGGCCGACGCCGAGGCCCTGGCCGATGTCCGCGACCTGCTGAGCGATCTGGAAAAGCGCCTGCGCCGGGCCGCTGCACGCGCCGACGAAGAAACCGACATCGACTCGGTGGAGGAGCGCCTTTTTGTTCTGGCTCAGTTGAAGCGAAAGTTAAAGCGTTCCTTGAAGGAAATTTTGGATCTGCAGACCGAGATCAATGAAAATCTTGGCTTTCTCGACGCCTGCGGCCTGGATCGCAAGCATCTGGCCGCCGAAGAGGAAGAACTGGCCAAAGACCTGCGCCTGCATCTGGAGGGCCTCAACGCGGTCCGGCGCGCGGCGGCCGAGACCCTGGCCGGGGCCCTGGGCAACGAGTTGCGCGGCCTGGGTTTTTCTCCCGAAGCGACGGTGTTGTTCGAGTTCAGCCCGCATGCCCTGGTTTCCGGCCGTGACGACTGCCTGGAATACCGGCCACGAATGCTCTGGCGTCCCAACCCGGGGCAACCGGCCCAGCCCCTGGACCGGATCGCCTCGGGCGGCGAGCTTTCGCGTTTTCTCCTGGCCTTGGCCGGGCTTTTGGGCCGCAGCGCCGAAGCCGAGCCCACGCTGATTTTCGACGAAGTGGATGCCGGGGTGGGCGGCCTGACCCTGAACCGGGTGGCCGAGCGCCTAGAGGCCCTGGCCAAGGACCGCCAGATGATTCTGATCACCCATTGGCCGCAACTCGCGGCCAAGGCCAGCCGGCATTTTCTAGTGGACAAACGAGTAGAGAACGGCAACACCTATACGCGCTGTAGCCGTCTGCCGGCTTCGGCCGTGGCGGAGGAACTGGCCCGTATGGCCGGCGGCGGCAGGCAGGGCGAAGCCCTGGCCCGCGAACTGGTACAAGAATGAGTCGACACGCATGAGCCTGCTTTCCTTTTATCAGCGGCTGACGCCGCTGCTGCGGCCCTTGTCCGGTCCCTATTCCTTGATTCTGGAGCACCGGCGGGCGGCCTACGCGGCCGGCAAGAAACTGGTGCACCGTCCCGGCTGCGCCTGTGTTTCTGTGGGCAACATCGCCTGGGGCGGCACGGGCAAGACCCCGCTGGTGAGTCATCTTCTGGGCTGGGCCATCGAACGCGGCCGCAAGGTCGTGGTGCTTTCGCGCGGCTACGGCGGCAAACCCGGGGAACAGCCGCTGCTGGTCCATGCCGACACCCCGGCCGGAGTCTGCGGCGACGAGCCCCTGATGCTGGCCCGAGCCCACCCCAAAGCCGGGGTGGTGGTCTTTCCCAGCCGGGCCGAGGCGGCCCGCTATGCCGAGAACAACCTGGAGCCGGACCTGCTGCTGCTGGACGACGGCATGCAGCATCTGGCCGTGGCCCGCGACCTGGACTTGGTGCTGCTGCGCCCGGCGGATCTGGAAGAAGACTGGGGCCGGGTCATTCCTGCCGGTCCCTGGCGCGAGGGCCCTTCGGCCCTGCGGGCGGCCTCGGCCTTTGTTGCCAAGGTGGAACCAGCCGAGTTCGCGCAACTGGCCCCGGCGGCGCACAAGCGCCTGGCCGGCTTTGGCGTGCCCCTGTTTTCCTTTAGCCTGGAAGCCGTCGGCCTCAAGCCCGTGCAGGCCGATCCGCCGGCAAGCGGCGATTGCCGGCCGAGCCAGGCATCAACCCACGCGGCGGGCGCGGGCAACCGGCCACCATGCGGCGAGCAGTCCTTGCCCCGGGAGACGGCCGTGGACCCGGGCAAAGCGTCGATGTTGGGCGGCGAGTATGTTCTGACCGCCGGCGTGGGCGACCCGGCCGGGGTGGAGCGTTCGGCCAGGGGCTTTTTCGGCAGGACTCCGGCCCACAGCCTGTTTTTTGCCGATCACTACGCCTTCACGGCCGACGACCTGAAGCGCATGGCCTCACACGGCCTGCCGGTGGTCTGCGCGGCCAAGGACGCGGTCAAGCTCGCACCTTTGCTTGCCGGCGTTTCCGTGCCCTTTTTCAGCCTGGAAGTTCGCCCGGTCTGGGGACCGGCCCTGTTTTCCGATCAAACCTTTCTGCAATGGTGGGAAGGGCGCCTGCGCGCCCTGGCCCCGAAGTTGTTCGCCTAGGGGCTGTTTCCAATGGGTCTTTTGTCCAATCGCTGCGTCAAACGGGCCTTTTTTCTTGCTCGTGGCGCGAAATCTTTTGCTTGATGGGATCGACCCGCCCCCCAAAGGCGCTCTTGGCGCTCCGGCATCACTGTGCCATAAGTGTTGTATTGCTGAACGCTAAGAAGCTGAAACGGGATGGTGTGTTGGCGTTTTTCGCGAACCAGCCGCCCTGTGTAGTCGGCCTTGAGGTTTGTAGCGACTCTCACCACAAGTATGGCTTTATGGCCCACTTTTCGCCTGAAATGTCGTGTCTGCTCATGGAAACAGTGAATCAACAGATGGATGAAAAATCTAGATTTTATTTAGAGACAGATCCCAGAGCTGGAGCTCGTCGATGAGTAAAAAAATCCGCCTAGAGCCGGAGCTTGCCGATCTGTCCGGCGCCCTGGTCGCCTGCCTGAAGCAGGCAGGCAGGCCTCTGGCTCTCGACGCTATTTTGCGCATCCTGCGCCTGCCGCGCAAGGCCAAGCGCGACGTGCAAGAAACCCTGCGCGAGCTCACCGCCGCCGGCACCTTGGTTAGGGCGGCCGACGGCCATGCCTTTGCCGGCAAGCTCAAAGAAGTCACGGGCGTGCTCTCGGCCGTGCGTTCCGGGGCGCACTTCCTGACCCGTACCGGCGGGGCCCGGGACATCTATATCCATCCGGCCAATCTCGGCGACGCCCGGCACGGCGACACCGTGCGGGCGCTGCTGCTGCCCGGCAGCGGCGGCTCGCATCCCGAAGGCCGGGTGCTGGGAGTGCTGCGCCGGGGGCTGCTGGAGGTGCCGGTGATGCCGGTGCGACCGCAGTCCGACGGCACCTGGCTCTGCACCCCGGCCTCGGCGCGCCTGCAAACCCTGTTCGTCGTGAATGTCTCCACCCTGGCCGCGCCGCCGCGCCCCGGCGGCCTGCTGCTGGTGCACCCCGGCGATTCCCTGGGCCCGAACCTGTGCGCGGCCGAAGCCGTGGCCGACCTGAACGACGAAAGCAGTCCCACGGCCCAGGAGCGCTTGGTCAAAAGCCTGCACGCCGCGCCCGGCCCCTTTCCGCCCGATGTTCTGGAAGAAGCCGTCCGGCTGCCCGAAGATCCGGCCGAGGCCGATTTCGCCGGCCGGAAGGATCTGCGGCCATTGTCCTTTGTGACCATCGACGGCGAGGATGCCAAGGACTTTGACGACGCCGTGTATGCTGAAGAAAGGGACGGGGGCTTTCGCCTGCTGGTGGCCGTGGCCGACGTTTCGGCCGCTGTGCCTGAAGGCTCGGCCCTGGACCGCGAGGCCGCCCGCCGGGGCAATTCCTGGTATTTCCCCCGGTCGGTCGAACCCATGTTGCCTCAGGCCCTGTCCAACGGCCTGTGCAGCCTGCGGCCCGGCGTACCGCGCCTGGTCATGGTCGCGGACCTGGATCTGGCCGGCGACGGCCGGGTGTTGCGGGCCGATTTTTCCCCTGCGGTGATCCGCAGCGTCGCCCGGCTGACCTATACCCAGGTCAAGGCCGGGCTTCTGGCCGTGACGCCGAACACCGGGGCCGCCGCACCCGCGCCCATGTCGCCCGAAGCGGTGGCACCCATGCAGTCTGAAGCGGCCGTACCCACAACGACCATGCCCGCGCAGCCGGAATCCGTCGTGCCCGCGCTGCCCGAAACGGTCGTGCCCATGCTGCGCGTTGCCCTGCACGCGGCGCGCGCTCTGGCCGAGACCCGCAAGCAGCGTGGCGCCCTGGATTTCGACTTGCCCGAGCCTGGGTTCAGTTTTGACGCCGAGGGCAAGGTGGCCGGGGTGCGGCCCCAGGAGCGCCATTGGGGCCACCGGCTGATCGAGGAGTTCATGATCACGGCCAACGAGGCCGTGGCCCGGTTTTTACGCGCGGCAAACGAGACCTTTCCCTACCGGCTGCACCAAGCCCCGGACGGGGGAAAGCTGGAAATCCTGGCCGACTACCTGAGCGCCACGAGCCTGTGGCGCCGGCCGGAAAAGTCGGGCAGGGGAGGCAAAGGCCGGCGCGGCGGGGCCGCGCTGCCGGATGTGCGCGCCGTACTCCACGACGTGGCCGGCACGCCGCAGGAATACGCGGTCAACCGCCTGGTGCTGCGGTCCATGATGCAGGCCCGCTACAGCCCCGAGGCCGAAGGGCACTATGGCCTGGCTTCGGAATGTTACTGCCACTTCACCTCGCCCATCCGACGCTATGCCGATCTGATGGTCCACCGGGCTCTCAAGCACGCCCTGGGTCTGCCGGGCTATGCCCCGCCGCCCTCGTTCGTGCGCCAGGAGCGCATCTGCGAAGACCTCAACGCCTGCGAGCGGGCGGCCGTCGATGCCGAGCGCGAGATTCGCAAGCGCCTGTCCGTCCTGTTCCTGCGCGAGCGTATCGGCGAAGACATGGATGGGATCATTTCCTCGGTCACCGACTTTGGCATGTTCGTCGAACTGCCGGAAGTGCTTTGCGAAGGCATGGTGCGTCTGGGCTTTCTCACGGACGACTATTACGAATACATCCCCGAGCGGCAGGAACTGCGCGGCCGGGGCACGCGCCGGGTTTTCCGACCGGGCGATCCTTTGCGGGTGCGCCTGGTGGAGGCGAGCCTGGCCCGGCTGGAGATTGATCTTGCCCCGGCCTACCTGGCCCGGCGAAAGCGCCGTGCCCGTTGCTGCGGTCGCCGCGAACGAGCGCGGCCCGGGCCATGGAACGCCGTCGGGCTTCCTGTCCGGACATCCGGGGGCCAGACTACGTTCAGGCAAGCCCGGAAGATCGGAAGGCACCTCCCGACCGGGCAGGGCCGAACAATCGGAACGCACGCCCAGGCCGCGCAGGGGCGGAAAAGCGGAAGCCGGCAAGCGCGGGCGGCCTGCGACTCGAAAACGTAGCAAAAAATAACTTATATATTTTTATATATATTTTATTTCAAGTCACCGACCCCCGGCAAAGCCGGGGGCTTGAAAGGCAGTGAACCGCTCAAAGCGGTTTGAATATGTGAGCCCCCCAAGGGGACGGCCTACAGCAACCGTATGTGTGTGTGCCTTGGCGTTGTGCGTTGCAACATCTCCGGCGGGAAAGGAACCTTCCTTCCCTGCCCGGCCGGAGACCGTTCTCCCCGCTCGGCCGGAAAGCTTTGTCTCCCGCCTTCCTGACCGCCAAAGCCGCCTGCCGTAGTTTGAGTTTTACAGATATAGCCAAACAAAAAGGGCGTTTACCTTGTGGCCGTTGATTTTTTCGACCCTGGTAAACGCCCTTCTATTTGATTCTGGTGGACCCACAAGGATTCGAACCTTGGACAAGCCGGTTATGAGCCGGAGGCTCTGCCAACTGAGCTATGGGTCCATGAGCCTGAGCCATGGGGCGCGGGCGCCCGACTTGGTCGGCTGCTTGTACAGGGCAGGCGCCTCGGCTGTCAAGAATCACAACCGAGGGAGGTCGGCGGAACGTCCGGGTCTTTCTGCAAGGAGCCGCCGCCGGGCACTACCGGGCGCCGTCAAGCATCACAAGCCAAGGGAAGCCAGGAGATCGTCCACGTCTTTCTGCGAGGTGTCGCTGGAGGGCCCTTTGAGCTCGGAGCTCTTGATTTCCTCAACCTTGCGCCGGCTTTCCTCGGCAATCTCGGCAATGGCCTTTTCCGGCTCCTCTTCGCGGGTCTTCAGCATCAGCCCGGTGGAGACGTAGAGGTCAAAGACGTTTTCCTGAATGCCGGAGATCGCGGCCACGACCTTTTTCAGGCGCTGGCCGGTGAGATCCTGAAAGCTCAGGGCGGTGATGATCGCGGTCAGCGAAGATTCCAGCTCGGCGTTGAGCTCGTCCAGCCGGGCCAGGGCCTTTTCGTTCTTCGGGGAGACTTCCAGGGAGGCGATGATCGAGCCGGCTTCTTCCTGGCGGGCCAGTTGCTCTTCGGCCGTGCCCATGATGTTTTCCGCCGCCTCCAGGGTGGTGCGCATGACCTCCTGCAACTGGTGGGTGGCGTCTTTGAAGAGCTTCTGGGTCTTGCCCGCGTCCGGCACGTCGGCTTCGGCCACATCGGAAGCCGAGGAGATCTCTTTGTAGATGCCCCGCAGGCCGGAGCGCATTTCTTCGTTCAGATGCCGGTAAAATTCGCTTTCCACCATGGCCTTGGTCATGGCCGAGGACAGTTCGCGGCGCACGGCTTCCATCACGGTTTCCTTGAAGGTGACCGCCACCTGATCCGACACCCGCGTCAAAACGCGCTCAAGAATTTCTTCCTGGTTCAGCATAAGTCTCCTTTTTGCAGGGAAGTCGACCGCCTGGAGCCGATGAACATTGCCGTTGCCTCAGGGGGGATGCGCTACGAAATTGCGCCGGGTCAGCGCGTGACGCCTCCGGCGGCGTTGTACTGCCCGCGCACCTCAACGCCGGCGCACCCGGACATGGCAAAGCAGCACAACATAAACATGATCGTAATCATCGTGGCCGGCACCGACACCAAGCGTCCGAATCGCATAAGATTTCTCCTCCCTTGAAGGAATCAGTTTTCCTACCGCAAATCAGGCGCTAGATCCAGAAAAAACCGGAGAGGTAAAAGCCGGACCGCTTTCTCATGCTTTTTTCAGAGGCAAAAGGGCAAAAACGGCACTTTTTCAATCTGAAAACAGCCATGACCTCGCCTCAAGAAGCGGCCGGGCCTCGCCACCCCACACGCCGCGGATCAATAAAAGCCGATATCTTGATTTTCCGGCAACGTTCATCTATCTTCTGTGTTCGGCCATATTCCGGCCGTTTCAAACCCGCACGGGAAACGAACCGGAGTGCGGCGCAACAACAGTGTCCTCGTAGCTCAGTTGGATAGAGCGATCGCCTCCTAAGCTGTAGGCCGCAAGCCAGTCGTAAGTTGCAAAAATCATAAAATTAAAGGGCTTAGATGTGAAATCTGAGTCCTTTTTTCGTGCGATTTGATTTTTTGCTCCAAATTTGCTCCACTCAAAAATACATGCTAGGCAAAAATGAAGAAAAATACTGAACAATTAGGAGGCATATATGGACATATCCAGCTTGATTGGCGGGCTTGGCCTTGGAAGTGTGGCTACGTTGTTTTTGAAAGAATACTTCGAGAACAGAAGAGCCATAACAAAGCGGGCTTTTGAAGAAAAAAGAGAAGCATATGTGAACTATCTCGAAATTGCGGCTCGCTCCCAGACAATGCCCGCTGATGAAGCCGTATGGGCGCGGACGCCAGCTATTGAACGTATTCATTTATGCGGCAACTCAGAGGTGGTTCGGCTTTTAGGCATAGTAAGCAATACCCCGCCAAATTCCCCTAGAAAACCGGTTGATGAACTTGTTCAAGCAATGCGTAAAGACCTGTTTCCACAAGGGAGGTAAGCCACCATGGCCACTATACGCAAGCGCGGTACAGCTCAGTGGGAAGTACGCATTCGCCGCAAAGGCTGGCCTGTCGCCTGTAAAACCTTTGATACCAAGGCAATGGCGGAAACTTGGGCGCGGGCGATGGAGCGCGAAATGGACGCCGGGGTTTACATCCCCCGTGCAGCTTCGGAGAATACAACTGTGGCGCAGGCGCTTGAACGCTACAAGAAAGAAGTTTTTCCTCGCCTCACCCGTGGCGGCAAGTCTCTTGAATCCTGCCTGAATCACCTGAAAGAGCATCTTGGCCAGTTGTCTCTGGCCGCGCTGGATTCCAGCCATATAGCCAAATACCGGGATATTCGTCTGGGTACGGGCATCGGCCCACAAACCCTGAAGCATGAAATAGGCTTGCTGAACCGGACTCTCAAAGCCTGCCAGACAGATTGGAATATCCCGCTGCCGCGCGGGCTGGTCACGCAACTTGTCCGCCTGCCATCGCTCCCCAAAGGCCGAGACAGACGTTTCAAGGACGGCGAACCGGAAAAATTACTTGAAGCCGCCGAAAAATACGGTGGTTCCATCAAAGACATTATCCTCTTTGCCGTAGAAACTGCCATGCGCCGGGGGGAAATCTCCCGCATGCGGTGGGAGCATGTGGACTTCAAGAGGTGCGTTCTGGAAGTGCCGGAGGTCGAAGGCGAAAGAACCAAGTCTCCGCGCTATGTGCCGCTTTCAAAAAAGGCTGTCGCCCTCTTGGAGGCCAGAGGCAAACAGGAGTCCGGCAAGATTTGGGATATGGAAAAGGACAGCATCACTCGTGCCTTTGAGCGGGTTTGCGTCCGTGCGGGGATTGAAGGCTTACGCTTTCACGATTTGCGCCATGAAGGCACAAGCCGCCTGTTCGAGAAGGGTCTTGAAACTATGCAAGTTGCCACCGTCACCGGCCATAAGACGCTTGCTATGTTGAAGCGATATACGCATCTGAAGGCCGAGGATTTAGTAAAGCTGTTAGACTAACCCTTTTAATAGAATACTATTTATAAAAAAACGTATCGCTGTGATAAGCAAAAAGAGGGGAAGGCTCCAACAAATAACCTGAATGGCCCATCTCCACGCTTTCACGCGCCATTTCTTTTTTCCAAGCTCTAGAGCAAATGATGGTTTATATTCAAATATTGCATATAAAAATATAAAGACAAGCGCAATAAACGCTGAAATGTAAAATAGCGATATATCGTATTTATTGTTTGGAATTAAAAATTCAGATCTTAAAATCAATTCTATCGCCTGATGCAAGTTTGTGTCATTTATTTTTTCAGCAAGCAATTTTATGGCATCATTTTTCAGTGATAGTTTAACAGAATTAAATATATCAAATATGATTGCAAGGCTTATAGAAAGTGCCATTGCCGTAATTAATAGAAACAGCTTCGACATTTTATTGAACACTGTCATTAAAACACTTGGCCCGTTATCCTCAAGCCACGATGCTAGTATGCCAAAGGATTTATTTAAACGCGCATCTCTAAATGGAAGACATTCTAAATTTGCTTTTTTTCTATTTATATCAAGGCGTACATCAACACTTAGCGAAGATACATGCAATAAAATAGTTATATATAAAATTAGTTCATGTTTTATCGATAATGAATTTCTAGCGCCTTCTATGCTATCTGTATTGTATTCTCTACCGTCTGAGAGTCCAAATATGATTTGCTTTGTTAATTTACATCTATCACTTAATGATTTTTTCTCTTCTTCATATATCTTATTTTTCAATTCATCACTTTTGTCTGAATAGCAATCAAGTTTTATAGTAGTCATTTTGCTTGATTCCAATTCAATATATTCATCTATATAAACAAGTAAATCGCTTTCAATCAAACTAATTCTTTTTTCCAGCTCGTCTAACTGCCGTGAGTCTATCAACCAAGGGCCTGCGTAGTCCGCTTTTAAGTTATACGTGATATTTCCCATAATAGACTCTCTATATTGTAGTATAGATAAAGCGAATTTGTGCGCTATTCAAACAGGTAAGGGTACCGTGCCCGTCAAAAATAACGGTTCCGATACCCTTATCTGCGCATTCGTAAAAAACAGTTTGTTCATGGAAAGAGGTTATACGGAAACCTCCTTTAAAACAATCTATTCAGTTGCTATGGCTTAGGAAGAACTAAATCACTTGCCTTGCCGCCGGAATCAATCATTCTGGCCTGCATGGCATTGACGCAATTAGGGTCGTCTTTTATTGATATCCGCATTTTTCACTAAACATTTTCTAGAAACTCTGGTATGTCATGAGACATGAAAACGCTCAGCAAGACCAGTCAAGATGTACGCGAGTTCAGGCGACTTCGGGCCGTGGAGCTTTATGAACAGGGCT
>JAVBLS010000039.1:0-7560 GCA_031553235.1 Desulfovibrio sp.
TCAATACGAGGGTCTTCGATTATGCTGAAATGTGTTATGAAATCCGCCATTCCAACCTCCTTAGGGCTGGAATTACTTGATCATAACTCGATCCACTTGTCGATCCTATTTTTTCAAAAGGTTAAAGTGATCTTGCCCTGCAGCGTTGCCACCCTCGGCATCGATCCGGCAAAGAACTCTTTTAGCGCATACGGCGTGAATGCGGCCGGTAGGCGTGTCGTGCAGCGTACTTTGAGCCGTGCCGGGGTTGTCCGGTTTTTCGCCATATATGACGACAAACCGTGCCCACCGGTAAGCCTCACGGGGCGGCTCCGTCTTCGTGCCGGTTGCCAAGAGCCCGGAAGTCCAGTACATCGGCAAAGAGTACCGGTGCAACCACCGGCGCGGTTTCCTATTCGAGCAATTTCATTTGAGGAGCGGACATGCCGGTAGTCATGGGCACGGCCGGGCATATCGACCACGGCAAAACCTCGCTGATCCGCGCTCTCACTGGCATGGACTGCGACCGCCTGATCGAGGAGAAGAAGCGTGGCATCACCATTGAGCTGGGCTTCGCCTTTCTCGATCTGCCCGACCACAAGCGGGTTTCGGTCATCGACGTGCCCGGGCACGAGCGCTTTGTGAAAAACATGGTGGCCGGCACCGCGGGCATCGACTTTGTCATGCTGGTCATTGCCGCCGACGAAGGCGTCATGCCCCAGACCTGCGAGCATCTGGAAATCTGCACCCTGCTCGGGATCAAAAAAGGCCTGGTGGCCCTGACCAAAACCGACATGGTCGACGACGATTGGTTGGCCTTTGTCACCGAGGATATTGCCCAGTTTCTCAAAGGCAGTTTTTTGGAAGGGGCGGCCATATACCCGGTTTCTTCCCACACCGGCCGTGGTCTGGACGAACTCAAGCAGGCCCTGGGGGAAATGTCCACAACCTATATGCCCAAGCGCCGGGGTGATCTGCCCCGGTT
Source organism: Desulfovibrio sp. (assembly GCA_031553235.1). GTDB lineage: Bacteria > Desulfobacterota > Desulfovibrionia > Desulfovibrionales > Desulfovibrionaceae > Frigididesulfovibrio. The sequence goes on from JAVBLS010000039.1 coordinate 965, forward strand.
GCCCGTGGACCGGGTGTTCACCATTCGGGGCTATGGCACCATTGTCACCGGCACGCTGATTTCCGGGCATTTCAGCCAGGGAGATACTCTGGTGCTGCTGCCCTCGGGCAAGAGCAGCAAAGCCCGGGTGCTGCAGAGTCACGGCGCCTCCGTGGATGTGGCCCCGGCCGGTTTTCGCACGGCCGTGAATCTGCCCATGCTCGAAGTGGCCGAAATCGAGCGGGGCGAGGTGCTCACCCTGCCCGGCCGGCTCTTTCCGGCCCTGGAATGGATCATTCGGGTGCGTTGCCTGGCTTCTTCGCCACGGCCTCTGCGCCACCGTATGGAAGTGCACTTTCACCATGGCGCCCGCGAAGCCCAGGCCCGGCTCTACTTTTTCGACCGTGAAAGGCTCCAGCCGGGTGAAGAGGCCCTGTGTCGGGTACATTTCGAGTCGCCCATGGTCGGCGTGGCCGGTGACCGCTTTGTGCTGCGTACTTTTTCGCCCCTGCGCACCGTGGCCGGCGGTGAGGTGCTGCATCCGCTGCCCCTGGTAGTGCGTCGGCGGGACAAGAATTTCGCCCGTAAAACCGCTCTGCTGGAAAGTCTGAACGAGGCGGGCGAGGCCGACGACCCGACCAACGTCGTGTTGGCGCAGGCCGCTCTGGCCGGCGAGGACGGCGTGACCTTTGCCGAGATCTGCGTATTGGTCAACGCCGAGTCTTCCCGCTTGGACAAGGTGGTGCAACAGCTCTGCGCGAGCCAGAAGCTTTTTGTCGTCGACCGCGAGGAACGCCGCTTTATTGCCGAGGAGCACGTCGCCGCCCTGTCCGAAAGCTGCCTGGAGTGGTTCGCCGAGTTCCACCGCCGCGAACCCCTGCGCACGGGCATGAGCCGTAACGCCGTGCTTTCCGGCTGGGGCAAGGGTCTGCGACCCAAGCTGGTGTACTTCATCCTCAAGCGACTGACCGACCAGGGTAAGATCGTTGTCGAAGGCGACGAGCTGAAAGCGGCCTCGCATACCGTAGCCCTTGATTCCGGGTCGGGCGATCTGCGCGACTACCTGCTTTCGGCCTACACCAGGGCCGGGATCACCCCGCCCAACTTCAATGAGGTGCTGGAAGAGCGCGGCCTGACCGCCAGGCAGGTGCAACCGGTGCTCAAGTTGCTGCTCGATTCCGGCGAGTTGGTACGGGTGACCGAAAGCATCTACTATGCCGCCCCGGCCCTATCCCAGATCAAGGAAGCCGTGCGGCAATGGTTTGCCGAACACGGCGGCATCACCCCGGCCGACCTACGCGAGGCTACCGGCCTGTCGCGCAAATACGGCATCGCCTTGCTGGAATATTTTGATCGGGTCAAATTCACCCTGCGCACCGGCGACAAGCGGATATTACGTGACGGCAAAGCCTAGGCCGATCTTGAACTCTCGCCTTCCCCTGTATCTGAAAGGATGCGGTACGTCCGGTAAAGGCTTGCCGCGAACTTTGATATGGCGAAAAATATGGTATTGACGTATCCTGCGCCTCAGTAAAAACGTCACTGTGAGTGACTATTCCACCTCTTCTTTTCCACTGCCGGGGACCACAATGAGCACCGACAGCGTCTCCAGAGACTGTGCCGCCGCAGACATGCACGAGGCCAACGAGCGTACCCGGATCATGCTCGACGCCATGCCCATGTGCTGCAATTTTTGGGACGAAAATTACAACAACATCGACTGTAACGAGGAAGCGGCCCGCCTCTTTGACCTTACGGGCAAACAGGAATACCTGGACCGCTTTGCCGAACTTTCGCCCGAGTACCAACCCAACGGACGACTTTCTTCCGAATGTGCCCTGGAGCACATTCGGACCGCCTTTGCAACCGGCTACAACCGATTCGAATGGCTGCACCAAAAGCTCAACGGCGAGCCTGTGCCCGCCGAGATTACCCTGGTGCGCGTGCCGCGCGGCGACACGTTCATTGTAGCCGGCTACACCCGCGATTTACGCGAGTTCAAGGCCATGCTGGCCGAAATACGCGAGGCCGACGAACGCACCCGGATCATGCTTGACGCTACACCGCTGTGCTGCAATTTCTGGGACGAGAACTGCAACAATATCGATTGCAATGAGGCGGCGGCCCGCCTTTTCGGCCTCAAAGACAAGCAGGAATACCTGGAGCGCTTTGCCGAGCTGTCGCCCGAATACCAGCCAAACGGTCGGCTTTCTTCCGAATGCGCTCTGGAACACATCCGTACCGCCTTTACAGCCGGCTACGACCGGTTCGAGTGGATGCATCAAAAGCTCAACGGCGAGCCCGTGCCCGCTGAGATCACCCTGGTGCGGGTGAAACGCGGCGACAAGTTCATTGTGGCCGGCTACACCCGCGATTTGCGCGAGTTAAAGGCCTTTCTGGCCGAAATACGCAAGAGCGAAGAGGAGTTACGTCGGGCCCGTGACCTTGCGGAACAGAGCACCTTGGCCAAAAGCGAGTTTCTGGCCAATATGAGCCATGAAATCCGCACGCCCATGAACGCCATTTTGGGCATGGTCCACCTGCTGTTTCAGACGGGTCTCACCGAAAAGCAGCGCGATTATCTTGCAAAAACCGAACAGTCGGCCACGCTTTTGTTGCGCATCATCAACGATATTTTGGACTTTTCCAAGATCGAGGCCGGCAAACTGGAGATGGAGCAGATTCCTTTTTCCCTAGGCAACGTGTTGCAGGGCATTTCCGGGCTGGTTGACGGGCATGCGGCGGCCAAGGGCCTTGAGCTTGTTCTGGAAGAGTCTGCCGGTCTGCCCCCCGTGCTTGTGGGCGACCCGGTGCGCCTGCAGCAAATTCTGCTGAACCTGATCAACAATGCCATCAAGTTCACATCCAGGGGGCAGATAACGCTTTCAGTGGCGGCGGAGGAAATAGTCGCGGGCTCCGCCGTTCTGCGTTTTTCCGTCCGGGATACGGGCATCGGTATGACTGCGGAGCAGGTGGTCGGGCTCTTTCAGCCTTTTACTCAGGCCGATGCTTCGACCACACGCAAATACGGCGGCACAGGCTTGGGTTTGGCCATCTGCCGCAGGCTGGTACAGCTGATGCGGGGCGAGATTCACTGTAAAAGCGAGCCGGGCGTCGGCACCACCTTCAGTTTCAGCGCCGTCTTCGGCATTGCGGCGGAGGCCCTTGAGCCGGCTCGGGCCGGCCGGGCACCCGGAGATGCCGACGTGCAGGGGGCGCCCGTGGTCCGCAGCGGTGCCGATGTCCGCATTTTACTGGCGGAGGACAACGCCATCAACCAGATGATCGCTCTGGAGCTGCTGGCCGTCAAAGGCTACTGCGTCGACGTGGCCGGCACGGGCATCGAGGCTTTGGATTTGATGCGCAGAAACACCTATGATCTTGTTTTGATGGACATCCAGATGCCCGACATGGACGGCCTGGCCGCCACCACGGAAATTCGCAAAGACCCGCGCTTCGATACCGTGCCCATTCTAGCCATGACCGCCCACGCCATGACCGGGGACCGGGAACTCAGCCTGGCCGCCGGCATGGACGATCACGTCACCAAACCCATCGATCCCCTGGCCTTGTATGCCGCCATCGACAAGTGGTTGGTCGGCGGGAGAAAAGAGTGGATGAACATTGAAAATGTTCATCCACCCCGACAGCCGCGCTGAGGACGCTTGCGGGCTCGTCAGAAGCCGTCGGCAATATGGTTTTATAGACATTTCAAAGTGAAATCGCTCTAACGCCGCCGGCTGCTCTACCCTTTGCCGGCGGATTCAGGCGGGAAGGCGCGCTCGACAAGGTCGGCGAAGTGGTCGAAGCTTTTCAGGCAGGCGTCCCCAAGCTCGGGAAGAAAATTCGATTTGCCCTCGCGCAGGCCGGCTTCCAAGGCGTCGGCCCGGTCGCGCAGATCCGAGGCGCCGAGGACGGCGGCCAGGCTTTTGAAGCCGGCCACGCGGTCCAGCGTCTCGGTCTTTGCAGGGACTTCCAGGGCTTCGCCGATGTCGACGCGAAATTTTTCCCGCCCGGCCAGGAAGCGTCGCAGCAGGCGCAGGTACAAGGGCAGGTTGCGTCCCAGGCGGTTGACCGCGCCGTCGGTATCCACGCCGGGCAGGAGGGGCGGCCGGGTGTCGGCGTCGTTGCGGGCAACGATTTCGGACATCGCTCCGACGGCCGGTGTGGTCGGGGGCAGGCGCCGGGCCGGCCGGGGCAGAGCCGGATCTTTGAACAGGTGCCGACGCAAGGCGGCGTAAAAGCGGTCCACGGCAATGGGCTTGGCGAGGTGGTCGTCCATGCCGGCGGCCAGGCAGCGTTCCTGTTCTTCGGGCATGGCATAGGCGGTCATGGCCACAATGGGCAGGTTACGGCAGCCGGGACGCAGCCGCAGCAGGCGGGTGGCTTCAAAGCCGTCGAGCCGGGGTATTTGCAGGTCCATGAGAATGAGGTCGACCGGCAGTGGGGCCTCGGGGTCTTGGGGAAAGAGCTCCAGCACGGTTTGGCCGTCTTCGGCCGTGAGCACGCGGGCTCCGGTTTCGGCCAGAAGCCCGCAGGCCACCAGGCGGTTCACGGCATTGTCTTCAGCCACGAGCACGGTCTTGCCGGCCAGGGAGGGCGGAGCGTCCGGCGTGGCGTTCTTTTTCGCCGGAGCCGGTCTGTCCGGGAGTTCCGCCGCGGGCGCCGGGGTCAGGCGGGCGCCGAAGCGGAATACCGTGCCCCGGCCGAGGACGCTTGCCGTCAGCAGGCGACCGCCCATACTCTCAACGATGTGCCTGCTGATGGGCATGCCCAGGCCGGTGCTTCCGTAGCGCCGAGAAGTGGCCGCGCTTTCCTGGACATAGGGGGTGAACAGATTGCGTAGCATATCCCGGCTCATGCCGATGCCGCTGTCTTCAATTCGGAAGGCCAGGCGGAATTCTTCCTGCGACACTCCCGGCGCGGTCGTCGGGCCGAACAATTCGGCGTCGTCCGGTCCGGCGGACCGGCAGCACACGGTCACTCCGCCCTTTTCGGTGAATTTGACCGCATTGCCCGCCAAGTTGATCAGTGCCTGGCTGAGGCGCAAAGGGTCGCCGCGCAGTATGGGCAGGCCGGGAGGGACTTCCGCGCGAAAGAAAATGCCTTTGGCCTCGGCTTGCCCGCCAAGCATGGTGATCAGATTGTCCAGGACGGCGTCAACAGAAAAAAAACTGTTGTTCAAGGACGAAGCCTGTTCGGAAGAATCGGGAGCGTTTGCCGTATTGTCGACCAGCCCCATGAGGGTCAGGCCGGCGCTTTGGATTTTAAGCATGGCCTCGCGTTGCGGGCCGTCGAGCCCGGCTCTGGAGGCCAGGTGGGCCAGCCCGATGATTGTGTTCATCGAGGTGCGGATTTCGTGGTTCATGCAGGTCAGGAAACGGGATTTGAAAAAATTGGCCCGGTCCGAGGCCTTTTGGGCCGCCTCCAAGGCTCGCCCGCCCGCTTTCAGAGAGGCGGCCAAGGCCTCCCGGCCGTCGGCGGCCTGGACTACCCGTACCCCGGCATTTTGCAGCACAACCCGGGCGATTTCCGCGTTTACCGGGTTGTCTTCGGCCGGCAGCACCCGCAGGCCGGCCAGGGAAACAGCCCGGTTGTCCCCTGGGGCCGGGCGCCGGGCCGGCGGTTCTTCCTCAAGTGTGGTAAAGGGTGCTCCGAAAGACACGGACGGCCCATCCCAATCCAGGACCAAATCGCCGCCCATCAGGCGCCAAAGGCACCGGCACAGGGCCAGGCTCAAAACGCCGGCCGTATATTCCTGATCCGGGTCAAAGGCGAAATCTTCCTCGACAGGCAAAGTGAAAGGGGTGTCGGCGGGCAGGGAGTCCGGGCACCACAAGTGGAACAGAACCAAGCTTTCGCCCCGCCCGAAGGCCCGGGTTTCGCACTGGCAGAAAAGACGCCCTGAAGCGCCGTGGTCGAGCAGCAGATCGGTGGCGGCGCTCAGGGTCTTGACTATTCTGGCCGGGTCGCCCGCAAGGCGTGTGGAGCCGTGGAAAATCCGTTGCAGATGAAGATTCGGGGCGAGCCCACGGGTTCGTTCCGCAAGGTTGCGTTCAAAATCCTGCAGCAGATCCTCCAGGGCAAAGGGGGTGCGTTCGAGTGCCAGACAACCGGCTTCAACCTTGGAGTAGTCCAGGATGTCGTTGATCATCCGCAGCAGGTCGCGCCCGGCTGCAAGGATTTTATCCAGATAATCGTGCAGTCGTTCCGGCAGGGGCTGTTTGCGAAGCATCTCGGCCAGCCCGATGACGGCGTTCATGGGGGTGCGCAGTTCGTGGGTCTGAGATAGGCAGGAAAAAATGGACGCCATAGTTCATACTCATTGAGGAGATTCTATGACGAAAACACCACGGGCGCGTTATCCGCAGGAATTGAACAGCAAGCGGTCGCCATGGCGGTTGAGGATGGTTTCGGTGTAACGGAGACAGCGCGCAGGCTTTCGATTCCCATGAAAACCCTGGCGAACTGGATTGCGCAGTACCGGCAGGACAAGCAAGGATTCGCGTCGAAACCGGGCGTGAACGCGCAGGACGCGGAACTGGCGCGCCTGAAGAAAGAGAACGCCCTGCTGCGTATGGAGCGCGACATTTTAAAAAAAGCGGCGGCGTACTTTG
>JAVBLS010000061.1:0-26973 GCA_031553235.1 Desulfovibrio sp.
CCTGTTCCTCCCCCCCCCCCCCTCCCCCCACTCTACCCCCCGCCCGCGCCCAGCGCCCCCCCCCCCCCGCCCCCACTTCTCTGGTTGCTTACTGCCCCAAAACCCGCGGAACGCGGGTTTTGGGGCCAATACGGAGCCTGACGGTGGGCGGCCCGAGCTTGTCTTCCCCTTGCTTTTCAGGCACGAAGGCCCAGATATGGACGGATTTTTCCTAGACGGCATGGCCTCGGCCGTTCAGTTGATTGTCGGCGGCGACCCCGAACTGCTGAGTATCGTGCTGCTCTCGCTGCGCTGCACCGTCCTGGCCTGCGTCTGCGCGACCGTGGCCGCCCTGCCCCTGGCCCTGCTGATCACCAACACCGACTTTCCCGGAAAACGGGCCTCGATCCTCTGCCTGAACACCCTGCAGGCCGTGCCCACTGTGGTCATCGGCCTGTTTCTCTACATGTTCATCTCGCGCCGCGGCATCTTCGGCTTTCTGGACATCCTCTATACCCCGGTGGGCATCAGCCTGGGGCAGTTCCTGCTGATCCTGCCGATGCTGACCATGTTCATGCTCTCGGCCTTGAGCCGGCTGGACCGGCGCTACAGTGAAACCGCCCAAACCCTTGGGGCGGGGCGGCTCCTCACGGCCTGGATAATTTTGCGCGAGGCCCGTTTTGCAGTATCGGCCGCCCTGTGTGCTGCCTTCGGTCGGGGCATCGCCGAAGTGGGCGTGGCCATGATGCTGGGCGGCAACATCAAGGGCTTCACCCGCACCATGACCACGGCCATGGCCCTGGAATATGACAAAGGCGAGTTCGCCCTGGCCATGGCCCTGGGCTTTGTGCTGCTGCTGGTCAGCCTCTGTTTGAACATCGGCCTGGGGTTCTTCCAGGGCAAGGTGGAACGTCGGGCATGAGCGGATCGCTGTACGGCCTGCGCAACCTCACCCAAGATTTCAGCGGCCGCCGGGTGCTGAACATCCCGAGCCTGGACATTGCGGCCGAGGGTATTTGCGGCCTGCTCGGGCCCAACGGCGCGGGCAAGACCACCCTATTGAAAATTCTGGCCTTTCTCGAGCCGCCCGGCAGCGGAGAAATCCGCTTTCGCGGCCGGGCCGTGCCCCCGGCCGAAGCGGCCTGCCTGCGCCCCACCGTGGTGCTGGTGCCGCAGTTTCCGGTAATGTTTACCGGCTCGCTGCGCTGGAACATCGAATTCCCCATGCGCATCCGCCGGATCGAGCAGGGGAAGCGTCGCAAAAAGGCCCTGGATCTATTGGAACGCGTGGGCCTGGCCCGTCTGGCCGAGGCCCCGGCCCACCGCCTGTCCGGCGGCGAGTGCCGACGGGCGGCCGTAGCCCGCGCCCTGGCCGCGAACCCGGAGGTGCTGCTCTTTGACGAGCCCACGGCCGGGGTGGACCTAAGCGCCCGCGACGAATTGATCGAGCTGATCCGGGGAGTGCACGCCGAGAGCGGCTTATCGGTGATCCTGACCACCCATGAGCCGGAAACCGCGGCCCGCCTCTGTGACCGCTACATCCATCTGGAACAGGGTAAAATCGTGCGCCGCACTCTTTTGTCCGACGGCGCCGCCGCCCTGCCCGCCCGCATTCTCGCCCCAAACCGGCTGGCCGTGCCCGAGGCCGATCCTTCCCCGGCCGGACGCCGGCTGGTCTTCGGCCTGCGCCGCGAGACAGCCGGGCTGGTCATACAGACCCAACGGGCCGACGACGCTGTGGGCAGCTCCCTTAACCTGCTGATTGAACACCCGGATGCGGCGCTTCTCGGTTTGCGACTGGGCGACATGCTGGAAATATCCGTCGACAAAGCTCCGGCCTTCTGAAAAAGTGCTCCCGCAAGGAGCATGTCATGGATACCCTTCCCCTGCTTGAGGTCCGTTCGAACCCTTCCCTCTGGCACCGCTTGTTCCTACGCGGAGTGACTGTGCCCTGCCGCGTGGGCATTCCCCTGCGCCGCATTCTGCTCGAAGACTTCGGCCTTGCCCCGGAAACGGCGGACAAAGCCGTGGACGTCTATTTCCTCGACGGCCGGCCCGTGGACGATCTGGACACGGCCCTGCCCGCCGACGGTTCGCGCCTGGCCCTGGCCGCCGGCCTGCCCGGCGTGGCGGGCATTGCCATGAAACGGGGCAGCGCGGTCAAAGGCCTGCGCCCCGGCATCACCCATGCGGGAACGACCGCGTCCGAACCCGGCGCGGGCTCCCTGACCCTGGCCCTGTTCAGCCTGGCCCTGCCCATGCTGGCCGGGCACTTTCTGGCCCGCGGCCTGCGCGCTCCGGCGGATCTGGTGTGCGAAATCTGCCGCCTGCGTCCCGACACCCCCTGCCGGCTCAACGGCCAAGACCTGCCCTGCGGTGCGGCGGCCGGCCTGTTTGCCGGCACTGGTGACATTGCCCTGACGGTGCGGGCGGCCTGACCCGCCCCCTGGCCCCCACCCCGGCACTCGATCCGACCCGTTCCGCCTCCCGTTATATAAATTATGTCATAAAAAACATATATTTATGTAATAAAAACATGTTGACTGCGCCCTCGGCCGGAGTATCATGAACTCAAAGTTCATATACCTGGGTCGGCCTTCCCACAGGCAAGCCGACCCGCCCCAACCTCCCGGAGGCCGACGATGTTCAAATTTCTCCGTGTCGACATGGCCACGAAAAAATGTACGTTTGAAGACATGCCGGCCAAATATGCCGGACTGGGCGGCCGGGGCCTGACCTCTGCCCTGGTGACCGACGAGGTGCCGCCCACCTGCACGGCCCTTGGGCCGCACAACAAGCTGGTGTTCGCCACAGGCCTTCTGGGCGGCACCGCCTGCGCCAACTCCGGGCGTATCTCCGTGGGCTGCAAAAGCCCCATGACCGGCGGCATTAAAGAGTCCAACTCCGGAGGCCAGCCCGGCGGCTACCTGGCCAAGATGGGCATCATGGCGATTATCGTGGAAAACGCCGCCAAAGACGGAGAGTGGTATCAGCTCCATGTTTCCAAAGACAAGGCAGAACTGGCTCCGGCTACGGAAACCGTCGGCCTGAACAACTTCCCGACCGTTGAAAAGCTTGTGGCCAAATATGGCGACAAGTGCGGCTACATCAGCATCGGCCGGGCCGGCGAGTTCAAGCTCACGGCCGCGAGCATCGCCTTCACCAACCGCGAACTGCACCCCGACCGCCACGCCGGCCGCGGCGGCGTGGGCGCGGTCATGGGTTCCAAAGGCTTGAAGGCGATCATCGTGGACCCGACCGGCGGCGAAACCCCGCCCATTGCCGATATTGAAGCCTTCAAGGCGGCCTCCAAACGCTTCACCAAAGCCCTGACGGATCACCCGGTCTGCGGCCAAGGCCTGCCCACCTACGGCACGGCCGTGCTGATCAACATTATGAACGAGGCCGGCGGCCTGCCCACGCACAACTTCGCCGGCGGCCGCTTTGAAGGCCACGAAAAGGTCTCGGGCGAACTGATGAACCAGCTTACCCAGGAGCGCGGCGGCGACGGCGTGGTCTCCCACGGCTGCATGACCGGCTGCATCATGCGCTGCTCCGGCGAATACCCGGGCAAGGACGGCAAACGCATCGGCAAATGGCCCGAGTATGAGACCATCTGGGCGTTCGGCCCCAACTGCGGCATCAGCGACCTTGATCTGATCACCCGCTTCGACCGCATGTGCGACGACATCGGTCTGGACACCATCGACACCGGCTGCGCCATTGCCGTGGCCATGGACGCCGGCGTTCTGCCCTTCGGCGACGGTCCCGGCGCCCTCAAGCTGCTGGAGCAGATAAGTGAAGGTTCCCCGCTGGGCCGGATCATCGGCTCGGGCACGGCCATTACCGGCAAGGTCTACGGTATGCGCCGCGTGCCCGTGGTCAAGGGCCAGAGCCTGCCGGCCTACGATCCGCGCGCGGTCAAAGGCCAAGGCGTGACCTACGCCACCAGCCCCATGGGCGCGGACCACACGGCCGGCTACGCCGTGACCGCCAACATCCTGGGCGTGGGCGGCAAGATCGACCCCATGAAGACCGAGGGCCAGGTGGCGCTCTCTTCCAACCTTCAAGTGGCCACGGCCGCCGTGGACGCCACCGGCCTGTGCCTGTTCGTGGCCTTTGCCGTGCTGGACATTCCCGACGCCCTCCAGGCCGTTGTGGACATGCTTAATGCCAAGTATGGCCTCAGTCTCACGGTCAACGACGTGCCTGCCCTGGGCAAAAAGATTCTCGAAACGGAAATCGCTTTCAACCGCAAAGCCGGCTTGAATGAAGCCCACGACCGCCTGCCCGATTTCTTTATCGATGAAACCCTGCCGCCGCACAACGTCGTCTTTGACGTGCCGGCCGAGGAACTGGACAGCGTCTTCAAGTGGTAATACAAATACGGGTCGGGGGATGTTCCCCCCGGCCCGATTTCTTTCTCTGAGGCAATTGCGCCTTTTTTCCAGGAGCCCGTATGGATCTGGTCGCCAAAATCTTTTTCCGGGATCGTGAAGAGTACGTCTTCGGCCCCGGCCGTTGCGATCTGCTGGCCGCCGTCGAAGAGCTCGGCTCTCTGCGCAAGGCTGCCCAGAAACTGGGCATGAGCTACCGTTGGGCCTGGGGCAGACTGAAAAAAGCCGAAACCGAACTGGGCGTCGCCCTGCTCCTGCGCACCGAAAAATCCGTGGGCGGACGGCCCAAGGTGTTAACCAACGAAGGCCGTGAGTTGCTTCGTTGGTATCGCGAGGTGGAAGAATCTGTACGCAGAGCCCTGGCCGAAAGCGATTCCGGACGGCCGGAATTTTTGCGTTCCCTGCCCGAGGCCGCAAGCAAAAAATCCCGACCCGCCCTTGATTAGCGGGAGGAGCCGGGATCTTTTTTCCCCAAGGAAGGCCCCATGTCCGTGCTCGTCAAGCTCAGCACCAGTCTGCGTGCCCGGGTGCCCGGCTACGACCCCTTTTCCGGCCTGCATCTGGATCTGCCCGAAGGCGGCACGGCCGGAGATCTGGCCGAGACCCTCGAGCTTCCCGCCTCGGAAATCAAAGTGATCATGGTCAACGGCCTGCACGCCGATCCGGAGACCTCGGTACGCGACGGCGACCGCGTGGCCTTTTTTCCGGCCGTGGGCGGGGGCTGATCCATGGCCCCGGATCTTTTCGCCCAAACCCCGCTTTTCGCCGCCCTGCCCGCAGACCTGCGCCGGACTCTGCGCGCCCATATCGGCATCCGCACCAAGCCCGGGCCCAAGCCGTTTCCGGCCTTATCCCTCAGCGGCGTAGGCCTCTTGGCCGACCGTCTGGGCCTTTCTTCGGCCGAGGCCATGGCTTTTGCCCTGGAGCACGACGTCTGGCCCCTGCGTTTTGCGGCAGGCAAGGGCGCGTTCTCAGCGACGGAACAGGCCCTGCTGCTGCGCCGAAAAGCCGCGATCATCGGCTGCGGCGGCTTAGGCGGCTCAGTGCTCGGTCTTTTGGCCCGCCTTGGACTGGGTGCCTTGACCCTGTGCGACTTTGACGTTTTTGACGAGAGCAACTTGAACCGTCAGCACCTGGCCCGTGAAGACCGCATCGGCCGAAACAAGGCTGCGGTCGCTGCCGAAGAACTGGCCGCGATCGCCTCCCATATGGCGGTTCGCGTCGTCGATACGCCTGCCGAGCCCGACAACTTGCCGGACATCCTGGCCGGAGCCCACGTGACCGTCGACTGCCTGGACTCCCTGGGGGCCCGCCTGGATCTTGAACAGGCCGCCCACGCAGCCGGCATTCCCCTGGTCCACGGGGCCATTGCCGGCTTTGAGGGCTTTGCCGGCGCAAGCCTGCCCGGTACCCCCCTGCTGCGCTCCCTGTATGGAAATACCCCGCCCGAAGCCGGGGCCGAGACCCTGCTCGGCGTGCCCACGCCCACTCCGGCCTTTGCCGCCTGTCTACAGGTCATGGAAGTGCTCAAGATCTTGCTTGGCCGTCCGTCCGGCGGCTTGCTGCATTTCGACATGGCCGCGCCCGAACTGGAAAGATTGGGCGTGTGAAGGACAACCGGCATCGAGGTCGCGGCACAAAAAAACCCCCGCTGACGCAGGGGCCGAAAAAAAATCCCAGAAAGACGGACCTATTGATCACGCATCTGGATCTTGCGCGGGGTGGGCTTTTGCACCACGCCGGAACGGATGCAACGGGTGCACAACCGCAGGGTGCGCACGCTGCCGTCGGCGTCCTGGTGACGCACGTTCTGCAGGTTGGGGTTGAACCGGCGCTTGGTTTTGATGTTCGAGTGGCTGACCAGGTTGCCCACCTGAGGATGCTTGCCGCAGCAATCGCAGGTTCTGCCGCTTCTCTTTTCAATCTTTCCGTTCATTTGGAGCCTCCAGAAAATATATGCGCTGCGAACGTGTCTCCCGTGGGAACAACGCGCCGCATAAAGAGCAAAACGGCGCAGGATCGGTTTCGTCCGAAAGCAGGGATTTTTCATACCCGCTGCCGCCCCAAAAGGCAACAATTTTTTGCCGGTTGCCGGTGCTTGATGCAAAAATACCATGCAAACATAATTAAAAATACTCAGCCATAATTGAAGATTTGCTGCTTTTGCTGATTTATACAAGTTAAATCGGCCGATCTTGTCGATTTAACTTATGCTATGCAAAACCTTAAATAAATTTTGGCAAAACAGCACGCTGTTTCAATTGACAAAACACGGGCAGGCCATGTACTAGATCCCGTTCCGCGAGGGTTTATGACAAGCATCGGCACACTGCTTCTCCAGGCGATTCCCGAGGAAGGGACGACCCTGATTCTGGACGACCTCCCGCAATGGCGGGCGGCTCTGGAGGAATTTCATATGGACTGCCGCTTCGAGCGGCCGCTCCATGCCGAGGTTTTTGTCCTGCCGCAGGCCGACGGCGTGCTGCTGCGCGGGCGTTTCACGGCCGAGGTCGTGCAGCCCTGCAACCGGTGTGCCGAAGACGCCCGCCTCTCGCTTGACGAAAACTTTGATGCCTTCGAGCCCTACCCGGCAGAAAGCCAGGACGGTGACGAGAGGCCCGACGACTTGGTGCTCTATGAGCTGCCACGCAACAAGGGCCTGGAGATCAACCCTGCGGCCCTAGTCTGGCAGGAGTTTGTCCTGGCCCTGCCGGTCAAGCCCCTGTGCTCCGAAGGGTGCAAAGGGCTGTGCCCGCGCTGTGGCGCCGACCGCAATACAGAAACCTGCAACTGCGCCCGGGAGGGACACGACCCTCGCCTGGCCGCGTTGCGCAACTATAAAACGTCGAAATAGCCGGCCCCGGCCGAATTTTCCAAGGAGACGAACATGGCCGTTCAACAAAGCAAGAAATCCAAGTCCAAAAAAGGGATGCGCCGCTCTCATCACCACATTCCCCAGCCCGCTCAGGTGATCTGCAAGTGCGGCGCCGCCTCGCTGCGCCATGCCGCCTGCCCCTCCTGCGGCGCTTACAAAGAGCACAACGTCAAGCCCGCCGAATAAAGGCTCTCGATGACGCACGGCTCCACCGTCATCGCCGTGGACGTGATGGGAGGGGACTTTGGTCCCTCGGTCATCGTGCCCGGGGCGCTGCAAGCCGCCCGGGAAGGGCGGTTCAAAGTGCTGTTGGTCGGGGACGAAGAGGCTGTGCGGCGCGAGACCACGGCCTCGGGAGTGAGCGAGGAATTCTTTGAGGTGGTGCACGCCTCCGAGGTGGCCCTGATGGGTGAGAAACCCTCGGAGATTCTGCGCCGCAAGAAAGATACCTCCATACAGGTGGCCTGTCGGCTGGTCAAGGAAGGACGTGCCCACGGCGTGGTCAGTCCGGGGCATTCCGGGGCCACCGTAGCCTGCGGCATGTTTATTCTCGGCCGCGTGCCCGGTGTGGACCGTCCGGGTCTGGCCTCGGTCATGCCGACGGAAAAAGGCCCTTCAATCATCGTCGACGTGGGCGCCAACGTGGACTGCAAGCCGAACCACCTGTTCCAGTTCGGCCTTATGGCCGAAGCCTTCGCCAAAGATATTCTGAACTTGGAACGGCCGAGCATCGGCCTTTTGTCCATAGGCGAAGAGGAAGGCAAGGGCAATACGCTGGTCAAGGAGACGTACGACATTTTTAAAATGGCCAAGAATATCAATTTTCTCGGTAATGTCGAGGGCCGCGACCTGTTCACCGGCGAGGTGGATGTGGTGGTTTGCGACGGCTTTGTGGGCAACGTGGTCCTGAAGCTGTCCGAAGGCCTTTCCACCTCTTTGGCGCGAATTCTCAGGCGGGTGCTGCTGGGCGGCAGCCTGGCGGCTAAAATCGGCACCTTTCTGGCCAAGGGCGCCTTCAAGCGTTTCGCCCGCTTCGTGGATTATGCCGAATACGGCGGCGCGCCGTTGCTCGGTTTGTCGAGCATCGCCATTGTCTGTCACGGCAAGTCCAACAGCAAGGCCATCCTCAACGCCGTGAAGATGGCCGCCACCTTTGTGGAAAAACGGACCAACGAGCGTCTGGTGGCCTCCATAGCTGCCAACAAAGACATTGCCGCCTTCGGCAGATCGGCGAAATAATCCTCCTCCCGCGTTCCGCGCGGTACGGCACCCACCATGATCAAGATCAGCATCAGCGGCTTCGGCGCCCACGTCCCACCCAACATCGTGACCAACGCGGATCTGGCCGAACGGGTGGACACCTCGGACGAGTGGATCACCACCCGTACCGGCATTGCCGAACGCCGCACGGCCTCGCCCGGTACAGCCGGCAGCGACCTGGCCCTGAAGGCCTCTCTCGCCGCCTTGGCCCGGGCCGGACGCACAGCCGCCGAGATTGATCGGATCATTTACTGCGGCTGCACCCCAGACGGGGCCTGCCCGCCCTCGGCCTGCATTTTGGGCGACAAACTGGGCCTTACAACCGTAGCCGGCTTTGATCTGAACGCGGCCTGCTCGGGTTTTCTTTACGGTCTGTTCGTGGCCCGGGGCATGCTCCAGTTTGAACCCGCCACACGCATCCTGCTGGCCGCATCAGAAGTGCTCTCTCACCGCTGCAACTGGGAAGACCGCTCCACCTGCGTGCTTTTCGGCGACGGCGCCGGGGCCTGCCTGGTCACGGCCGGCGATGTCGAACCCGCCGGCGCGGCACCGGCGGCGGAACTCATTGATGTACGCATCTGTGGCGACGTCGGCCTGGGCAAACTGCTGGAAATCGGCGGTGGCTCGGCCCATCCCTATGCCCTTGGTCAGGCTGTGGGGCCGGAATATTTCATCAGCATGCAGGGCCGCGAGGTCTTCAAGCACGCCGTGCGCAGCATGAGCGCCGCCTGCCGGGAAATTCTCGAGGCCAACCACCTGACTCCGGCCGACGTGGACGTGCTGGTGCCGCACCAAGCCAACCTACGCATCATCGAGGCCGTGGGCGCACGCCTGGAAGTGCCGCAAGAAAAAGTCTTCGTCAACGTCCATAAATACGGCAACACCTCGGCGGCCTCCATTCCCATCGCCCTGGCCGAGGCCCTGGATGTCGGCGTCATTGCTCCCGGCAAAACCGTACTTCTGGTTACCTTTGGCGGCGGCTTTACCTGGTCGGCGGCTCTCTTGCGCTTTTAGCGCCACTCCGGCAATTGAAACCGGATCGGTTTTACGCTAAGAGGGTTGACGCCCCAAGCAACGAGGTGAATAAATGAGCGAACTTGTCTCCACAGCCGTCGTTACCGGCGGTTCGCGCGGCATCGGTCGGTGTATAGCTGAAACGCTTGCAGCCCAAGGATTTCAGGTGTATCTCACTTACGTGAGCAAGCCGGTTGAGGCTGAAGACGTGGCTGCGGGCATCACGGCCGCCGGCGGCAAGGCCAGGGCCTTTCGCCTGAACGTGGCCGACGCAGCCGAAGTCGGGGCGTTTTTCGCGAACGAAATCAAAGACAAGGTCTTTCTCTCGGCCCTGGTGAACAATGCCGGCATCACCCGCGACGGCCTGCTCGTCCGCATGAAGGACGAAGATTTTGACGCCGTGATCGCGGCCAACCTGAAGGGCGCCTTCACCTGCCTTCGGGAAGCGACAAAAATTATGGTCAAGCAGCGCAAAGGGGCGGTGCTCAACATCAGCTCCGTGGTGGGACAGATGGGCAACGCCGGGCAGGCCAACTATTGCGCCGCCAAGGCCGGGCTCATCGGCCTGACCAAGTCTGCAGCCAGAGAGCTCGGCGGGCGTAATATCACGGTCAACGCCGTGGCGCCCGGTTTCATAGAAACCGATATGACCAACAACCTGCCCGAAGCCGTGCGCGGGCAATATCTTGAGCAAATCCCGCTCAAGCGGTTCGGCGCCGTGCAAGAAGTGGCGGACGCCGTGGCCTTTCTCGTTTCGGATAAAGCGGCCTATATTACGGGCCAGGTGCTTGCCGTCAACGGCGGCATGTATTGCTGAACACATCAACCGCTTCCCGCATGCAATCGGAGGAACCATGTCTGTTGAGGAAAAAGTCAAGAAGATTATCATGGACCAGCTCGGCGTTTCCGCCGACGAAGTGAAGCCCGAAGCCTCTTTTGTGGAAGACCTCGGCGCCGACTCCTTGGACCTGACCGAGCTGATCATGGCCATGGAAGAAGAATTCGGTCTGGAAATCGAAGACGAAGAAGCCCAGAAGCTGCTTAAGGTCAAAGACGCGATCAACTACGTCGCTTCCAAGAAAGGTTGATTTTTTCGGGGTCGCCTGCGCTCGGCGGAACGTTTGACTTCCGCGCCTGCGCAGGCGGCCCTTCCCTCCACCTGCAACCTTCCGCGGCCGCGACGCCGGGGTGAGCCCTGCCCGAAAGCCAAGGATTTTTCAGCCCACTTCAAGGAATTTCTATGACTCGAAAGCGCGTCGTCGTCACCGGCTTGTCCGCCCTTTCCCCTCTGGGCAACAACTTGGTGGACTCTTGGGCCAACTTGCTCGCGGGCCGGTCGGGCATAGCGCCGATCACCCTGTTTGACTGTGAAAGCTTTGCCGCCCGCATTGCGGGCGAGGTCAAAGGCTTTGACCCGGAAAATTTCGGTATTCCGGCCAAACAGGCCCGGCGTATGGACCGCTTCGTCCAGTTTTCAGTGGCAGCCGCGAACATGCTTCTGGCCGACTCCGGCTACCGGGTGGACGAAGAAACGGCGGAAAAGGTCGCCGTGCTCCTCGGTGTGGGCCTCGGCGGCCTAAGCACCATTGAGGAGTTCCACACCAAACTCATGGAGGCCGGTCCCAACCGAGTATCGCCATTCATGATTCCCATGCTCATCTCGAACATGGCTCCTGGTCAGGTGGCCATCTTCAACAACTTGAAAGGCCCCAACCTGGTTGTTACCAGCGCCTGTGCTTCGGGCCTGCATGCCATTGGTTACGCCTTTTCCGAAATTTTGCTCGGCCGTTGCGAAGCCGCGGTAACCGGCGGGGTGGAATCGACCGTCACGGCCATGGGCATCTCCGGCTTCACCGCCCTGAAAGCCCTGAGCACCAACAATGAAAACCCCACCGGCGCTTCTCGTCCCTTTGACGCCGAACGCGACGGTTTTGTCATGGGCGAGGGTGCGGGCCTGCTCTTCATAGAAACCCTGGAGTCGGCCAAAGCCCGCGGCGCCCATATTTATGGGGAGCTTGTCGGCTTCGGCTCGTCCGACGACGCCCACCATATCACCGCGCCCCACGAATCGGGCGAAGGCATGGCCCGGGCCATGAAGAACGCCCTGAAAGACGCCGGCGTGGCTCCCGAAGAGGTGGACCACATCAACGCCCACGGCACGTCCACCCCTCTGAACGATGTGTGCGAGACCAGGGCAATCAAGTCGGTGTTCGGCAAGCGGGCCTATGATATCCCGATCACCGCCAACAAATCGCAGACCGGGCACCTGCTCGGCGCGGCCGGTGGCATTGAGAGTGTTTTCTCCATCATGACCTTGCACAGCGGGACGATTCCCGCTACCATCAACCTCTCGCACCCAGACCCCGAGTGTGATCTGGACTATGTGCTTGAGGAACCGCGCAACAAGCAGGTCCAATATGTGCTGTGCAACTCTTTCGGGTTCGGCGGCACCAATTGTTGCCTTTTGTTTAAACGAATGACGGACTGATTGACGGGAAGGCCGGGGCCGTGCCGCTAAAAAGGCCGGCCCCGGCCCCGTTCTTAAGCCGGCTTCTTTTTCAGCCAAGTGAGGAATACCAATGGATGAGCTTCTTCTGCAGGACGCGGTGGTCGGCAAGGCCGTGTATCAAGAAACCCTGCGGCAATTGGGAAAGCTGGAACTCATCGCCTCTGAGAACTTTGTCTCCGCGGCCGTGCGCCAGGCCCAGGGAAGCGTGCTTACCCACAAGTACGCCGAGGGCTATTCCGGCAAGCGCTACTATGGCGGCTGCGAATACGTCGACGTGGTGGAAACCCTGGCCATTGACCGGGCAAAAGAGTTGTTCCGGGCCGAATACGCCAACGTGCAGCCCCATTCGGGCAGCCAGGCCAACATGGCCGTATATTTCGGCGCGGCCCAGCCGGGTGCGACCATTCTCGGCATGAACCTTTCCCACGGCGGGCACCTGACCCACGGCAGCCCGGTGAACTTCTCGGGCCGCTTTTATAACTTTGTGGCTTATGGGGTAAACCGCGACACCGGATTGATCGACTACGACGAACTGCGCGACTTGGCCCGCAAGCACAAGCCCGCAATCATCGTGGCCGGGGCCAGCGCCTATTCGCGGATCATCGACTTCGCCAAAATGCGCGCCGCGGCCGAAGAGGTCGGAGCCAAACTCTTTGTGGACATGGCCCACATCGCGGGCCTGGTGGCCGCGGGCTTTCACCCTTCGCCCGTGGGGCACGCCCACTTCATCTCCTCTACCACCCACAAGACCTTGCGCGGCCCGCGCGGCGGTCTGATCCTTTCTTCGGAGGAGTTCGGCAAAACCCTGAACAGCCAGATTTTTCCGGGCATCCAGGGCGGCCCGCTGATGCACATCATCGCGGCCAAAGCCGTGGCCTTCGGCGAAGCCCTGCGCCCCGAGTTCGCCAAGTACCAGAAGCGGGTGCTGGAAAACGCCCGCATCCTGGCCGGCGAACTGACCCAGGCCGGTTTCCACCTGGTTTCCGGCGGCACGGACAACCACCTGATGCTCGTGGACCTAACGCCCCAGAACATCTCCGGCAAAGAGGCCGAGACGGCTCTGGACAAGGCCGGCATCACCGTGAACAAAAACACCGTGCCGTTCGAAACGCGCTCGCCTTTTGTGACCTCGGGCATCCGCCTGGGCACCCCGGCCCTGACCACCCGGGGCATGATCGCCAAGGATATGCGCCGTGTGGCCGCCTGGATTGTGGAGGCTCTGGACTCGCGCGACAACGACACCCGCCTGCAGGCCGTCAGCCGCAAGGTGCAAAAGTTCGCCTCGCGCTTTCCGCTGTTCGCCTGGTAAGGGCGACGGCCGAACCAGCCAAACCCGGGCAACCATATGGCACGGCTCCCCTGGCCCGACTACTTCTTGGGCATCACCCGCCTTGTGGCCGAGCGCTCCACCTGCACCCGGCGCAAGGTGGGCGCCGTTGCAGTGAAAGGTAAACGCATTTTGGCCACCGGCTACAACGGTGCGCCGCGCAATATGCGCGACTGCCTGGAGATCGGCTGTCTGCGCGAGCAACTGGGCATACCCTCGGGCCAACGCCACGAGTTGTGCCGCGGGTTGCACGCCGAGCAGAACGTGATCATCCAGGCGGCCGTGCACGGGGTTTCTCTTGAAGGTGCGGAAATTTACTGCACCCACCAGCCCTGCCTGATCTGCGCCAAAATGCTCTTGAACTGCGGCGTGACGGCCGTATACTTTGCCTCCCCCTACCCGGATCCCATGTCCGAAGAGATGTTCGCCGAAGCCGGCGTTCTGCTGCGGCATCTGGCCCCCGGCATGGAGGTGCCCTGAAATGGAGCAGTTCCGGCCATTCATGGTCGAAGCCGTCCGGCTGGCCCAAACCGCCCGCTTCCAGACCGCGCCCAACCCGGCAGTTGGCGCGGTTCTTGTGCATGCCGAGCGGGTTGTTGCCGGGGGGTATCACAAAGGCGTCGGACGGCCCCACGCGGAGGTCGAAGCTCTGGCCGACGCCGAGGCCAAAGGGGTGAACCCGGCCGAATGCACCCTGGTGGTCACCCTGGAGCCCTGCCGGCACCACGGCAAGACTCCGCCCTGCACCGAGGCAATCCTGGCCGCCGGCATCCGCCGGGTGGTGGTGGGCACCCTGGACCCCAACCCCAAGGCGGCGGGCGGCGCGGAATTGCTGCGCGAAAAAGGGGTTGAAGTCATTGTCGGTGTGGAAGAGACCCGCTGCCGGGATCTGATCGCCGACTTCATTGCCCTGAACATGGGCGAGATCCCCTACATGATTCTAAAACTCGCGGCCACTCTGGACGGGCGCATCGCCACCCGCACCGGACACTCCAGGTGGGTGAGCGGCGACGAAGCCCGCCAGGCGGGGCATCACCTGCGCCGGCATATGCAGGCCATGATCATCGGCGGCAACACCTTTTATCAGGACGACCCCCAGCTGACCTGCCGCGCCGAGCACGGCGACGCTTCCCCTCAGCCCCTGGCCGTGGTGGTCACCTCGCGCCTGCCCGAGGCTGGAGCCTCTTATCGGTTGCTGCGCGAGCGGCCGGGCTCCACAGTCTTCTGGACCACCGTGGCTGCGGCCTCCGGCACCAAAGCCGTTGCCTTGCGTAAAATCGGGGTACAGGTGGTCGGCCTTCCCTCCCTGGTCAGGGTCAACACCCGGGGCTACGGCATGCGCGCCGAGCTCAACCTGGAAGAAGGCCTGAAGCATCTGCGCCAAGATCTGGGTTGTCTGTATGCCATGTGCGAAGGCGGCGGCCGGCTGGGCCTGGCCATGCTGCACAAGGGCTTGGTGGGCGAATTTCACCTGCATCTGGCACCCAAGATTCTCGGCGACAACGAGGCCACCCCGCTGTTCGACGGCCTCTCGCCCCTGACCATGGACGACGCTCTGCACCTGCGCCTGGCCGGCATGCGCGCCTGCGGCGAAGATGTGATTCTGACCTTCCACCCCAAAACGGAACAAGACGGAGCCGTCTCATGTTCACCGGCCTGATCGTTTCCAGGGGCCGGGTGATCCGCCTGAGTCCCGGCGCCGGGGAAACCCGGCTGCGCATCCTGCCGGAGCCGGCCTTTGTGGATCTGGTCCGGGGCGAAAGCATCGCCGTCAGCGGAGCCTGCCTGAGCGTCGAGAGCTTTGACGCCGAGACCTTCACCGCCTATGCTTCGCGTGAAACCTTGAGCCGGACCGTGCTGAACGCCCTTAAACCCGGCGATGCGGTGAATCTGGAACGTGCCCTGTGCCTGGCCGACCGCTTGGGCGGCCACCTGGTCAGCGGCCACGTGGACGCCGTGGCCGAAGTGGAAAGCGTGGGCAAGGCGGGCGATTCCCTGTGCGTCCGGGTGCGCTTTCCCAAGGAATTCGGCCTCCAGGTCATTCCCAAGGGCTCCGTGACACTTGACGGCGTGAGCCTGACGGTGAATGATTGTGGTTTGGATCATCTTGAGGTCAACGTTATTCCAGAAACCCAGAAGTCCACCACCATCCAGGATTGGCGGCCGGGCAGACGGATCAATTTTGAAACGGATCTCATCGGCAAGTACGTACAGCGCCTGATGACCCCGGCAGCGGAAAAGCCCGCCGGCGGACTAACCATGGACATGCTGCGCGACAAAGGCTTTTAGATCAAATCAATAAGGAACCCGGGTATGCCCATCTGCACGGCCGAACAGGCCATCGAAGAAATCCGCAACGGCCGGATGATCGTTCTGGTTGATGATGAAGACCGCGAAAACGAGGGCGACATCACCATCGCCGCCGAATTCATCACCCCCGAGGCCATCAATTTCATGGCCATGCATGCCCGCGGGCTGATCTGCCTGCCCATGGCTCCGGCTCTCATCGACAAGCTGCAACTGCCGCTCATGGCCCGGCGCAACGAATCGCGCTTCGGCACCAACTTCACCATTTCCATTGAGGCCCGCCACGGGGTGACCACGGGCATCTCGGCCGCAGACCGGGCCACCACCGTCCTGGCCGCCGTGGCCGACAACGCCGGGCCGGAAACCATCGTCACGCCCGGGCACATCTTCCCCCTGCGCGCCCAGAAGGGCGGGGTCATGGTCCGGGCCGGCCAGACCGAAGGCGGCGTGGATCTGGCCGCCTTGGCGGGTCTGAAGCCCGCCGCGGTGATCTGCGAGATCCTCAAGGACGACGGCACCATGGCCAGGATGCCGGATCTGAAAATTTTCGCCAAGAAGCACGACCTGAAAATCGCCACCATCCGCGACCTAATCCGCTACCGCATGCAGTCCGGGCTCTTGTCCGTGCGCCGCGTGGCCGAAGCCGACATGCCCACGCGTTATGGGCAGTTCAGGGTCATTGCCTACGAAAACGATTTGCACGACGAAACCCACCTGGCCGTGGTCAAGGGCTCGCCCTCGCCGGGCGTGCCCACGCTGGTGCGGGTGCACAGCGAATGCCTGACCGGCGACGTGCTCGGCTCCATGCGTTGCGACTGCGGCGGCCAGTTGGCCGCGGCCCTGTGCGCCATCGAAGAAGATGGCTCGGGCGTGCTGTTGTACATGCGCCAGGAAGGCCGGGGCATCGGCCTGGCCAACAAGCTGCGGGCCTATGCCCTGCAGGACCAGGGCCTGGACACCGTCGAGGCCAACCACAAACTCGGCTTCAAGGCGGACCTGCGCGACTATGGTATCGGGGCGCAGATCCTGGTGGATCTCGGGGTGCGCAAAATGCGTTTGATGACCAACAACCCCACAAAGATCGTCGGTCTTGAAGGCTACGGCCTTGATGTGGTCGAACGGGTGCCGCTTGAACTGGGCGCCTGCAGCTTCAATGAAAACTATCTGCGGACCAAAAAGGAAAAAATGGGGCACATGCTCCACCTGGACGGCGCCGATGAATCCTGCGGCTGCGGCAAGCACAAAGCCGTGGCCGAAAAAAATTAATATCAATCTGCTCCAGCGGGGGAAGACATGTTGCACATCAAGACCATTGAAGGCCGCCTGGCGGCCCAGGGCCTGAAAATCACCATTGTGGCCACGCGCTTCAACGATATCATCGTGGACCGCCTGATCGGCGGGGCCGTGGACTACCTGACCCGGCACGGCCTGGAGCGCAAAAACATCACCTTGGTGCGCATTCCCGGCGCCTTTGAACTGCCCGTGGTCTGCCGCAAAATTGCCCACAAGGGCGGCGTCGACGGCATTGTCGCCCTAGGCGCGGTCATTCGCGGGGCCACCCCGCATTTTGACTTTGTCGCCACCGAAGCCACCAAGGGCCTGGCGCATGTTTCGCTGGAAACGGGCGTGCCCATCGGCTTCGGCCTCTTGACCACCGACAGCGTGGAACAGGCCGTGGAACGGGCCGGCAGCAAAGCCGGAAACAAGGGAGTGGACGCGGCCGCGGCCATGCTCGAAACCATTCGCGTGCTTGAGCAGTTGTAATTTTTTGTATCGGGCTGCATCCCCCCGTCTATGAAAAATGCGCGACCCGTTTGCCCCCTGTTTGTCTGCCATCTTTTGCCAGGAATTGTGCCTTTATTATGACCGGACCGTCCAAAATCCCGCGCCGGCTTGAGCGCATCTTCGCCTTCAAAGTCCTTTACGGCCTGGCTTTCTGCCCGGCCAAAACCGAGGAGGCCCTGAAAAAAGCCTTTTGCCTCGCCCCGGATAAACCCGACGGCATCGACGGCCCGGAAGGCTTTGCCTGGGAACTGGTCCTTGGCGTCTGGTCCAGGCAGGAAGAACTGGACGAAACCCTGAGCAACTTTTCCCGTAACTGGCGGGTGGACCGCATGGGCAAGGTCGAGGCGGCCATTCTGCGCTTGGCCCTGTATGAGTTGCTGCACCGGCCCGACGTTCCGGCCAAGGCCGCCCTCAACGAGGCTGTGGAACTTTCCAAACAGTTTGGCGACGAAGCCTCGCGCGCCTTCATCAACGGCATCCTCGACGCGGCCGCCAAGGCCGTCGCCTCCGGTCCGACCGACGACACACCCTCAATCAGATAGACGCCATGAAGTACAACCCGCAGGAAATCGAAGCCAAGTGGCAGACATATTGGGAGAAAAACCGCTCTTTCGAGTGCTCCGCCGATGACTCCCGGCCCAAATACTATTGCCTGGAGATGTTCCCCTACCCCTCGGGCAACATCCACATGGGACACGTGCGCAACTATTCCATCGCCGACGTGGTGGCCCATTTCAAACGCATGCAGGGCTTCAACGTGCTGCACCCCATCGGCTGGGACGCCTTCGGCCTGCCGGCCGAGAACGCGGCCATCAAGCACGGCATTCACCCGGCCAAATGGACCTTTGCCAACATCGAGAATATGCGCTCCCAGCTCAGGCGGCTGGGCTTTTCCTACGACTGGCGGCGCGAGTTGGCCACCTGTACCCAGGAATATTACCGCTGGGAACAGGAGTTTTTCCTCGATTTCCTGGAACGGGATCTGGTCTACCGCAAAAAGGCGGCGCAAAACTGGTGCCCGACCTGCAACACGGTGCTGGCCAACGAGCAGGTGGTCGACGGCATCTGCTGGCGTTGCGACTCGCCCGTGGAGCAAAAAGAACTCACCCAGTGGTTCGTGCGCATCACCGCCTATGCCGAGGAACTGCTGGCCGACCTGGACAAGCTTGAAGGCGGCTGGCCCGACCGGGTCATCACCATGCAGCGCAACTGGATCGGCAAATCCATCGGCGCGGAGATCCGCTTTCCCGTCGAGGGCAAGGTCGCCGGCCGGAATGAAGGCCTGACGGTCTTCACCACCCGCCAGGACACGGTCTTTGGCGCCACCTTCATGAGCATCGCCGCCGGGCATCCGCTTCTGGCCGATCTGATTAAAGGCACGGAAAAAGAAACGGAAGTCACGGCCTTTACCCAGAAAATTCTGAACATGAACAAGGCCGAGCTTTCTTCCGAGACCCTGGAGAAAGAGGGCATGTTCACCGGGCGCCATTGCCTCAACCCCTTCACCGGCGAAAAAATGCCCATCTGGGTGGCCAACTTTGTCCTGGCCGAATACGGTACCGGCGCAGTCATGGCCGTGCCCGCCCATGACCAGCGCGACTTTGAGTTTGCCCGTAAGTACGGCCTGCCCATCCGGGTGGTCATCCAGCCCGAGGGAGAAGCCCTGCACCCCTCAACCATGACGGCGGCCGTGCCCGAGGCCGGGCGCATGGTCGACTGCGGGCAATTCAGCGGCCTGCCCAGCGAGGAAGGCAAGATCAAGGTCGCCGAATATCTGGAAGCCCAAGGCTTGGGCAAACGCACCGTCAACTGGCGCCTGCGCGACTGGAACATTTCTCGCCAGCGCTACTGGGGTGCGCCCATTCCGGTGATCTACTGCGGAGACTGCGGCCTGGTGCCGGAAAAGAAAGAAAACCTGCCTGTCGTGCTGCCCCTGGATGTGGTCACCCGCGCCGACGGCCGCTCGCCTCTGCCGGATACCCCGGCCTTTTACGAGTGCTCCTGCCCCAGGTGCGGCAAAAAAGCCCGGCGCGAAACCGATACCATGGACACCTTTGTGGAATCTTCCTGGTATTTTCTGCGCTACACCGCGCCGCAAAAAACTGACGGCGCCTTTGACCGCGCCGCCTTGCGCTACTGGTCGCCCGTGGACCAGTATATCGGCGGCGTGGAACACGCCATTTTGCACTTACTGTACGCCCGTTTCTTCGTCAAGGCTTTGCGCGACTGCGATTATCTGGACCACGACGAACCCTTCGCCAACCTGCTGACCCAAGGCATGGTGCTCATGGGCGGGGCCAAAATGTCCAAGTCCAAGGGCAACACCGTGGACCCCGGTGAGATGATCGCCAAATACGGGGCCGACACCGTGCGCCTGTTCTGCCTTTTCGCCGCCCCGCCGGAGCGCGACTTCGACTGGACCGACTCGGGTATTGAAGGCTCTTTTCGTTTCATCAACCGTCTGTGGCGCCTGGCCGAAGAGCTCTCCGGCAAAATTCCCAACCTGGAGGCGGGCGCGGCCTCGGCCGGCGATGCCGGGCAGGCCAAGGCCAGGGAACTGCGCCGCAAAGAGCACGCCACCATCAAAAAGGTCGGCGAGGACATTACCAACCGCTTCCAGTTCAACACCGCCATTGCCGCGGTCATGGAACTGGTCAACCTGCTCTACCTGGTCAAAGACGAACTGATGGCCGACGAGGGCGGCCGGCGCTGCCTCGGCTCGGCCCTTTCCACCACCCTCTCCCTGCTTTTCCCGGTCACCCCGCACCTGTGTGAGGAAATTCGCGCCGAACTCGGCTTTGCCGGCTCGCTCGCGGGTCGTCCCTGGCCGCAGTATGTCGAAGACGCCCTGGAACGGGACGTGCTGACCATCGTGGTACAGGTCAACGGCAAGCTGCGCGGCAAACTCGAAGTGCCCGCCGAGGCCCCGGAGGAGGAGACCAAGGCCAAGGCCCTGGCCGAGCCGAACACCGCCAAGCACCTGGAAGGCCTGACCGTGCGCAAGGTGGTGCTCGTGCCCGGCAAGCTGGTGAACATCGTCGCCAACTAGGGGTTTGTCTTTGGAGCGAAATCTTTCATTTAGAAACAGCCCTAGAGCAGATTAACGAGGTAAACGTGAAACCGCATCCGTGTTCCCCCTTTCGTATTCTGCCGCTCTGCCTGCTGTTCGGCCTGCTTGCGTCCGGCTGCGCGGGCTATCAGCTTGCCGCCGATCAGCCGAGTATCCTTGGTAACGGCAGCAAGACCCTGAAAGTCAAGGGGGTGGATCAGCCCACCCTCTACCCTTGGCTGCCCTATTCCCTGCGAACCGCTCTGCGCAACGAGATCAACAATCGGGACATGGCCAAATGGGTGGATTCCGGCCCGGCGGATTATGAAATCCAGCTCAAGGTGATCTCTTTCACCACCCGTGAATGGATGCGTTCGGAAAACGATCAGACCCTGCTCTACGACACCCAACTCTCGCTGGAAGCCTTCATTTACGACGGCAAGACCAACCAGCAGATCTGGCGCTCCGGGGTGATCAGCTATGATGATCGTGTGGAGACTCCGGATGAACAAAGCGTGTCCGACGACATCATCGCCCAGGTCATGCGCCGCCTGGCGGATAAGATGCGCGCGGCTTTCTAGCGTGGCGTCCACATGACCCGCGATATTCCGGCCGGCCGCAATGCCCTGACCGTTCTTTTCTGCCCCGACGGCAAGGTCTTGAAAAACCGGCTGGAGGCGCTGCATACGTTGCACGGTCAGGGCAGCGATGCCCCCGAGCGCCATGTTTTTTGGGCGGATGAAGGTCTTGGCCCCGCTTTCTGGGAACACCTGACCCTGCAGGGGCTGCTTGCCAAAGCCAAATTTCTTGTGCTGCGCAATGCCCAGAACCTGCTCAAAGAACACCTGGAAAAACTCGCCCCATACTTGCGGGCTCTGGCCTGGGCCAAGGCCGAAGGCACCACTCCCCGGCTTCTTTTGTGTTTTGAGGGCCCCTTTGAGAAGGGCGCGCCCAAGATACCGCAAATTCTGCAAAAAACGCCGGAGTATGAAAATATCCGGCAAAAGGGCCTGGTAGAAATTCTCCCCGGCCTCACCCCGACGGGCATGCCCGGCTTTATCAAGGCCGAAGCCGCCGGAGTCGGCCTGTCGTTGAGCGCGGAGCAAATCCGCCTGTTGGCCGAACGCCTGCCGGTCGACGGATTTTCCGCCTCGTCCGAGCTGGCAAAACTGGCCCTGTTGGCCGACACCGACGGTAGAGTCGCCGACGAAGCCGTGCGGCGCGTGGAATCTGCCGAGGCTTCCCTGTCCATCTTTGCCGTGTTGCGCGCCCTGCAGCACGGCGATGTCGCAACCGTCTGGCGCTTCACAGCTGAAAGCGCCGGAGCGGATGCCTCGCTCTTCGGCTTTCTGGCCATTCTGCGTGCTGAGACGGGCTCGCTCTGGCAATTGTTGATGGGGGAAAGTCCCAGTGCGCGAGTTTGGGATGTGGAGACAAAAAAAAAGACCGCAATAAATCTCGGCGCAAGCGGCATTGCGGCCATTTGGGATCTTGCCCTCAAGGCGGAAAAAAGTGTAAAGTCGGGTGAGAAGAATCCGGAACAGGCATTCGGACTTTTGGTCGCGGATCTGTTTCGGCTTTTCGAAAAAACCGGACAGGGTCGCTAAACATTTTTCCCCCTTCGTGCATGCTTATGCCGCACCAGCACCACCACGGTCACCGTGAGCGCCTGCGTGAACGCTTTCTTTCCGAGCCCGAGGCCCCACCGGACTACGAACTGCTGGAGCTTTTGCTCGGCTACGTGATTCTGCGCAAAGACACCAAACCAATGGCCAAGGATTTGCTGGAAGCCTTTGGCTCTTTGCGCGGCGTGCTTGACGCCAAGTCCGACGAAATCAAGGAGATCAAAGGCATCGGCGACGGCGTGGGTAATTTTTTGGCCCTGTTGCGGGAAATTATGAACCGCTATGCCGAAAGCCCGTTGCGCCTGCGCGAGAGTCTGTGCTCGCCCCAAGAGGTCGCCGCCGTCGCCCGCCGGCGGCTGGGCCGGCTGGGCCATGAGGAAGTCTGGGCCGCATATGTGGACAACCGCAACCGGCTGATCTCCTGGGAGCGGGCCTCTAAAGGCACCATCAACGCCTCAGCCATCTACCCCAGGGAAATCATGGAACGCGCCCTGCGTCTCAAGGCTGCGGGTGTGATCATTGTGCACAATCACCCCTCGGGCAATTCCTCGGCCTCAGGGGCGGACCTGGAGATCACGCGCCGGCTCCAGCACGCCGCAGGCACCCTGAACATCCGCCTGCTCGACCACGTCATCGTCACCGACAGCGATTGCCGCAGCCTGCTTGAGGAAGGGTTGCTTTAGAGCGGATACCCGCTTACCCCGGTGGCCGTTTCATTCAGGCAAAAGCTCCGGTTCGACGTCGGTCGGACCGGAGCTTTTGCTGCAACGTAAAACAAACAGTTGCGCCGTTGACCTCATACATCGTGGCCGGTCGAGGCGACCTCGGCCAGGAACGTACAACAACTATAAAAACAACATCAAGAAACCGTGCCGCACACCAACACGCAGCCCGGCGGCAGGGAAGCCTCGGGCCAACAAAGCCCCGCGACCCCGGCCCGGCGCAGCATGTGGGCGATTTCACTGCGGGTGTATGCCTGCCCGCCGTCGGTACCAAGGAGCATGTTCAGACAGAACTGAGTGGAAAAGAGCGGTCCGTCCAGGCTGTCGTCGAGCATGAATTCCTGGATGGCGATGATCCCGCCCGGCGCCAGGGTTGCGACCGCGCTGCGCACCACCGCGGCCGCGTCCTCGGGCGGCAGCCCGTGGAGGATTTGCGAAAGCCAGACCACGTCATACCCCGTGGGCAGATCGTCCTGCAGAAAATCGCCGCCGCGAAAATCAACCCGCCCTTCCAGCTCGAAGCGGCGCACAATGCTTTCGGCATAGGGTGCGGTGGTCGGGCGGTCGAAAATCGTGGCTCGCAGTTGCGGATAGGCGCGACAAAAATACACCGCATAGGTGCCGGGACCGCCGCCGAGATCCAGCAGCCGGGAGCTGCCGGAAAGATCCAGGGCGGCGGCCACGGTCTGGGCCTGCTGCACGGCGATGTTGAACATGCCCATGAGAAAAGCTTCACGCTCTTCCTCGCCGCGTGAGGCGGCCGGAGCGTGTATCGGGGCCCCGGCCCGCACGGCTTCTCCCAGACGATGCCAGGAGGGCTGCAGAAAATGGTGGTGCTTGATGATGAAACCGAGGTAATCGGGCGAATTGGCCGAAAGATACCTGGCTGCGGCCGGAACGGCCACAAAGGTGGAGCCCAGGCCGTCGACCACGGAAACAGGCTTGTCCGAAAGGGCCTCTTGCCCGGCCCCGGGCAGACCCGGCGCGGGTTCTTCAATCCGCAGCAGGCCGCAGGCGGCCAGAGCGGCCAAAAGCATGGCCAGAGCGCGCGGGTCGCAATGCAGCAACCCGGCCAACTCCAACCCGGTCATGGGACTGCGGGCCAAGGACGTGAACAGCCCCAACTCGACGCCTGCCTGCAGCAGGCTGCTGTTCCAGTGGGCATTGGCCAGGGCAAGAAGTTCGGGCGCGGTCCATTCTTTCACGGCGGCCTCCATCTGGCGACGCGGGCAAAGCGCCGGTCGGCGCCGGCCGGGCGGGGTGCCGGGCCGGCGGTTTCTCTCGAGCCTAGCGGATTTACCCGACCCTGAAAAGCCCGCCGCGGCTCTCCGGTAATCCCCGGCGTGTAAATGGATGTCGTGCTCTGTACCGTCCGGCAAGCGGCCTCTTGCCTTCCGAGAAGCTCAACGCCCTTGCGTCGGATACCTATACCGACGATTTGCGTCCATGGGTCCCCCCGTCTATATTCTGCTTTACACAAATAAGAAAAAAACGTGCTTACATTATTTACATTTATTTTTTTTCAACCTACCTTATTCATTGAGAAACAAGGTTTTCTCCATTTGAAAGCGCATACATCGGTACTAGGCCACGCTTGACAGATTTTCATATTCATTTCAAAGGGAAGCTGGAGGCGGTTTTCTTTGCCGGGCTGCGAGATCATGCCGAAGAGGCGCGAATTCGAGGCCGCCGGCGCCGCTTGCGGGAGAACGGGGATTTACATTTTTGCATCGGCCGGGAGGCCCGGCCGACAACAAGCGGGAGAGACGACAATGATGCCCAAAGGTGGAAAAAAGAAAAACGGAACGGCCAAGGTTTGCGCCTGTATTATGCCCCCCGTTGATGGAGCCGCCAGGGCGCATGTCAAGAGCATGAGCGACTACCGCGCCATGCACGAGGCCGCACTCAAGGAACCGGCGAAATTTTGGGGAGATCGGGCCAAAAAGCTGCTGACCTGGAACAAGAACTGGTCGGAGACCCTTTCCTGGGACTTCGGCGACAACCCCCATGTAACCTGGTTTGCCGGGGGCAAGCTGAACGCTTCGGTCAACTGCCTGGACAGGCACCTGAAAGGCGTCAGACGCAACAAGGTGGCCCTGATCTGGCAGGGCGACCCCGAAGACGACGTGCGCATCTGGACCTACCAGATGCTCTACGACCGGGTCTGCCGTTGCGCCAACGCCCTGAAAAACCTCGGCGTGCGCAAGGGCGACCGGGTGATCCTGTACCTGCCGATGATTCCCGAGCTGGTGGTGGCCATGCTGGCCTGTACCCGCCTGGGGGCCATCCACGTGGTGGTTTTCGCGGGCTTTTCCGTGTCCAGCGTGCAAAGCCGGATTCAGGACAGCGAGGCCAAGGTGGTGATCACCTCCGACGGCCTGTTCCGGGCCGGACGGGTCATGCCCCTCAAGGCCAACCTGGACGAAGCCCTGAGAGACTGCCCTTCGGTGCGCCGGGTGGTGGTGGTGAACCGTACCAACATGCCCACCACCATGCGCGAACGACGCGACGTCTGGTGGCGCGACCTCATGGCCGACCGCTCGCTGAACGCCTGCTTCCCGGCCGTGCCCATGAACGCCGAAGACCCCATGTTCTTTCTTTACACCAGCGGCAGCACGGGCAAGCCCAAAGGCATCATGCACAGCCTGGGCGGCTATCTGACCTATGCGGCCCACACCATGCAGCTCGTTTTCGATCAGCATGAGGAAGACGTGCACTGGTGCACGGCCGACGTGGGCTGGATTACCGGACACACCTACACGGTCTATGGCCCTCTGCTGCTCGGCGGCACCACGGTGATGTTCGAAGGCGGCCCGCGCTGGCCCGACCCGGATCGTTTCTGGCAGATCGTGGAAAAATATCGAATCAACACCTTTTACACTGCGCCTACGGCCATCCGGACCCTGATCCGCGAGGGCGACGAATGGGTGGAAAACTATGATCTTTCCTCCCTGCGCGTGCTCGGCAGCGTGGGTGAGCCCATCGGTCCGGACACCTGGAACTGGTATCGGGACAAGATCGGCGGCGGCTGCCTGCCCCTCGTGGACACCTGGTGGCAGACCGAGACCGGCGGGATCATGATCAGCCCCCTGCCCTACGCCACGCCGCTCAAACCCGGCTCGGCCGGCCTGCCCCTGCCCGGCATCGAAACCGAGGTGATCAAAGAAGACGGCACCCCGGCCGAGATTGAAGAAGAGGGCCACCTGGTGATCAAGCGGCCCTGGCCCGGCATGATGATGGGCGTGTTTCAGGATCCCGCCAGATACAAAGAGTATTTCACCCGCTTCCCCGGCAACTACCTGTCCGGCGACGGGGTGAAGACCGACGAGGCCGGTTATCACTGGCTGCTCGGCCGGCTCGACGATGTGATCAACGTTTCCGGCCACCGCTTCAGCACGGCGGAAATGGAAGCCGCCTTCAATGCCCACCCCGCTGTGGCCGAGAGTTCGGTGGTGGGCATGCCCCACGCCATCAAGGGCGAGGCCATCTATGCCTTTGTGCACCTGAACGTGGAGGAAAAGCCGACCGAGGCCCTGCGCGGCGAACTGCGCAAGTGGGTGCGCAAGGAGATCGGCCCCATTGCCACGCCGGAGTTCATCCAGTTTGCCGAGGGTCTGCCCAAGACCCGCTCGGGCAAGATCATGCGCCGCATCTTGCGCAAGATTGTCTCCGGCAACGTGGACGACCTGGGCGATACCACCACCTTGGCCGATCCGGGCGTTGTCGACGAACTGCTCGGCGAACACGAGCGCCTGACCGGCATCAGCAGTCTGGCGTAGTTCAGAAGGACTCCAAACGAAACATGCAGGGGGTGGCGTCCATTGACGCCACCCCACTTTCTATTTGCCTTTTGGCCTTGCCCCGGCGCTTTCACCGTTCCCGGTTCACCCGGCCGCCGATGGAGGGATGGCTGAGCGGTTGATAGCACTGGCCTTAAAAGGTGACCGGGCCGCGCAGCAAGTACGGGGTACCCCTTATTCTGCCCTGCGTGCGCTACTTTGTTCTGCAATTAGCTTTTGGTTGACTTGGGAAGCCAGAGCCTGTGAGTATATATAGTCATATTCATGTAAATCCTTAAAAATAGCTAACCATAAATACACCAGAAATATTACTGCGATTGCACA
>JAVBLS010000070.1:0-21438 GCA_031553235.1 Desulfovibrio sp.
CCCGCCCATTTGCCCCTTCCGACAAAAAGCTTTTGACATCCTTGGAATGATGCTGTTGACGGCAATAAGGTTCTTGAAATTTGCCCGGAGCTGTCCAAAGAAGATTTGGCGGCGCTGATTGAACGCCAGATAAAAAACGAAAAAGAATGCGCAGCACCGCAAAAGACATGGCTACCCGGCTCCGGTGATGATGCCTGTGCCGTTGCCTGCCGGGGTAGCTCCTTCCCACCCTTCATCTGCCCGCAACGGGGCGATCTCCGCCCTCCAATTCATAACTCGTACTACGCCCGCCTGCGGCGCTTTGGCGCAGGATGCCAAATTCAAGTAATTCCCGAATGTCTCGTAACGCCGTATCGGGTGAGCATTTTGCCAACTTGGCATATTTGCCGCTGGTCAGCTTGCCCTCAAATCTGTTCAACAGGCGGTTGATGATGCCGCGCTGACGCTCATTAAGCTGAAATTGGTTCGCGTGTTGCCAGACGTGGGCTTTACGAAAAACAGCGGCTAATGTTTCATCCGCGCCGTCAATGGCGCGGCCAAGGCAGCCCAGGAACCAATCCAGCCAGAGGGTAATATCCAGGCTGCCTTTTTGGATGCGCTCCAAAATATCGTAGTACTCTTTGCGTTCCCACTCGATTCGGCCCGACATGCTGTAGAAGCGTTGCGGGCAATCATCCGCCCGCGCCAAGGCGCAATCGGCAATGGCTCGAGCGATGCGCCCGTTGCCGTCCTCAAAGGGATGGATAGTCACAAACCAGAGGTGTGCGATTCCGGCTTTAAGTACTGGGTCAAGGTCAAGCGGCGCGTTGAACCAGTCCAGAAAGCGCGTCATTTCCTGGACGAGCCGTTCCGCTGCCGGAGCCTCGAAGTGAACTTTCTCGTGACCGACATAGCCGGAGACAACTTGCATGGGGCCAGCTTCCGGTGTGCGCCACGCGCCAACGGTGATGCGCCGGGCTGGACCGTAGCCTGTCGGGAACAGCGCAGCATGCCAGCCGAACAGGCGTTCTACTGTCAACGGTTCCGCATATCGTTGTGTGGCATCCAGCATCATTTCAACGATGCCCTCCACGTTCCGGTTGACGGGCGTGAGTCCGCCAATGTCTATGCCGAGTCTGCGGGCCAGGGAAGAACGAACTTGGGCCATGTTCAGCACTTCACCTTCAATGGCGCTGGATTTTACTACATCAAGGGTAAGAGTTTCTAAACCGGCCTCAGCACGAATGGAAAAACCCAGTGCGCTCATCCGTCCGAGGAGCAAGCCCTGCTTATGCCGTATGGCGGCAAGTGGGCCTGCCAGCGTACCCATACTCCAATGAAAGTTGGGCCACTCGGGGCGTTCGTGGATATATCGCATAATCTCCGCACCTCTTGCGGTGAATATTGCAGGTTTTCACCGCAAAAGCAATATTCTCCGTAAAATTTGCGGCGAATAGGCAAGCTAATTGCCGCATGATGGCTCGATGCAAAAACAGGATGTCACCCAGTCCGTTGCAGGTTGCTACGGGCGTGTCCAGTGCATAACGGTCTCCTGCTCGCCTGTATGCGGACAGATTTG
The DNA here is from genome assembly GCA_031553235.1 of Desulfovibrio sp. Taxonomy (GTDB): domain Bacteria; phylum Desulfobacterota; class Desulfovibrionia; order Desulfovibrionales; family Desulfovibrionaceae; genus Frigididesulfovibrio. The sequence continues at coordinate 1,559 of JAVBLS010000070.1, forward strand.
CTGCCGTATCCGGCCTTCTTGCCGGATTTCGTGAGGCGTAGCCGCAAGGCATCCACCATTTGCGTATTGATTTCTTCCAGAGAAAGCTTGGTGAAATCCTGTAGATAATTCTTGAAACGGTTTCCATCGTGGCCATTCTGCACGCCTCCCGACAATGGCCGCCGTTCGGCGGAGGCGATCTTTTCCCTTCTTGACTTTCCATTCCCCTTTCCTTATTGCGGAACCGGACGCGCAGGCCCCCCGGCTATGCCTCCGAACCATAAGGAGCCTTTCATGACGGCATTTCGCAACATCAAGAACGTGCCCTACTATATGCCCGGCCCCGGCACCTACGCGGGCCTGGGGGATCTGCTCAAGGCCCGTCGCGCCTCGGGCGGCCCGGTGTTTTTCTATCTGGATCACTTTTTCCAGAACCAGGATCTGGCCAAGAACCTGCCGGCCAAGTCCGGCGACAAGGTCTTTTTCGTGGATTCCTCGGTCGAGCCCACAGTCGAAGCCGTGGACCTTCTGGCCGACGCGGCCAAGGCCACCGGCACCCTGCCCTGCTGCGTGGTCGGCATCGGCGGCGGCGCCGCCCTGGACACGGCCAAGGCCGTGGCCAACCTATTGACCAACCCCGGCAAGGCCGAGGAATATCAGGGCTGGGAACTGGTCAAGCAGCCGGCAATCCACAAAATCGGCATCCCGACCATTGCCGGCACCGGAGCCGAGGCCTCGCGCACCTGCGTGCTGACCAACGACCGCAAAAAGCTCAAGCTGGGCATGAACAGCGACTTCACCATGTTCGACCAATTGATCCTCGATCCGGAGCTGACCCGTAGCGTGCCGCGCCGGGCCTATTTCTTCACCGGCATCGACACCTTCATGCACTGCTTTGAGTCGCGGCGCGGCTCTTACCGCAACGTCATCGTCGACGCCCTGGCCGGCGCCGCCCTGCAGTTGTGCCACGACGTCTTTCTCGGCTCCAAGGACATGATGGAGGCCGAAAACCTCGAGAAGCTCATGGTCGCCTCCTATCTCGGCGGTATGGCCGCCGGCAACGTCGGCATCGTGCATCCCATTTCCGCCGGTCTCGGCGTGGTTTTGCACGTGCCCCACGGCCTGGCCGGCTGCTACGCCCTTTCCGTGCTCGGCGAGTTTTACCCCGAAGAACAAGCCCAACTCGCGGCCATGCTCGACAAACAGGGTATCGTCCTAGAGAAAGGCCTGTGCAAGAACCTGAGCGACGATCAGTTCGACGCCCTGTACCAGGGCTCCATCGTGCACGAAAAACCGCTGATCAACGCCCTGGGCCCGGACTTCAAGAAGATCCTGACCAAGGAAAAAGTTATCGATTTGTTCAAGCAGATGTAATTTCCCTGCACAGATCATAGTATGAAACATCGGGGGGTCCGGGGGAATGCTCCCTCCCCGGCCGCCGGAGGCAAAAACAGTTCTTCCCATTATTCAAAAAGAGGTTTTCATGGACCTTCAAGTGAATTTCAGCGGCCGGGCTCTGGACTATACGGAAGAGGAGATCGCCGTTGTCGTCGATGCCCTGAAGACGGCCGATCCCCTGACCCAGGGCCGTTTCCAGCAGGCATTCGAGGCCAAGTTCCGAGAATTCAACAAGGCGCCCTACGCCTTTACGATGATGAACGGCACCTGCGCCCTGGAGCTGGCCGCGCAACTTTGCGCATTTAAGCCGGGCGACGAAGTGATCATTCCGGCCCATACCTTTACCTCCTCGGCCTACCCCTTTGCCAAGAAAGGAGCCAAGCTGGTCTGGGCGGACATCGACCTGAGCACGCGGGTGCTGGACGCCAAATGCATCAAGGCCGCGATCACCCCCCGCAGTAAGGCGATCATCGTAGTGCACCTCTACGGCTACCTGGCCGACATGCCGGCCATCATGGCCCTGGCCAAGAAACACAACCTGCTGGTCATCGAAGACGCCTGCCAGGCCATCGGCACGGACATCGACGGTACGCGGGCCGGGGCCTTTGGCGACTTCGGCATCTTCTCGTTCCACTCGCACAAAAACCTGACCACCCTGGGCGAGGGCGGCATGCTCACGGTCAAAGACGAGAAATACGCCAAAATCATCCCCATGCTGCGCCACAACGGCCACTGCGCCTTTCCCTTTGAGCGGACCGACTACTGGCAGCCGGCCATGGGCAACGTGGACTTTCCCTTCCTGGACGGCGAGATGCTCTGGCCGAACAACTACTGCCTGGGCGAGGTGGAATGCGCCCTGGGGGCCAAGCAACTGGACCGCATCGACGCCATCAACGCGGAAAAGCGCGCCCGGGCTCTGCGCTTCATCGACGCCCTGTCCGGCTACCCGGAACTGGAGTTCCACCGCGTGGACACCACCCGGCACAACTACCACCTGCTGCCGGTCCGGATGGTCGACTCGGTGGAGCGCCGCGACGACTTCATCCACCGCATGTTCAATGATAAAGGCGTGAAGTGCGTGGTCCAGTACTACCCGCTGAACCGCTACGAGTTCTATAAGCGCCTGGGCCTGGACGAGGCCGTGGTGCCCAACACCGACCTCTTCTACGACCACATGATCTCCTTCCCCTTCCAGCACAACCTGAAAGAGTCGGAGTTCGAGCATATGCTCAAATCGACCAAGGAAATCCTCGACGCCCAGCGCCAGGGTAAATAGCCGGGGAGGTTTGCGGGGGAACCCCTCCCCCTGCAAACCTCCCCGCCCTTTTGCCTTCAACGTTGAAAACTCCGTGTTACGCGGAGTTTTCGTTGTTGAGGGGAGCAGGGGAAACCATTTTGTCTGTCGGTGCGCCGCTGGACAAAAAAACAACAGCCCGGACGTATCGGGCGATGGGAAGAGAGAATTCCATGGCAACACATCTGATTGGTTTGAGCGGCGGGCTGGACAGCACCGTCCTGTGCGCCTCCCTTCTGGCCGAGCATGGACCGGGGTCGGTCTGCGCCGTGTTCTTCCAATACGGCTCCAAGCACGGCCCGCTGGAGGAACAGGCCGCGCGGCGTGTGGCCGGGCACTTCGATGTGGAACTTATCCCCGTGGATCTGCAGCCGATTTTCAGCCATGCCACAAGCGCCCTGCTCGCGGCCGACGCCCGGGCCATCCCGAAGGAGCCTTATGACACGGCCTCCATGCGGCAAACCGTGGTGCCCGGCCGCAACCTGATGTTTGCCTCGGTTCTGGCCTGCATTGCCGAAAGCCGCGGCATAGCCCGCATCGCCCTGGCCACCCATGCCGGAGATCACGCTCTGTACCCGGATTGCCGGCCCGCATTCAATGCCGCCCTGGAACGGGTCATTGCGGCAAGCAGCGACGGCACGGTGCAGACTATGACACCCTTCAGCCAGAAGGCCAAGGCCGATATCGTGGCCCTGGGCGCCTCGCTGCCAGCCCCTTTTACCGCTCCCTTTGCCCTGACCAGAAGCTGCTACGAAGAGACGGAACACAGTTGCGGACGTTGCGGCACCTGCCGCGAGCGCCTGGAGGCCTTTGCCGCCAACGGGCTGCGCGATCCCGTCTCCTATTCTGAATAGCCTTTCCCGGCCGCGCCACCCGTGCGCAACGGCAATGTGCCGCGTTGCCGCTCCTTTGCCCGTGCGGTGCACCGGCAGCATATGCCGGTTCAGGGCAACACCGGCCGGATAGGAAAATTTCCGCTTGCCTGGATGCGGGAAGCGGCGTAAGCAGTCCGAAGCACCATTGGAAAACGGCAATGAACATGACTCGTACCCCCACCTCCTCCTTGCGCAACAGCGTCGCCCTTTCGGGCGCCGATACTTGTGGTCTCTGGTGGCGGGGTTCTTTTTATGCGGTCATGATTCACGTTTAAAAGAACGAGACAATGCAATCAGGGGCCGCAGCCGAGCGCTCGCGGCCCCTTTTCTTTTTAGCCTTACGGACCGCGGTGCCGAGCGCGCCCGCCAACCCCAGGAGTCCGTATGCGCATCTGTTTTCGCCGGCACTGCACCCCGCTCGACAGCGATCTTGAAACCCCGGTGGGCCTTTTTATCCGCCTGGTGGGCGAACGGCAGGGCATCCTGCTGGAAAGCGCCGAGGTGGGAGGCCGCTGGGGCCGGTACAGCATCATTGCCACAGATTTCGTCCTGGCCGCGTCCTGCCGCGAGGGCCTGCTGCATATCGCCACGGCCGACGATCGCCTGGCCCCCCTGCTCAACCTGAACGGCAAATCCTTTACCCAAGGGCTGCGCGAACTCATGCGCGCCCTGCAGATCGAAGACGCAACGCCGCCCGCCCACGAAGCGCAACCCTCCGTCACCCGCGCCCTCTACGGCTATCTGGGCTACGGCCTGGCCGGCCTGTTTGAACCCAAGCTGGCGCAGGTGTTGCCGCCGGCAGAAGCCGAAGCCTGCCTGGTCCTGCCCGGCACCCTGATCCTCTTTGACCACAGCTACAACCGCATCAGCCGTCTGAGCCTGCGCCTGGACGACCGGGAACCGGTTCCCCTGCCGCCTGCCGGCGCACCGGCAAACGATGCCTCTTCCTTTTCCGGGCAAACGGCCAAACCACCCCTGACCGGCCAGGAAGCCTACATGGCGGCCGTGGCCAGAATCAAAGAAGAGATCCGCCAGGGCGAGGCCATTCAGGTGGTGCTCTCCACCCCCTTCAGCGCGCCGCTCTGCGAAAGTCCCTTCAACCTGTACCGCCGGCTGCGCCGGCTGAACCCCTCGCCCTACATGTTCTATATGCGCCTGCCCGGCCGGCACGGCGTGCTGCTGGGCTCCTCGCCGGAGGTGATGGTCGGCTGCGATGCCGGCAAGCTGCAGATCTGTCCCATAGCCGGGGCCAGGCCGCGCAGCCGCGATGCGGCCCAGGACGCCCTGTTCGGCGACGAACTGCTGCAGGACCCCAAAGAAAAAGCCGAACACGTTATGCTCGTGGATCTGGGCCGCAACGACCTGGGGCGCGTCGCCGTCTCCGGCAGCGTCACGCTGGAACGATTCATGGAAGTGGAACGTTTTTCCCACGTCATGCACCTGACTTCGCGCATCGGCGCGGATCTTGCCCCTGGCCTGGACGCCCTGGACGTGCTGGCTGCCACTTTTCCGGCGGGCACGCTCAGCGGCGCGCCCAAAGTGCGGGCCATGGAACTGGTGGCCCGGGAGGAACAGAGCCCGCGCGGCCCTTATGGCGGGGCCATCGGCTGGCTGGGCCTGGACAAAGACGTCGTGGGCCTGGATCTGGGCATCACCATCCGCAGCCTGTGGGTACGCGATGGGCAGGTCCACTGGCAGGCCGGGGCGGGCCTGGTCTACGACTCCGTGCCTGAACGCGAATGGAATGAATGCTGCGCCAAGGCCGCGGTCATCAGGGAAGTCGTCCTGGGCGAAGCCGCCGGGATGGAGACAAGCGGCAGGTGACGTCGGGGGATGCCCCGCCGGCAAACGCCGGAGTGATTGCCCGGGACAATGACACGCCAAAGAATATACGGAGAACGCCATGTTTCTGCTCATAGACAACTACGATTCCTTCACCTTCAACCTGGTACAGGCCTTCATGCAACTGGGCCGCGCGCCGGTGGTGCTGAAAAACGACAACCCCGAGCTGCTTGACCTGGCCCAAAATCCCGACTTGGCCATGGTCTGCATCTCTCCGGGGCCGGGGCATCCCCGCGCCGCCGGGCTCTGCCTCGATTTTCTGGCCGCCTTGCCGGTGAGCGTACCGGTGCTGGGGGTCTGCCTGGGCCACCAACTTTTGGGCCACTTTGCCGGCGCCCGCGTGGAAGTGGGACCGGAGGTCATGCACGGCAAGCAGTCCACCATTCGCCACAGCGGGACCGGGCTGTTTTCCGGCCTGCCGCAAAACATGCTTGTGGGCCGCTACCACTCGCTGCTGGTCCGGACCGAAGACGCTCCGGAAAAGCTCCTGGTCACCGCCCGCGTGGGTACTTCTCTCGAAACAGGCGACGTCATGGGTCTGCGCTTTCGTGACCGGCCCTGGGCCGGCATCCAGTTTCACCCGGAATCGGTACTAACCCCCGAAGGCATGCGGCTTCTGGCCAATTTCCCCTCCGCCCTGCAGGCGAATGACAACCCCGAAAGCGCGGCGCCGGAAATCCAGGCCGGCACACGTTGCCGCACGCCGCTGCAAATGGCCGCCGTCATGGAGTCCCTGGCCCAGGGTAAAGACCTCGGTGTGGAAGAAGCGGCCGAGGCCTTTGCCCGGTTGATGGACGGCGAGCTTTCGCCCTCCCAGGCCGGGGCCCTGCTGCTGGGCCTGCGGGCCAAGGGTGAAACCCCGGACGAAGTGGGCGAAGCGGTCAACGCCGTGCTGGCCAGGGCCATACCGGTCCCGCCGGTGTCCGGCACGGTCATCGACATAGTGGGCACGGGCGGCGACGGCAAAAGCTCCTTCAACTGCTCCACAGCCACGGCCCTGACCCTGGCCGGCATGGGCCACAGGGTGCTCAAGCACGGCAACCGCTCGGTTTCCTCGCGCTGCGGCAGCGCGGACGTGCTCGAGCAGATGGGCATTCCCCTGGACACCCCGCCCGAGGCCGTGCCCCGGGCCCTGGACCGCGAGGGTTTCGTCTTTCTGTTCGCACCGCGCTACCATCCCTGCTTCCGCCACATCATGCCGGTGCGGCGTGAACTGGGCGTGCGCACCCTGTTCAACATCCTCGGGCCGATGGTCAACCCGGGCAAGCCCAGCCACCACCTGTTCGGTGTGCCCGACGTTGCGCAGCTCCCCCTGGTGGCCGCCACCCTGGCCCGCTCGGGCACGGGCACCGGGGCGGTGGTCTGCGGCGCCGGGGGCTATGATGAGGTCACCCCCCTGGGTGAAGCCGAATTATTTTTTGTGGATAAAGCCGCAACCCGGCCCGGCCGGCTTGACCCGGCGGAATACGGCTTTGCTCCCTGCACGGAGCAGGAATTGGCCGTGGAAGGACCGGAACAGGCAGCCGGCGTGCTGCGCGAGATCCTGCAGGGCCGGGGGCCAAAGCCCATGCAAGACATGCTGGCCCTGAACCTTGGCCTGGCCCTGTACCTGCTCGGCTCGGCCGAACAGGCCGGCGAGGAAACAGACCCCGAACGGGGTTACAACCGGCCGCGCATGCGCCGGGCCATGGACCAGGCCGTGGCCGCCGTTTTTTCCGGCGCGGGCAGGAGGTTTTGTCATGCTTGAGCGGTTCTGCCGGGGCAAAGAAGCGGAGATTGCCGGCCTGCAGGCCCTTGCGGTCAAAGGCGCTCTGCCCCGCCCTTTTACAGGCCTACGCCCGTCCTTTATCGAATCCCTGAAGGCCGGCGGGCCCGTGGCGGTCATTGCGGAATACAAGCGGGCCTCGCCTTCCAAGGGCGACATCAACCTGAGCGTGGAGCCGGAACAGGCCGCCACCGCCTATGCCGGGGCCGGGGCCGGGGCTCTTTCCGTGCTGACCGAAGAGGTCCATTTCAAAGGCCACACGGCCTTTCTTGAGCGCATGGCCGGGCCCGGCCTGCCCCTGCTGCGCAAGGATTTCATCTTCAACCTTCTGCAACTGGACCAGACGGCCGCAACTCCGGCCTCGGCCGTGCTGCTCATCGCGCGTCTGCTCAACAGCGCCCTGCTCCGCGCCCTGCTTCTGCGCTGCCACGACCTGGGGCTCACGCCGGTGACTGAAGTCTTCGACCTTGGCGATCTCAATCTGGCCAGAGACGCCGGCGCATCGGTCATCCAGGTCAACAACCGTGACCTGGACACCCTGCGCGTGGATCTGGACGTTTCCCGCCGTCTCGCCGCGTTCAGACAGACGGGCGAGTTCTGGATCACCGCCAGCGGCATCAACCGGCGCGCCGAACTCGAGGCCTTGCTTGACATGGGCTACGACGCTGCACTCATCGGCTCCTCCCTCATGGAGCAAGGTGACCCCGGCGCCGGCCTGGCCGCCTTGCTGCAGGGGGGGGCCGCCCATGCCTGAGATGCTGCGCAAGGTCTGCGGCCTGACCAGGCCGGAGGATGTGGCCCTCTGTCACGAACTGGGTGCGGACTTCATCGGTTGCATTTTTGCGGACAAAAGCCCGCGTCGCCTCAGCCCGCAAGAGGCCGCCGCTCTGCCCGACGGTCCGGCCCGGCGGGTGGGCGTATTTGCCGGGGCAGACCCGGCCACGGTGCGGCAAACGGCCCGGCAGGCCCGCCTGGACCTGATCCAACTGCACGGCGGCGAAGATCCGGATTTCTGCCGCGCCGTGGGCCCGGAGCGGATCATCAAGACCCTCTGGCCCGAGCGCCTCAGCCAGGAAAATTTGGCCCGGGAACTTGAGCGCTTCGCTCCGGTCTGCGCCTTTTTTCTGCTGGATGCGGGTCTGGGCGGCGGCGGCAACGGCCGGTCCCTGACCTGGGACAGACTGCGGCATATTCTCTTTCCCAAGCCCTGGTTTCTGGCCGGGGGCTTGGGGCCGAAAACGCTGCTCCCGGCCCTGGCCGCCTGCTCGCCCGATGGGGTGGATTGCAATTCCGCTCTGGAAAGTACTCCGGGAGTGAAAGATCACGCCCTGCTGCGCAAAGCTTTCGACATCATCACCGACCATTCCGGCTTCGCGGCCGGACATATCCCGGAGAGGCTCTCATGAAAAAAGGCTATTTCGGCGCGTTCGGCGGGCAGTTCGTGCCCGAGCTGCTCATCCCCCCCTTGCGGGAGTTGGAAAAGGCTTGTGAGAAAATTCTGCCGAGCCGGGCTTTCCGGCAGGAGATGGCAAACCTGCTGTTGCACTTCGCAGGCCGACCCACGCCCCTGACCCTGTGCGAAACGCTTTCGCAAGAGCTGGGCTTTTCCTTGTGGCTCAAGCGCGAGGACCTGCTGCACACCGGCGCGCATAAAGTGAACAACACCCTCGGCCAAGCCCTGCTGGCCAGGCACATGGGCAAGAGAAAACTTTTGGCCGAAACGGGCGCGGGCCAACACGGCGTGGCCACGGCCGCGGCCGCGGCCAAGCTGGGCATGGACTGCACCATCTATATGGGCGCGGTGGACGTGCAACGCCAGGCCCCCAACGTGGCCCGCATGCGCCTGCTGGGCGCCAAGGTCGTGCCGGTGGAAAGCGGTACCAAGACCCTCAAGGACGCCATCAACGAGGCCCTGCGCGCCTGGATTGCGAGGCAGGTAGACACCCACTACTGCTTCGGCACGGCGGCCGGGCCGCACCCTTTCCCCACCCTGGTCCGCGATCTGCAGGCGGTCATCGGCAAAGAAACCAAAGCCCAGGCTCTGCAGCAGATCGGCCGTCTACCCGACGCCGTGCTGGCCTGCGTGGGCGGCGGTTCCAACGCCATCGGCATGTTCCATCCCTTTGCCGCCGACCCGGACGCGGAACGCGTACGCCTGATCGGCATTGAGGCCGGCGGCACGGGGGAACCCGGCTGTTACAACTCCGCGCCCATCAACCTGGGCAGGCCGGGCGTGCTGCACGGCCAATACAGCATGTTGCTGCAGGACAAAGACGGACAGGTGGAGCCCTCGCATTCCGTTTCCGCCGGTCTGGACTATCCCGGCGTGGGCCCGGAGCATACCCACCTGCACGATATCGGGCGGGTGGAATATCGGGTGGTCATCGACGAGGCCGCTCTACGGGCCTTTCAAACCCTGTCGAATAAAGAGGGGATCATTCCGGCCCTGGAATCGTCCCATGCCCTGGCCTGGGTGCTGGACAACCCCGGCGCCTTTGCCAAAGGGGGGCATGTGGTGGTCAATCTTTCCGGCAGGGGCGACAAGGATCTGGGCATCATCGCCGAATACCTTCCAGCTTTGTTCCGGGAGCAAAGAGCCGCTGAAATTGATTTAGAGCAGATGAGCATTGAAAATGTTCATCTGCTCTGATGGCCGTGTAAGCGGATATCCGCTTGCGGGCTCGTTCAGAAGTCCGTCGGCAATATGATCTCATAGACAATTTAAAAATTAAATTATCCTAGGAGGCGCGCCATGCAACGCATGAGTCTGCAAAGGCGTATCGAAACGGCCGTCGGCCAAGGCCGACCGGCCCGCATTCCCTTTCTCACCGCCGGCTTTCCGAACCGCGAACGTTTTTTTCAAGCCCTGCGCGGCCTGGATGCCGCCGGGGCGGCGATAATTGAAATCGGCGTGCCCTTTTCCGACCCCGTGGCCGACGGGGCGGTGGTGGAAGACGCCTCGCGTCGAGCTCTGGACTCGGGCGTCACTCTCGAGTGGATCCTCAAAGAACTGACTGCGATCAGCCCCGGGCTGCGGGCCGGGCTTGTCCTGATGGGTTACTATAATCCCTTTTTGCAGTACGGGCTTGAAAGGCTGGCGGCGGACGCGGCCACGGCCGGAGTGCAGGGCTGCATCGTGCCGGATCTGCCTCTGGAAGAAGACGGCCCCCTGCGCGCCGTTCTCTCCGCCAGAGGATTGGACCTCATCGCCCTGGTGGGCCCCAACACCGACGACGAACGCATGCGCGCCTATGCCCGGGTTGCTTCCGGCTATGTTTATGTGGTCTCGGTCATGGGCACCACCGGCGTGCGCCGCAACCTGCCGGCCGAAGCGGCCGAAACGGTGCGCCGGGCCCAGGCCGCCTTTGACCTGCCCGTGGCCCTGGGCTTCGGCATTCACGGCCCGAAGCAGGTGCAGGCCATGCCGGTCAAGCCCCAGGCCGTGGTCTTCGGCAGCGCCCTGCTGCGCCATCTGGACGCGGGCGGCACGGCCGAAACGTTTATGGCCCACTGGAAATAACGGTTCGGAACGAGCCGGCAAGCGAAACAGGGCTGCAAAGGTTGTTTGGTCGCCGCGCTGATGGAAAATAAAGCCATGCCTGGCCCAGGCGCCGGCCGCGGCCCGCTTACGCGTTCGCCGGAGCATTGTGCCTTTGAGATAAAATCTCAAAGGCACAATGCTCTAATCTCCGAAGCGCAACGGCACAACTTCTTTTTCCGCAACGTCCACCACTTCGAACACGCTTGAGGCCGTGCGGCCCTCACCGTCTATGAGGGAAACAGTGAACTTGCCCGCCCGCATGGGCCACAGGAGCGGTTTGCCGGCTTCCTGCGCGGCGTAGAATACTTTGTTCACAAACCAGTAAACCTGGCCGACCGCTCCCTCGCAGGCCAGGTTGATCTTCTGCTCCGGCGCGGCCGGGTTAAGAAAAAAGCGCGCTCTTGGTTTGGGCGAGGTTATGTCCACAGCGGCTTTGGGGGTCACCGCCAGGGTGCGCAGGCGGGCGTATTCCTCAAGTTCCGGCGGCAGCACGGTCAGCGGTCCTTCGCGACTTTCGCGGTGCAGCATGCAAGGCATGGTCCGGCTGACCCCCCTCACGCGCACGGCCGGAACCGCCTTTGGGCAGAACGGCGAAACCGGCATGCCGGAAAGCGGACAGGCAATGAAATCTTCGACGTCTTCCGGCTTTTCAAACCAGCCTTTGGAATTCTGCATGGGAATATCCCGCAACACCCGCACGGCGGCCGGGGCCGGGCCGGAGATGCCCACCAGGCCGTCGTCCGGCGCTCCGTCTTCGCAGCCGTACCAGATGATCACCGTATGTTCCGGTGTGTAGGCGCAGGCCCAGGCGTCTCTGAATCCATAAGAAGTGCCTGTTTTGACTGCCGCGCGCCTGCCGCGCTGCGCCAACGATTCACGCTGGGCAAACGGCAGCCGGCTCGTGTCCGAGAGCATTTCGGCCATAAGGTAGGCCGCGGCTTTTGAAAAACGCCTTTTCGGCGCGGAGCCGTCCGGCCGGGGCACGCCGCCGGACGGAGATATCGGTCGGCCTGGAGCAAATGGATCGCCGTTCGTATTTACATAGATCAGCGGCCCGATCTCTCCCAGATTGGCCAGCGCCGCGTAAGCGCGGGCCAGTTCGATCAGCGTGACTTCGCAGCCGCCCAAGACCAGGGAGTCGCCGTAGTATTCCGCCGAGCGCGTCAAATGTCCAAAACCCAGCCTGCGCAGGCGGTGCAGAGCGGATTCCCCGCCGGCCAGGCGGAGCACCCTAACCGCAGGCGCGTTGAGCGAGTCCGCCAGGGCTGTGGAGGCCGTTACCGGGCCCCGGTACATGCGGTCGAAATTTCTGGGCGCGGATCCGCCAAAGGAAAGTGGTGTATCCGCCAGAAGCGATCCGGGAACGATAAGCCCCTGCTCCATTGCCTCCAGGTAAACGAAAGGTTTCAGCGCCGACCCCGGCGATCGCGGCGAATCTCCGCAGTCCACCCAGCGCTTGCCGCCCGCCGAGTTAAACCGCGCGTTGCCCACATAAGCCGGCACGTCCCGGCTTTTGTTGTCCACAATTATCCCCGCGCCGGTGACGCCGGACGGGAAGGCGGCCAAGCCCTCCTCCAGCGCCTGCTCAAGAAGGCGCTGCGCCTGCCTGTCCAGGCTTGTTTCCAGCGGCGCGCCGCCGTTAAGCCAGTACTCGGCCGGCTTTGACTTGAACGCCTGGTCGGAGAAATGCCTGAATTCCGCCGGCAACGCGGCCTGCACGGCCGGTATTTTTTCCAGTTTTGCCAGGCGCAGTTCTTCCGCACCCACTCCGCCCCTTTCCGCAAGGCTGTCCAGTATAAAATTTCGCCTTTCCAAAAGGCCCTTGGCATTCACATTCGGCCGGTAATATGTCGGTCCCTTGAACATGGCCACCAAGGCGGCGGATTCCGCAAGCGTCAACTCCCGCGCCCTTTTGCCGAAATATCCCATGGCTGCCGCTTCCACCCCCCGGAACGGCCCGCCCAAGGGCGCGCGGTTCAAATAAAGCTCCAGAATCTCCCTTTTGCTTAACTCCCTTTCCAGTTTGATCGCCTGGGTAAACTCCACGAACTTGGTCCAGAAATTTCTGCCGCGCGGCACCGCTATGCGCACAAGCTGGCTGGTAATTGTAGAAGCTCCAGAAACCCTTCGCCACCCCAGAACATTCTGCCCCAACGCCCGCCCCAGGGCCAAAAAATCCACTCCACAATGGCCGTAAAAACGCCTGTCCTCGACTTCCACCGCCAAAAGAGGCAGCCAGCGCCCCATTTCCTCCAGCGGCACAGGCAGGCAATACTCCCCGTCCGCCGAAAGACGCACATGGAACAACCGCCCCCCGGAGTCTTGCAAGGCCGGCGAGACCGGCCACCCCGTGACTTTATCCAGAACCGAAGGCGTGAAGAAAAAGGCGGTCGCGACAGCCGTGAAGAAAAGGAACAGGAAGGACAGGGAGAATGAAAGGTATCGGGGGATGGAACCACCAGGGCTTGACGCCCTTGAGGCTCCCTCCCCCGAACCACCACCCTGTTTAACCCCATCAGGATAGGTATTCTTTTTATATTGCAATGTATTTTGCAAAAACTTCATACATATGATCCTTCCAGATGCGTGGCCGGAACCCGTGGGATCGACTTTTTTCAGACCTTGCCGGCTTCGCCCCGAAGAATACCTGAACTTGGCGTACCCCTCCTGCCGAAAGCCGGCACAGCCAGAGAAGAGGCGCGGGGCGGAGCCCCGCATCCACGACAGTCGGCTTCCTACCGTTCTTTCTTTTCTTCGCTCTTCATCTTCTCCAGCCGGGCCCGGTAGTCTTCCTTGCTGAGTATCGTCACCTTGGCGGGCAGAGTGAGGGCTTGTTTTTGGGTATCGTACATGCCCTCGGCGTTCACGGGCGGCAGGGTGAACTCGCCCCGGCCGACGGCACGCAGGGAATAGGTGAATACAGAGTGCTTGGGCAGCTGGTTGACGAAAAGGACCAGACGATCGTCGCGCAGTTCCGCGCGCACGCCTTCCCGGCCGTTCAGGAGCACCAGACCGCCGAAGGGCGGAGCGTCGTTGGCGCGCATCCAGTCGTCCTGAAGCTCCGGGTTGTTGCTTTCGTAGCTGCGATCGCCGTCGGATGTGGGAACCAGGCGGGGGTTTTCCAGTTCGAAGCCGCCGGGGGCTATGTCGGTGAGCACCAGGCTGTTCATCGCCTCGTCGGCTTCTATGTATAGCGTCACGTGGATCTTTTCGCCGTGCCGCACCACGGGTTCCGGGGCTCTCTGGGTGAACCCGCCCTCCTTGCCGCCGGCGTAGAAATCCAGCCGGATGTCGTCATCCGCCGAGGTCCAACGGCGCAGCACGCGCAGACCTTGTTCCTTTGCGGGCGGGGCGGCGAGCGGCACGCCGCCGCTGACCCAGCTGTAGTAGACGGCGGCCCTGGATTCCTTGCCGGCTTCATCCGCAAGCCAGACCGTGACCGGCCCCGGCTTTTTGCCGTCCGGCATGAGCGCGGCGCTGCCGAAGGACGGAGCGTCGCCGTTCTTGAACGTGCCAAGTATTCCGGCGGCGTTTTTCACCGTAGCCACATAGGGTTCACGCGCGCCGCCGGTTTTTTCCATATAGCGGCCAAGGGCCAGCACGGCCAAAGCGCTTTCCTGCGTGTTGGACAACCGGTTTTTCGCGCCAAGTTCGGAGACACGGGCGGCGAGCGCCGCGCTTTCCGGGGCGAAGGGGTCCACGTATACCCACATGAGCAGGCGCAGGGCCTCGTTGCGGGCCGGGCTTTCGTAGCTCCAGCCGTAGTCGCCGTCCTTGAAGGGTTCCTGGCCCAGTTTGCGTAGAGGGTCGGGCTTGCCTTCCGCCAGGGCGTAAGCCCCGGCCAGAAAGATGCGAGCCGAGGCGTTCAGGGTGTCACCCTGGTCGGTGAGGAATTGCATCCAGCCGAGCGGCGGCTCGCCGTTAAGCGTGAGCACATAGGCTATGTAGGCCCTGGTGCTGAGCTCGTAGCCGATGCCGTAGCCGGTGCCCCCGCGCGGCGAAAGCGGCGAGGACAGATAGCGCTTGAGCCATTTCACGGCGGAATTGTAAGCATCCGCCGGCACAAGACCGCCCCCCGCGTTGCGGGCTTCCAGCAGCAGATGCGTGGCGTAGGCGCTGCCCCAGGCGTAGGGGTGGGAATTGTACTGGTTTTCTCCCGGCCACATGGAGAACGAACCGTCCGGCCGCTGCATGGAAAGCAGACGGCGCAGGCCGTAATCCAGGGCTTTTTTGTAACTTTCGTTATCCGCCATGGCCGGGTCGAGCGAACGCAGCAAGGCGGGCGCGCCGACGAACGGCCAGGTGGTTGAGGCCGTCTGCTCCAGGCAGCCGTGCGGGTAGTCGCGCAGGTATTCCAGGGCGGAAGTAAGGCTTACGCCGGGAGAATCCGCGAAAGAAAGACGGGCCTTTTGCGTGCCGGGCATGAAGTCGCCGTCAATGGTTATGCTCGCGGCTTCATTGCCGCGCGCCACACCGCCGCCGGAAAGCACCCGGCGGGGGAAGGGCGGGCGCACCGGCAATTCCAGGTGCTGCTCAAAGGGCGGCTCCTGGCTGTCCGCAATGGCCGTGCTTATGCGCAAAACCCCCAGGGCGGATTCGTTGAGGGCTTTTACCGGAATGTACAACTCCTGTCTGGAGACCGAACCGCCAAGCTCCACGGCAAAGGTTTTTTCGCCCGTCACTTCGAGTGGGCCTTCGGTTATTGCCGTCACCGTGGCCTTGCGCGGCTTGTTGTCGGTGGCGTAAAGAACCAACGGCACGATGAAAGTGTCGCCCGGCGCCACCATGCGCGGGGTTGTGGCTTCCACCGTCATGTCACGGGCTATTTGCACGTTGGACGCGGCACTGCCCACAGCCGTGGGGCTTGCGGCCACCACCATCAGCCTGCCCTTGCCGCTGTATTCCGGCAGAGCCAGCACGGCGCCGACCTTGCCGTCCGGACCGACGGTCATTGATTCCCGCACTACGGTCAGCATTTCCAGCTTGCGGGCTACGGGAGAAGACATCGAGGCTTCGTCCGCCGCCCCGTCGCCTCCGGCTGCAAAGGCAAGCGGCGCGCGGACGGTGAGCGGAACAAGCTCGTCGTAGCGGTCATACCCGCATCCGAGCATGGCCCGCTTGGCCGAGAAAAAAGCGAAGGGATCGGGAGTTTTCTGGTTTGTAAGGCTCAACAGGCCTTCGTCAATCAGGGCGATGGTCACTTCGCCCGCCACCGGAGCACCTTTGGAGTCCGTAAGCGTCACGCTCACCGGCAGGTCGCTCTTGGGCCGGAAGCGTTCCGGCGCATCAACGGCAACGTTTATGCGCGTTCCGGATTTTTCCAGCATGAGCGGCACAAGGCCGAAGGCGCGGTGCGCGCCCCATTTTTCGCCTTCCACAACAGGGCGGATTACCCAGGCCGAGCAGTAGGCGTTGGGACCCATATCGTCCGCAACCGGGAATTCCACGCTGGATTCCGCTTTATCCAGGTCGATTATCTTGCGAAGTCTTTCCTTGTCGTTTTCCACCACCAGCAGGAGCTTGCCGGGGAAGGGCGAACGCACGGACAGTTTGGCGGTTTCGCCCGGCGTATAGGCCGGCTTGTCCCAGGTCAACATAACCCGGTCGATCAGGGGCGAGGCGCCGGCTTCCGAGCCGACTATGCCGGGCCAGACGCGTAAGGTGAACTCGCGTTCTATGCTCTCGCTTTCTTCCCGCAGCACTATGCGGTAGCGGCCTTCTTCGGCCGGAGTGAATTCAAGGTCGGCAAGGCCTTTTTCCAGTTTGAGATCTTTTGCCTGCAGTTCTTTGCTTTCCGTGCTTTCATCGTAGCCGCGCTCAGAACGGAAGTAGAAATCTTTATCAAAGTAGATCCTGGCCTTAAGGCTTTGCAGAGCCGCCGGCTTGCCTTCCGGGGTTACGGCCGCGAATTTGAGCGAGCAGACCGAACCGGCCGTGACGACTTGGCGCGGGGCTTCCCAGCCGAGCAGGAACGGCTTGGGGAAGTAAGGTATGCTGATGCTCTTGGCCACCCAGCGTCCGCCGTCTTCCATAACCCGGATGGAGTAGTTGAGCGCCTGGGCGTAATAGCCGTAATCATCGCCGGGATTGAGGCCAATCACCGCGTGGCCTTCTTCGTCCAAGGTGCCGTATTTATTGTCGCCCTTGCCGGACTCGTAGCGAGTGTCCGGCGGCGGGAAGTCAAAGGCTTTCCAGTCGGGGTGGCTGAAGACGAGCGGGTTGAGGCGCAGGGAAGCTTCCCACGCCGCGCCGGCCGCCGGGGCGCCGAACAAATATTTGGCGTCGATTGAAAGCTCCAGACCGTCCTTGCCGGCGAGCACCTGGGCGTTGGGGCTGAGTTTGAGCTCGATGCGCGGCGGAGCCAGATCCTCCACGCTGAAGGTCGTAATGCCCAGCGGCCGGCCTTCCTGCCCGGGCAGGAATATTTTTAGCGTATACTCGCCGGTAGGCGCGGCGGGCACGAGTTCCAGGCTGAAGGAAGCGCCTCCCGAAAAACTGAGCATGGCGCTGCCCTGCCCGGCTGTGCGGCCGGTGGAGGAAAAAACTTTCCAGGTTATTGGGAACGGCAGCGGGGCTCTCATGGCCGAATCGCGCAAAAGCGCGCGAAAGGGCACTGTTTCGCCGGGGCGGTACACGCCGCGCGGTGTGTAGCAGAAGGCTTCGTAGCCTTCCGTCAGGTAGGGCTTGCCGCCGGTGTCGAAATTGTTGCCGCCGGTCAGGTTGCGATCCAGCTTGAGGTAGTTGATGTCGTCGTAGGAGCGTTCGGCGGGCTTGCCGTCCGACCCGGGCTTGGACGGGGTGGAAACGATGACCAGCGCGGCGGTATCGGCATATTCGGCCGTATAAAGGCCTTCGGAATCCGTGACGCCCTCGGCCAGCAGGATGTTGTGGCTCGAGAAAACGCGCACCCGTGCGCCGGCATACGGCTGGGCGGTGGCCAGGGAGTTGGCCCATACGGTCAGCTTGTCGGGCATGGCGCGGGCCACCAGGCCTATGTCGGATATGACCACGAGTTTTTGGGCTTTACGACTGTGGTTTCGTCTGGAACCGCCGCCGGCGTATTCGTCGTTATATTGCCCGTCATCGTTGCGAGAGCCTTTTTGAGCCGCGGCGCCGTCCTTGAGATTGGAGTCCTCCGACGGGCTTTCCAGGCTGTTGCCGGGAATGTCCTCCGGGTTGCCGGCGTCCACCACGGTAAGAAAGAATATGCCCTTGCCGTCCCCGGCGAGATCTTTCAGATCTATGCTGCGCTCGGAAATACGGTTGACCACGCCGTTTACGTCCGCAGTGCGCGTCGTAATGGGAGTTGCAAGCTGCGCGCGGTATGAATTATAGAATCCCATGACCATAAGGGGCAGGCTTTGTTCCGGCATTTCACGCAGTGTGACCTGCACCTGGTCCACGTTGATGGTGGTGAGCGGCACGCGCATGGGGCGTCCGGGCGAAAGCGCGCTGCCTTGCTCGCCCAGAGCCAGACTGGGCATAAAATCCTCGAAAGTGACTACTTCCGTATACGGGGTAAGCATAAGGCCGTTGCGTTCGGCGTTTTGCAGGCCCTTAAGCACGGTTACGCTCACACGCGGCCGGGTGGTAAAGTCACCCTTGATCAGGTAGCGGCCGCCGGCCTCTTCTTCCACCTTAAAATCCATTTCCGGCGAAAGCTTAAGATAGCGGGAGAATTCTTCCGGCTTGATCGGGCGGCTTGTGGCCACGGCGATTGTTCGCTGCCAGGGTGGGGTATCGCTCTGGCGGGACTCTATGCTTTTTACCTCAAGCAGACTCGAAATTCCAACGCCGCTCCAGGTGGATTCACTTTCCAGGCCCACAGGCCCGTCCACACCGGCAAATCCGGACGGGACGGTTATCCGCAACGGCCTTGCCCAATCTTCAGGCTTTATTGTAAAGATAAGTTCGGAATTCGGGCCGCCATCCTTGGTGTTTACGGAAAGCACGGGCAGACGGCGCATTTTTTTCAGGTCTTCCTGCAGGTCGTCGGAATACCGCGACCCACCTTTGCCCGGAGCAAGCTCCTCATAAACGATCAGTTTTTCTTTCAGCGCGGCCGGGGCGACCCGACCGTTGGCGAAGGCAATG
Organism: Desulfovibrio sp.; assembly: GCA_031553235.1. Classification (GTDB taxonomy): domain Bacteria; phylum Desulfobacterota; class Desulfovibrionia; order Desulfovibrionales; family Desulfovibrionaceae; genus Frigididesulfovibrio. The sequence goes on from JAVBLS010000070.1 coordinate 20,347, forward strand.
CTGAAGGTCAGCGTGCCGTCCGCGGCGCAGTTGATCTGCTCCGGAACTTTGGCTACTCCGAACGGGTACGGCGTATACTCCTTGAGGTTTTTCAGGGGCAGGCCCTTAAGGCTTTTTTGCTCACCCCTGGAGGCGTAGCGAAGTGTGGTTGACAGCGGCAATCGCTTCTTATTGCGTAGTTGCAAGGTGGTGGGGTCCAGCCACTCTCCGCTCCAGCCAAGGTCCGGGGCAATGGAAAGCGGCAGTTCCCCGGCTGTAAGCGGTTTACCGCAATCTTCCGGCTTGACCATTGGGGAAGTGAAATTGAGTATCTGGGCGTTGTTCCAGCTGTTGCGCAGGGAATAATCAACCACCTGCGGGATGTTTTTGGTCGTAGAATCCATTGGGGTAACGTCACGCCAGTTCGCCGCGGCAAAAGTCGCCGCTTGCAATGATAATATGATGATAAATGAAAAAATGCCGGACAGAATGCGGCTTAAGGCGCGAGTTTTCATACCTGACTCCGTTGAATGTGCCTGCGGATGAAAAAAAGCAATGAGAGCCGCGACACCGCCCCGGCACGCCTCCGTTCGAACATGTCTTACAGGCGGACCGGGCCTTTTCCGGCCTGCGGCGTGGCCGTTTGAGTATATGAAAAATAACGTTATTATTTTAAATTTTTTATATATAATTTTGAAAAAAGACAAGCGATCACGCAGAGATCTTGGGGTAAATGAACTTTAAGACGCCGGCTCCGGCGCTTACGGCCAAGGGCAGGATAAAAAGGAGTGCCGCAGCCGCGCCCGCCTTGACGCTCAAGCAAATGCGTACTATTTCTCCTCCGGCCGCGCCGGAACCGCAGCGCGCCGTCACCCGCCCCCAAGGAGATTCGTATGGGCAAGAAAAAGCAAGCCCTCGCTCCCTTGGTCATCAAGGACGAGGAACTTAAGGTGCGCAAGCGCCAGGCGCCGCCCATGAAGGTGGAGGCCTCCCAAAAGACTTACAACCGTCAACATGAAAAGCGGGGGTTGCGGGATGGGGGAAACCCCCGGTTAGCGTTACCGGGCGGTGTGCGTAAAGATAGTACAAAGAAAATTAACATTGGTTAAAGAA
>JAVBLS010000074.1:0-8403 GCA_031553235.1 Desulfovibrio sp.
CAATACGAGGGTCTTCGATTATGCTGAAATGTGTTATGAAATCCGCCATTCCAACCTCCTTAGGGCTGGAATTACTTGATCATAACTCGATCCACTTGTCGATCCTATTTTTTCAAAAGGTTAAAGTGATCTTGCCCTGCGGCGGGGGTGCTGAGCTCTTGACAGCACCGCTCTTTCGTGCTTATTGCGTTGCTCTTGCAGACAAACCCTCCGGGCGTTCCGCCCCCAAGGAGACATCATGGCCCGTATCACCGTTGAAGACTGCCAGGAGCGCGTGAACAACCGCTTCCTGCTGGTCCAGATGGCCATCAAGCGTGTGCGCCAGTTCCGCGAAGGCTACCCGGCGCTGCTCGATTCCCGCAACAAAGAAGTGGTCACGGCCCTGCGCGAAATCGCGGCGGCCAAAGTCATGCCCGAAGATCTCAACCACTTCAACCCGCCCGCCGAAGGGCACGTCGTCGACCCCGACTAATCCACATGCCCAAAGATTACTATGAGGTGCTGGGAGTCTCCAGAACCGCCGGCGAGGAGGACATTAAAAAAGCCTACCGCAAGCTGGCCATGGAGTACCACCCGGACAGAAACCCCGGCGATGCCGAGGCCGAAGCCAAGTTCAAGGAAGCGGCCGAAGCGTATGATGTGCTGCGCGATACCGATAAACGCGCCCGCTACGACCGCTTCGGCCATGCCGGCTTGGGCAACGGCGCGGGGCAGGGCTTTGCCTCGACCGAGGACATCTTCTCGCACTTTGGCGACATTTTCGGCGATCTCTTCGGTTTCAGCATGGGCGCCCGCTCAGCCGGCCGCAACCGGCCCCAACGCGGCGCAGACCTGCGCTACAACCTGAGCATTTCCTTTCGCCAGGCGGCCAAGGGCGATAACGTTCCCATACAGATCCCGCAAAATCGGCCCTGCTCCGAGTGCAAAGGCACGGGCGCCGCACCCGGCACCCGGCCGGAAACCTGCCGGCGTTGCGCCGGCATGGGCCAAGTGCGCCACAACCAGGGCTTTTTCCAGATCAGCGTACCCTGCCCCGACTGCCACGGCAGCGGCAGCGTGATCACCAGCCCCTGCCCCCGCTGTCGGGGACGCGGCCTGGAGCAGAAACTGCGTGAACTCACCGTGCGCGTTCCTGCCGGCGTGGACAACGGCAACCGCCTGCGTCTGCGTGAGGAGGGTGAGCCGGGTGAAAACGGCGGTCCCCCCGGCGACCTCTATGTCGTTCTGCATGTGGACGATGACGGCGTCTTTGAGCGCGACGGGCAAAACCTGCTCACCTCCAAAGAAATCACCTTTGTCCAGGCCACCCTTGGCGCCAAAATCTCTGTGCCCACCCTGGACGACGACATCACCCTGGACGTCCCCAAGGGCACCCAGGGCGGCGAAGTTTTCCGCATTGCCGGCAAGGGCCTGCCCTTCCCCGGACGCAACGCACACGGCGATCTGCTGGTGGAAATTCGCATCCTCACGCCCAGGCACCTGAACGCCCGCCAGGAAGAACTGCTGCGCGAGTTTGCCGCCATTGAGAAAAAAAAACCCTTGAACAAGGCCAAAAAAATCATCAAGAAAGTCGGCAAAGCTATGGGCATTGATTAGAGCAAATTAACTTTGGAAAGTTAATTTGCTCCGGCGCCCGTTTACACGGCCGCCCGCTTGCGGGCTCGTTCGGAAGTCCGCCGGCAATATGGTTTCATAAACATTTTCAAAGTGAAAATGCTCTGATGGACGGCTTCTCGCACTTGAAGGACGACGGTTCGGCAACCATGGTCGACGTGGGCGGCAAGGCCGAAACCCGGCGCATCGCCGTGGTCCGCACCGAGGTGCGCCTGTCCCCGGCGACCATGGAACTGTTGCTCAAAAAGGCCCTGCCCAAGGGCGACGTTCTGGCCGTTGCCCGGGTGGCCGGCATCCTGGCCGGCAAGAACACAGCCGGGCTTATTCCCCTCTGCCATCCCCTGCCCCTGGATTTTCTCGATGTGCGCTTCAGTGTAGACGAGCAAAGCGCCGTGCTGCACATTGAAACCGAAGCCCGCACCTCGGCCAAAACCGGGGTGGAGATGGAAGCCCTGACCGCCGCCCAGGTGGCCGCGCTCACGGTCTACGACATGTGCAAGGCCGTGCAGAAAGATATCGTGATCACCGACTGCCGGCTGATCAGCAAAGTCGGCGGCAAAAGTGGAGATTATCACCGTGCCGAGTAAATGCGACGGGAGCAAACCGAGAAAGCGCCGAAGCGCTCGAGCGCCTGCTATTCTTCATATTGACACTCGCCGGCGTCTCATGTATTCTTGTCTACCCAAATAGGGAGCCGGGCGGCGGTTACGCCGCCAACCCCGCCAGGTCCGAGAGGAAGCAACGGTAACGGTTGTGCCGGGTGTCCGGCTCTCAGAAAGCGCAAGGTCCGCCTTGCGCTTTTTTATTGTTGAGGCCAAGTTGACCTCCTTCTCCCAGGCGGCTATAAGCCGAAAGACGCCGGCGCCCGTTCCGGCGCCAAAGGAACCCCATGCGCATTCTTGTCACCGGCGGCTGCGGCTTTATCGGCGCGAATTTTCTGCATCTGCTCGCGGCAGAGCGGCCGGGCTGGAACATTTGCAACGTCGACGCCCTGACCTATGCGGGCAATTTGGCCAACGTTCGCGAGCCGGCGGCCACCCTCAAGCAGCTGTATCGCTTCGAGCATGCCGACATTGCCGACGCGCAGGCCATACGCCGGGTCTTTGAAGATTTCCGGCCCGAGGCCGTGGTCAACTTCGCGGCCGAAAGCCATGTGGACCGCTCCATCGCCGACGCCGCGCCCTTCATCCGCACCAATGTCGACGGCGTGCTCACGCTGCTGCAGTTGGCCCGCGAAATGGGAATACCCCGCTTTATCCAGGTTTCCACCGACGAGGTCTACGGTAGCCTCGGCCCCACCGGGCTGTTCTCGGAAACCACGCCGCTCGCGCCCAACAGCCCCTATTCGGCCTCCAAGGCCGGCGGGGACCTGCTCTGCCGGGCCTGGCACGAAACATACGGCTTCCCGGCCATCATCACTCGTTGCTCCAACAATTACGGGCCGTTCCAGTTTCCAGAAAAACTCATTCCCCTTATGTTCCTGCGGGCCACGGCCGACGAGCCCCTGCCCGTGTACGGTGACGGCGCCAACGTGCGCGACTGGATTTTTGTCGAGGACCACTGCCGGGGTGTGCTCGCAGCCCTGGAACACGGCCGGCCCGGCGCGGTCTACAACTTCGGCGGCAATGCCGAGCGCGCCAATATGCAGGTGGTGGAAGCCATCCTGCGTTTGTGCGGCAAGCCCAAAAGCCTGATTCGCCTGGTGGCGGACCGGCCCGGCCACGACCGCCGCTACGCCATGGACTACTCTCTGGCCGCGGCCGAGTTGGGCTTTGCTCCTTCGGTCAGCTTCGAGGCCGGCCTTGAGCGCACTCTGGCTTGGTATGCGGCCCGGCCCGAGTGGGTGGCCGGGGTCATCTCGGGAGCCTACCGGACTTTTATGCAGGAGTGGTACGGAGAAAGATTATGAGCGCCAAAGATCTTGTTTTGGGCGGCAAGAACGGCCTGCTCGGGCAGGCCTTGTGCGAGGTGCTGCGCAACGCCGGCCGCACGCCTGTGGCTCTGGGCAGCGCGGATCTGGATCTGGCCGGCCCGGGGGCCGGCGCGGCCCTGGCCGCCATCCTTGATCGGGAAGAGCCGGAGTGCGTCTACAACGCCGTGGGCTACACCAATGTGGAAAAAGCCGAGGACGAGCCCGAGGCCGCCCGCCTGCTCAACGCCCGCGTGCCCACGCTCATCGGCCGGGTGATCAAGGACCGACCCTGCGCCCTGGTGCACTTCAGCACCGACTTTGTTTTTGATGGTGAAAAAGGCGCTCCCTACACTGTGGACGACCGGCCAAAACCTTTGAGCGTCTATGGCAAAACCAAACGCGAAGGCGAAGAGGCCCTGCTCGGTCTGGGGTTGAGGCATTGCATCATCACCCGCACGGCCTGGCTCTTCGGGCCGGGAAAAAAGAACTTCGTGCGCACCATTCTGGAACGCTGTGCCGAAAAAAGCGCCGTGAACGTGGTCCACGACCAGTACGGTTCACCCACCTATACTCTGGATCTGGCCCAGTATACCCTGAAACTGGTGGAGGCCGGGGCCTCCGGCATCTTCCACGTGGTCAACTCCGGCTCGGCCAGTTGGTGCGAGTTGGCCTCCGAGGCCGTGCGCCTGGCCCAGACCACCTGCGTGGTCCATGCCGTACCCTCGACCGCCTACCCGCAAAAAGCCGCGCGCCCGGCCTATTCCGTGCTGGACACCTCCTGCCTGGAAGGCGTTACCGGCATCACGCCGCGCCCCTGGCCCCAAGCCCTACAGGAATATATTTTCCGTGATTTCACCGCCGGCGAGGACGCCGTCTGATGCCCGCAGGCCCCCTGTGGGTCAACGCGGGCGAGGCCTCGGGCGACCTGCACGGGGCCATGCTGTTGGAAGCTTTGCGCCGCAAAGACCCGAGCCTGACCTTCGTGGGCATGGGCGGCGGCGAATTGCGCCGGGCCGGCCTGGAAAGCCTGTTTTCCATCGAGTCGCTGTCGGTCATGGGCATCACCGAGGTTCTCGGTAAGCTGCCCAAAATTTTCTCCCTGCTCGGCGAGATCAAAAAAGCCCTGGCTGAGCGCCTGCCTCGAGCGGTCATCGTGGTCGACGCGCCGGATTTTCACTTCCGGGTCATCACGGCGGCCCGCGCCCTGAACATTCCGGTATACTACCACATCAGCCCCAAGCTTTGGGCCTGGCGGCCGGGACGGGCGGAATTCATCCGCGCCAACGTGCGCCGGCTCATCTCCATCCTGCCCTTTGAGCGGGAGTTCTATCGCGGCTTCGGCATGGAAATCGATTACGTGGGCAACCCGCTGGTGGACCTGGTCGACTACCCTGCCATAGCCGGCATCACCCCCATGCCCGGCCGCATCGGCCTGCTGCCCGGCAGTCGGAAAAAAGAAATCGCCGACCTGATGCCGGAGTTTGCCGAAGCCGCCCGCTTGCTGCGGCAACGCCTGCCGCAGCTGAGCTTTGCCTGCCTGCGCGCCCCGAACATTTCCGAAGATCGCCTGCGCGCCCTCTGGCCCAACAATCTGCCCATTGAATTTCTGCCGCCGGAAAACCGCTGGGCCGCCATGCGCCGTTGCCAGATGCTTTTTGCCGCCTCGGGCACCGTCACCCTTGAGGCCGCCCTGGCCGGCGTGCCCACCCTGGTCTGCTACAAGCTTTCGGCCTTGAGCGGCCTGATCGGCCGAGCCCTGATCCGCGTGCCCTACGTCGGCCTGCCCAATCTCATTGCCGGGCATGAAGTCTTTCCCGAATTGCTCCAGGCCGACTGCAACGCCAGGGCCCTGACCGCCAGAACTCTGGCCTGGCTCGACCCGCAAGGCCCGGACAACCCCCTGGACCAGACCCGCGCCAAACTGGACGAGATCCGCGCCGCCCTCGGGCCGCCAGGCGCCGTGGACCGCGCCGCCGAAGTGATTTTGGAAGATTTACAAAAGCTGTGAGGCACTACCGGATCGGCTTAAAAACAACAGCCCTTGGTATTGACCACATAGGCCGCGATTCCGGTCACCACCACCAGTAAAAAGAAACCCGGCCGCTTGGGCAAAATCCGGCGCAGGCCCCTGGAAGAAACCGGTCCGGCCGGAGCCGGACCGGTTTCTTCCAGGGGCCTGTTCAGACTGATCCAGGCCGCATCCGGCCCCTCGTGCGGCTCCGGCTTGGCCGCGTCCAAGCCTTCGTGGGGCTCGGCGCACGGAGCATCCGGCCGCGCACTCCACCGCTCTTCCGTTCCGCCGCAGAAGCAGCGTTCCGAGACCTCACGCAACCTGGACAGGGTGACCCCGGCGTCGCGCGCGGTCTCGAGAGCCTCGTGAAACAAACACTCTTCCCCGGTGTGGCAAACACACTGTGGTATAGACCCTTCATTGCTCATCGGCATACCCGGCGGTCATAGCTAAAAGCGTTTCCAGCACGGCTTCCGGCCGAATGTCTTCCAGGCAGCTCCCATGTCTGGGACAGCGAAATTTGCCGTGCAGTGAACAGGGTCGGCAGGATTGGGCGGTTTCCAGCACGCGATCGCGCGGCCCCGAAGGAAAAAAGCCCCATTCCCTGGTTGTGGGGCCGAACAGGGCCAGTACCGGCGTGCCCACGGCCGTGCCCAGGTGCATGGGGCCGGAGTCGCCGGAAACCAAGGCCCGGCAGCCGGCCAGCAAGGCGCAGGTTTCGCGCAGGCTTGTGCGGTCGGCAAAATCGCCTGGCGCGCCGGGAAACAAGGGTTCGCCCATGCCGATCACCAGGCTGGGGATGCCCTGGGCCTCCAGCAGCCCGGCCAGTTCTCGCCAAAAAGGCGCGGGCCGGGTTTTCAGGGCATGGGCCGCGAAAGGATGCAGGGCCACGGGCCGGGTTGCGCCGAAAGCCACCCGCAGGGTGTCTGTAGCCCAAGCCTTTTCCGCTTCGCCGAGGTAAATCTCCGGCAACAGCCGGGTTCTGTCCGGCACGTTTTCCTTGCCGTACAGGGCCAGGGCGTAGCGCTGCGGCACGTTGAACCGGCACAGGGATTCGCCGAAAAGCCGACCGGCCGAGGCCAGAAAGATCCGGCGCTCCAGAGAAAACTTGGGATACCGGGCCACCGGGCCGCGCCACAGGGTCGCGAGCAGGCGGGTGCGGGGAATGCCGTGCAGATCCAGCAGACCGCAGCCGGCATATTCCGCAGCCAATTCCCGAAAGCGGGCCGCGAGTTTTGCGGGCGAAAGCCCGGCAGGCTCAAACGGCACCACCCGCCCGATGTGCGGATTGCCGGCAAAAATTCCGGCCCAGGCAGGCCGCACCAGAACATCCGGACGCATGCCCAGTTCCTGGGCAAAAAGCCGCAGAGGGCCGGTGGTCAAAACCACGTCGCCCAGCCGGCCGAAGCGGACGGCCAGCATGCGCCGGTTGGTGGAGTCGGACAAAGGCATGATTCCTCTCGCGAACAACAGATCCCCGGCAGGGGCGGCAGATCCGTTTGCGTCGACGGGCAATGGGGATGGAAATTGTTCTCAGCCCTGATACACCGCACGCTCCATATTGACAACAAGGCGGAAAAAGAGCAATTTTTTCGTTCATTTTCAAGCTAAAGGCGGTGTCCTCATGGAATTTCACTACGACCTTCTCGTTCCGGACAAGCGCAAGACCCCTCCGGCAGAAAGCGTCGAACTCGGCTTCGGCGCGTTGCGTACCAATCACATGTTTCTCATGAACTACCGTGAGGGAGAGTGGCGTAACCCGCGCATTATTCCATACGGCCCCATTGAGATGATGCCCGGCGCCATGTGCCTGCATTACGGCCAGACCCTGTTCGAGGGCATCAAGGCCTTCCGGCATCCCGACGGCGAAATTTATATATTCCGGCCGGACAAGAACGCCGAGCGTCTGAACCACTCGGCGGGCATTCTCTGTATGCCCGCGATTCCCGCCGACCTGCAGCTTGAAGCCCTGGACCGGCTGATCGACGTAGAGCGCGACTGGTGCCCCTCGGTGCCGGAATCTTCGCTGTACATCCGTCCCTTCATGTTTGCCGTGCAGGACGCCTTGGGAGTGAAGCCGAGCAACGAATACATCTTCTGCATCATGCTCTCGCCCAGCGGCCCCTATTACAGCGGCGGCGTTTCCCATGCCATCCGCCTGCTGATCAGCACCTACTACCATCGTGCGGTCACCGGCGGCACCGGCTCATCCAAAGCCGGCGGCAACTACGCGGCTTCGCTGCGCGCCGCCGAAGCGGCCTATGCCAAGGGCTGCTCGCAGGTGCTCTATCTCGACGCGACCAACACCTGCCTTGAAGAGGCCGGGGCCATGAACCACTTTCACGTCCTGGCCGACGGCACCTTCATCATCCCGGAATTCAACGATTCCATTCTGCGCTCCGTCACCTCCATGTCGGTGCTGGAGTTGGCGGCGGCCGGCAAAATCAAGGCCCGTACCGAGCATGTGGCCCTGAAGGACTTTCTGGCCGGGCTCAAGTCCGGGGCCATTGTTGAAGCCGGCGGTTTCGGCACCGCGGCCGTGGTCAGCCCCGTGGGCGGCTACCTGATGGAAGACGGCAGCGAGTTCACCGTGGGTGACGGCAAGGTGGGCAAGCACTCTCTTGCCCTGTACAGCCGTTACTCCGACATTCAGACCGGCAGGGCTCCGGCCCCCGAAGGCTGGCTGCGCAAGGTCGGGCGCTTTAAATGATCCTGCGGCAAGTGAAGGCATGCCCTTCGCCAGAGCCCCGGGCGCACAACAAAACCCCCCCCCGGGGGGGCGGCGGGGGGGGGGGGGGGGGCGGCGGGTGAAAAGAGAAAGCGCCCGGCGCCGCGGTAGCGCACCACCCGACGACGGCCCCAACCA
>JAVBLS010000020.1:0-40800 GCA_031553235.1 Desulfovibrio sp.
AGTTGGTGCGGTTTTTCTCGTCCGGGAAGACCAAGAGGTACATGGGCACGTTGCTTTGGGTTTCCCAGTGCGATTCCATGGCCGCCAGCTTGGCGGGTTGGTCCTTGGCCACCTGCATGCCGTGGGTGTGCCCCTGGTAAATGAGCACGGCGATACAGACCAGGGTGGTCACGGAAGCGAGCTTGAAGGACTTTCTAAAAAAGTCGACTTCGTTCTTGCGCAACAGGTGCCAGGCGGAAACGCCGAGCACGAAAAAGCCGCCGAGCACCCAGGAGGCCAGGATGGTGTGCACGAACATGCTCCAGGCGAAGCCGTTGGAGATTACCTGCATGAAGCCGTCCCAGAACCCGGCCAGAACGGCCCGATCGCCGACAATCTCATAGCCCACCGGGTGCTGCATCCAGCCGTTGGCCAGGATGATCCACAGGGCGGAAAGGTTGCCCGCAAAGGCCACCGTGGCCTCAATGGCCAGCAGCGGGCCGAAGATATCGCCCACGAACTCGGAATAGCGCGACCAGTTGGTGCCGAACTGGAATTCAAGGGTGATGCCGGTGACCACCCCCAAGGCGAAGTTGATCAGAAAAAGCTTGCCCCAAAATTTGGCCATGCGCTTGTACTGTTCATTCCCCGTGCGCACATAGATGGTTTCCATAACGGCCAGAAGCACCGAAAGGCCCAGCGTGAGCGGCACGAAGATGAAGTGAAAGAAGACGGCCGCCGCGAACTGCAGCCGCGAGAGCATCACAACATCCATAGTCCGACCTCCGTTGATTGGGGGGGCGTCGCTTTCCCCCGGTCCCGCAGCGAAAAACAGTGTGTTCCCATTTCCGACAATAATTACTGTTATTAGCCGGAGTCAAAAAAAAATGCAATGGTTGCCGGGCGATAACCGATCTCAGTTAGAGCAGACGAAGCCACGGGCCGATCCGGCCCGCCGTAGCGCGTCAGGCCGGATCGGCTTGACTTTCACGGGTACCTTTTCTATCTCTCATACTATGGAAAGAATTGGAAAAAACAGCCGAATCTGGGCCTGCCTGGATTCCTTTGTCGAGGGCGGCGACATTTTGGGGCGCAAAGTGGCCGGCGAAGTTTTTTTGCGCGCCCTGCTGGCTGCGGACCCGTTCGGGGCCTACCATTTTTTCCTGGAATCCGAGGCGCAGAGCAACTTCCTGCAAGCCTGGATTGCCGAGCATTTTCCGGCCGTGACCGAGCGAGGCGCGGCGCTCTTCCTGCCCCGGCACGCCCTGCCGGCCGCCCTGGCCGCGCATAATTATTTTTGCTTTCACCTCTCGGACTGCCTGACCCACGCCGCCGGACTGGAATGGGCGCGCAACCGCTTTTCCCGGCGCATCTTCCCAATCACCGGCACCACTCATTCCCTGAGCTATGCCCGCTATATGCCGGTGTTTCTGGGCCGGCTCTGGCCGGGCGCGAGCCCCAAAGACGCGATCACGGCCACCTCACGTTGCGCCGTGGCCGTGATCGAAGCCGCCTTTGCAAGCTTGCGCCGCAGCTACGGGCTGTCGACCGAGGCCTTTCCGGCCCCGCGGATTTGCCGCATCCCCTTAAGCGCTCCCAAGCCCGAGCCGGCCGCCCCCGAAGCCGTGGCCGCCTTTCGGCAAGACCTCGACCTGGGCGACGCCCCGCTGATCCTCTGCCTGGGGCGCTTTTCGCCGCACTCCAAGATGGACCTGCTGCCCGCCCTGGCCGCCCTGCGGCGAGCCCACGGCCTGGGCCTGCCCCGGGAGACCCTGCTGCTCGCGGCCGGCTGGGCCGAGGCCGACGACCCCCTGCCCCGGGCCCTTGAGGCCTACGCGGCCGGCCTCAAGGTCCGCTTCCGCGCCCTGCTCCGGCCGAGCGCCGCCGACTGCCGGCTGCTTTACAGCGCGGCCGACATTTTTCTCTCGCCCTCGGACAACATCCAGGAAACCTTCGGCCTGTCCGTGGCCGAGGCGGCCTCCTACGGCCTGCCCGCCGTGGTCTCCGATTTCGACGGCTACCGCGACATCGTCGAGCACGAGCGCACCGGCCTGCTCATCCCCAGCCTGGGCTTTGCCGATACCTCCGAAACCAACGTCCTGGCCCGCGGGATCTGGTTCGACAACCAGTACCACCTGAAACTGGCCCAGCAGGTCAGCCTGGACGTGCCCGCCCTGGCCGCGGCCCTGGCCCGCCTGGGCGCCGACCCGCTCCTGCGCGTCCGCCTGGGCACGGCGGCCAAAGCCCGCTATGAGGCCGAGTTCACCCCGGATCGGCTGATCGAGCGCCACCTGGCCCTGTGGGAAGAACTCGACGCCCTACCCCTGGCCCCGGAACATGAATCCCGCCTGCGCGCCGCCGTTCACCCCCTGGGCATGGACTTTGCCGAGCTCTTTGCGGGCCACTGCAGTCGCCGGCTGACGCATGAAGTTTCCGATAACTTGATCATCCAACGCACCGCCGCCGGCGAAGCTCTGTACCAGGGCCTGTTGCCGCCCCTGCTCTACGCCGGCATGGACCTGATGCTTGATCGCGATCTTCTGCGCCGGCTGCTCCTGGCCTGCCGCAAGCCCGTCAACGCAGCCGCACTGCTCCGCCCCGACAGCCCCGCCGAAGCCGAACGCGCCGCCTTCCACCTGCTTTGGGCCCTGAAGCACGATTATCTGGAGATCCTTGGGGAGGCAGAACCTCCCCAAGCCCCTCCGCCAAAGGGATAATCCCTTTGGCGGAGGGGCTTGGGGGACAGCGTCCCCAAGGTTATCCCCAGGTTGGCGACACGTGGCGGGTGCCGGCGGAATCGAGGGTCAGGCAGGCGGTTTTTGGGTATCGGGCGATCAGGTTGAGGCCGGCGTGGGGCGGCAGGACGAACAAGCAGGTGGCCAGGGCGTCGGCCTGTTCGGCTGTGGGGGCGATGACGGTGACGCTTTTGGTTTGCGGGCATTGGCCTGTGGCCGGGTCAACCAGGTGGTGCAGACGTTGCTGTTGATCAAAGAAGCGTTCGTAGCCGCCGGAGGTGGCCACGGCGCCGGAGCGCAGGCGCAGGGTTTCGATGACGCCGCCGGTTTTCTCGGGGTTCTCGATGCCCACGACCCAGGGGAGGCCCTGGTGATTGCGGCCGGAAACGCGAAGGTCGCCGCCGGCGTTGATCAGATAATCGTTGATGCCGCACCCGACCAGAACCTCGGCCGCGGCGTCGGCAATGCGCCCTTTGGCGATGCCGTCAAAGGTCAGGCCCATACCGGAGCGTTCCAGGTGAATGGCGTCGCCGCGCAGCGAGATGCCGCCGGGCGCGGCCAGGGCCAGGGCCTGGGCCAGTTCGCGCCGGCCGACGGAAACGCCGCGCGCCTCATACAAGGCGACAACGGGCAGAACGGCCGGGTTGAAGGCGTAACCGCAGGAACGGCCAAAGGCTTCGGCCCGGTCGAGCAGGGAAACCAACGGGGCGGGCGCGCCGGCCAGCCGGCCGGAATCGTTCAGAACACCGAGGGCGGAAGACGCGTCGCGCCGGTCGAACACGGCAATGAGCCGGTCCATGGCGGCAAAGGCGCGGCCGATGCCCTCTTCGGCCTGAAGGCGCGAAACGTGGTTGACGGTGACGGTGACCACGGTGCCCATGAGCAGCCTGGCCTCCTGGGTGGTGCGCGGCCCGGCGCCGGCGCCGGCCAGGAGCCGGGTGGGCAGAAGGCCGGAAAGGGCCAGGGCCGCGCCGGCCAGGCAGCCGGTACGGATAAATTGTCTGCGGTCCATAGTCCCCCCTATCCCTGCTTGTTCTTGCCCATTGGTTCAGCCTTGTCGCAGCCGTCCATGGGATCGGCAGGGGCGCAGGCGTCTTCGGTGGGCGCTCCCGCGGCCTCGGCAATGCGTTCGGCCGTGGGCGCGGCCATCCTGAACTGTCCCGGCGGCACGGGATCGGCCGAAGAGTAGGCCGGGGCCTCGCCGGCCCGGGGCACGCCCTCGTCACTTTCGGCGACCACAGCCGGTCGGGCGCCCATGCGGCGCATGATCCCGCGCGGGCAGGCGCCCACGCAGGCCTCGCCGCAGGCCGGGCCGTAATCGAGGCAGGTCTTGTGGTTGATCTCGATCCGCCGCTTTTCGTAGGTGATCGCCTCGGCGGGACAGGCCTTGAGGCATTTCAGACAGTTGATGCAACCCACTCCGCAGACCTCGGTCACGGATTTCATCTTTTCCTTGGTGGCGCAGTGGCTCATCACCCGGGCCCGGCGCGGCACAAGCTGCAGGATGGAGCGCGGACAGGCCTTGATACAGATGCCGCAGCTCACGCAACGCGAGACCATGACCTCAACCATGCCGCCACGCACATACATGGCGTCAAAGGGACAGGAACGCATGCAGTCGCCGTAGCCCAGGCAGGACCAGTTGCACATGAAGGGTCCGCCTTCGAGCAAGGCCGCGCTGGCGCAGGTGCTGCTGCCGATGTAGTTGTAGCGGCGCTGCACGTTGCCTTCCACCCGGCTGCAACGGCGAAAGCTGACCATGGGCTCGCCGGCTTCGACGGCCTTGCCCGATAGTCTGCCCACTTCGGCGGCGGTTTCGGTCCCGCCCACCACGCACAGGCCGGCGGGAATGTCTTTGTTGACGATCACGGCCGCGGCATAGGCTTCGCAGCCGGCAAAGCCGCAGCCGCCGCAGTTGGCCCCGGGCAAAACCCCGGCCACGGTCTCGATGCGCGGATCTTCCTCCACTTTCAGAAGGCGGGAGGCAACGGCCAGAATGGTCGCCGAGGCGAGGCCCAGGCCGGTCAGCGTGACGATGGATGTAGCGATCATTGCGCCTCCCGTATTAGATCATGCCCTTGAAGGCCATAAAACAGAGCGACATCAGGCCGGCCATGATCAGGCCGAGCGGCGTGCCCTGCAGCACCTTGGGCACGCGGCAGACGGCAAAGCGCTCGCGGATGCCGGCCATGAGCACCAGGGCCAGCATGAAGCCCATCGAAGAGGCGAAGGTGTAGAACACCGCCTCGCCCAGGCCGAAGTCCTGGGCCAGAATGGCCAGGCCGAGCACGCAGCAGTTGGTGGTGATCAGGGGCAGAAAAATACCCAGCGACTTGTACAGGGGCGGAATGACCTTTTTCAGGAACATTTCCACAAACTGCACCAGGGCGGCGATGACCACGATAAAAACGATGGTGCGCAGATAGCCGAGTTCCAGGGGGTCGAGCAGGCCTTTCTGGATCAGCCAGGTGAAGAACGAGGCCAGACAGGCCACAAAGACCACGGCCGCGCCCATGCCGATGGAGACCGAGCGCTCCTTGGAGCAACCCACAAAGGGGCACTGCCCGAGAAACTGGGTCAGCACGATGTTTTTGACCAACACCGCGCCGATAAAGATCATGAAATAATCCATTGCGTCCTCCCAATGCCGCGCCGGCAATTATCCTTTGGTCATGCTGCAGGAGTCGCAGCCGTGGCAGGCCTCGCAGGCCGGGGCCGCGAGTCTGGCTTCTTCGGCCAGGCCCGCGCGCCGGGCGCGCCGGACGATGAAGGCGTTCATCAGAGCCAGGAGCGAACCCAGGCAGATGAAGGCGCCCGGGGCCTCGACCATCAGCCCGAAGGGCTCGAAGCCGTCCCACATGATCGGCTTGCCGAAGATGGCGCCGGTGCCCAGAATCTCGCGAATGGAGCCCACCAGGACCAGGGCGATGGTAAAGCCGCAGCCCATGCCCAAGCCGTCGGCGGCCGAGTGCAGCACCGGGTTTTTACCGGCAAAGGCCTCGGCCCGGCCCAGGATGATGCAGTTGACCACAATCAGCGGCACAAAAATGCCGAGTTGCTGGTACAGGGGATAGGTAAAGGCCTGCATGAGCAGTTCCACGGCCACGACCAAGGTGGCCGAGATGGCGATGAAGCAGACGATGCGGACCTTTTTGGGAATAATGTTGCGCACCATCGAGATTAAGGTGTTGGACAGCACAAGCACAAAAATGACCGCCGCACCCATGCCCAGGCCGGTTTCGGCGCCCTTGGTCACGGCCAGGGTCGGGCAGAGCCCGAGCACCACCCGGAAAGGGGGCATTTCATCCCAAAGGCCTTTGGTGAACTCTCTCCATACGGATGCCATATCTGGTCTCCTTGAAACAATTTCACCTTGAAATTGTCTGTAACGTCATTTTGCCCAAGGCTTCCGGCAAGCCGCGCGGGCGGGGTCGGCCGCGCGGCTTGCCGGAAGCCTGCGGGACAACCGCGCCCTATTGCCAGGTTTTGCGGATCTCGTCCTTGATGGCCTTGTAGTCCTGCACGGCCTTCTGCACGGCAATGACCGTGCCGGTGGAAGACACCGTGGCCCCGGAAAGGGCGTCGATACGACCGCCTCTGGCGGTCAGCTCCACTTCAAGGGGCTTGTCCGTGAACTGCTTGGAGAACTTCGGCCCGGCCACGTTGGTGCCCAGGCCCGGGGTCTCGGACATGGTGGTGATGCCGATGCCGAGCAGGGTATCTTTGGCCACGTCAAAGCCGACCATGACCCCGATGTCGCCGCCAAAGCCCTTGCCGAAGGCCTCCAGGGCCACGCCCACCAGTTTGCCGCCCTGCATGTAGGGGAACACGGTGACGTTGCCGCCCGAGGGCGCGGCAAAGGTTTTGCGGTCCGCGATGGGGTTGTTGTCGGCCGCCGAAAAGACTTTGCTGATGGCCGGTCCCTGCACAAAGGTGAACAACTGCTGCTCGATGATCGGCGCGGTGGTCTGCTTCAGGTAGGAAAGGGCCAGGCCCGAGGCCCCGCAGATCAGCGAGAGCACGACGATCATGCCGGCTATTTCGCGCATGCTTACTTCCCTCTCTTTTTGCCGTAGACCGCCGGGCGGATCATGTCGAGCACCGGGGTAAACAGGTTGGCCACGAGAATGGCGAACGGGGCTCCGTCGGGGTAGACCCCGAAAACCCGGATCAATACGGCCAGACAACCGGCCAGCAGGCCGGAACAGGCCAGGCCGGTCGAGCCCACCGGAGTGGAGGAATGGTCGGTGATCAGGAAAAAGGCCGCGAACACGGTGCTGCCGGTGAGCAGGTAAAGCTCGGGCGAGGCATATTTGGCCGGGTCGATGAGCCAGAAGACCAGAGCCAGGCCAAGCACCCCGGCCAGAAAGCCGGCCACGGCCTCGACCCGCACAGCCTGACGGGCCACGGCGTAGACGCCGCCCAGGGCCACCAGGCCCGCCTGGGACGCGCCCAGGCCGCCCAGTTGTTGCCCCAGCAGCAGGGAAAGGTGCGAATCGGCCGGCAGGCTGTTCACACCGTAATATTTCAGTTTCAGCAGGGGGTCGATCAGGTCGGTATGCAGCACCACGGCGTGGGCGTCCATAAAGGCCGGCCAGGCCACGGTCATGGCCGCCCAGCCCACCAAAGGCGCGCACAGTGGCGAAGCCCCGATGCCGCCGAAAACATGCTTGCCGAAGATCATACAAAAGGCCGAGCCCACCAGGGTCAGCCACCAGGGCGCTTCGGCCGGCAGCAGAAAGGCGAAGATAATGCCTGTGGCCAGCGCGGTGCCGTCTTCCACCCGGATGCGCCGGCCGGCCAGGTGCTGGCAGCCGGCCTCCACCAGCACGGCCGTGCCGGCCGAGAGGCAGATGGTCCACAGGGCGGGCAGGCCGAAGGTGACCACGGCCATGATCCCCGCGGGCAAAAGACCCAGGCAGGTGTCCAGTGACATGCGCCGCACGGTGCGGCCGCTGTGCAAAAACGGGGGCGTTTCAACAAGAAAAAGGCTGTCGGCCGATTGGCTGTTGATTTCGGTGCTCATGCGCGTCTCCCTTATTTCGGCTTGGCCATCTGCTGCTGCCGCGAGGTGATGCCCAGGTTGAGCTTGGCCATGCGGAAATACTGCTGCATAGGCCGTTGGGCCGGACAAACATAGCCGCACATGCCGCACTCGACGCAGGTGTCGATGTGCTCCTTGCGACAGGAGTCGTACTGCTCATATTCCGCATAACGGCTGAGCATGTTGGGCCGCAGCCGCATGGGGCAGATGTGTACGCAGGCGCCGCAGCCGATGCAGGGGTTGTCCTTGAGCCCGGCCGACTCGCCTTTTCGCAGCAGCATCAGGGCCTCGTCGTCCTTGCCGATGCCCAGCTCCACTGTGGCCACGGCCCGGCCGCGCATGGCCCCGCCCAAAACGATGGAGTCGCCCGGGGCCGGATGCGTCCTGGCCGCCGTGAACAGATCTTTGATCAAGGCGCCCACGGGGGTGTGGAAGTTGTTGCCCTGCACGGTAAGCACCGTGCGGGTCAGGGGCAGGCCCGTTCCGGCCGTCAGACCCAGGGTGAAGATGTTGTGCAGGCGCACCAGAGTGACCCCGGCCGAGCTTTCTTTGCCGGTCATGGTGCTGATCAGCGGCCGGGCCAGGCTGATGGGGTACTTGGGCTTGAAGTGCCTGCTTTCCACCCCCTCCAGGGAGGCGGTCGAGCCTTCGGGCAAGGCCAGAACAAACTTGGCCGAGCCGCCGTTCAGGCGCCGGGCCAGGCTCACCCCGGCGTTGAGCACGTCGACATATTCCCGGAGCAGTTCCTGGGTGTGCAGCATGCCCGGCTCGGGGTTCAGGCCGTTGATGATAAACAGCTCGCAGGGCCTGGTGAACGGCCGCACGGCTATGCCCAGGCTTTTCATCAGGCGGCAAAGCGATTCGCGATCCGGCGGGGTGCCGAGATCGGCCGGTTCAGGCGGCGCTACCGAGCCCTCGGCCGGCCGGGACATGGTGCCCTCAATCTCTATGTAGGTGGAGGAGACCTCTTTGACCGCCCCGTACAAGGGGGAGTGCAGCTCGCCCACGTTGGGACTGCTGTGCGTCGCGAGCAACGTGCCCTCGGCCACGGGCATCTTCTTTTTGACTTCCTTCACCGGCTCGTGCTCGCCAAGCGGCAGGCGCACCACGGTGATGTCGTTGAGCACGTAAATGGGACGCCGCTCGCTGGGGACGATGGAAAAGAATTTGGTCATATTCGGCTCCCCCCTTACGGCGTATGGCACTGTTTGCATTTGTCGGAACCCGAGCCCGGGCCGGCCTTCTTCTTGTCGTGACAGCCGATGCAGCTCTGGTGGAAAGAATCCATGCGCGAGGGCATGGTCGTGTGGCACGAAGAGCAGGCCGGGAAGTTTTCCGGCGCGGCGCCCTTGGGCAGGTTGGCCGGGGCCGGCTTTTGCTCGTGGCAGGTTTGGCAGCCGGCAAGCTTTTGGGCGAAGAGGTCGGCGTGACACGGCTCGCACTTGGCATGCACGGCATCGCGCAGCAAGACCTTGGCCGCGGGCTTGTCCGGAGCGTGGCAGTTTGCGCAGGCCTGGGGTTCGGGCTCGGTGTCCGCGGTGTGGTGGCAAGTTTGGCAATCGTCGCCGGCAAAGGTGAAGTGGGCCTGGTGGTCCCACTTGTCGCTCAGGCCGGCAAAGATCACGTGGTGGCAGGAGGCGCAGGTGACGCCGTCTTGGCCTTTGCTCCATTTCTCCTGATGGGCGGCGGCAAAGTGCGTATCGTCGTCACGCCGGTGGCAGCCCCCGCACTCGCCGATCTTCGGGGCGGCCTTGGGGTCCGCCGCCGCGGCGGAGCCGGGCTCGTGGTGGCAGGTCATACAGTTGCCGTCTTCCCATTTGGCGTGGTCGGCGTGGGTGAAGACCACCCGCCCGCCGGCGTTCCGCAGCAGAATGCGGCGCGCCTGGGCCTCGTCGGTCCCCGTCGGCACCAGCCTGCCCAGCAGGCCCACGGCCACAAGGAAGCAGGCCATGACAAAAATGGATGTTGGACGCTTGCTCAAGGTGCCTCCTCTCTATGGCAATCTCACTGAAATTACCGGTGAAGCCATACGGCCGGCGAACGTCGCCGCAAGCCGTCCACTCGCGCTTCCTCCGGCGCCAATCACGCCCATTCGCTCCAGGGAACACTCCGAAGCCGTCTACCAGGGCAAAAAAGCGGCGGGCGCAAGGGTCGCGGCCGATGGTCAATTCGTGGGGACGTCCTCCCCACATGTAAAAGAGCTATCGACAAGTCCGGCACAATCTCGACTTTTCCACACGCCGAAAAGCTGGATATGTATATGATGATGTCCTGTATTGCCTGGGTATGTGCTGCTGTTTTAATGCATATGTCAAGCAATCTTTCCGCCTGAACTACTATTGTATACGCTTACATATACTTATAGCCATAAAATATTTTTCACGAAGATCTGTGTGAAAAAAAAACTATTTTTCTTGCGGTGTGGGCCTGACGGGAAAAGAAAAGGAGGCTCCACAGAGAAGCCTCCTGGTATAAACTATATTATATAGTATATTTTAGAATTCGGTGAGCAACCCCGGCGCCTGCCCGACAAAAGCGGCCAGTTCCGCCTGCTCGGCCGCATGGCCGGCAAAGCCCAGGGCGGTGTCGGCCAAGCGTTTGCCCAGTTCCACGGCCGGCTGGTCCAGGGGGTTGATGCCGAGCATATGCCCGGTGATGCAGGTGGCGGCCATGCACACGCTCATGAAGCGCGCCGCCGATTCTTCGTCCGTGGCGCCCAGAACCGCGTGGGCCAGGGGCACGTCGTGGCGGATCAAGGCCATGCGCGTGCCCAGGGCTTCGGCCGCCAGCAGATCGCCAAAGCGTTTGTCGGCAAGATATTGCCGTTGTTCCGGCAGATCCGGGCCAAAGGCCGGTCCCTTGGGCAGGTTGGGCCCGGTCAGAAACAGGCAGGCCTTGTCGCGCGGGCCGTCCAGAAACATCTGGTTGATCGAGTGCTGGTCGGTCACGCCCACGGCGGGCACGGGCATGGAGCCCTTGCCCTCTTTGCCCAGACTCTCGGCCCAGAGCTGGGCGAACCAGGCGCCCAGATGGTTCCA
This sequence comes from Desulfovibrio sp., assembly GCA_031553235.1. Lineage (GTDB taxonomy): Bacteria > Desulfobacterota > Desulfovibrionia > Desulfovibrionales > Desulfovibrionaceae > Frigididesulfovibrio. Next base: position 10,797 of record JAVBLS010000020.1, read on the forward strand.
CAGGGGGATGTAGCTGAAAAAGATCAACTGCGAGCGGCCGGCATCCATCTGGTCCACGGCCCACAGGGCCAGGCGCGCGGCCGCGCCCTCGGGCAGGTGGGCCGTCGCCCCGGCCTTCCGGCTCCCGGCAACCAGGGCCTGCCAGTCCAGGCCGAGAAAGCCGGCCGGGAGCAGGCCCACGGCCGAAAAGACCGAATAGCGGCCGCCCAGGTAATCCGGCACCGGCAGGGACAGGGCCGAGAGCCGGGCCGCCTCTTCGCGCAGGACGCCCTTGGCCGCGTCCGTGACCAGGATCAGATTGTTTTTCCAGGCCGGGCCCAAGGCCTTTTGCAGACGCTCACGCACCAAAAAGTATTGGGACAGGGTCTCGATGGTGCCGCCGGACTTGGAGATGACCACCACGCAGGTCTCGGCCAAGGGCAGGCGCTCGAACCAGGCCTCCAGGGTGAAGGCGTCGATGTTGTCGGCAATCCAGATGTGCTTGCCGTCGTGGCAGGGCAGATCCTGCTGCGGGTAAAAGGCTTTTTGCAGGGCCCGGGCCCCCAGGGCCGAGCCGCCGATGCCGAGCAGCAGCATGTGGCGGAAGCCTTTGATCTTGTCGAGCACGGCCGGCAGGTCGCGCCGCAAATCGCCGGCAAAGGGCAGATCCAGAAAGGGCATGCGCCCGGCCGCGCGCTCGGTCGCAACAATACCGAGGGCCCGCTGCAGATCCGGCAGGCGGGGGGAGGCGGCGAAGCAATCCGCCGCGGCCCGGCCGCCGTAGGCATGGGTCCAGTCAAGGCAGAGCCTGTCGCTCATAGCCGCCTCCTATGGGTTGTTATTTATTGAGAAGAATTTTCTCCACCTTGTGTAGGGCCTTGACCAGGGTTTCGTCATCCACGGCATAGGAGATGCGGATGCAGCGGTCGTCGCCGAAGGCCACGCCCGGCACCAGGGCCACGCCGGCCTCGTTGAGCAGTTTGGTGCATATGGCCGTGGAGTCGGGACAGGCCGGGGTATAGTGCCGGTGCACGTCCGGAAAGAGGTAAAAAGCGCCGTCGGGCTTGGGGCAGACCACGTCCGGCCAGAAAGAGATGATCTCCAGGGCCAGGTCGCGCCGGCGCTGGAAGGCCTTGCGCATTTCTTCCACCGGCTTGTAGGAGCCGTTCAGGGCGGCCAGGGCGCCTTTCTGGGCAAAGGAACAAACGTTGGAGGTGCTTTGCCCCTGCAGGCGCGACATGGCCTTGATCAGTTCCGGGTGGCCCAGGGTCCAGCCCACGCGCCAGCCGGTCATGGCAAAGGTCTTGGCCACCCCGCCGGCAATGATGAAGTTTGCCGGATGGTCCTGCCACCAAGGCGAGAGACTGTGGACCTCGGCCGGCTCGTAGACCAGCTGGTCGTAAATTTCGTCGGCAATGACCACCACGCCGCGCTCAACGGCCCAGGCGGCGATTTCCTCCTGCTCCTTGCGCGAATAGACCGCGCCCGTGGGGTTGGAGGGGGAGTTCATGAACAGCAGACGGGTTTTGGGCGTGAAGCTCTGCTCCAGGTCGTGCACGCCGATCTTGAAGCCGCGCTCGGCCGTGGAAGGCACGGGCACGGCCTTGGCCCCGGCCAGTTCGACCATGGGCGGGTAGCTGACCCAATAGGGCGTGGGAATAAGGGCATGGTCGCCGGGGTTGAGCAGCACCTGACAGATGTTGAACAGGCCCTGCTTGCCGCCGTTGCCGATAATGATGTTTTCGACCTCGGCCTCGACCCCGTAGAACTGTTTGTAGTAGCCGGCCGCGGCCTTGCGCAGATCGGGAAAACCCGGCACCGGCGTGTAGCGGGTGAAGCCCGCTTCCATGGCCTCGCAGGCGGCCTTGCGGATATGCTCGGGCGTCGGAAAATCCGGTTCACCCACGGAAAGACTGAGAATGTCCCGGCCTTCGGCCTTGAGTTCCATGGCCCTGGCGGCAACGGCCAGGGTGGCGGACGGCTTGAGCTGCGCCGCGCGCTCCGCGAGTTTCATGCGAAAGACTCCTTCCAGGGGGTGTGAGGCAACCCGGAAGAAAACCCTTCCGGCAATGGCTGCAAAGATGCGCAGAGGGTTTGTACACCGCTCAGGGGGCTGTTGACAAATGCGCTATTTCGCTCCAAATGAGGCATTTGGGGACGGTCACCGGCGATTGGCGCGGTATTTTTCGATAAGCTCCTTGGCGCGCATGGTCAACTCCGGCAAATCGGGCTTGGCGATCTGGTCGTCGGCCCCGGCCTGGATGCCCTGTTGCCGCACCACGTCGGAAATGAGCGAAGAAAAAAGGATCACCGGCAGGCCGACGAAATCTTTTTCCTGCTTGATCATTCTGGTCAGGGTATGGCCGTCGATCTCGGGCATCTCAATGTCGGAGATGACCAGATCGACCCTGTCGGTGATTTTCTTGCCCTCGGCCGCGGCCTCGTCGTTCCAGCGTTTCAGCAACTCCCAGGCCTCGCGGCCGCAGGTGACCTTGCTGACCCTGTAGGCGGCCCGCTCCAGGCAGGCGGCCAGAATGCCGCGAATGGAAGGGGAGTCGTCGGCAATGAGCACGTGGCAGCCCGAGCCGTCGGCTTTGTGTTCCGAGCCAAGATGGGACTGCAGGCTGATCGAGGGGTCCATGCTGGCGATGACCTGCTCCATGTCCAGAAGAAAGACGATGCGCTCGTCAAAGCGCACCACCCCGGTCACGGAATCGTGGCTGAACGACTGCAGATACTTGCCCGGCGGCTCCACCTGGGTCCAGGTCATGCGGTGGATGCGGGTGACCCCGGAAACGATGAAGGCCGTGACCACGCCGGAAAATTCCGAAACAATGACCTTGTGCGTGCCGCCCGGCACTATTTTTTTGCCCAGCCACAGACCAAGCTCCACCAGGGGCAAGACCCGGCCGCGCAGATTGAAGGTGCCGAGCGCCGCCTCGTGGTGTTTGCCGGGCACCCCGGTGATGTTCGGCCGGCGGATGATCTCCAGCACCTTGGCCACGTTCATGCCGTAGTAACTGCGATATTGCGTGCCGTCGGGCATGACTTCATCGATATAAAATTCAATGATTTCAAGCGCATTGCTATTCTGCTCGAGATGCTCGCTGTGGCTCATGCGTTGTGTCCTCCCCTGCTCGGCCCGCCCTGTGGCCCTGCCGGCGTATCTCATTCATCTTTACGGTGTTCCGAGCTGTTTTTCAACCGTCCGGACGCGTTATTTCGCGTCTTTGGCCCATCCTCCACCCCACGTCGGGGGCAGACCTCGGCCAGACCGCACTCGGGGCACAGCGGCTTTTGCGCCCGGCAGACGTCGCGGCCGAAAGAAACCATGCGGTGGTTGATTTCGCCCCACTGCGCCCGGGGGAACAGGGCCATGAGATCTTTTTCGATGCGGCCCTGCCCACGACTCGCGGTCAGGCCCAGGCGAAAGGCGATGCGGCCCACGTGGGTGTCCACGGCCAGGCCCTCGTTCTTGCCGAAAGCCGTGTACAACACAACGGCAGCGGTCTTGCGGGCCACGCCCGGCAAAACCAGCAGGTCTTCCATGCGCTCCGGCACTTTGCCCGCGAAGCGCCCGGCCACCAGGCCGGCCGTCTCGCGCAAATGCCGGGCCTTGGTGCGGAAAAATCCGGCCGCCTTGATCAGGCCTTCGAGTTCCACGATTTCCGCCCCGGCCGTGCTTGCGGGGTCGGGAAATCGGGCGAACAGGGCCGGGGTGACCCGGTTGACCACGGCGTCGGTGCACTGGGCCGAAAGCATGACCGCCACCAGCAGTTCCCAGGGGTTGCGGAAGGCCAGATGGGGCGTCTGCGCGGCATAGCGCCCGGCCAGGTATTGGGCCACGATCGCGGGCGGGGCCGACGGCGCTTGCACGGCCGACGGCGTTTGAGCAATTTTTTTCTTGGCGTGTTTCGCCTTGCGGGCCACGGCCTGAGCGGGGTTTTGGGGAGAATTCTTTGTCATCGGGGCTCCGGCCGGAAAACGGCGTCGGTCCATATTGTTTGTCTTTATTGGTGCTTTCCGCTATATTCTTCGGATGTGCGACACGCCGGAATTGCAATACGCGCCCCGGGGCACCCTGTTCCTGGTCTACACGACGTTTCCAAACTCGGCCGCGGCCCGCCGGGCGGCCCGCATCGTCGTGGAAGAACGTCTGGCGGCCTGCGCCAACCTGCTCGAAGGCATGCAGGCAATCTACCGCTGGCAAGGCGCCGTGGAAGAAGCCGACGAAACGGTCTGCCTGTTCAAAACCACCGGGGAGCGCCTGCCGGCCCTGACCGCCCGCATCCGCGCCCAGCACCCCTATGAAGTGCCCTGCATTGTCGCCCTGCCCCTGGCTGCCGGCCACCCGCCCTTTCTGGAGTGGATCGCGGCTGAAACCAACACCCTTTAGAGCAATTTCATTGTGAAATTGTCCATGAAACCATATTACCGACGGACGTTGGAACAAGCCCGCAAGCGGGCATCCGCTTGCGCGTCCGCCGGAGCAGATGAACATTTTCAATGTTGATCTGCTCTAAGGAGCCCTTGGTGTCCATCTACCTCACCGGGTCCGTGGCCTACGACCGGATCATGAACTTTCCCGGCGTGTTCACCGACTCCATTCTGCCCGATCAGATCCATAATCTCAACGTTTCCTTTTACATCGACCACCTGGACGAGCAATTCGGCGGCAACGCCGGCAATATTGCCTACAGCCTGGCCCTGCTGGGCGAAAAACCCCTGATTCTCGGCACCGTGGGCAAGGATTTCGCTCCCTATGAGGCCGAGATGCGGCGCCTCGGCCTGTCGGACGAGGGCATCAGGCGCCTTGAGGACGAGCGCACCGCCGCCGCCTACATCACCACCGACCGCTCGGGCAACCAGATCACCGCCTTTCACGCCGGGGCCATGATGACGCCTTGCGGCTACAATTTTCCCCACCTGGATCCGGAAAAAGATCTCGCCCTGATCGGCCCCTCCAACCCGGGCGACATGCGCGCCCACCCGGCCGAATATCGCCGGCGCAAGGTGCGCTATATCTACGACCCGGCCCAACAACTGCCGGTGCTGACCGGCGGCGACTTGGCCGACGCCGTAACCGGGGCCTGGCTGCTGGTGGGCAACGACTACGAGATCAAGCTGATCCAGAACCGTCTGGGGGTGGAGCAAAAAGCCCTGGCGGCCATGACCGGCCTGGGGCTGATCTATACCCTGGGGGCCAAAGGCTCGGTCTACATGAACCCCGAGGGTGTTGAAACGCCCATTCCGGCCGTGCCGGTGGCCGAGGTCAAAGACCCCACGGGCGCGGGCGACGCCTACCGTTCCGGGTTGATCAAAGGGCTGCTCGCGGGCCTTGCCCCCGACCGGGCCGGACGCCTGGGCGCGGTCTGCGCGGCCTGGTGCATCGAGCACCACGGCACCCAGGGGCACAGCTTCACCCAGGCGGAATTTGCCGCCCGCTTTGAGCGCGCCTTTGGCGAAAAACCATACTAGCGGCGTTTCCTGAAAGCACGGCTTTGACGAAGTTTTTCACTCATCGCCGAAAACTTTTGATCAGCGCAAGGAATTGAAGAATGAGCATGCAGTATTCGAGTAAAGATTTGGAATTCATCGGCAAAGAAGTGGTGGCCGGCCGCTACGTGCACCGCACCACCTGCATTTTGGGCGTGCTCCTGGCCCTGGCCCTGGGCGGCATGGCCGGCTACATGTTCGGCTCTTCCGGCGACGCCGGCGGAGAGATCAAGCAGCCCCTGGGGCAGAGCGACCAGGGCGGGGCGCAGCCCGGCATGAACATCGGCGGCAACGCCGGCCTGTTCGACTCCATCCTGCAGCACGAGGAGCAGGTGCGCAAAGAGCCGGGCAACGTCGACGCCTGGGTTCATCTGGGCAACCTTTACTTCGACACCGACCAGCCGGCCAAGGCCGCGGAGGCCTATGAAAAGGCCCTGGCCCTCAAGCCCGACCAGCCCGACGTGCTGGTGGACTGCGGGGTCATGTACCGGCAATTGAAACAATATGACAAAGCCCTGGAATATTTCCGTAAAGCCCTGAAGATCAACCCCAGGCACGAGTTTGCCCTTTTCAACAGCGGGGTTGTGCTCTATCACGATATGAACAGGCCGCAAGAAGGCCTGGAGGCCTGGCGCGCCCTGGTGCGCCTCAACCCCGAAGCCAAGGCGCCCGACGGCCGCCCGGTTTCGGCCCTTATTGACGACATCTCCAACAAGTAATCCCGCCATGCGCCGAATTCTCCTCCTTCTTTGTCTGTGCTGCCTCGCCACCCCGGCTTTGGCCAAACCGCTCATGGTGGACCGGGTGCAGGGGCCGGAGGCTTTGCTGCCCTATATTTCCGTATTGCCCGACCCGGAGGGGAAACTGACTTACGACGACGTTTCCTCACACAACCTGGAGGAGCGTTTCGCCCCGCTCGGCACGGGCTTTCCGGCCGAGGCCTCCGGCCCGGTCTGGCTTAAGCTGTCCCTGGCCCGGATCATCCCTCCGGGCGCGGCCGGCTTTACCCCGGTCCGGCTTGAAGTCGCCCTCGGCGACCTGCCCCCGGGCGCGGCCCGCATCTATATGCCCGCCGAGGCAGGCATTTTGGGCGGGACCGACCGTTCGGGCGGCGGCGAACCCCTGGTCTCCCTGGTGGGCGGCGAACCCATCGTCTCGCGGGAAAAAATCCGCCTGCCCGAGCCGGGCGTGGCGCCCATGAGCATTTACATCCACCTGAGCGAGACCCCGAGCCTGTGGTTCACGCCCATGATCGGGCCGGCGCCGCTTTCCCAGCCCGGCGACTTTCTGCCCCTGGAGCTGATCTTTCTCGGCCTGATTCCGGCGTCCGCGGCCCTGTGCCTGCTGCGCGCGGCCAAAGATCGGGCGACCTGGCCCCTGTGGGTCTGCCTGTTCCTGGCCTGCGTGCTGCTGCAAGATATTCTGATTCTGCCCGGGCCCGGCTCGGCCTTCAGCCCGTCCGACCTGCCGGCCCTGCTTGCGCCGGGTCTGGCCCTGATGCTTCTGGCTCATCTCGGGCGCATCCTGCTGCGGACCAAAGGCCGGGCGGCCGATCTGCCGCTGCTCTGCGGCCTGGTTCTGGGCGCGGCCCTCTGCCTGCTGCCGCTGCTGCCGAATCTGACCTGGCTGGTCCGGCTGTTCCCACTCTGGCCCTTGGCCGCGATTCTCTTTCTGCTCCCGGCCCTGGCCGCCGCGCCGCGAACCATGGGCGGAGCCCTGGGCTTCGGCGGGGCCTGTTTTCTGGCCGCCGCCGGGGCCGGCTGCACCCTGGCCGCCCTGTTCCTGCCCCTGCCGCCTCAGGCCGCCTCGGCCTGGCTCTGGGGCCTGGCCGCGGCCGGCGTCTGCCTGACCCTGGCCGGCTCGCCGCGCGACGAGGCCACAGCCGAGGCCGACGCTGAAGAAGCGGTGCTGCACAGCCTGCCGCCCCTGCAACCGGCCGCTTTTGGCGGCCCTTCGCCCGGGCCGAGCTCCGGTCCCGGCCTGGAACTCGGCCCGGCCCCGGCCGCCCCCGCCGCTCGGGCCGGGGATCTGCGCCTGAACCTGGGACCGACAACGGCCGCTCCCCCCGTCGATGGCGCCGGGGATCTGCTTCCGGAACTCGGCGCGGCCTTGGCAAAGCCCGGCGCTTCCACTGTTCCCGGCACCGGCCTGCATATGGATCTCGACCTCGCCCCGGCAGCTCCCGACTCCCACGGCGCTTCTTTTGACGGCCTGAGCCTGCACCTCGGCCCGGCAACGGCCGCCAAGACCGGCGCCGGCCTGCAGTTTTTCGGCACTGAGGCCTTCCGCCCCAAAGATGCGCAACCCAAAGCCCCGGCCGGCGAAGAAGAGCCCCCGGTGGAACTGGTTGCCCCGCCCTCGGCCGAAACCGCCGGCCCGGCCGGGCTCGACGGCGCGTCCGTGCCCGCGGGCTCCGGCATTGCCGGGGGAGCGGCCGCCGACCTGGTGGATATGGCCGTGACTTCGCTGATCGACTCCTGGGCCGACGAGCCGGACGAAAAGCCGACCCGGCCCGAGCAGGACGAGCAAGACGAGCAAGACACGCCCGCCCCCGAAGCAACGGCAGCGGAAGCCGGGCCGCAGCCCGGCCCCGAGGCGGCGACAACGCCTGCCCCTGCCCCGGAGGCGACCAAGTGCCTGCCCCGCGAGGCCGACCCCAAAGTCATCTCCCTGGTGGACGAAGACTTCTCCCATTACGATCTTGATCCCTCCCTGCCGCCGCCAACGGCCGAGGCCCTGAACCGGCCGGGAGCCGCGGCCTATGTCTTCAACCCGCACAGTCTGGCCCGCGAGGTCCACGCCGCGGTCGAAGCCACGGCCACCCGCAAGGGGCTGCTGCTTTCCTGGTTTGTCTCCCCGAGCATTCCACCCCTGCTTGAAGGCGACACCCCCCGGCTGCGCCGGTCCCTGACCCTGCTTCTGCAGAACGCCGTGCAGGCCTGCCGGCGCGGGGCCGTGCACCTGACGGTCCGGCCCGATCCGGAAGAGCACAACGACGACATCTGCACCCTGCTGTTCAGCGTTTCGGACAACGGCTCGGATCGGCGCACCGACGCGGGCTTTTTCCAGGCCTGGGAGCTGGCTTCGCATTCGGGCGGCTCCTTCCGGGTGCAATACCGGCCGGAATCGGGCACTTCGGTAAACTTTTCCGCGCGCTTCCGGCTGCCTTCGGAAGAGCGCATCCGGGCGCACTACGAAGAAGTCAACACGTCCCTGGCCGATCTGCCCGAGAACATTGAACCGGTCGCCGGCCCGGCCATGAGCGCCCTGGAAGAAATGGTCGCCGACCTGATCCAGGCCCCGGACCGCCCGGCGCCGGTCACGCCCGACTCCGGCCTGCCCGGAGTGCTTCTGGCCGATACCACCACGGGCATCAAGCGGCTCATCGGCCATTACCTCAAGGAACTGCCCTACGAATACACGGCCGCGACCCGGCCGGGCCAGGTCCAGGAGCTGTATGCCGCCCGCCCGGCCGCCCTGGTCATTGTCGACGCCGACATGCCCGAATCGGACACGGCCGCGGCTGTGGCCGCCATTCGGGCCCACGAGCGCGGCCACGGCCTGAAACCGGTCACGGTTCTCGCCCTGGTCGGACACGAAGGCCAGGTGGAACGCATGCGGGCCCTGGGTTGCACGGCCACCCTGAACAAGCCCTTCAGCCCGGAAAGTCTGCGTGAAGCCCTGCCCGACTTTGTCCCGGCCGAAGCCGAGCCCGCCCCGGCCGAACCCCGGCCCGAACCCCGGCGCGAAGATCTCGGCTCGCACCTGGAGCGGCTGATCCTTTCTCCGGACTTTTTGCCTGATCCGCCGGCCCAAGGCTCCGACCCGGCGCCCGTCCCGGCCCGGCCCGAGCGGAACGAAAGCCGGACCGAAGGCTTCGAATCGGCCGGCGCCCCGGCCTGTGCCGAACCCCGGCCCGCCGTGCCCCTGATGGATCTGTTCATTACCGAAGACGACCCCGTCGACTCCACCGCTCCCGAAAACGACCGGCCCGGCCGGGACGCTACCCAGGCGAACCACACGCCCCAGGTGGATCAGGCCGACCGGGCCGACGCTGTCGCGGCCGGGCCGCAACCGGCTGCGGCTCCCCCTGCGGCCGAAGCGCCTGCCCAGGCCGGCGCCCCGACCGATAAAGCCGCGCAGCAGGGGCCGCGCCCGGCGCGCAACGTGGCCACGGTCGAGCCCGAGGCCCCGGCCGCGCCCACGGGTCCGACCGCGCCGCCGCCCATCCCGGTGCAGAACACGGACGATTCCATCAAGGTGGACATGCTGCCCCTGGTGCCCGGGCTGATCCACAGCCTGCGCGACGCCGTGCGCGCCTGCGCCAAGGGCCGCGACGACGGCAGCTGCCTGTTTGTGCAGGAGCATGTGGGCCGCATGGCCGACGACGCCGAACGCTTCGGTCTGGACAAGCTCGGCCGCATCGCCCGCTGCGTGGAGCGCGCCGCCGAAGCCCAAGATCTGGAGGCGGTCAACACCCTGCTCGACGACCTGCAACGGGTGACCAACCGCCATCTGGCCGGCCTGCAGCAAACCTACGACAACTATATCGGCAGGAGTTCCCGTTCATGAGCGCCTTCCGGCCGGCCCACGGGATCATCCCGGCCCGTTTCGCTTCCAGCCGCTTTCCCGGCAAGCCGCTCACGCCCATCCTCGGCAGACCCATGTTCCTGTGGGTCTGGGAGCGTGCCCGGCTCTGTCCCGGGCTGGCCTCGGTCAGCCTGGCCACCGACGACGCGCGCATTGCCGAAGCAGCCTACAGCAACGGCGTGCCCGTGGTCATGACCTCGCAGGACCATCCCGGCGGCACCGACCGGGTGCGCGAGGCCGCCGAGCAGCTCAAAATCCCGGCCGAGGCCGTGGTGGTCAACATCCAGGGCGATGAACCGGCCCTGGACCCGGCCAACCTCGGCGTGCTCCTGGCCGCCTTTGACGACCCCGCGGTGCGCTCGGCCACCCTGGCCTGCCCCCTGCCTGCCCATGAGGCGGCCAACCCCAACCGGGTCAAGGTGGTGCGGGCCCTGAACGGCGACGCCCTGTACTTTTCCCGCTCGCCCCTGCCCTTTGTGCGCGAAGACACCGGCCTGCCCCTGCTGGGACATATCGGGCTCTACGCCTTCACCCGCGACACTCTGGACCGCTACGTGGCCCTGCCGCCCTCGCCCCTGGAGCGCACCGAGAAGCTGGAACAGCTCCGGCTGCTGGAAAACGGCATTCCCATGCGCGTGGCCGTGGTGGAAAAGGCCTCCATCGGCGTGGACGCGCCCGAGGATGTGGGGGTGGTTGAAGCGCTGTTGCGCGGGGGTTCTTAGGCTGCAGCGCCGAAGCGCATGGGAACCTGTCCGGCCGGGGGCGGCGACGCCCCGGGTTGGCGCGTTTTCTCCGCACAAAGAACGCCCCGGCTTTTTCACGGCCGGGGCGTTCTTTGTCAAAGCCGTCTTTCCAAGCCCGGCGCTTTGCCGCCTTGCCGTCAGGGAACATACGCCGGAGCCGGAGCCTCGGCAAACTGGTCAAAGGCCTGCGTTCTCTGCTCATGGATGGACAGGCCGGCCGCGGCGACGGCTTTGCCCAGCGCGGACTCCACCAGGCTTTCAATGGCCTTGGGCAAGGCCAGAGCCCGGGTGTTGATGTTCAGTTTGACGCTTGCGTGCCGGCCCCGCAGCGTGTGCGAAAAGAACACTTCCCGCCCGACCCCGGTGAGGGCCGCCTTGCAGTAGTCATCCCCGTCCGCGCAGATGATTTTGCAATGGACGATTTCGCTCTGCGCCGCCAGGAAGGCCTTGCGGATTTCCAGCATGAGACTCACGGCAAAGGCGTTGAAGTCGACGGCTGCGCCCGCCCGGCTCTTGACCACGGCATCCTTGTTGTACCAGCCCATGGTATTTTCGCCGGTCAGCACATAGTTCCAGTCAATATCCAGATCCTTGATCCCGGAGAGCTGCCCGTTGGTAATCGCCGCGGTCCACTGAGCGAAATTCGTCTTCTTGTGCGAACTGATCGGAATGACCTGATGCCGGGGAAATGTCTCGCGTATGGACGTAAGAATCGCCTCCCGCCGCTCTGCGGCCAGAAGGTCGATTTTGTTGAGCAGCAGCAAATCGGCCTCCTCAATCTGCTTTTTGTACATGTAGGTGGCCTGGGGATTGAAGGTATTTTCGCCGATGCCCATGTAAATCGACTCGTACCGAAATGGGTCGATGACCGCGGTGAACGGCGCCAGAGAGAAACGCTCGGGAAACCGCTTGTCCAAATCGGCATAGACGTTGCGCACGATGTCGACGCAACTGCCGACCGGCTCGGCAAAAATGACGTCCGGACGTTCCGTGGCCGCCAAGGCCTCGATGGTTTCGACCAGATTATCGACGTCATGGCAAAAACAGCCGTCGGGAATTTCCGAAACCGGCAGCTTTTCCATGCGCGCATAGTTGGTGTCCACAAGATTGCTGCCGAGATCGTTGGTGATCAGGGCGGCTTTGATGCCTTTGGCCTTGAGGAATTTCGCCGTCTCGACCATTGTCGTGGTTTTTCCGGAACCCAAAAAACCGCTGAAAATAAGTAGGCGCAACTTGCTCATGGGGTGTTCCTCCGGCAGAAAACAGAAATTTTTCTCGTAACGGCACCCCCCTGCGGAGAAAGGCGCCGAAAGGCCGTAAAAGCCGGCCCGTCATGTTCACTCTATAGATCAACGCACCTATAGGATTGAGTCAAATAGTACCGGGACAAAAAATATAGATCAAGCTTTTTTCTCCGGTGAAATACGCCGACGGGTGTTTTCATAACGGTCGAATCCGCCTTGTCGCTCCAAGGGCCTACCGGCCCGGCAGCGGCTCCGGCCGGCGGTTGCTTAAAGCACACCGGCAGAAGCATCGTCGATGCGTGGGCCGGTGAAGGCCGCTCAGGTTGTCCCTCCCCCGCCCGAAGGGCGCCGCGGCGCGGCCGCCTACTTCACCATTTCAGCCCAGCAAAGTTCTTTCATTTCCTCCAGGCCGGCCATAAAGATTTTCACCAGGGCAGGGGAAAACTTGCTGCCGGACTGGGCTTTGATGAAGTCGAGCACCTCCTCTTCGGGCTGCCCTTTGCGGTAGACCCGATCGGAGAGCTTGGCGTCGTAAACGTCGACCACCGACACCAGGTGGGCCTCCAAGGGAATGGCCGTGCCCTGCAGCCCTTTCGGATAGCCCGAACCGTCCCAGCATTCGTGGTGGGAGCCGGCGATGCGTTCGGCCATCTGGATGGCCGGGTTGTCCGAGCCGGAGAGGATACGCGCCCCGATGACCGTATGTTCCTTGATCTGCCGGAATTCCTCGTCGGTCAGCTTGCCGGGTTTGCGCAGCAGGGCGTCACGGATGCCGATCTTGCCGATGTCGTGCAGGGGCGCGGCGGCCCGCAGCATGTCGAGCTGTTCCTCGTCCCAGCCCAGACGCCGTGCCATGCAGACGCTCATGATGCCGATGCGCCGCACGTGCTGGGCAGTCTCCTGATCGCGCGACTCCAGGGCGTTGAACAGGCGAACGATGATTTCCTCCTGCGTCTGCCTGACTGCCTCGGTTTGCTTGCGCACCAGCGATTCCATATTGTTGCCGTGCTGCCGCAGCCGGTGCGCCATGCCGATGAGCCGGCCGGCCACCTCCACATGCAGGCGCAGCTGCACCGCGCTGAAGGGCTTGATGATGTAGTCGTCCACCCGGCCCTCGCGGAAGCCGCGAACCAGGTCGGTGTCGTCGTCTTTGACCGTGAACAGAATGATGTAGATGTAGTTTGAAGAGTCGGTCAGCTCGCGCACCCGCCGGGCCAGGGTCACGCCGTCCATGAGGGGCATGTCCCAGTCGGTGATCAGAATGTCCAGGTTCTTTTTATGCCGAAGAACGTGGTCCAGGGCGGTCTTGCCGTTTTCCACGTCCACGACGCTGTGCCCCCAGTTGCGCAAGCGCGAGGCCACGATGGAGCGGGTGGTTGCCTGGTCTTCCACAAGCAGAATGTTCATATGGCCTCCGACGGCCGCGCGGGCGCGGGTGGGCCCGCTGCAATGCGCCGCGGCATTGGGGTTTTATTGACAAGGGCAAGATGCGCCGGCGCTATGCGGTATTGTTCCGGATAAAGGCCTCCATCTCGGCAAGCAGGCCGGCGATGTCCAGTCGGACGGAGCCCAGCTTTTCCCGCAACGTCGGGCGATCGCTGCGCGGATCGCCGTTTTTGCACATGAGCTCGAAAGCATGCAGACCCCGGTAAACGCCTTCACCCACGTAGTGCCCGGTGATGCCCTTGAGGGCGTGGGCCGCCTGGGAAAGGACAAGCCAATCGCCGCTTTCCAGGGCCGCATCGGCCTCGGCCAGCCGGGCGGGCGCGTCGCGCATGTAGATGCGCATGGACTGCACCATGTCGCCGATGCTGCCCTCCAGCAGGGCGGTGATCTTGGCGATGTCGAGAAGGGGCGGCGCAGGCTCCGGCGCGGGGGCGACACCCGCGGCGGCAGCGCTCGCCGACTCCGGCGCGATTGCCGCCGCCGGCCGCACCGCAGCCGCCGCTTCTGCCCCCCCGGGCTCGAAGCCCTGCGGCCGGCGCGGCCGGAATTTGGCCGCAGCCTCTTCAATGGCGGTGCGCAGCTTGCCGGTATAAATCGGCTTGAGCACGTGGCCGTCCATGCCGGCGGCCATGAAACGCCTGATCTGATCCTTGCCGGCGTGCGCGGTCATGGCCAGGATCGGGGTATGCCGGCCGGGAGCGTGTTTTTTCTCATGTTTCCGGATGCGCCTGGAGGCTTCCATGCCGTCCATTTCGGGCATCTGGACGTCCATGAGCACCAGATCGTAGGCGTTCTCGCGCAACATCTCCACGGCCTCCCGTCCGTTCTGCGCCACATCCGTTTCATGCCCCAGAATCTTGAGCATTTTCAGGGCCACAAAGCGATTGGTCTCCATATCTTCGGCCAGCAGAATGCGCAGTCCGGCCGTCGCGACCGGAGCCTCCCGCCAGGGCTTGGCATTTTTGTCCATGTCCACGGCCGAATAGCCCGCCGATGTGCCGGTGACGTCGCACAGGGTACGGAAGAGATCGGCCGGGTGCACGGGCTTGATCAGGTTGGCCCGGTACAGGGCCTTTTCGCCCGCGTTTCCGGACGCAAGGCCGGTGGACAGGAGAATTGCCGGGGTGTCCCGCAGGCGGGCGTCACAGTTCATGGTCTGGAACAGGCCCGGGCCGTGGCGTCCGGACGGGTGTGAATCGCCGATGACCGCGTCAAAGGCGGCGCCCGTTTCCATGGCCAGATCCAGCCGGACCAGGGCCTCTCCCACACCTGAGCACCCCTCGGCGACAATGCCCCAGGACTCGAGCTGCTCCAGAAAGATGCGCCTGCCGGCGGCGTTGCCGGTGACCACAAGCACCCGTTTGCCCCGCAGCGCCTGGGCATCGAGATACAGGGTGGGCACACCCGCCGGCTGCAGCACCGGAAAGCCGCATTCCACCCAGAAGGTGCTGCCCTTGCCCGGCTCGCTCTCAAGGCTCAGCACGCCGCCCATCAATTCGACCAGGCGACGCACGATGGGCAGGCCAAGCCCGGTGCCGCTGTAGAGACGCGTAGCCGAGCTGTCGACCTGCTCGAAAGCGTTGAAAATGATCGACTGCTTTTCCCGGGGAATGCCGATGCCGGTGTCGGAAACGCCGATGCGCAGGCGCACGTTGTATTCCGTGAAGTGCAGGCACTGGACGCGCAACTGCACCTCGCCCTCAAGGGTAAACTTGAGCGCGTTGCCGAGCAGGTTCATGAGGACCTGACGGATGCGGGCGCCGTCGCCGAACAGATTGTCCGGCAGTTGCGTGTCCACCCGCACCAGCAGTTCGAGTTCTTTCTGCCGGGCAATGGGCATCAGGCTTCCGGCCGCCTCGAAAATCGTGTCGCGCAGGCTGAACGGCCTGGGGTCCAGGCGCATTTTGCCGGCCTCTATTTTCGCGAAATCCAGCACCTCGTTGAGCACCCCGAGCAGGCCGGCTCCGCTGCCGGCAATGGTTGCGGTCATGGCCGCCTGCTCGGTGTTCAGATCGGTCTGCGCGAGCAGATCGGCCATGCCGATGATCCCGTTCAGGGGCGTGCGGATCTCATGGCTGATGTTGGCCAGGAATTCGTCCTTGGCCTTGTTGGCCGCCTCGGCCGCCTCTTTGACCGTGCGCAGCCGGCGCTCGCGGTCCTTGAGGGCTCCGGTGCGCTCGGCCACGCGCAGATCCAGCTCCTGGGCCAGCTCGCGCAACTCCCGCTCGGCCTTGTCGCGCTCGCGGATGCACACCCTCAAGCCGGCCGAGGTCACGACAATGCCCGCCGCGCCCGACAGCCACAAGGCCAGGTGGGCCAGGCCGGCGTTGCGCACGCTCTGCTCTCCCAGACTCAGAAACGGGGCCAGGGGCACGGCCACGCTGACCCCGCCGGCCACGGCCCCGAGACGGAAGCCGGAGCGGGCATGGCAGCCCAGGCAGCTTTCTTCCACCAGCAGCGGCCGGATAATGCGCATCTGTTCTTCGCCGTTGAAGAGCATGCGTTCGGCAACATCCAGGCCGGGATCCTTCTGCAGCAACCGCAACTGCCGTATTTCCCAGGCGTCTGGCCTGCCGGCGGGGCGAAACTCGTCAAGGCCAACGGTCGTGGCCGTGATGCCCAGACCGCTCCGATCAAAGGCCTGTCCCTGCCGGGCCATCAGGGGCGGGTGGATTTTTTTCAGCCTGCCGTCCGGTGTTTCCAAAACCGCCTTGGTCACGCCGGGGTGATACTCCAGCTTGTCTTCGGGATGGAGGGGCACGTAGACGCCCCCCATTGCCGCGTTCCACATGTGAAAGGCAATGTCGCGGCAGGCCACGGCCTCGGCCTGTCGGCGGGCATAGGTTTCGGCGCGGTCAAAGGAGGCGCCCAGCGTAAAATACAGTGAAAAAGCGGCCAGAGCGGACCAGCAGACCATTCGGAAAATTCCGGAGTTGACGACAAAGCGCTGCCCGAACGGGATAAAGGCAAGGCTTGCGGAGAACGGGCTTTTCATGTCGGACCTCGGAATGGAGGATGCGCCGCGCCTGAGAAAACAAATAAGCCGCAATAAGCTGAAAATATGCGTTTTCAAATGCAATCGGAGCATTCATATTGTATAATACATATCTATTGATAAATATCAATGATAATTGCTGTGTCTCCTGTGCCGTGAAGGCCGCTCTTTTGCCGATCCGGGCGTGTCGGCGGTTGCGGTCCCAATCATTTCAGTTTACCATGTCGCGACGCGCGAGCCATAGCCGCGCCGCCGGGCGCAAGCCACATGCGCCGTGAGCGGCGCGACGGGCGTGGCGCCCTGTCTTTTTGCCGGGATGTTCCCGGTCCTTTCACGGCTTCGGAACCTCGGCCGATCTCCGGCCCGCGGCGGGTAATCCGCCGCAAACCCAAAAGTTCAGGAGGCGTTCAGTATGTTTTTGAAAAAACTTCTTGCCGTCGCGGCCCTGCTGCTCTTTACCGCCGGCGGGGCCATGGCCGCGGAACCGATCAAAATCGGAGTCTACCTGCCCTTGACCGGGCAGAACGCCTTTGGCGGCCAGCTTGAGCTGGAAGGCGTGCAACTGGCCAACAAAGAGCAGCCCACGGTGCTCGGCCGCCAGGTTGAACTGGTGATTGTGGACAACAAGTCCGACAAGGTCGAAGCGGCCAACGCCGTCAAACGCCTGACCGCCAAAGACAAGGTCACCGGCATCATCGGCACCTACGGCTCCTCCCTGGCCATGGCCGGCGGCGAAGTGGCCGAAGCGGCCAAAACCCCGGTCATCGGCACCTCCTGCACCAACCCGCTGGTGACCCAGGGCAAGAAGTACTACTTCCGCGCCTGCTTCATCGACCCCTATCAGGGCGCCGGCGCGGCCACCTACGCCATCCAGACCCTGCGCGCCAAAAAGGCGGCCATCCTGAAAGACGTGGCCAACGATTACGCCGTGGGTCTGGCCAACTTCTTCAACCAGTCGTTCAAGAAGCTCGGCGGCACGGTGACGGCCAACCTGAACTACAACTCCGGCGACCAGGACTTTACCGCCCAGCTGACCGAAATTATTAAGGACAAGCCGGACGTGCTGTTCATTCCGGCCTACTTTGCCGAAGGCGCGATCATCATGAAGCAGGCCCGCGAACTGGGCGCGACCTTCCGGATCATGGGCGGCGACGCCATGGACAACCCCGAGACCGTGAAGATCGGCGGCGCGGCCGTGGAAGGCTTCCTGCACACCACCTTCCCCTATGACATGAACATGCCGAATATGAACCCCACGGCCAAGAAGTTCACGGACAACTGGAAGGCCGCCTACCCGGCCAAGGATCCCAACGTGAACGCCGCCCTGGGCTACACCTGCTATATGATGTTCATGAAGGCCCTTGAAACCGCCGGCAAGGACGACCGAGAGGCCGTGACCAAGGCCCTGGCCGAGCTCAAGAACTTCCCGGCCGTTACCGGCATGCTGACCATCAACGCCACCCACGACGCCGAAATGCCCATCGGAGTCATCGAGATCAAGGGCGGCAAGCGCGTATACCTGGGCGAAGTCAAGCCCGAAATGTAAGACGCAACCTTGCCTGAGGAGCCGGGAACACCCGGCTCCTCGGCCTTTCCCGGCCGGAGCGCCCGCGAAGAATTCCTTTTCGCGGCTTGCTGTGGAAGCATAGGCCCGCCGGCCCCTTCTGTTCGGTGACCTGCCCCCGCCGCCGGGCGCGCTGTCGTACGCCCGCCGGATGTTTTCGCCTTGTTTCAGGAGCGCGCTGCATGAACCTGGAATTGTTCGTACAGAACCTGTTCAACGCTTTGTCGTTGGGGGCTCTGTATGGCCTCATTGCCATCGGCTACACGATGGTCTACGGAATTTTGCGCCTGATCAACTTCGCCCACGGCGATATCTTCATGCTCGGCGCCTATCTGGTCTTTTTCACCACCGTCAGCTTCATGCCCCTCTGGGTGGCCCTGCTGATCTGCGCCGCCGTGGTGCTGATCTTCTACACCGCCCTGTTCGGCTTCAAGCGTTCCACCGCGGTTCTGCCCGTGGGCCTGGCCGCGCTGCTCGCGGCGGGTGCGGCCTATTGCGCCTTTTACGTGCCCATCGATTTTCGCCCGCCCTGGGCTCTGGCCGTGGTCTTTGCCATTGCCGTGACCAGCGCCGGCGGCATTCTGGTGGACCGGGTGGCCTATCGGCCCCTGCGCGAGGCCCCGCGCATCTCGGCCCTGATCAGCGCCATCGGCATCTCCTTTCTGATTGAAAACCTGGGCGTGGTCGTGTTCACCGGCCTGCCCCGGCCCGTGGTCCAGCCCGACGCTCTGGTCACGCCCATAGTGCTGGATATTTCCAGATTCACCGGCGACATGGGCAGCGTGATCCGCATCGTGCCCATAGCCCTGATCGTGCCGGTGGTTTCCTTTCTGCTGGTGGGCCTGCTCTTGTGGATCATCTACCGCACCAAGCCGGGTCTGGCCATGCGCTCCATTTCCAAAGACATCGAGACCACCCGGCTCATGGGCGTGTCGGTGAACAAGGTCATCGCCCTGACCTTCGGCCTGGGATCGGCCCTGGCCGCCGCCGCCGGAATCATGTGGGCCCTGCGCTACCCGCAGATTCACCCCTACATGGGCATTTTGCCGGGCTTCAAGGCCTTTATCGCCGCGGTCATCGGCGGCATCGGCTCCATCCAGGGAGCGATGATCGGCGGGCTGCTGCTCGGGTTCATCGAAATTCTGGTGGTGGCCTTTTACCCGACGCTCTCGGGCTATCGCGATGCCTTTGCCTTTGTGCTGCTGATCGTCATTCTGCTCTGCCGGCCCACCGGCATTCTGGGTGAAAAGCTGGAGGACAAGATATGATTGCCGCCGCAAACGCCGCGACAGCGCGGCCGGCCCCGGCCCCGACCACCCTGCGCGACACGGCGCTGACCTGTCTGGCCGTGGTCCTGCTCGGCGTGTTTCTGGAATTCGCCCCACACTTCCTCGACGGCTACGGCGTGCAGGTGCTCAACCTGGTGGCCATCAACGCCATTCTGGCCCTTTCCTTGAACCTGATCTACGGCTTCACCGGCATGTTCTCCCTGGGCCACGCCGGCTTCATGGCCATAGGCGCCTATGTCTGCACAATATTCCTGCTCACGCCCGACCAGAAGCAGGCCATGTGGATTCTCGAGCCCGTGCACCCGCTGATCGCCGACATCTCCCTGCCCTTCTTCTTCGCGGTCCTGGCCGGGGGCCTGGCCGCGGCCCTGCTCGGCATCGTCATCGCCGTGCCGGTGCTGCGCCTGGGCGGCGACTACCTGGGCATCGCCACCCTGGGCTTTGCCGAGATTATTCGGGTGGTCATCGTCAACGCCACGCCCTTCACCAACGGTTCGCTGGGCATCAAGGGCATTCAGGCCTTCCCGCCCGGCAACTCGGGCACCTGGTGGTATTACGGCTGGCTGCTCTTTACCCTCTACTTCATCGTCACCCTGATGCGCAGCAACGTGGGCAACGTGTTCAAGGCCATCCGCGACGACGAGATCGCCGCCCGGACCATGGGCGTGAACACCTTTTTCTACCGGGTGCTCTCCTTCAGCATCGGGGCCTTTTTCGCCGGCGTGGGCGGCGCGCTCACCGGCGTGCTGATCTCGACCATCGATCCCAAGATGTTCACCTTCCTGCTGACCTTCAACGTGCTGATGATCGTCGTGGCCGGGGGCCTCGGCTCAGTCACCGGCAGCATCATCGGCAGCGTGGTGATCACCGTGATGCTCGAATGGCTGCGCATCGTCGAAAGCCCCATCGACATCGGCCACTTCGAGATTCCCGGCATTCCCGGCATGCGCATGGTGATCTTCTCGATTCTGCTCATGGCCATCATCCTGTTCAAACGCACCGGAATCATGGGCATGCGGGAATTCTCGTGGGGCCGGCTGCTCGGGCTGTTCCGAAGCAAGGCCCAAAAAGGGGGAGCGTCATGAGCGCGGCCTCTGAATTGAAAGGGAACGGCATGGACGCGGCCTCGGCACCCAAGGGGAACGGCATGGGCCCGGCCCTGGAACTGAAGGGCGTGACCATGCGCTTCGGCGGCCTGACGGCCGTCGCCGACCTGAACATGGCCGTGCCGCGCGGCGCGGTCACCGGGCTGATCGGCCCCAACGGCGCGGGCAAGACCACGGTCTTCAACATGATCACCGGCTTTTACAAGCCCACGGCCGGCAGCGTGACCTTCAACAGCTGCGAAATCACCGGCCGGGCGCCCTATCGCATCTGCGGGGCCGGCATTGCCCGCACCTTCCAGAACATCCGCCTGTTCGACACGGCCTCGGCCCTGCAAAACGTCATGGTCGGCGGCAACGCCCACCTGAAGACCCCCTGGTGGCAGCCCATGTTCATGCTGCACCACGGCAGGGACAAAAAACTGCGCGAGCGCGGCCGCGAGCTGCTCGATCTGCTCGGGCTTTCGGCCGTCGCCCACCTGCCCGCCGGGGCCCTGCCCTACGGGGCCCAGCGCCGGCTCGAAATCGCCCGGGCGCTGGCCACCAACCCCTCGTTCCTGCTCCTGGACGAGCCGGCCGCCGGCATGAATCCGCAGGAAAGCGCCGAGCTCATGGGCCTGATCCGGCGCATCCGGGATCTGTTCAACCTGACCATTCTGCTCATCGAGCACGACATGAAGGTGGTCATGGGCGTGTGCAGCCACATCTGGGTGCTGGAATACGGCATCCGCATCGCCGAAGGCGGGCCCGACGCCATTCGCAGCAACCCCCGGGTGATCGAAGCCTACCTCGGCGAGGAGTATCTGAACAATGCTTGAGATCAAGGATCTGCACGTTTCCTACGGCGGCATCCACGCCGTCAAGGGCATCTCCCTGTCCATTCCCAAGGGCGGCATCGTCACCCTGATCGGCGCCAACGGAGCCGGCAAGAGCAGCACCGTGCGGACCATCGCCGGGCTGGTCAAATCGGCCACCGGGCAGATTCTGTTCAAGGGCAAAAATATCCTGGGCCGGCCGCCCGAAGACATCGTCCATGCCGGCATCGCCCTGAGCCCCGAGGGCCGGCGCATTCTGCCCCACCTGACCGTGGCCGAAAACCTGCGCCTGGGCGCCTATATCCGCTCGGACAAAAACGGCATCGCCAAAGACATGGACTGGGTCTATTCCCTGTTCCCGCGCCTCAAGGAACGCGCCTGGCAGCGCGGCGGCACCCTCTCCGGCGGCGAACAGCAGATGCTGGCCGTGGGCCGGGCGCTGATGTCCAACCCCGAGCTGGTCATGCTCGACGAGCCCTCGCTGGGCCTCGCGCCCATACTGGTCAAGGAAATCTTCGAGATCATCAAGAAGGTCAACGCCATGGGCAAGACCGTGCTGCTCATCGAGCAGAACGCCTTTGCCGCGCTTTCGGTCGCCCATCACGCCTATATCCTGGAAACCGGCACGGTGGTGCTGGAAGGTGAGGGCAAGGCGCTGCTGCACGATCCGCAGGTCAAGGAAGCGTATTTGGGCGGATAACTGAACGGGCGTCTTTCCGCGTGATGCTGCGTCGGGCGGCCCCTTTTGCTCCGGGCGAGGACCATCAGAGTCCACATTCCCGGGCAAAAGGGGCCGCATCCCTCACCTGACGCGGTAATCCACCCGTTTTTAAAACACCCGCCCCCCCAGGCCGTGTCAAGTGCGCATGCCGATCGGACCCACATCTTGCGGTCTGCTCCCCTCGTGAAAAAGCCGTTTGACGTGGCCGGAGAATAAAAATTCTCCGAATGCGGGCGGCCGTTGAAGAGTCCCGGCCGGCGCACCTCAGCGTTTGATTATCCGCTTGACCTCAATCTTCTCCTCCGACCAGCCCTTGTCGACCTCGCCGTGAATTTCCACGAGATCTTCAGGCCCGATACTCCGGCCCTGCCACCTTTTGCCGTCGATCTCAATGGTGATGGTTCCGGTGGCATCCTTGAACACATAGTCTTCCCCGCCAAGGCTCTGGACAATATTCCCCTTGAGCGCGACCCTGGCGTCGTCGCCCATGTCCCTGGCCTGCGCCACCGTCACCAGGTCGGGGCCGGGGCCGGTGTAGCCGCCGGTGTCCGTGCCGTTTTTGGCCAAAGCCTGCCCGGCTCCAAGGACGAGCGGCAACGCAAGGGCCAAGGCAAGAGCGAAAGCCCGCCGTCTTTTGGGGCCGGCGCTTGCGAACCTGTTTTTTGCGGTCATGGCATCCTCCGATAATCGGGTTTTTCGGCTTTCATTTCCCGGTCAAGCGCGGTTCACCATTCCCATCTTACGAATAACTCACGGGGAGAAAGTTTTTTCGCGCAAGCCTTCTTATGCCGCCGACCGGGGGCCGTTTTCGCGTGGCAGAGGGTCGGGCTGCGGCCGGTACGACTCCACGCGCGCCGGGGGCAGGTTTCTCCATACCACTGAAGCCGGGCCGGGCGCAAACCCGTTTTTCCGCAAGGGATACTTGAGCCACAGCGCATAGCTGTACTGAACAAGCACGCCCCCTCTTTCCCGCAAGACCAGACGCACTTCCCGCAGGATCTCTTCGGTGAGCCGCGGCCCCAGCGTCCTGAAGGGCAGTGAAGAAACCACCGCGGAGATCTTTTGCCCCGGCGCCTCCCGGTCCAGAATCGTTTTCAGATTTCTGGCGTCGGCAACGACAAAGCGCACGCCGGGGCACCTGGCCGTAAAAATTTCCTTGAAAACGCCCATGGTTTCAACGGCGATGATTCTATCCCCGGCAATGCCCGAACGCAGCATGCGGGCGCTGACCGGCCCGGGCCCGGCGCCAAGATCTACGACCAAACCGTCGTCTTCTCTGGAAACCCCGCCGACCAGCCGGTTGGTCAGGGCGGCGCCGCTCGGACAAATGGACCCCACAGTGGTCGGGTGTTTCACGAATTCAAAAAGAAAGGCTCCCACGTTGCGCAGCTCGTTTATGGAACGCCGCGGCCCGTCATGGCCGGCAAGTTTGAAAGTATTCAGCATGGCTGCCTCGCGGCTTTCTGTTTGTTGATCTTGCACTTTCCACGCATCGCTCCCGCATTCTCCGTCAACCTCGCCCAAAAGCCGCAGCCCGGCGGCTCGGAGCAAGGAAGAGGGAAAAAACCGACAGAAATCTTGTGCGGGCGCGCCCGGGGACTGTTTTTACATAACGCCTCCCGCGCCGGGGACAAGGAAGCGGTGTTTTTTCGCTGCAATTTCATTTTGAAATTGTTCATGAAACCATATTGCCGGCAGACTTCCGAACGAACCCGCAAGCAAAACAAAGCGGCGAAGGTTATTCGGCCGCCGCACCGGCGGAGAAACAAAACCATGCCGCGCACAGGCGCGGGCCGCGGTCCGCTTGCGCGGCCGTCGGAGCAGATGAACATTTCCAATGTTGCCTGCTCTAACGCATAAGGTGCCGGACCAAAGCGAACGTTCCCATGCCTAAAAACAGCGCCGCCAACGAGCCGCAGACGTGCAGGGCTATCGAGGTTCCGGCCAGGAGAAAGCGTTGCTCTTCCAGCAACGCTCCCACTTCGGCGGAAAAGGTCGAAAAGGTGGTCAGCGCGCCGAGAAAACCGGTGAGAACAAACAGGCGCCATTCGGGGGCGATGCCGGGGAAAGAGGCGAACACGCTCAGAGCCGTCCCGATGATATAGCCGCCCAGCCAGTTGGCCGCCAGCGTGCCCAGGGGAATGGCCGGATAGATCGCGTTCAGGGCCATGCCGAGAACCCAGCGCAGCAGGGCTCCAAGGGAGGCGCCCGCGCATATGGCCGCTATGGAGTTGATCATGATGCCGTTCCTTTTTATGATGCCGCTTGGGTCCACCTCCTGTGGACCACCCGCTTCGCGCCGGAACCGTGTGCCCGGACCATAACCCGCCGGAAAGCGCGGGTTCCGGCTTTGTACTCCAATGACGCGCGCGTGCCTATACCCCGCCGGCCCGCGCAGCGGAGCGGCCCCGACCGACATCTCAAAAGGACCGCGGCATGAATATCCTCCTCATCAACGGCAGCCCCCGCAAAAACATGAACACGGCCGCGATTCTGGAAAAGATCGCCGAAGGCGCGCGGAGTGCCGGGGCGGAAACGGAACTCGTCCACCTGATCGGCCTTTCCTACAAGGGCTGCATCAACTGTTTCCGCTGCAAGGAACCGGGCGGGATCTCCTACGGCCGCTGCGCCCTGCGGGACGAGCTGACGCCGCTGCTGCAAAAAGCCCACGAAGCAGATGCCCTGGTGCTGGGCTCACCCCTGTATTTCGGCACGGAATCGGCCGAAATGCGGGCCTTCATGGAGCGACTGTGGTACCAATACACCACCTTCAGCCTGGAACAACCCTCGGCCGCGCCGCGCAAAAAGGCCGCTGCCCTGGTCTACACCATGCACGTCAAGGAAGAGGAGCTGGCCGCGAGCGGCAAAAGCTCTGCCCTCAAGGTCTCCAAAGAAACCATGGACCGGCTCTTTGCCACGTGCGAGGTCTTCCTGTGCTGCGACACCCTGCATGTGCCCGATTACGGCAAATATGCCATGACCCGCTGGGACGCGCCCGGCAAACTGCGGCGCCGGGCCGAGGTCTTTCCGAAGGATCTCGAAAGGGCTTTTGCTTTGGGGGTCGGGATGGCGGCGAAAAGATAAAGGCCGGGGCCGCGGGTCGCGGTACGCCGAAAGCGGGTCATTCAATCGCGACTTTCAAATCCCGGCCCCTCATTCCGCGTGGGCTCCCGCACGTCCCATGCGGGAATACGGCCCTGCGGGCCGGCGCCTGCGGCGTTTATGGAAAAGGGCTTTCCGAAATTCCGTGGCTCCCGGCCGGTCCGCCCCTCTTCCCTCAGGCCGCTTGCCGCGGTATTCTGGTTGCCTTATGACCCTGTTCCAGCTGTTCCGCAATATCCGGCCGTATGTGGCGCCCTACCGTCCGGCCGTGGCCCTGGCCGTGCTGCTGACCTGCGCCGGCTCGCTCACGGCCCAGGTCAACGCCTGGGTGCTGCGCTACGCGGTCGACTCCATCGACGGCCTGCTCAAGGCCCACAAAAGCCTGTACGACGGCTTGGGCCTGCTGGCGATGATCGCGGCCATCCTGATCGGCAAGGAACTGCTGAACATCTTTATCCAGTTCGGGCAGAAGTATTACGGCGAAAAACTGCGTATCGACATCGCCCACGACCTCTCCCAGACCGTCATCGAGCGCATCCTGACCTACCGGCTGGCCTTCTACACCGCCGGCGGCAACCAGCCCGGCAAGCTGCAAACCAGAATCGACCAGGGCATCGACAACCTGACTCGCCTGGTCCAGAATTTTTTCATCGACATCCTGCCGTTGTTCGCCAATTCGCTGGTGGCCCTGCTGGTCATGTTCCACGCCAACTTTTACGTCGGACTGCTCGGCTTCTGCACCGTGCCGTTCTATTACTACGTCAGCCGCGTGCAGGCCGACAGGCTCGGCGGGGCCTACCGGCGCATCCGCCGGCTGCGCGAAAACAAGAGCCAGGGCATTTTGAGCATTCTGGAATCGATCCCGGTGATCAAGTCGTTCCTGCGCGAGGATATTGAAGAGAAAAAGCAGTTGGAACTGCAGACCGACCTGACCGACGAACAGATGAAGATCCGCAAGGTCGGCTTCCTGTTTGACGGGCTGAAGAGCTTCATCGAACAGATCGGCATGGTGGCGATCATCCTGCTGACCACCTACTTCGTGCTCAGCGGGCAAATGAGCACCGGCTCGATCATGTTCCATATCCTGCTCTACAGCAACGTCACCGCGCCCATCCGCCGGCTGCACCTGCTCTACAACCAGATGAACAGCGCCCTGACCTATTCGGAAGGCTTTTTCGAGATCCTGCACGCGGAACACCAGGTGGAGCGCAGCGGCAGCTACCGGCCGAAGCGGCTGCGCGGGGAATTCCGGCTGCGGGACGTGAGCTTCACTTACCCGGGCAACGCCTCGCCCACGTTGCGCAATATCGACATGGAGATCCTGCCCGGGCGGATCACCGCCCTGGTCGGGCTTTCCGGGGCGGGCAAAAGCACCCTGATCAACCTGCTGGACAAATTCCACCAGCCGGATTCCGGCCAAATCACCCTGGACGGCGTGCCCCTTGAAGACTACGACACCACGGCGGTGCGCGCGGGCATCGGCCTGGTGCTGCAGAAAAACCACATCTTCAACGGCAGCGTCGAAGAAAACATCCGCTACGGCAACCCCGAGGCCGGCCGCGACGAAGTCGTCGAAGCGGCCAAGAAGTCGCATATCCATGAGCAGATCATGGCCATGCCGCAACGATATGAAACCTTCGCGCCGGATCTTTCCGGCGGCCAGCAGCAGAAAATCGCCATTGCCCGGATGTTCTTGAAAGACCCTCCGATCATCTTTCTGGACGAACCCACGGCCAGCCTTGACGCCGTTTCCATGGAGCAGATCAAAAGCAGCATGGACGCCATCAAGCAAAACCGCACCGTGGTGATCATCTCGCACAGCATCTCGCAGATCATCGACGCCGACCGCATCTGCGTCATGGAAGCCGGGCGCATTGTCGAGTCGGGGACGCACGACGAGATTTATCACCTTGGCGGGGCCTACAGGCGCATTTTCGACGCCATGGCCCGCAGCCTGAATGTGGATAAAATCGCCAGATCCTTGGAGGATGAAGCCAGGGCAACCGAAACGGCCGAACAGTGAAAACGGCCGGCCGTTCTCACGACGCGGATGCTTGATAAATATAATAAATATTCTCACTGCAATCCGGAGGGAGAAGCATTACCTTCCTTCTCCGATAAAACCGGAGTTGCGCATGAGTCTTTCGTCTTTTCCTTATACAGAGCAGGCCGTAAACGCCTTTCCCCCGTTGGCCGAGCACGCCGAAATCGAGGCGCTGCTGCGGCGCCTCTTTCCCATCTGCCGCAGCCTCACCGGCCCCGGCAACCGTGAAACGCTGCGTATCCTGTCCGAAATTGTCCCCCTCGAAGTGCACGAATACCCCAGCGGCACGCCGGTCTACAACTGGACCATCCCGCCGGAATGGACGCCGCGTTCGGCCCGGCTGCTCGACGCCACGGGCCGGGTGCTGCTCGACTTCGCCGAGAGCAACCTGCACCTGGTCGGCTATTCCGAGCCGGTGCACGGTTGGTTCAGCCTGGCCGAACTGCGCCCGCACCTGCATTTTCGCCAAGATCTGCCCGATGCCGTGCCTTACCGCACCAGCTATTACCGGCGCGATTGGGGCTTTTGCCTGAGTTGGAACGACTATTGCGAATTTTTCGCCGGCTTGCCCGACAATACGCCCTTTGAGGTCCAGATCGACACCGATCTGGCCCCCGGCTCCCTGAGCGTGGGCGAGTGCCGCATTCCCGGCCGCACCGATTACGAGGTGCTGATCTCCAGCTACCTCTGCCACCCCTCGCTGGCCAACGACAACTTGAGCGGCGTGGTGCTCACGGCCTTTCTGGCCCGCGCCCTGCGGCAGCGCGACAACCTGTACAGTTACCGCATCCTTTTTCTGCCCGAGACCATCGGGGCCATCGCCCACGCGGCCCACAACCAGGCCGCCCTGCAGCGCATGGACTGCGGCTTTGTGGTCACCTGCACGGCCGGACCCGGTCCCTTTGGCTACAAGGCCGCCTTCAACCCGGAACACCGGATCAACCGGGCCGTGGAAGAAGCCTTTGCCGAAAAGGAGATTGCCCCCCTGCGCCATCCCTTTGACCCCCACGGCAGCGACGAGCGCCAATATTCCAGCCCCGGCTTTCGCCTGAACATGGTTTCGATCTGCAAGGACAAGTATTACGAATATCCCGAATACCACACCTCGCTGGACAACCTGGACTTCATCGACACCCAGGCCCTGGCGCAAAATCTGGATATCCACCTGCGCGCCCTGGAAATTCTTGAGGCGGACATTTTTTATCAAACCACCCAGCCTTACTGCGAAACCATGCTCTCACCCTATGGCCTGTACCCGGCGGGCGGCGGCGCCTTTTTGCCGGGCACGGCGGCCGGCACCCTGGATCACTGCCTCTGGCTGCTCTGCCTGTGCGACGGGCAAACCTCGCTGCAAAGCATCCAGGCCCGAACCGGCGCGTCGTTGGCGGATCTTCTGGCCATGGCCGCCGTGCTGGAAGAAAAAGGCCTGCTGCGCCGCCTGGCCTGCCCACGGCCGTTTGAGGGCCGTGAAGCCAAGCCCGAGAACGGCAAGACCGGCCCGCACATCCGGGGCATCCGGTCCGGCAAGGACGATGTGACCCCCGCCGGCACCTCCCGGGCCGGCTTTGTCGCGGCCCGCGACCTCATCGGCCTGGCCCGCGAGAACCTCGACGCAACGCGCGCCGGGAGCGCGCCGCTTTCCTGAAGCACAGCGGAGACGCCCATGTCCGATGACGCCTTTCGCCTGGAAAAAACAACCCTCGGCCCGGCCTGGGACGCCCTGGCGGCGGCCTCGTCCTCGGGCACGCTCTATGCCCGCTCGGCCTATCTTGAAGCCCTGCCCGGCCCGTTTTCCGTCTACCTCTGCAAGCGCAACAACGAAACGCGCGGCGGCCTGCTGGTCACGGAATCGCCCGACCGGACGCGGGCCGTGCTCCACCCCCTGGTGGTTTACGCGGGCGTGCTTTTGCCCAAGCCGGCCCACAGGCAGAACCTGGCCCAAATCACCTCCGAACGCTTTGCCGTGTGCCGGACCGTGGCTGCGGACCTGCCGACGCTCTACGAAAGCGTCGAACTGGCCCTGTCCCCGGCTGTGGAAGATATCCGCCCCTTTCTCTGGCACAATTACGGCCGGGACGACGCGCCGCGTTATCGCGCCGACCTGCGCTACACGGCCTGGGTGGATATCGGCGATCTGGGCGCGGCCCAAAGCCCCGAGGACACCGGCCTGTTCGCCCGATGCTCGGCGGCCCGCCGGCAGGAAGTGCGCTATGCCCGCAAAAAGGGCGTGGGCACAGAAGAAACGGCCCTGCCCGAGGAATTCGTTCGCTACTACGCCATGACCATGGCCCGCCAGGACATCGTCGTGCCCGAAACGGAACTCGCGGCCATGCGCAACCTGCTCGAAGCCCTGCTGGACAACGGCCTGGCCCGGATGTTCGCCTCGCGCACAGCCCGGGGAGAAATCGGGGCCATGGCCGTCATGGGCCTGGACGACCGGCGTTCCGGCAACGGCCCGCTCGCGGCCTGCTACCTCTTTGGGGCCGGCGACCCGGCCCTGCGTGATTCGCACTGCGGATCGGCCGTGCTCTGGGACGCTTTTACGGCGCTCAGCCGCGACGGCGTCCAATGCGTGGACCTGGAGGGTGTGAACAGCCCGCGCCGGGGCTGGTTCAAGCTGAGCTTCGGGGCGCGCATGGAGCGGTATTTCGAACTGACGCTCGGCCCGGCTTGCTGATGACGCTCGGCCGGCACTCGCTTCGAGCCGGAACCGTATTCCGGGCGCACCCCCGCCGGGGAGCGCGGTCCCAGGCTCAGAGCCCCGACATTGTTTTTTGCTTACGCCCCGCCCCGGGCGCCCGCGCGGGGCCCCCCCCCGCCGGAGGGGGGGCGCCCGTGGGGGGCGCGGCGCGGCCCGGGGGGGTGGAGGTGGG
>JAVBLS010000076.1:0-21071 GCA_031553235.1 Desulfovibrio sp.
TAAAAATTTAATTAAAATCCCTTCTAATGGGGGTTGTTGGTGGGCCTAAATGCTCCCCCCTCCCTATTGCGCCTTCTCAAAATGCAACTGCCCCGGCCCAGTACAATTGGCAGCCAATCGGTTTTCGCCAATGCTCCCGGCACAGCCGACTCCCTTCGGCTCATTCCCCGACAAGAACATACCCGGCACCCCACAGTTGATCCACAATTTCTGGCCGGCGCCGGCACGAGCGCTTTTTTCGCCCCCGACTGCGTCGGATTTCGCCTTGTATCCCGTCGAGCACCAAAAGTACGCTCCCTTCATAAAGAGCTCATCTTCCCTGTCGGAGAACAATAAATCATCTCGCGCCCGCACTGTCTGAAGGCCGCCCGCACGATGGACTGAGCGCTCCGGTGTGTAGTCCGAGCCTCATGACAAATCTATTTATCATATTATTTTTTTGCACATCTACAAATACAATAAACAGCAATAGCTACTGTCGTCGTGAGTATTTTTTGAAAATGGGTCAGATTGCGATGTATATATAATACAATTTTTTTAATTAAGACTATTTTAATCTTGTATATTGACTATTTACTATTTTTTACTATTGTTTTTCAGCCGTGGTGACGAATCACATGCTGCTTGCCTTTACAGCACATAAAAGACAAGCAACATCTTTTTCTCATGCCCTGCAGTATGAAACCAAGTTGTGCATTTTATGAAAAAGGAAAATATATAGTTGATATTTTATTTTCAATATCCTGACAATACATTAAAAAATCACCATGAAAAGACATTTCCCGATATATAGATAAATAATTAATATACCATATTTTTATATATTTATAAATATATGCACAATACATCATGAATAAATAGCAGGAGGCGAAAAATACAACGACACAAATGAATAAATGCATATAAAATAGCGAGACACAGGCGTTCTTCAATTTAGGCAAAGGATAAAATCATGGAATTGCATATTCGTTGCGTCAAAAAAACTTTTTTTGATCTTTTCAGCCGGAAGCTGGCCGTTCAAGCGGGTATTCCGGCCCTGGCCCTGGCCCTGTGCCTGGGCTTTTCCGTGCCCGCCCGGGCGCACATGGCAAGCCCGGCTCAAGCACCCGGGGCCGTGGCCGCAAGCCGGCTTGGAGCCGGCACCGGCGGCAAAGGTCAAACCGGCGGCAGCGGCAGCGCCGGCTTCGCCGGCGGCTCCGGCGCCTACACCGGCGGCACCGGCGGCACCGGCGGCACTGCCGGCAACGGCGATAACGGCCAGGACGGCAACGCCGGCAACGCCGGCAGCCACAACGGCGACAGCTATGCCGGCGGCAACGGCGGCAACGGCGGCAGCGGCGGCAACGGCGGCAACGGCGGCCAGGGCGGTCAAGGCGGCCAAGGCGGCACAGACGACTACGCCTACGGCGGCTATGGCGGGCGAGGCGGTATCGGCGGCAATGGCGGCAACGGCGGCGCAGGCGGCAGCGGCGATGCCGGCTTCGCGACCTCGGCCGCATTCAACAATGCCGGCATCATCCACACCACCGGCGGCAATGGCGGCAACGGCGGCAACGGAGGTAACGGCGGAACGGCAGGCATGGCCGGCACAAGCGGTACCGGCGGCACAGGCGACCACGCCTACGGCGGAATAGGCGGCAACGGCGGCAACGGCGGCAACGGAGGCACAGGCGGCAACGGCGCCAATGCCGGCAACGGCATCATCTCCGGGACGTTTACCAACCAGGGTACCGTCTTCTCCACGGGCGGCAACGGAGGTACGGGCGGCAACGGAGGCATCGACGCCACCTCCGGCAGCGGCGCAGGCGGCAACGCGGGCGCTGCCGGCAATGCCGGCAGCGGCATTTTGTCCACGACGTTCGCCAACTACGGAACCGTTGTTTCCGCAGGCGGCAACGGCGGCAACGGCGGCGACGCCAATGACGCAGCCGCCGGCGACGGCGGCAACGCGGGCAACGGCATCACGACCGGGGCCTTTACCAACTCCGGGGCCGTCCTCGCCATCGGCGGCGGCAGCGGCAGCACCGGTGCCGCGGGCAACGGCGGAGCAGGCGGCAGCGGCAGCCGAGGCGGCTCGGGAATTGATGCCGCCAGTTTCACCAATTATGGAACCGTTAATGCCGTTGGCGGAGTGAGCACGAACAACGGCAAGGGCGGTTACGGCATTGAAACGGACTTTTTTGCCAACTACGGCACAGTCACCGCCATAGGGGGAGACACCACCAACGGCGGCAACCAGGGCGGCAACGGCATCAAGTCTTCCGGCGATTTCGAGAATTACGGCACGCTGGATGCCAGGGGGGGCAATGCCGCCTCAGGCAGCGGCAGTGACGGCGTTTTTCTTGGCGGCATATTCACGAATAACGGAGTGGTCGGCGCAACCGCCGGCAAAGCGTCCGCCGGCGGTTACGGCATTGAAGCCACCGGCGGTTTCATCAACAACGGCGAATTGATCCTGGACGGCATGGGAGACTTTTCTACGGAACAGGCCGCGCTGTATTCAACCGGGACGATGACGTTCAACACCGATTCCACCCTGGTTCTGAACGGCGGCTACATCGACCTCGGCGGCAAAGGCGACGCCGATATCAGCCCCAACGCGCAGGTCATCGACACCCGATCCCTGAATCTGGGCCTGGGGCAATCCTACACCGAAACCGGCTTCATCAGTAACGCCGCATCCTTCAACGGCGACTTCACGGACATGAACGGCCCGGTGCTGAGCTACGACTTTACGCAAGATGCATCGACCGGCACCGAATCGGTCACGGTCGCGCGCGACAACTACACCTCCGACCTGACCGGCGGCAACAGCCAAAACATGTTCAGCTCGCTTGAACAGGCCCTGGAAACATCTTCCGACGGAGCGCTTCCCTCCGAAGACGTGCTCAACAACCCCTGGACCGGAGTGCTGATGCAGGCCGAGAACTCGCCCAGCCTGCAGGCGCTGCAACAGACCACCGACAGGGACAGCAGAAAGGATACGCCCCAGGCGGCTACAGCGGCTTTCAGCATGATCGTGCGCGAAATGCAGACCATCGGCGATATCTTCTCTTCGCAACTGCAGGCCGCCGGTAAACCCGGCGCCGTTGCGGCGCCGAGCGTCCAGTCCACTTCGGGGCTGAACGCTCTCGGCATGCACACCTGGGTGCAACCCTTCTATCAGGTAGGCACGCAACGCAACCAGAACGGCCAATTCTCGGATCTCGACGAAAACTACTATGGACTGTCCTTCGGTGCGGCAACCAATACCGGCCCCGTGACCGTAGGCCTGAGCGGGCATTACTTCCACAGCGACATGAGCGCTTCGGACTACGATATGTCGGCCGATACCCTGGGCCTGACCGGTGGTTTGGGCACACAATTCCACCTGCTGGGGCTGAAGCCCTGGGTTGAAGCGCATGTCGGCTACAGCCGCTACCTCTTTGACCAGGACCGTGAAGACACTTACGGCGCCGAACACAACTCCTCGCCCACAGCCGACGTGTTCACGGCAGGGGCACTGCTGAACAACGATTTCCGCTTTGGCGGCTTCACCCTGACCCCGGGCCTGGGCCTGGATTACACCTATGTGAACATGGACAGCTACAGCGAAGACGGCCACGGCCTGGCCCTGGACGTCAACGCCGACGAGTTCAACTCCCTGCGCGGCTGGGCCGGCCTCGCGGCCACCTGGCAGGCCACGCAGACCGTCAGCCTGCAAGCCCGGGGCAAGTACTACCATGAGTTCCTGGACACCGAAGCCACCCTGCACTCCACAGGCGTGGACGACTCGGACATCGCCTTCAACACCGACGGCCAAGACACCGACCGCAACGCGGGCAGTCTGGGTGCGGGCGTCGCCTGGAAGGTTGGGCAAAACCTCACCCTCGGGCTGGACTACGATTACTATATGGAAAGTTACTACGGCGGCAACCAGGTCATGGGGACGCTGAGCTACAACTTCTAGGGACCAAGCCCCAACTACGGCTTTTGTGCCGAAAAACACCTGCAACCAAAGCGGCCGTCCCTCAGGGGCGGCCGCTTGAGTGAACGGCCCACGCTTGTGGGAACAGCCCCTTTAAGGCAGTATGGACGCTCATGCGCCCGCCTGCGCGGCCGCCGGAGCGAATGAACTTTTTAAAGCCGATTTGCTCCATCCCCCCTGGAGACTCCCATGCCCGAACTGCCTGAAGTGGAAACCATTGTCCGCACCCTGCGGCCGCAGGTGGCCGGCCGGAAGATCACCGGGGTGCAGGTGTTGCTGCCCAAAACCCTGCAGGCCGGGGCGGAGTTTCTGCCGCTGCTTGCAGGCGCGCGCATCGCGGCCGTGCGCCGGCGGGCCAAGCTGGCCCTGCTGGACCTGGAACCGGCCAACAGTCCGCCTTTGGTCGCGGCCTTCCACTTGAAAATGACCGGCAGCTTTTTCGTCCATTCGCCGGGGACCGCTCCGCTCAAGCATACCCGCTTGATCTTCGATCTGACGGAAGCCGATGCGGCCGGGACGGAGCCCCAATCCCAGCCCTCCGGCCGGCTGTTTTTCGACGACACCCGAACGTTCGGCTATTGCCGCATCATGCCGCACGAATCATTGCCGCTTTGGGATTTTTGGGCCAAGCTGGGGCCGGAACCCTTGGAAACTCCGGCCGCGGAGTTGGCCGTGCGCCTGAAGGCAGGCAACCGGGCAATCAAGGCGGCCGTTCTGGACCAGACCGTGCTGGCCGGAGCGGGCAACATTTATGCGGACGAATCGCTGTTCGCGGCGGGCATCGCGCCCACGGCCCGGGGCAGGGAGATCTCGCTCGCCCGGCTGACCGTCCTGGCCGAGGCTTTGCAGGCCGTGCTGCAGAAGTCCATTGAGGAATGCGGCAGCTCCATTCGCGATTACCGCGACGCCCAGGGCAACGCCGGGGCCTTCCAGAACTGTTTTGCCGTATACGGCCGGGCCGGGCAGGCCTGCGTGCGTTGCGGAATGCCTCTGCAGGGCGCCCGCGTGGCCGGACGGAGCACGGTTTTTTGCCCGAAATGCCAGAAATAAAGGAGAGACGCATGCGCATTCTCATAGTTGCCCTTCTGCTCTGTCTGATCCTGCCCGCCTGCGCCCATCCCGATCCCGAGCCCGGGCAGCCCGGCGTTTTGTCCATAAAAACCTTTGAAGCCTCGGGCCTTCCTCTCGAAGGCGTGCGCCTGGAACCCTCATGGGGATCGGGCACGGTCAGCGGCAAGAACGGCCGAGCCGAACTGACCGCCGGCAGCGGCGATCTGATTTTGCGTCTGGAAGGTGGGCAGATTGCCGTTGTGCCCTGGAACATCCCCGCCGTCCCGGCGAATGCGGAGATAACCATATATCCGGCCAAGGCCGCGTCTTGGGAGCCTTTGGCCTTGAGCCTGCCGGTGCAGATGGGCACAGGCTTTGTCTGGCAGCCGCTGCGGTCGGATTCCGGCTGCAAGCCGGGAAACGTGACCAAGCCGACGGGTGACCAGGCCGGCCTCGCGGGCGGATCAGGGACGCAGCAGATCGACTGTCCTCCGCGCGAGCCCGGTTCCCACGCCGAATCCTTTGTTCTGGCCCGCCATGCAAACGACGGCGGGCGCACCTACCCCGAGACGCAGGGCCGGCCGCTCTATCGCGTGGCTGTGTTCTTGCTGAACGTGCACTAGTGCCTAAATGCAAAAATTTCGCACATTATTTGCAAGCTGAGTCTCTCTGACTTCCCGCTTTTTCCAGACAAAAGGTTTTGCGTTCTGGTTGTAAGCCTCGATAAACTTGCCTATGTGCTCGCAAAGCGCTTCGGTATTCGCAAAACTAGCTCCGCGCAAAGACTTCCGAGTAAGAATGCCAAGCCATACCGCTACAGGTACTCTCCAGGCCGCGTATAAGTTTTTTATCGGAACTTACGGCATATCCCGCCCTGAATTCCATGCCTTGCAGGTTTTGTTTTTCATCGACGCAGAGCGCAAGAGCTTTCTCGTTGTCAGGCAGATACAAACCAACGACATCTACCGCTTTTGCCACAAACTCAGGGTCAGTGCCGATGCACCATGACCGTTTGCGGGCAAGGCTGAGTCTTTATTCACGCAAGAGCCGCCAGATGGCATGTTTTGAGTATCCAAGCTCCTGTGCGAATGGCGTTCCATCCCATTGTGCGAATCCATCGGGTGGAGCCCGCTCAAGCTTTTCCAGCACCACTCGCTTAAATTCTTCTTGATAGGTGGCAGGGCGGCCGCTTCTGTAATGGTCAGAAAGCCCTGCCAATCCATCCGCGCTGTCACTCCGTATATCAACTCCACCGGCCGCGGCCTCAATGTAGAAGGTTCCGGCTCGCTGCTTCTGGGGAGCCTGCGGGCCAAGGACGGCACGGGCCACACGGTTATTCTCGATGAAAAAACAATCGTTAGAGCATTTCACACTTGAAATGCTCGCAAGGATTTGTCGGCAAATTCTTGCGAGCATTTCACACTTGAAATGCTCGCAAGGATTTGTCGGCAAATTCTTGCCGCCAAATAGGTGTAGGCGGGCTTTGCCCGCCGTTAAGCGACTATTTTAAGCGTAAACTGCTCTAATATATCCGGCTCTCTATCTCTCGAGGGGGGATATTCTTTTCTGCTTATTTCCGACAGGAACATGGTTTTCTTGAATGGCCCTCTCAAATTGTCCGGAAATGTCATGGTGATCACTACGAAGCGTTTCTTTCCGCCGGCGGGGTTGTCAGGCCTTACCCAAAAACGAGCACGACGAGGAGCCCCCGGTGAAATTGGCGGCCGTGCCGGCAGTATATGGGCTGCGCGCCCTATCCCCCATGGACGCAGGCTTGTTTACGGAATATGCCGCCGCCTTCCAGGCCCACGTCCCGGCCTGCTTTGCCGTGGAAAAGGCCAAACTGGCCGCCCTGGCGGCAACAGGCTGCATCGGCGGCCCGGCCGTGCCGGCCTGGCTTGCGGCGAACCTTGACACCGGGCGGCCGGGGTAAACTTGCCGGTCACACCCATAAAGGAGTAACTGTTATGGCGCTCACGGAAATACAGTGCGGCGGTTCCTGGACCTGCACCGGTTACCCGGCCTTTCTGAATATCGGGATTTCCGGCTTCCCGGCCGCCGGGTGCATGACCTTTTACCTTCGTTAGGGGGCGGGCATGGCGACGATTACCTCTGTGCAATCCGGCAATTGGTCCGACGGCGCCACCTGGCTCGGCGGGGTTGCGCCGGTGCCGGCCGACGATGTGGTCATCGCGGCCGGGCACACCGTGATGCTGACAGGCGACACCAACCCGCAAAAGGCCCTGACAATCAACGGCAAACTCGACATTGGCGACTTCATCCTGACCCTGGGCACGGCAGCGAGTTCCAGCGTCTTTTCCGACTATTTGTTTACCTTTGGCCCGGGCGGCGAACTGACCGGCTCGGGCACAGTGATTCCGCGCTGCGGCAAGATGCGGTCCACGGCAACGGCCGACAATTGGGCGCGGGTCACGGGCTCGCTGTCGTTCGAGGCCTGGGCCGGGGCGAACAAGGGCCGCAACCACTACGAACTGCAATACGTTTCGTTCCAGACAACCGGCGTGCAACGGTTTCCTTGCGACGGCGGAGCAACCGGTATCGGCGGCCATTACCCGAGTATTGCCGTAAAGCACTGCACGTTCGCGGGCTGCTCCTTTGTCGGTTTTGGGAGCACGAATACCCGCGCGGACACCGATTTCGACATCCGCAATTGCGATTTCCGCGACTGCGGGGAAATCCGCATGTCCGGGCAAAACACCGCGAACGACGCCGGGCGGCTGCGGAATTTCATCGACTGCACCGTATATTACAGTGCCCAAAAAACGTCGTGGGTGCCGTATGTGCCGGGGCCGTGGAATTTTCGGGGGACGACGCTGATCAACTGCACCTGCGGCACCAACAGATCTGCCGATATATACACGGAGTGTTTTCTCTCGAACGGCATCAGCAACACCAACGCCAACGTGCTGATGAACACCATGGACGGTTCCAGGGCCGAACGTTGTGTGCTGCACAACGCTCCTGTGCCGCCGTCCGACAACAATCCGCATCTGATTGTCGTCGCCGAGCTGGTGGATTGCTTTATCGAGGTGCGCGGCTCGGAGCCCAACGCCCACATCGCAAACACCGCGCATACGGCCATGCGCACCGAGGGCTGCATCATGATCGGCAATGGGGATCTGATCAACACCACCGTCACCACACCGAAAAATTGGCTCGGCAGAAACAATACCCTGGTCACACACAGTACCGAAATTACCAACGCTCTGGCCCTGGTCGAAACCAACCCCATGGTGCCGCTGAGCACGGGCATGTTGCTGCGCAACAACCTGCAGGTCTGCCTCGCGGCCGCCAAGGGTGGCTCGTATCTCTGCCGCAGCACCGGGCCGAATTTCCCGGTCGACGCCGATTACAACGCCCAGTACAACATGTCCGGCCTGTTCCGGCCGGGCGTGCCCATCGTCAACGGCAACGTGGACAACGGCGCGCACAACCTTACCATAGGTGACCCGCTGTTCGTCGACCCCACGCGCACGCCCGAGACCTGGGCCGCGATGATTTTGAGCAAGCCGAACGCTGACCATATCAATCTGTACGATCTGATGTTGCGCAAAAACGGTTACGACGCCGGGAGCAAAACGCAGAAAGCCGCCCTGATCGCCCCGGCCGGCGTGCCGGAAATGCTTGCCTGGCTGCGCGAGGGCTACACCCCGCAAAACATGGCCCTGGCAGAAGCCGGCGAGGGCGGCGCCTACATTGGCGCGGTCATGCCCAAAGAGTCCGGCGGGGAGCCCGCCCCGGACCCCACAGGCACGACCCCGGCCGACGCGGTCTGGGCTCTGACCACGGGCAGCGGTGCCGGGAGCGCCACAGTGGGCAACGGCGGGCAATTCATTCTCCGGATCGGGCAGACCGGCTTCGCGCCGGAGGACCGGCCGACCTACAGCATGAGCCTGCGCCTGGCCGTGTCCGACCCGGCCGGCATTCTGGCCGTGAGCCTGGCCGATGCGGCAGCCGCAGCCATTGCCGCCCTGCCGGCCGGGCATGGGGTGAACTTCACGGGCGGGGTGTTTACCTTTGCAGGCAGCGTCACCGGCTTCGCCATGATCCTGCGGACGGCGACCAAACCGGACGGCGACCCCGGCGGCACGGCCGTGTTTACCGCGGGCGCGCCCACGGCCGGGAGCCCGGGGGCGCGGACCACGGTCAAGATCAGCATGCGCGCCGTGCCGTTGCCGACGCCCGGTGAAGGATTGGCCTGGGGAAGGCTGCGGTGGGAGTGATGCCGAAACGCCGGGGCAAAGCAGGCATGAAAATTTCAGTCCCGTTTGCCCCGCGCACAAGGCAGGACGGATGTAAGGGAAGTCAAAATAGCCGGCGTTTAGAGCATTTCACACTTGAAATGCTCGCAAGGATTTGTCGGCAAATCCTTGCAGCCAAATAGGCGTAGGCGGGCTTTACCCGCCGTTAAGCGACTATTTAAAACGTAAACTGCTCTAGTGCCCTGATCGAAGAACATATCCGTTTCTACAACACGGAACGGTTCCCAAAAATGTTCAGCCGGCTTTCCCCAGTACTTCACCGGGGAAAGCCGGCCGCTTAATCTACGCTTGCCGGGGCCTTTTTATCTACCTGACAGAGGCCAGACCAATTGCGGAGGGCCGTGCATACGCGGCCGGCCGGAAGTCCAGCCGGATATATGAAACCACAAAGATCGCGCCTAGCCGGCGAAGGTTTCCGCCGCCCGGCGCAGGGCGTTGAAGTCTTCGGTCCCGTGGGCGAAGCTGACCATGGAAACCTCAAAAGCCGAGGGCGCCATGTTCACGCCGGCCGCGCGGGCATGGCGGTAGAAGCGGGCCCAGCGCTCAACGTCCGAGGCCTTGGCCTCGGCAAAGTTGCGCACCGCCCCGTGACGGAAAAAAATGGTGAACATGCTCGCCAGGCGGTTGACGGTCACGTCGATGCCCTTGGCCCGGAAAATGTTTTCCAGATCCGCGCAGAGTTCTTCCACCCGCTTTTCCAGGCCGGCGTAGTCCGCCTCTTTCAGAACCTTGAGCCCGGCGATGCCCGCCGCCATGGCCAGGGGGTTTCCGGAAAGGGTGCCCGCCTGGTAGATGCCGCCCAGAGGGGCGATCTGCTCCATGTAGCGCCGCTTGCCGGCATAGGCGCCCACGGGCAGGCCGCCGCCGATGATCTTGCCGAGCACCGTGACGTCCGGGTCCAGGCCGAAACGGCCCTGGGCTCCATTGTACGAAGCGCGGAAGCCGGTGATCACCTCGTCCATGATCAACAGGCTGCCGGCCTGAGTGCACAGATCGCGCAGCCCCTGCAGAAAACCGGGCTCGGGCAGGATCAGACCCATGTTGCCGGCGGCAGGCTCGACGATGACCGCGGCAATGTCTTTGCCGAAGCGCTCAAAAAGCGCTCGCAGGGCGTCCAGATCGTTGTAGGGCGCGAGCAGGGTGTCGGCCACCACGGCATCGGGCACGCCCGGCGTGCCGGGAATGGACAGGGTGGCCACGCCGGAGCCGGCCGCGGCCAGAAAGGCGTCGCCGTGGCCGTGGTAGCCGCCGTCAAACTTGATCACCTTGGCCCGGCCGGTCACGCCCCGGGCCAAGCGCAGGGCGCTCATGGCCGCCTCGGTACCCGAGTTGACCATGCGGACCATTTCCATGTTCGGCAGGGCTTCCAGAACCATCTCCGCCAGCACCACCTCGGCCTCGCAGGGCGCGCCGAAGCTGGTGCCGAGCGCGGCGGCCTCGACCACGGCCCTGGTCACGGCCGAGTGGGCGTGGCCCAGAAGCAGCGGGCCCCAGGACTGGACGTAATCCACATAGGTTGTGCCGTCGGCGTCGGTTATATACGCGCCCTTGCCCGAGACGATGAACAGGGGCTCGCAGCCCACCGAGCGACAGGCCCGCACCGGGCTGTTGACGCCGCCGGGGATCACCCGGCAGGCGCGTTGGAACAATTCGTGCGAACGCGACATGGCGGCTCCTTAAAAATAGGTCATGGAGGTTTTCTTCATTTCCCGCAGGCTTTCCAGAACGGCATATTCCCGCAGGGACGTTTGGCGCATGAGATCTTCAATCACGGTCTTGTGCTCGTCCGGGCTGCGACCGTGGATCATCGTATACAGCTCGTAAGGCCAGTCTTCGACCGGCGAAGGACGGTAGTAACAATGGGAGATCAACGGATGCTCGGAGGCCTTGGCGCCTATGGCGTCAACATCTTCCCGCCGGACCTTCCAGGCCACCATGGCGTTGTGGGTCCAGCCGGCCTTCTGGTGCTTCAGGCTGGCTCCGAAACGCCGGATGGCCCCGTCTTCCTTCAACCGGCGCAAAAAATCGAGCACCTCGCCTTCGCCAAGACTCACGGCTTGGGCAATGTCGGCGTAAGGAGTGAGGGAATCGGGCAAATTTTTCTGCACGATGCGCAGCACCGCACGTTCTTTTTCCGTGAATTCGCGGGCCATGAGTCCTCCCAAAACAGCAGCATTCAACGAAAAAGCATAGCCCCGAAGCCGGTTCAGGTCAAATCCCCCGTGAGAGAATCGTCAAAACGCACCGGCCGGAAGGCCTCGGCAACGGTGCTCGGCAGCGGTATGACCGGCATTGATGCCTTTGTCGTACCCCGCATGTGGATGAGTGCAGCACGTCAAAAATCCGGCAAATCCGGCCCGGTAGGCCTGGTCGCTTTGCGGGCCCGTGAGGAAATTTCCTGATAAACTGCATGTTTACATTGTGTCGGCAAGGATTTTGCATAAAATCCGGCACCGGTGCCGCGCACCGGCCGGAACCGACCAGAGCATTTTACCGAGGAGAGTCCCCATGTTGTTTTTGCTTGGCGGAGACAAAAAGAAGAAACCCCAGGAACGCCGGGTGGAAAACCTGGATCGGGTCAAAGAACTGTTCCAGGCCGGCCGTTTTCCCGTTGTCACCACCACAGATCTGGACGAAAATCGCAAGGTCGGCCGGGTACTCGGTCTGGTGGT
Source organism: Desulfovibrio sp. (assembly GCA_031553235.1). GTDB lineage: Bacteria > Desulfobacterota > Desulfovibrionia > Desulfovibrionales > Desulfovibrionaceae > Frigididesulfovibrio. Next base: position 11,973 of record JAVBLS010000076.1, read on the forward strand.
CTGCCGGGGCTACGATTCCGAAGAAACTTTTTTCGGCATGGCCGCGCGGGCGGTGAATAAAGGTGCCCAGGCTATTATCGGCTACCAGGAAAACGTGGCCTTCCACCCCGACGGCAGCAAATTTTTTACCTGTTACGGCACGGCCATACAGTTTGAACAGCAGGGGCGAACCGCTCTGCCGGCCATTTAAAAATCACCGCCAAGAGGCAACCGGCCACCCCCCTCGGCCGGTTGCCTCCTGGCGGTTCTTTGCGTAGGCTGCGGCCATGCCGAAGCTCAACCATCCCGGCAGGTTCCTCTGCCTTCTGCTCCTGTTCGCACTCTTCTGTTCAATCACGGGCTGCACATTGGGCGGCCCGCAGTCCACCGCTCCCATCCAGCGCGGCCCGGTGAAAAAAGGCGCGCCCGGCACCAGGCCTTACACCATCGCGGGGCACACCTACTATCCCCTGCTCTCGGCCCACGGCTTTCGCGAAGAAGGCATCGCCTCCTGGTACGGGCCGGACTTTCACGGCAAAAAAACCGCCAACGGCGAGCGCTACGACATGTACGGCATGACCGCGGCGCATAAGTTGCTGCCCTTCAACACCCAGGTCAGGGTGACCAACACGCGCAACGGCCGTTCCATCGTGGTGCGGGTCAACGACCGCGGCCCCTTTGTGGCCGAACGGATCATCGACCTGACCCGCAAGGGCGCCGAAGAGCTCGGCATGCTCGGCAGCGGCACAGCCCCGGTGATTGTGGAAAGCGTCGGCACTGTGGCGGGCCTCAAGGACGGCGATCTGACCGGCCGCTTTTACGTGCAGGTGGGGGCCTTCGGTGTGGAGGCCAATGCCCGCAACCTGGTGCGCAGAATCAACGCCGAAGGGCTCGGCGCACGCACCTACTTTGCCGAGAACGTGGGCTTCTGGCGCGTACAGATTGGCCCCTACCCGAGCCTGAGAAAGGGCGAGGAGGCGGCGGGATCTCTGGCGGGCCGCTACCCCAACAATTTCGTGGTGGCCGAATAGATATTGGGGACAGTTTCGCGTGATACTTCGTCAGGCATCGTTTTTTCCGGTGGGGTAGGGCCGAAGCGAGCCTGACGCAGTATCACGCTGTCTCAGGCCGCAATCCCTCCCTTGCCCACAGTGCCGGCCTAAGCTATAGTGCCTCGCCCTTCAAAATCCCTCCCAAGGCGACACATGGCAAAAAAAACTCCCAAACCCATGAGCGTCTTGAGCAGCCGCGAACTGCTCAGACGCAGCGTAAACTACTTCCGCCCCTACACCGGTCTGATTATTCTGGCCGTGGCAATCATGATCCTGGCCGGCCTGACCGATGCGGCCACGGCCTGGCTGGTCAAGCCGGCCATGGACGACATCTTTGTCAGCAAAAACCGGGATATGCTCATGCTTATCCCCATCGCCTTTATCGGCATCACCTTTCTCAACGCCGGCGGCAAGCTGCTGCAGAACTACATCATGTCCTATTGCGGCCTGAAGGTGCTGGAGGTGCTGCGCGACGAGGTCTACCGCAAAATCGTCATGCTGCCCCTGCGCTACTATGAAGGCGCCCAGGTGGGCGTGCTCATGTCGCACGTCACCAACGACGTGAACGCCGTGCGCAGCAGCCTGCCCGCCCTGATCATGCTGGTGCGCCAGGTGGTCACGATGATCAGCCTGGTCTGCGTGGTCTTCTACCAGAACGCCGAACTGGCTCTGTACGCCGTGGTGGTGCTGCCCGTCGCCTTTTTCCCCTTTGTCTATTTCGGCCGGCGTATGCGCCGTTTGAGCCGCGAAGCATACGCCCAGACGGCCGACGTCAACAGCCTGCTGCAGGAAACCTTCAGCGGCATCCGGGTGGTCAAGGCCTTTGCCTCCGAACCCATGGAAGGCGATCGCTTCGACAAGGTCAACAAGAGCATTCTGCGCCTGGGCCTGAAGCAGACCCTGGCCGGAGAATTTTCTTCCTCCACCATGGAGTTGGTCGGGGCTCTGGGCGTAGCCATGGTCCTCTGGTACGGCGGCCTGCAGGTCATTCAGGGGCACTCCACGCCCGGCACCTTCTTCTCCTTTGTGGCCGCCTTGGTCATGCTCTACGACCCGGTGAAAAAGCTTGCCGGGGCCAATTTGACCATCCAGGGCGCCCTGGCCGGGGCCGATCGGGTTTTCGCCATTCTGGACAACCCGGACATGGCCGTGGAAAAGGGCGGCGAGGTGGAACTGGCCGGCCCCCTGACCGACCTGGCCCTGCAGAACGTGGTCTTTTCCTACAAAGAAGGAGCCAGGGCTCTGGACGGCGTGTCCCTGGACATCCGGCCCGGCGAGCGCATCGCCCTGGTGGGCCCCTCGGGCGCGGGCAAGACCACCTTTGTCAACCTGTTGCCGCGCTTCTACGACCCCCAGGAAGGCGCGGTGATTCTAAACGGCCGGCCCCTGGCCGACTATACCCTGCCCTCGCTGCGCCGGCACATTTCCATCGTCTCGCAGGATAACTTCCTGTTCAACCTAAGCGTGCGCGAGAACATCCTCTACAACCTGCCCGAAACCGACGAAAAAGGCCTGCTGCACGCGGCCAAGGCGGCCTATGCCCATGACTTCATCGAGGAGATGCCCGAAGGCTACGACACGATCATCGGCGAACGCGGGGTCAAACTTTCGGGCGGCCAGAAGCAGCGCCTGACCATTGCCCGGGCCATTGCCAAGAACGCGCCCCTGCTGATTCTCGACGAAGCCACCAGCGCCCTTGATTCCGAATCCGAACGCTTTGTCCAGAAGGCCCTGGACAACCTGATGGAAAACCGCACCAGCATCGTCATTGCCCACCGCCTGTCCACAGTGCTCGGGGCCGACCGCATCCTGGTCATGGAAAAAGGGCACATCGTCGGCCTGGGCCGGCACGAGGCGCTGCTCGATTCCTGCCCGCTCTACGCCAAGCTTTATGCCATGCAGTTCAATGTCGAGGATATGTGAGACCGAAGGGCCTACCCCCCCTTGCTATTCTTGGGCCTGTCCAACGCTTAGGCGCAGGGCTCGGCCCCGCGCCCTGCAGGCATCCACGCAGTCGCCGCAGTTGGTGCACTCCAGGCGTTGCCGCATGGTCGGGGCACGCGGGTTCAAATTGAGAGAGCAGGCCCCGAGACAGGCCCGGTCGTCCTTGGGGCAGGCGCATTTCTTGGGCGCGAAGCAAAGTCGCAGACCGGCCGGCAGCCCGGCCATGAGCCCGATGAGCACGGACTGCGGGCAGACATAGCGGCACCAGAGCCGTCTGCCGGCCAGAAATTCGACCCCTAAAAGCGCAGGCAGGGCCAGAACGCCCCAGGGCAGCGCGCCGTAAAAGGCCGCGTGCTGGGCCGCGCGCGAGTACCAGCCCGGTAGGGAAAGCTGGTTCAGGTAGGGCGCGGGCAAAAGCAGGGCCACGCCAAGCAGGCCGAGACCGGCCAGGAGCATCCGGGAAGACGCGCCGCCCGGATTGCGCGGATCGTTCGCACCGCGCCGGCCGCGCAGAGAAAAGACCAGTTCGGACAAGAGCCCGTAGGGGCAGAGCCAGGAGCAGAAAACCCGGCCCAGGGCCAGGGCGAGCAACAGGGCGGCTCCCGCGCCGATGAGCAGGGCCGGGGCGATGCTGCCGCCGCCGAGGGCGGCCTGGGCCGAGGCCAGAGGATCGGCCAGGGGCAGGCCGAAGAGGTCAAAAGACAGAAAGTTTCCGGTAACTTTCTCAAAACCGGCAACATCGGCAAAGGGCAACGCGGCCATGAACAGGGCCGTGCCCGTCTGGACCGCGCGGCGATAGGGGAGAATGCGGCTCACGCCTTGTTCCCTCCCCCGAGTTGCCGGGTGGGCGTCACGGTAACGGCCTTGACCGGGCAGACATACTCGCACACTCCGCAGCCCACGCAATCCGCGGTCACCTCGGGCGTGTAGCCGTTGCGCAGAACAATGGCCTTGGCCTTCAGCGGACAGATCTCATAGCAGGTCCAGCACATGACGTGGTTCTGAGCCTGGTAGTCCACGCACTTTTTCTCGTCCAGAAAGGCCGCGCCCATGCCGGCCCGCTCCATGGGCACCTTGTGCAGGGCCTGGGTGGGGCAGATGTCCGAGCACCTCATGCAGAGAAAACAAGGCGCCGTGCGCTGAAAGACCTTGGGGGTATCCGGCCCGAACAGAGAGTCCGAGGTCAGAGCCAGGCACTTGAAGACGCACACGGCCACGCAACGGCCACAGGCCGTGCAACGGGCTCTGAGCTCCTTTTCCGAAACCACCCCCGGCGGGCGCAAAAAGTCGCCTGCGAAGCTCATGGCGCCCCCCGCCTTAGAACATTTTCACTTTGAAAATGCCTATGAAACCATATTACCGACGGACTTTCGAACCAGCCCGCAAGCGGATGTCCGCTTACGCGGCCATCAGGGCAGATGACATTTCCGATGTTCATCTGCCCTGCTATCTCCCCGGAGCCCTGTGCCCGAAAACGTCCGCTCCGCTGATGGCCTCGTCCTCGTCTTCGGTGGTGTAGGAGGTCACGTAGACTGCAATGACGCCGTCCAGAGCCTTGACCCGGTCGACCACCGCCTCCATGCCGCCGGCCGGGGCCTCGGCCACGGCCACAACATAGCAGTCCTTGTGGATGCCGTAGGTGCTCAGTTCCGGCATGGCCCCAAGGGCGCGCTCCACGCTCTGCCCCTGTTCCGCCAACGTATGGGTGAGAAATCCGAGAATGGCCATGTGGGCTTCCTTGCAAAAAGAGTGTGACTCACCGACGCACTCGGGAGAATGGCTTTTCCCGAATCCCCAAGATACCGGGGAAGCCGCGCCTGCGCGGCCTCCCCGGAAATCGAGGGGGGCCCGGGGAAAGTCACTTCCCCCGGTGGGGTCTGGGGCGAAGCCCCAGTCCTACGACACCTTGCGCACTCTGGTGGCGCAGATCTTGTATTCCGGCTCCTTGGAAGCGGCGTCCACGGCATCGTGGAACAACTTGTTCACCAGGAGGTTTTTGTCAAAAAAGGGGCAGAAGACCAGGCCGGGCATGCAGGTGTCGGTGACCCGGGCCGGGAAGACCATTTTGTCGCGCCGGGTTTCCAGCTCCACCTGATCGCCGTTGGCGATGCCCAGTTTTTTGGCGTCTTCGGGGTTGACCTCGACAAAGGCCGAGGGGTAGGCGCGCTGCAGTTCGGGCACGTTGCCGGTCATGGTGGCGGTGTGCCAGTGGTCGATGACCCGGCCGGTGGTCAGCACGAAGGGATATTCGGCGTCGGCCGGTTCAAAGGGCGGCTGGTACGGTCGCAGGAAGATGACTGCCTTGCCGTCGGGCTTGCCGTAGAACCAGATCTTGTCCGGGTGGTCGTGAGGCACCAGGGGGTCGTCGCCGCGCACATAGCGCAGGTTGGTGCCGGGATGGTCCTCGGAAGGGCAGGGCCACTTGACCCCGGACTCGCGCTTTAAGCGCGCCCGGGTGATCCCGGCAAAGTTATACTGCGACTTGGCGCTGAAGGTCCGCCACTCTTCCCAGATGTCGGCGGCGTTTTTATAGGGAATGAGCTTTTCGTCCACGCCGATGCGCTTGGCAAAATCCATGAGGATCTCGACCACCGGCCTGCAATCGCCCATGGGCGGCACGGCCTGCTCGGTCAGGGCATAGCGGCGCTCGGTGCAGCCGTAAACGCCGTCGGTTTCACACCAGAACGCGGCCGGGAAAAGCACGTCGGCATACTTGACGGTTTCCGCGCCCATGAAGCATTCGGTCTGAACGATGAAGGCGTTTTGCAGGCCTTTGGTGTGCTTGTTCAGATTGGGCAGGGTATGGGCCGGGTTGGTGCAGTGAATGAACACGGCCTTGACCTCGCCCGCGGCCATGCCTTCAAACAGGGCAATGGTGTGTCGGCCGATCTTGTCGTTGATGGTGCCGTGGGGCAGGCCCCAGAAATCTTCCACCTCGTTGCGGTGCTTCTCGTTGGGAATGACCCGCCCGGCGGGCAGCAGATGGGCCAGAGAGCCGGTGTCGCGCACGCCGCCGCAAGCGTTGGGCTGGCCGGTGAGCGACAGGGGTGTGGCCCCAGGCCGGCCGATATGGCCGGTGAGCAGGTGCAGGTTGTGGATCAGGTTGTTGGCCCACACCCCCTTGGTGCGCTGGTTGATGCCCATGCACCAGAGCGAGATGGTCGCGGGCGACTCGGCAAAGATGCGGGCGATCTGCTGAACGGTGTCGGCCGGCACGCCGGTGATCGCCTCGACCTTGTCCGGGGTGTAGTCTTCTAAAAAGGCTTTGTAGGCTTCAAGATCCACCACGTCGTCGCCTTTCATGAACTTGGCGTATTTGTTGTGGAAGCGGTAGTCGTCCAGTTCCTCCTTGAGGATCACGTAGGCCATGCCGTTCAGGATGGCCAGGTCCGTGCCCGGCTTGAAGGTCACGTGGATGTCGGCAATGCGCGAGGTGTTGGTGCGGCGCGGGTCGACCACGATGATCTTGACGTCCGGCGAGGTCTGTTTGCGCCGGGCGATGCGCCGGAAGAGCACCGGGTGGGCCTCGGAGGTGTTCGAGCCGATGATGAAGAAGCAGGTGGCGGCGTCGATGTCGTGGTAGGTGCCCATGGGCTCGTCCTTGCCGAAGGTGGTGGTGTAGCCGCCCACGGCCGAGGCCATGCACAGGCGGGGGTTGCCGTCCACGTTGTTGGAACGCAGCCCGCCCTTCCAGATCTTGTTGGCCAGGTAAGATTCTTCGGTCAGGGCCTGGCCGGAGCCATAATAGGCCACGGCCTCGGGACCGTTCTCGGCCAAAACCTTCTTGAAACGTTCGGCGGCAAAGCTCATGGCCTCTTCCCAGGAGACCGGGGTGAGCTGGTCGGCCTTGCCGTTTTTGCGGATCATCGGTTGGAGGATTCGGTCTTTGGCGTAGATCACCGGGATAAGCATGGCGCCTTTCAGGCAGAGCAGACCCTGGTTGTGGTTGTTGGGGTCGCCCTTGACGGCCACGGCCTTGTCGCCCTTGACGCCGACAAGCACGCCGCAGCCCGTGCCGCAATAGCGGCACACGCCCTTGACCCATTTGTCCACAGCCACGGCGCCTTGGTCGGCCGCGAACGAGGGACCGCAGAGCACGGAAAGGGCCACGGCCGCAGCCGAACCTTTCAGGAATTCACGTCTGGAAATGCTCATTCGTATACTCCTTGAAGACCGCACGGGCGATCAGAAGTTGGTCTTGTCCGTGGGGATCTTGTTTTCGTAGGCATTGCCGTGCATGGGGTTCTGGTGGTGCGGGTGGCACGAGTTGCAGTCCGGCCGCTCGCCGTACTTGGCCTCCATGCGCTTGATGGCCGGGTCGTGGCAACGGGCGCAGATCAGCATGGGGTCGGGCTTGGCCGCAAAGGGGATGGAGCCCTTGCCGTCGGGCTGGCCGTGACAGACCACGCACTTGACCAGCATGACCCCGTGCTTGGAATCTTTCCAGTCCTGGGTGTCTTTGGCCGTGCTTTTCACGTGGCAGGCCACGCAGTCGGCGTATTTTTCGGGCGCGTCCAGATGCTTGACCGCTTCGCAGCGCACTTCCGGAAAGGCCGTGTTGATGTAGGCGAAAAATCCGCCTACGCAGACCACTGCGGCCACAAGGCCGCCGACGAATTTTTTCTTCAGGGTGGCCATCAGGGTTTTCCCTCCAGCAGCCGGGCCTTGAAGGCGGCGTTGACCTCAAGGCGTTGGTCGAATTCGGGCAGGTGCGCCAGATTGATGTGGCAGCCGGCGCAGTTGCTCTTGGTGTTGCCGTTTTTGTTCAGGTAGGCGTCGTGGGCCAGCCTGCCGGTTTCGGAAATCTTTTTCTCGCCCTTGGCGTCCTTATAAAGATCTTCGTGGCAGGCCAGACAGTTGGCGTCGTCGATGAAGCGGCGGGCCGTCGGCTGGTGGGCCAGACGGTCCAGCTTGTCCGGCCGGGTCACAACATGCACGGCCAGGTCTTTGACTCCGGAATAAATTTTTACGGACACAAAACGCGGCCCGACGCCCGGAGGAATGTGACACTGGTTGCAGGCAATGGGCTTGCCGTCCTTGTCTTTGGCGTGGGAAGAAAACTTAATCTCTTTGGCGTACTGCTCCATCTCGTGGCAGGAAAGGCAAAATTCCTGCGACGAGGTGGCATGGAGTGAATAGGCCGAGGCGGCCAGAAAGACCACGCACAAGAGCAAGATCCATATGGCCGGGCGTATCGTGTTGCTCGGTTTGCTCATAAAACACCTGTTCGGACGGTCGGCGCCGCCACGCGGCGCAGTTTCGGCGAAAGCCGGAAAAATGCGGCTCACAACAGGGCCGCTGGAAGGGTTCGTCCGGTATTTTTCCGTATCACCTCCGGCGTCTGGGATGGAAAAAGTAAAATACCCTAACTGCTGCATAAGCTATCTATCATATACTGCGAGTATGGCGCAAGACGTCATCCACCGGCCGACGGAAATTTCAGAAAACTGGTTCCGTTGAATCCAGATAAATAAAATAAACAATTAATTTACATAATTACATTTTTATTATCGATAATTTAATAAAAAGATATCGTATAAGTTAAAAAATATGTTGACGCTAATAAAATATACGATATTGTGCAATTATCAGAGTCGTGCACGGGGGAAGCACCACCTCATCTATCTATAGAAGCTTGTTGTCGCCGGGGGGTCGGCGACACGCCTTGCTCCTCTCATCCCTCCCTTTGCCGACCGGGTTGATTGCGTCAACATAATTTTGCAGCCACTCATCCAAATTAAGGGGGATTACTCATGTCTCAAGCAACGCCCGCCCAGCCGCAAGCCCAGGCCCAGGTCATCCGTCTGGCCAAACCCGCAACCGGCACCACCCAGGCCGTGGCCTCGCAGCCAGGAGCCCAGATCCAACTGGAGTTCCCCGAAGGTCAGGCCACCTTCAGCCGTTCCGGCAACGACCTTTCGGTCGCGGTCGACGGCGGCGGCAACGTCACCCTCACGAACTTCTTCGTTGTGGGCAACCAGAACCTGCCCACCCTGAAACTCGCCGACGGCACCGAAGTGGCCTCGGCCGACTTTCTGGCCGCCCAGAACCCGAACATGGACCTGACCACCGCGGCCGGTCCCGGCGCGGGGGCGCCGGGCTCCGGCGGTGAAGGCTCCTACGC
>JAVBLS010000081.1:0-20414 GCA_031553235.1 Desulfovibrio sp.
CCCCACAATATCAGCGATTTGTTGTCGTGAAATGCCAGCGGCATAGGCCTTGACCGCAATTGCGCGTATTTCAGAACTTGCTGTTTTCATGCTCAAAGTTTAAACAAATTTTAGACAATTTGAAAGTTGAAATGCTCTAGTCGTTTTCAACCCAGCGGTCCCAATAGACATAAATAGCCACCGCTCCGGTGATGATCTGGCTGAGCAACAGGGGAGCCAACAACCCGCTGCCATAAACGGGTTGGTTCGGGCTAAGAAACCAGGTGAGCAAGACGCCGGCAACAACCAACGCGCCTGCCAATTCAGTGCCGGCAAACATAGGCTCTGAATAGTCGGCCAGCATTCTGCGAATAAAAAAGGTATTGGGCTTCTTGAGTTTGTACGTTCTATCCGGTGCCGTGTTGGCGCCGGGAGCGGCCACGGGCCCCGGAACAGCCTTCATCCAAGGCAGAAAGCGGGCGACTTCGCAGCAAAAGATGCCGCCTATCCACATGGCGCCCGTGGTGCCGAGAATCCCCGGCATTCCCCAGGGGCCGGAGACGTACAGGTGGATGAATGTGGTGATGGGGCTGGTGAGCATAGCACCGAGAATCGCGGCGGTGAGCATGTTGGTCATATTGCCGCCGTAAAGCAGGATTATTCCACCGGGAACGCTCACGTAGGGAACAAACGTGGCGACCCAGCCTTCTTCCAGACGCAGACCGCCATAAAGAAAGTTGGAAATGCCCAGGCTGAGCAGGCAGGTGGCAAACACCCAAGGCCACAGGCCTGTACCGTAGCAGATAGGGGTGCCGCCGAGAGGAGATTGTTTTTTATCCAAATAATAGGCAATAATAGAGCCTATTGTAACAAATGCACCGCCGAGAACCGTTTTATGGTAATGCGGTTCGGTCATATCGCCGATCATCCAGAGAATTCTATACAGCACGTTCGTTTCCAACTGCGTCCACCACTCGTTATAATCGAACATGACTGCAGTTAAGTTCCCCTGTATGGCATTCATAAAAAAATACAGGGAAAACCCGACAGTAATTACTCCGATAAAAGCTGTCGTTGGGCGATTTGCTTTTTCCATAGACTGTACTCCTCCTTACACCAACTTTTATGGTGGACCAGTTTTTTGGGGGGGCGGGACAACCTCCGGAAAACGGCAAAGCCGTTTTCCGGAGGTTGTGGGTCAAGGGGGCCACGCTCCTTGCGGTGAGGCCCAGAGGGGCAGAGCCCCTCCAAAGAACACGGTTAATGAGATCTGAGTCTAAAGATCGAATGCCTCGCGCAAGGCCGTCGTGTCCCGCACACCGCTGTGCAACAGCAGCGTCAGCAGGATCTTGGCTTTTTGCGGACTGTGGTAGCCGGCCATGACGGCACCGGCATCAAAAGCCACCTTGGCGCAGCCTGGACAGCCGTATACCGGCAGCGACCGGCCGTTCGGCACGCGCGTGGCGATGACCACCGGCACACCCTGTTCGATCGCGTACAGCGCCCCTTCTTCAAACATGGATCTGCTCATGTTGCCCATGCCTGCCCCCGCGATGACGATGCCTTGCGTGCCCTTATCCACCGCATGGCGGATAAACGTTCCCTCGGCACCGCAGTAAAACGGGAAGATGTGTACCGTCGGCATACTTTCGCCCTTGAGCGGGATGTGCATACGGCGTAGCGGCGCACGTAAGAATATGACCTTGTCGTCCCAGACTTCGCCCAAGAAGCCGAAATCCCCGCCCTTAAAGGTCTCGACGTTGCCCGTATGCGTTTTGGTCACGCTTTGCGCCGCGGTAATCTGGTTGTTGAACCCAACCATGACGCCTTTGTCCCGCGCTTCCGGACAAACGGCGATGCGGATGGCGTTGAGTATATTGCGCGGGCCGTCGAAATCCGATACTGAAGCGTTGCGTTGCGCGCCAATGACGATGACTGGTTTGTCGGATTTGATCGTCAGGTCCAACCAAAATGCCGTTTCTTCTATGGTGTCGGTGCCTTGCGCAACGATCACCCCCGCGACTTCGGACCGGTCGAGGGCATCTGCTACTGTCTTGGTCAGCTTGACCCAAAAGGCGTTGTCGATGTCGAGGGGTACCACGCTAAGATCCTTGACTTCAATGCGCGCGTGCTGCTCGGCACCGGGCACGCTTTGCAGCAACTCGTCCCCGGTGAGCGCCGGCATGACCCCCTTGACGGGGTCAATCTTGCACGCGATCGTGCCGCCCGTGGAGATGAAGCAGACGACAGGCAAACTTTTCATGGAACTCTCCTTTTGCAATTGGGTTGTGTGTTGGGCTTCACGGTTTTTCACAGCAACTCGCCAAAGGTTACAGAGCTGCCCGTCCATGCCGCTTCCGTATCCGGGTCACGGAACCGGCCGGTACGGCGCGCGCCTTCCGAGTGAAGTTGCTCCGAGAGCGGGCGGGCCGGAGTTCCGCCCGCTCCGATACGACATGCTGCGGCGCCCGCATCATGCGTTCATGCCCCGGCAACAGACGGTGACTTTCTCCGTCCGCCGCCGGCCTCAGAGCGGATTGGCCTTTTCAAAGTCGCTCCGCTTGAAGTGAAAAGGCTCTCAGCCCGACGCTTCTTCCGGCGTGCACACGCTCACGCCGTCCACCTGCCTGGCCAGCAGGTTCAGGGCCGCCTGGACCATTTTTTTGCGCCAACCGCTTTCCTGCTCGGGTGACAGATCGACGTTGCCGAACGGATAGTGAAATTTGCCGCCGGCAATCATGATCCGGTTGGTGCCGACCTTTTCGGCCACGCTGGGCAGGGCGGTCACACACACGGTGGGAATGCCGCAACGCTCGAGCTCTTTTGCAAGCGTAGCACCGCTACGCGTTCCGGTGCCTCAGGTGGCCGTGAGTATGGCCCCCTGCACGTTGTTCCGCTTGAGGTATTCCCCCATTTCCCGGCCCAGCTTCTGCATGGTGGCCACGGCGGTCATGTTGCCGCAGGTGCTCAAGAATTCGTCGAACACCTTGCCGATTTTGCCTTCCTTTTCGAGTTTGCGCAGGGCGTCCAGGGGCACGTTGCGGTTCGGGTCGGCATGCACCCAGGTGGTGATATGCCCGCCGTGACGGATTTCATACTTCCCTGATTCGAGCTTCTCGGCGGGCAGGGTGTAGCGCGCCCATTTGGTCACGTTCCAGGTTTCCATGAGGTCCGGGTTGCCCGCCGGCACAAGGCCGGCTTCGGTCACCAGGGCGATGAGCGCGGTTTTCAGATCCTTGACCGGGGCGGGCGGCTCCACCGGGTCGAACTCAACACGCTTGAGCTCGGTTTCCCACGGTTTGCCCGTCACGCGGGCCAGGGCCACGTCCACCGCCCGATGGGCCGCGTTGACCCCGAGAAAGACGTTCTTGCGAATGCCGCGCGGCAGATAGCCTTCTTCGGCGGCCGGGCCGATTTCCTCCTTGGCTCCCAGCTTCAGGGCCAGGGCGGCCACGGGCGGAACGGCCGTGCCCATGGCCGCGCTGCTCGTGCCCACGGGAACGATCCAGCAGGTTCTGCTGTTCTCGTTGCCGGGATTGTCCGGCCCAAGGCCGGTCACTCCGGGAATGTCGAAGCGCTCCTTGATCGCCCCGAGCAGGGCGGTGCAGGCCAGGCCGTAGCGCCCGGAGTTGAAGGCCGGCCCGGCAACGACCACATCCGGCCGCGTCTCATTGATGTAGGCCAGGGCCTTTTGCAGAAACTCCGCCTGGTTTTCGGCGGCGTAGTTGTCGCCTGCGTAAATGGTGCCGACGATTTCGGCTTTGCCCTGCAGAGCTTTCTGAATGGCTATGCCGGGGCCTTTGGGGCCGTCGATGAACCCGATGGGAGCGTCGGCCGCTTCTTCGCTGCCGATGCCGGCAAAGAACTGGTTGATGAAGTGCACAATTCTGATCATTGCTTATCCCTCTTCTGTTTGCACGCCGGAACGGCTTAATAGTCCTTCGCCGTGAACCCATTCTGCTGCAACGAACGAAAGCCGCAGAAAAAATAGTGGGCGCTGGCGAGCAAGGGCCGGTGCGGGTCGATGTGCTGATTGGCGACCACGCCGTCGGTAAACAGAATGCTTTCGCCGCCGATGACCCGCTTCATGGCCGGCAGTTCCACCTCTCTGTCGATGCCGCCGCCGCTGACCAGGGAAACGGCCTGTTTCGGGAATTCGAAGAGCGCCTCGTCTTCGCCCCTGGGCCCGCCGAATTCATGGATGATCGGCACGGCGGCAATGCCCATGCTTTCCAGAGCGCAGACGGTGTTCATGTAGTCGATGTTTGAGTTGCCCGTGCCTTCCAGGGTTAGGACGGCGGCCCGGGCGTCCATCATTGCCGCCAGTTTGGCGGCATACTGCCCCAGGCGGATCTTCAGCGACTGGTCGTCGTAGTGGCCGCGCGACATGACCATGCCGACAAAGTTCAGCTCCTTGCCGTGCCGATTGAAAAGCTCGTTGACCACATAGTTGTTCTGCTGCATGAAGGTGCAGCAGCGCATGTTGTTGCGAAAGTTGCTGCTGACCACCGCGCCGTCCATGAGTTCCGTCGGGCTTAAGAGTGTGGGGGTGAAGTACGGCTCCATGGGCCAGGCGTATAGAAAGGTGCGGCAGAGAAACCCCTGTGATTGGATCTGGTTGATGTAGGCGACGTTGGGCAGAGCGGGGTTGACGACGCCCGTTTGATATTCCTGCACCTCGTCCGGGTTCTTGCCGAGGGTGGCCCGGGCTAAGTAGTCCGCCGCCTTGAGCATGGCCATGCGGGTGGCCCGGTCGTAGGCAACGGTGCCGATTTCCGGGCGGGTGGTCATGCACAGGCAGATATTGATGGTATCCGAACACATGGAACGCTTTTGCCCGGGCCCGGACATGTCGATGATGCCTTCGTTGAACTCGAGCACGCCCGATTCGACGCCGATGGGGATGTGGATCTTCTCGGTGGTGCCGATGACGGCAACCCCGCCCAGGCGGTGTGTTGTGCCTTGTCCGGCGGTTTCGGGCAGCCCCAGAAAACCCGGAAAGCAGCGGGACGGCCCTTCTGCCTTGACCCGGGGTTCAACCGCGTCAAGAACGTGCACAATGCGCGTCGATTCACCGGGATAGGCCAACTCTATCTTCACCGCGGTGAAGGCCTCGTCTTTGAGGATCAAGGCGCACAACTCGTCCGCATTCACCGTCAACACGCCTTTTGCAAAGGCTGTTGCTTTCCCTGTCTCCACTTTGGAAACACTGAAAGTCCCCATACGCATCTTCATGAATAGCCCTCCGGATGTTGCGGGTTGCCTGCCGACACCGACAAGTAGCTGAATTTTTAGGGTAAAGTAACTTTTCAAGGTTACCTTGCTCTGACGGCTGCGTAAGCAAAACAGAACTGCGCAGGTTGTTCGGCCGCCACACTGGCGGAGAAACAAAAGCCATTCCTTGCGCAGGCGCGGGCTGCAGTCCACTTGCGGGCTCGTTCAGAAGTTCGACGGCAATATGGTTGCCTGGGCAATTTCATTTTGAAATTGTCCTATTGATTGGAGCAGATGAACATTGCGGATGCTCATCTGCTCCGACGGCCGTCCACACGGCCGCTTGCTTGCGGGCTTGTTTGGCAGCCCGCCGGGGATATGGATGTCGCGGAATCCATGCCCGCAAAAAAAATTCGGCGTGGAGGCAGTAGAGCAGATCAATATTGAAAATATTCACTGCTGCTGTCTGGGAGAAAAGCAAAGGCTGTGCCGGCTCGGCAAAAGCAACGTCCGGGCCGGCGGAAGCACCACGAAATCCTTGTGGCGGCATGATTTTGGGGGCCGGTCGAATTATCCGTCGGGAAATTACATGATTTTTTAGAGAGAAATTGATGCATAATCGCATCATTTAGCGATATTTTGTAAAAAATCGCATCCGCGTTCTTCTGCCATAATTTATTATACTGATTTTTATGATTTTATTTTATTTGCGAAATTGCATCAACGGAGGCTGGATTTTTTGCCTGTTGCGGGGTATCTGAAAAAAGATCCGTATCGGGATTGTTTTGGGGGAGGCTGCAATGCTGCGCTGGATGACAAAAGACTTGGGCGATAACGGCGCGTTCCCTGCAAGGGGCACCCTTGATCCGTCGGCGGAACCCTTGGGGCAAAAGGGGGAAGCGTCTTTTGCCGTTGCCTGCCGTGCCTGCGCCGAAGAGTGACGCGAATTCGCGGCTGCCATGCTGGCGGCCCTGGAACATCCGGCCTTTCTGGTGGATACCGCCGGGATCATCCGATTGTGCAATGCCCCGGCCGAGGCGTTGCTGCCCCGGCCGCTGCCGCGCCCCACAGGCGCGGCTTTTGCCGCTTTTCTGCAACGGGCCGGGCTGCCCGCCCTGTGGGCGATGAGGCCGCCCGAGCTCGCCCGGGCCGAGCGGCTCGAAGCCATGGGCCGGCTCTATGATCTGGTCCAACGCCCGATCCTGAGTGGGGGGGCCGTGGCCGGGCGCCTGGTGGAGCTGAAAGAATGCTTTGCCGTCGGTTCCACCCAGGAACGCCTGCAGGCGGTGAGCCGGCAACTGCAGGTGCTCTCGGGCTGCATCGAGATTTCTTCCGACGGCATCTGCATTCTCGACAACCAGGGGGTCATTCTCTACCTGAACCCGGTGTATGAACGCATTACCGGGCTCAAACGCGATGCGCTCATGGGCCGCAACATGCGGGACATGGTGGCGGAGGGTGTTTTCGATCAGGCGGCCAGCTTGAAGGCCCTTGAGATCGGCCGGCCCGCGACCCTGCCGCTGAAGCTGAGCTCCGGGAAGTCGGTGCTGGTCAGCGCCACGCCCTTGCTGGACGAAAACGGCGCCATCAGCCGGGTGGTCTGCAGCATCCGGGACGTGACCGAGCTCAACCGCCTGCAGCAGGAACTCGATTCTGTGGCCGCGCTGAAAACCCTATATGAAGAGGAATTGCGCGATCTGAAAAAGAACGGCAGCCACGGCCGGCCCTTCGCCTTCCGCTCCGAAGCTATGCGGCGCATCGTCGAGCTGGCCCTGCGCCTGGGACCCGTGGACGCGACGGTGTTGTTGCAAGGCGAATCCGGCGTGGGCAAAGAGGTCATCGCCGACTTTCTGCAGAAAAACTCCCTCCGGCGCGACAAGCCCTTCATCAAGGTCAACTGCGCGGCCATACCGGAAAATCTGCTGGAATCGGAGCTTTTCGGCTACGCGCGCGGAGCGTTCACCGGGGCCAACAGGGAAGGCAAGGTGGGCATATTCGAGGCTGCCAACCAGGGCACCCTGCTGTTGGACGAAGTGGGAGAACTGTCGCCGGCCCTGCAGGTCAAGCTTTTGCGCGTCCTGCAGGACAAAACCGTTCTGCGCATAGGCGACACGGTCGGCCGTGAGGTTGATGTGCGCATTCTGGCGGCCACCAACAGGGATCTGGCCGCCATGGTGGAGCATGGCGGGTTCCGCAAAGATCTTTATTACCGCATCAACGTTGTGCCGATCTGCATCCCCCCGCTGCGCGAGCGCAAAGAAGACATCGTCTCGTTGATTCAGATCTTCCTGAAGCGGTTCAACGAGCGCTACAACACGGACAAGCGGCTGCACCCGCGAGCCCGGCAGGTTTTTCTGGAATACGCTTGGCCGGGCAATGTGCGCGAGTTGGAGAACATCATCGAGCGGCTTGTGGTCACCTCTCCGGCAAGCACTCTGCATGAGTGCGATCTGCCTGACCACCTTTTTCGGCGGGGGGAAAACGGTTTGTCGTTCACGCTTATGCGGGGAAAGAGCCTGAAGGAGATCATGGACGAGCACGAGGCCATGATTCTGCGCCGCTGTTTCAGCGAATACGGAACCACCCGGGCTGTGGCCGCGGCCCTGGGCATCCATCAGTCCAACGTCGTGCGCAAGGCGCGGCGTTTGAATTTGCGCGATCTTGTCGCGGACAGATGAGCCTTGCGCTCGTTTTCCATGTAACTTCGAGCCGGCCGGGCAAGAGATCTCCCACAGCCGTCGGCGAGCGCCCCAGAAACACCTTCTCGGCCGTGGGCACGCTATCCCACAAAAACATGCAGGCCGCGCAGGTCATCGTTTTCAATCCCGCTCTGCACGGTCAGGGCCTGTTGGAGCAGAAAATCGTCCGTTGCCTCCGAAAGGCCCTGCCGGCGCGTTTCCGCCACGATCAGGGCGCAGATTTCCTCAACCCCTTCGACCTTGCGGCCATGTTCGGCAACAGTCAGCCCCTCCAGCAGATTCGCCAGGATCAGGCCCAGGATCGGCAGGCCGCGCAAGGCCCGATGCGCCCATTTGTAGAAGGGCATGTAGCGGCGGTTGAGCAGAAAGGCCGCGGCCATGCTTTCCTTGATGAACAGCGCTTCGGCCAGACGGGCCGCGACCGTTTCACCCCTTTTGCCGCAGCGCTCCAAGTTGTACTGGCCGGCCTGGGCCATTTGGGCCAGACGGGCGGCCAGTTTTTTACGGCGCACGTCCTCCGGATAAAAGGCCAGCAACCGGTCGCGGATCGCCGAAAATTTGCCCAAGGGGTCGGCGAAGATCGCTCCGTTGGTGACTGTGGCCAAGCGATCTTCCGGGGTGCGCAGCCACTCGAACAGGGTGTGCGGCCCATCGGCAAAGCCGATGTGGCGAAAATAGAAGGCGCTGATCTCCAGCGCGCCGCTACGCCCGGACGCCATGGGGCTTTCGCGGCGCAGCGGCAATTTGTAGGCTTCTCGGGCTGTCGCTTCCAGGGCGCTTTGCAGCCTGGGACCGTGAGCTTTGAAATCCTCGTCGACCAGCCAAAGGCAAACTGCCGCGCCCCAGTCGTGATCTTGCGAAATTTCGTCGTCAAAGCCGAAGCATTCGGAGCCTTCGCCCACCAGGCCGGCCGCGATGCGCCCGGCCGGCTCGGGAAAATTCGCCAACAGCATGGGGGCGCAATATTCTTCATAATAGCGGCGGGAAAGTTTCAAACCCTGCATCGAGCCCCCGTGATTTTTGAGCGAGAGGGTCTCCCTGGGAATAGCCGCAAGGAGACCCTCCGAAGCTTATCGGCAGACGACCGGTTTGGCGAGATGCTTTGTCGGGCTTTACCAAAAAAATATCTTTCTTGCCGGCCCAAACCGTCCCGCCGTCTCCCATCCGCTACGGGAGCATCAGGTTTCCTGCGCGCGCAGCGCGGCATCGCCGGCGGCGGTCGCGACGTTTCCGGCGCCGATGATTTTTTTCAGTCCGTACAGGGCCGGGAGCATCACCGCCATGGCCATGAGCGGGAGTACGATGAACACGGCGCCCCACGAGGTCGCGGCGGCCAGCCAAGCGGTCAGCGGGGGCAGAAAGACCACCGGACTGTTGCCCACAAAGGCGAGCAGGCCGGCGGCCCTGCCGGATATTTTTGGATCCGGCGGATAGACCAGGGCCAGAAGCGACCAGTAGATCGCGACGCCCGCGTAAGTGAAGCCCACCAGGAGCAGAGTCAGGATCAGTGGGCCCAGGGTGGTCCTGCCCAGAAAGGCGGGCAGGAGCATGCCCGCATAGGCCAGAAGCATGAACCCCAGGATGCAGCCCAGGCGGGCGCGTACGGGGTCGCCGGTTTTGCGCATCATGCCGTCGGAGACCACGCCGCCGATGACCGCGATAAAGCCGACCAGACTGACCCAGAGGTTCAGCGTGGTGATCTGGCCGGCGCTGAATTCCAATACTTTGGCCGCATATTTCGGCCAGATGATCGGGGCGGCCCAGTAGGGGGTGCACATGGGCGCAAAGAGCAGCAGCAGACACCAGGTGGCCTTGTAGGAAAGCACTCCCTTCTTTTCCATGCCCGCGCTTGCGCTCGCGTCCGCCGCGGCGGTCGCTGCCGTGGCCGGAGTCGCGCTGTTGTTGCGCAGGCAGACGGCGCAAAGGGCCAACACGGCCACGGTGAAAACACCGAAGAAGAGCATGGTGAGCCGCATGCCGGTGCCGATCAGGCTGTTGGCCATGAAGTCGCCGAAGAAAGCGCCGCAACTGACTCCCCCAAGAAACAGGCCGGTGGCCAGGGCTCCCTCACGGGCCGGGAACCAGCCGCTGCCGGCCACATAGGCGAACAGGGAAGGCATGGTCACTGTGCACAGGCCCTGAGTGACCCGCAAGGCCAGAATCAGTTCGTAAGACGTCGTGAACGGCATGATGCACTGGGGAATCGCGGTCACCAGCAGGCCAAGCAACAGGGTATTTTTGGTGCCCAGTCTGCCGATGATCACGCCACCCAGGCCAAAGCCGAACCACAGGCCCCAGGTGATCACCGTGCCCGCGCTCTCGGCTTGTTCCGGCGACAAGCCGGCATTTTGCACAATGTGGGGCGCCACCACGACAAAAGAAGACAGCCCGGCCATCATCGGCATGCTCGCGATGGAGGCCACAAGCAAAATGATCCAACGGTACGGTGAAGGTTTTTCCGCAGCCATGCTTTCCCTCCAGTCGGTGGTGTTTTCGAGTGGATTACAGCAAAATATGTTCCATACATCTATAGACTTATAATCACTAAGTTTTTATAGGAGATTACGCAAATCACCCGACAGGGGGAATAAAGTGTACGCTTATATGCACACTTTGTCCGCCCCTTGCCGGGTCGGTTCGGGGTGGTCTTCCAAGACCGAACCGGCCCTGGTTGCCCGATGAATCTTTCGTCCAAAAATCGCGTCAAACAGTCCTTTGGAACAGACCTATGAAAGGGCCGCCACCGAGGGCAGCCCCTCATCGTCCAGGATCACGCTGAGCCTGCGGCCGAACCGATCGGCCAGATCGCGCTGGATGCGGAAAGGCAGGCCGGCGGCCTCCACCGCCAGATCTCCTTCCTCATATTCGTCATCAATGCTCAGCTTGAGCACCGCCCGCAGGTTTTTTTCCTGGACGGAGCCGGCTCTGCTCTCGCGCAGACGGATGTGGGCCGGACCGGCTTCTTTGTCGAGCAAGAACCGGAGCTTGGCGGCGGAGCGTGGGGAAACGCCGATGTAGAGCATATCGTCGCTCCGGCAGGGCGCGGGTTTCGGGCCGGGCTCTGCCCCGGTCCGGGGAGGCGCGTCGGGAGTGTGCTCCCGGCCGGGACGCGCCGGAGGGGTGAAGGGAATCACCTGCCCGGCCTTGCGGCTCTTTTTGTCGGACATGACAAGACCAATACCTTTACCTTCATCGTCCGCCGCCGCGCGGGCAACGGGGGGTGTCCCGGGCCCGCGTCCGTCGGTGTTGCTGCGGGTATGGAAAAGCAATTGACGTGCCAAAGCAATAGCCGGCTGGAGCAGTTCCATTTCCAATCTTTCGACGGGACGGCGTAGTGCGACGGTGTGCACTGGGTGTACCCAGTTCGGTACGTCCGCACAGGCGGGCCGCGCCGGAAAACGGGCTTTCTTTCCAGAAAAAAGTGTCTATATATACGAAGACTTTCACAACAACGCATCCGACATAAGGAGGTCCGCCATGCGGATTTGCGCCTATTTGAATTTTAAAGGAAATGCCCGGGAGGCCATGACTTTTTATGCCGAGGTATTTCGGGCCAAGCCAGACTTCATGACCTATGCGGAAATGCCGCCCACCCCGGAATTTCCGGTGGGAGACGAGATCAAGGACAAGATTCTGCACGGGGAACTCGGCATTGACAAGGAACAGTCCCTGATGTTCTCGGACGACACCCGGCCGGGCGAGGGCATACCCGCCTGCGCCGCCTCACTGACCCTAATGCTGGACGACGAGCGGGAGCAGCGCCGGATTTTCGCGGCCCTGGGCCAGGGTGGCAAGGTGCTCATGCCGCTCGGAAAAACCTTCTGGAGCGCCGTCTTTGGCACGGTCGTCGATCGCTTCGGGGTGACCTGGCACCTGAATCTCTGCCGCCTGCCGGAGGGCGCGAGCGGATAATCCCCCGAAAACACCCGGTCCAGGCCGCCTGCCCCGCACCAGGGGCAGGCGGCCGCGAATATTCCGGCCGGTCCGGCCGGGCCATGGCATACGGCGGCAGGACGTGCTTTTTCGTGGCTTCCGTTTTCCTTGCGGGCACTGTTTTGTCGGCCGCGGCGGGCGGACGACGGCATTGACACCATAAGGCCGCGCGGTCGCCGTGAACAGAACGGGAAGATTATTTGGGGGACCGGGTGACCCACCGGGACCGGCAAGGGCTGTGACCGACCGACTGTTTCTCCTCGGCGAAAGATGCGGATTCTTGTCGTGGCGATAATGTTGGAGTGTTTATGCGCCGCAGTCTTCAATGTCGCTGTGCATATCCATCCACAGGGCTCGTGGAGTGACAATTTCTTCCAGGCAATCTAATCATTTGGCATTTACTTAAGATATTATTTTGAGTATGCCTTGGTTATATTGCTCGTATTATGAGCAAGGGCTGTCGGCGCGCTCCAAAGTCTCGCACCGGACGGTTGCGCCGGCCTGAACAAGGCCGGCCGCGGCCCGGGGCGGTAGCCGGTCCCGCAAACGGCTATGGAGGACGCAGTTTATGGAGATTCTACACCAGTTTGATGCCTGGGCAGAAATGCTCAGCGGGTACGTCTGGGGGGTTTTCGGGATCATCCCCCTGTTGATCTTCACCGGCATCTTCTTCATGCTCGGGCTGAAATTTCTCCCCTTGCGGAAAATGGGCCCGGCCATGCGGACCATGTGGCGCGGCCGCAAGCCCGAGGACGGCCACAAAGGCGAACTGACCCCCTGGGATGCCCTGATGGCCTCTCTGGCCGCCACCGTGGGCACCGGCAACATCGTGGGCGTGGCCACGGCCATTTACTTCGGCGGGCCCGGGGCCGTGTTCTGGATTTGGGTGACGGGCTTTCTGGGTATGGCCACCAAGTACTGCGAAGCGACCCTGGCCGTGCACTACCGCGAAGTGGCCTCCGACGGCAGCTTTGTCGGCGGGCCCATGTACTACATTAAAAACGGCTTGGGCCCGAACTGGAAGTGGATGGCCACTCTCTTCGCCATCCTGGGCTCGGTGGCCTGCTTCGGCATCGGCAACCTGACCCAGGCCAACGGCATCACCGCCAACGTCGTCCAACTGACCGGCGCGCCGCCGGCGCTGATTGCCGTCATTCTCTTCGTCCTGGCCGCCGTGGTCTTTCTCGGTGGGGTTCAACGCATCGGGGCCGTAGCCGGCAAGCTGGTGCCGGTCATGTGCGTGATTTACGTCGTCGGCGCTCTGGTCATCCTGATCCTGCACATCGACAAGCTGCCCGGTATTTTCGGCGTGATTTTCGGGTCGGCCTTCACCGGCGAAAGCGCCAAGGGCGGCCTTTACGGCTCCGCGGTGCTCATGGCCATGCGCTACGGCTGCGCCCGGGGCCTGTTCTCCAACGAGGCCGGCCTGGGCAGTTCGCCCATGGCCCACGCCACGGCCATTGTTTCACACCCGGTCAAGCAGGGCCTTCTGGGCATGATTGACCCTTTTCTGGACACCATCGTGGTCTGCACCATGACCGCCCTGGTCATCCTGATCTCCGGCGAATGGCAGAACGACGCCATCACCAACGCGGCCGTTCTGACCAACATGGCCTTTGAAAGCACGCTGCCCGGCGGCTTCGGCGCCTGGCTGGTGACCATCGGCCTGGCCCTGTTCGCCTTTTCCACCATCCTGGGCTGGGGTCTCTACGGCGAACGCTGCATCACCTATCTGTTCGGCCGCCGCGCCTCCAGGCCCTTCTACCTCGTCTTCACCATCATCGTGCCTGTGGGCGCTCTGGGCGGACTGGACTTTGTCTGGAACTTTTCCGACCTCTTCAACGGCTTGATGGCCATTCCCAACCTCATAGCCCTGTTGCTGCTGAGCCCGGTGATCTTCAAGCTGACCCGGGAATTCTTCAGCGACCCGGCGAACATGGATAAGTAATCCTCTCCGGGCGTCGCTCGGGCTAAAATTCGAGGGGCTTCAGGATATTTTCCTGAAGCCCCTCGCTCCGCAATTTCTCCAGGGGGGTATTTCCCGTGCCCGAAGGTATCCAAATTTTCCTCATCTTTTGCGCAATATTGTGCAATAGTATGCAAAGGCATGTGCATCCTTGCCGTCCCCATTTTGCCGCCGCTGTTTTGGATATTTTTTTTGCAGCAGAATGAGATATCGCCGGTGGTATAAATTTTATCGAAATAATGGGCAGAGGATGCAGTCTATATTAATCTATATATAAATCTTTAGAAAAGGAGAAGAGATATGAAACTGCGTCATTTGTTCATTTCTTCCGCTTTGTTTGCCATGGCTTTTTCCGGTGCCGCTCTGGCCGCCACCAGTGACCCGGCGACTGGCGCGCAGCCGATGGACTCCGGCCGGAAGCAGGTGGTGGCCCCGGCCCCCGACGCCGGCAAGGACGCCCGGGTCTATGATCAGGAGAACAAGGGCAGCGGGGATCTTCTGCAGCCCAAGGATTCAAAGATGGCTGTCCCGCCGGCCGACGACGGAGCCCGCTAGAGCAGGTCGGCTGCGGCCCGCATCCGCTTGTAATTGCTCCCACGCATGACGGTTCCCCCGCCGGCCGAAGCGGCCGGCGGGGGATTCTTGTCGGGACGATGTATCTTATGTGTGTCTGGCTCCCTATGTATATTTGCCTCAGTCTTGTCGTGTTCCTGTGTATATTTGCCTCGCTTTCGTTTTCCGCCGCCGGGCCTGGGAGCGCTAAGCCTTACAGTCGAACGAAAGAACGCTTTCGGCACGGATTTCGCTAAGGGGAGGCAGGCGACGCACGCTTTACGGACTGCGGCGTCCAAACAAAAGGAGAGCAGAGATGCAACTACGTAAGATATCCATTGCCACGGCTCTGTTTGCCATGGCTTTTTCCGGCGCCGCTTCGGCGGCCCCCGGCCCCCGCGCCGATGACGGAAGCACGGCCGCGCGGTCGGTGGTTTCTGAGCAGGAACCGGCAGGGGCCTCGACACCCAAGGCCGGCCTCGGTTACGACATCGGCAGCGACACTTGGCAGCGAGGCGGCCGGGGGGATCTTCTTCGCGTCCGGGGCCCGCGCATGCAGGGCCCGCCCAGTGACAACGGCGCCCGCCGCTAGGCGTTTTGCCTGGCGGATGCCTCGCCCTTGGAGCAAAATCTTTGATTTGAAAGTAACTCCTGGAGCAAAATAATGTTTTTCCCCCGCCGCGGTCCGCCGACGGGGGATTCTTTATTTTTCGCTCCAGGCCATTTCCTCAAGGGCGGTGCGCATGGCCTTGTGTCTGTCCGCGCCTTGTTCCCAGGCCACCGGCATCATCCGGGGCGCGGCGGGCAAGGCCCGTTTATGGCAACAAAGCCGCAAAGCCGTCCTCATTGACCACCCGAATGCCATGGGCCTCAAGCAGAGCGGCGGTGATGCCCTTGCCCGGCACGCGCCGACCGCTGAAGCTGCCGTCATAAATTTCCGTGCCGCCGCAGGAAGGGCTGCGCTCCTTGAGCACGGCCAGGCGGATGTTGTGTTCCCGGGCCAGTTGCAGGGCCTGGGCCGCCCCGGCCGTGAACTGTGGGGTCAGATCCCTGCCGTCGCGGCTGAGAGCCCGGCCCCCACGCAGTTCGCAGGGCATACGCGGAACGGGCAGGCCGCCGTCGACCTCCGGGCAGACGGCCAGGGCCAGGCCCTGACGATACAGTTCCACCAGGCGTTCCAGCGGCGCGGCCCGGCCGTCCCAGCGGCAGGCCAGGCCGCAGAGGCAGGCGCTGGCCAGGCAGAATGGAGCCGGTTGAGGGGCCTGGCCGGTTCGCTTGTGTTCCGGCGCGCCGGCGGCGGGTGTCTGCGCGGCGCTTGAAGACTGCGGCATGGCGGCAAGGGCGCCGGGCGCGGGGGTGAGTGCATCCGGGGCAGGGGCGGGCATGTCCGGCTCGGCCGGGGGCGTTGCGTGCAGCATCAGGCGTCTCCCCGGGGTGTGTCGGCAGGTGCTTCCGGGCGCAGATTTTCTCCGTGCAGGGTCAGCCAGATGCAGGGGGAGCTTGTGTAACTCACCCGGTGTCGGCAATGCCCGGGCAGAAAGAGCTGATCCCCCCGGCCCAGACAGATCTCCGAGCCGTCGGCATATTGCAGCCTGGCCTCGCCTTCAAGAACCAGCACCCACTCGTCGCGTTCCTGGTCGTACCACTCGCCGGCGGGCGTGGTCTGGCCGTGGGAAACAATACGCTCCAGCCGCAGGCCGGCCGGTCCGCTCAGCAGGGCCTGGAACAGTTCCGGCGCGCCCGGCCGGGCGGCTTCTTCGGGAATGGCAAACAGATTGTTCATGGGAAGTCCTTCCGGTTGGCGTACGTGCCGGCGTGCCTGTCGGGGCCGGCTTGTCGGCGCAACAGCCCATGCCCCGGTGCCTGATCCGGGCGTCGGCTTTGTCCCTGCGCGATATCTATCCCTTGAGTACAACAACAGGTTTGAAATGATCGATGACCTCCACCAGGACGCCGTCCTGGGCGGCCAGAATCTCGTCGATGCGCTTGTAAGCCCAGGGGGCCTCGTCCAGCACGCCCTTGTCCGTGCGGCAGATAATGCCCTTCATGAGCTTTTCCAGATCTCCAACCGAACCTTTGGCGGCCGCCGCCTTGCGCGACATGCTCCGGCCCGCGCCGTGCGAGGCCGAGCAGAGAAACTCCTCGTTGCCCAGGCCGCGGGTCACCCAGACCCCGTCACGCTGATTGGCCGGGATGACCCCGAGTTGTCCCTTTTCCGCCGGCGTGGCCCCTTTGCGATGCAGAATCAGGTTTTTGCCCCAGGGTACGGCGTGGTTGTGGGTCTCGTTGATCAGCGAAGCCGGGCCGAGCAGGGCCCGGATCTCCCCCCCATCCAGGTCCATGACCTTCAGGGTGTGTTGCAACATGAGCAGGCGGTTTTCCAGGGCAAAGTCCAGAGCCCAGGCCATGTCGGCCAGGTAGGCCCGGCCGAGCTCGCTCGACAGGGGCAGGAGCCGGCCCTTTTTCATGTACCAGGCGGCAATGTCATAGCCGGCCCGGCGCGAGCCGGAATGCACGGTCACGCCCGCCCAGCCGGCCGGGTTGACCCCGATTTCCAGAAAATGGTTGCCGCTGCCCAGGGTGGCAAGCTGGTTGCGTACCGAGGGCTCGACCAGCTTGTCCAGCCGGCGGTCGCCCGTGGCCGAGAGAAAGACCAGGTCGGAAGCCGCGCCGCCGCTCTTGCCAAGCCCGGCCGGCACCGCCTGTTGAATGCGGGCAAAGAGCCGCTCCCGCTTTTTGGGCGTGTCCAGGGCCAGTTCGCGCAAGGTTTTGCCGGTGTTCACGTGGCACATGCCGCAGCCGATGTCGTAGCCCACGAACGAAGGCGACACGGCCCCGCGCAGCAGGGCCGCGCCGCCGATGCACAGGTCGTAGCGGCGTGGGCGTCCGGCATGATTGCCAGGCGCTCCAGTTCGGGCAGGGTCAGAACCCGGAGGATCTGGGCCTGGGCTTCCTGTTCCAGGCTTTCCCAGGGGATGGTCAGGGCGAGTTTCGGATGTTGCATGTTTGTATCTCCGTGGGCTGCCGCGCTTGCGCCGCCCGCCACGCGGCAGGTATTTCAGGCGTGGAATTCTTTACCAGACCCCGGGAATCAGCCGAAAGCGCACCTTGGCTCAAGGCCGCATAGCCGGGCAACTCGGCCCGCAGGTAACGCTCCTCGCGCAGCAGGCCGAAGCCCGGGAACACGGTCGGATAACAGCCAGGCCGGCGCCAGGTTCCGGCCGGCGGAAAGATCGTCAGGCAGAGGATCACGGCGCTCACGGCATAGGGATCAGCAACTTATTGAGCAGTTTGCGTGTGTCCATATCTCGCCTCCATACCTTGCCCGGGCCGGGTGCCATGCCCGGCCTTGATCCCGGCCGCAATCAGGTACAGGATCAGGCCGGCCCGGAGCGCACAACTCCAAGCAGCGGGAAACCTCATGCAACGATCCATAGTGGAAGACCAAGCGCCCGGCAAGGGGTCCGCTGGCCGGGCCGGCTCCATCGGCGGGGAGAACCTGCCTCTTGTACGATTGTTTGTGGCCATATCCCTCCCCCCGGAAGTCCTCGAGCGCCTCGCAGCCCTGCGGGACGAACTGCCCGGCTTGGCCTGGTCCCGGCCGGAGACCATGCACCTGACCTTGCGCTTTATCGGCAGCCTGCCGGAAACCTCCGTGCCGGTCGCGGCAAGCGCGCTTCGGGCCGTGCGGGCCGCGCCGTTTTCCTTGCGGCTGCGGGGTTTCGGCCTATTCGGCGGCTCCCGACGGGGCGTGTTTTGGGCTGGCCCGGCCCCGTCGCCGCAACTGTTCGCCTTCAAGCGCGATGTGGACGCGTCCCTGGAGGCCGGCCTGGGTCTGGCCCCGGAACACGGCGCCTACAGGCCGCACATCACCTTGAGCCGGCTGAAAACCGCCGCCCCGGCCGGGTTGCGGCAATTTGTCGGAGCAAATTCGGCCCGATTTTTGGGCGAATTCCTTGTGACTTCTTTCAGCCTGTTCCGCGGCAGCCTGCAGCCCGGCGGGGTCGTGCACAGGCCCGAGGCGGTGTATTCGCTGCCGCCGGTGGACTGCATCATTCCGATATAACTGAAAATATCGCAAGAATTGTTGGCACGTGGCTGCAGCGATCCGTGCTGTTTGCGCCTGTGCCGCAAGATATGCAGAGACACATGCCCGGTATTGGCCGAGGACATACTATAAATATTTTCTTGCATAAAATATATGGTCTGATATTGTTGGACAAGTCATACTAAAAAGTTGTGGAATTACAGGGAAAATTCGCCATGGCCGAGGCCGCCGAAGGCGTCTTCCTGCAAGCGGCGCTCATCGGCTGCGGAGGCAGATCCGGCCCTGGGCGCGCTTTATCTGTAACGTGTTCCACCAACTTGCTCCATGGAGGGACGGCATGAGCGAGATTCTGATCGTCAAAAGCAGCTTCAGAAAAAAGAGCAACTCCAATTTACTGGCCGAGCGTGTGGCCGAAGGCGCGCGCGAAAGGGGGCACCAGGTACAGGAAATAGACATCTCCCGTCTGCAGATCGGCCCCTGCCGGGGCTGCGAGGGCTGTCTGCAGCCCGGCTCGAACTTCTGCGTCAACAAAGACGACATGCACCGGTTTTACCCGGCCGTACAGGCCGCCGAGGCCCTGATCTTCGCCTCGCCTGTTTATTGGTTCAACCTCTGCGGCCAGATCAAACAGTTCATCGACCGCTGTTTCGCCGTGGCCGTGAGCCCGGACGGCGGCGTCAGTCCCTTTGCCGGCAAAAAGATCGGCGCGGTGCTGACCTATGGCGATGACGATCCCTTTGATTCCGGCTGCGTCAACGCCCTGCGCTCGCTCCAGGATATCTGCGCCTTCACCGGGGCCAAGTGGATGCCGGCCGTCTACGGCTCGGCCTACAAAGAAGGGGAAATTGCCCGCAACATGGCGTTGTTGGAGAAAGCCAGGAAATACGGGGCCTCGTTCTAGTGTCATGTAACATTTAAAATTTCGTATTTTTGAAAAAATGAAACATAGTCATGGCAACCAAAGGAGGTTGCTGTGGCTCCCCGATATAGAGTTACATTGATGGAATCGGAACGCGCCGAACTCGAAGCCTTAACACGTAACGGGAAAACCGGGACAAAAAAAATTATTAATGCTCGTGCGTTATTGCTGTGTGATACTGGGGCACATGGTCCGGTATGGACAGTTGCCAACGTTGCCAAGGCACTGGGGGTGACTTCCCGAACCATAGAGCACATAAAAAAACGGTTTGTCGAGGACGGGCTTGAGGCGGCTCTGGAGCGTAAGAAAAGGGAGACTCCTCCCCGCGCTGTTGTTTTCGACGGTGAGTTTGAAGCCCGACTGACAGCCCTTGCTTGCTCTGAAGCTCCGGAAGGCCACGCTCGTTGGACTGTAAGACTTCTTGCCGACAAGGCTGTGGAACTCAAATTTGCATCTTCCGTTTCCCATGTGACTGCACAACGGATTTTAAAAAAAGCGAACTTAAGCCTCACCGCAGTAAATACTGGAAAATCCCGCCGCAACAAAACGCGGCCTTTGTAGCAGCAATGGAAGATATTCTCTCTGTTTATCATTTGCCTTATGACCATGGATATCCTGTGGTGTGCATGGATGAGTCAGCAAACAACTGGTTGGAGAAGTGCGTACTCCGATTCCAGGAAGGCCGGGACACCCCAAACGGATAGACGATGAGTATGTCAGAAATGGTGTTGTCGAAATCTTTATGGAAGTGGAGCCGCTGGCTGGCAAACGCCACATTGCTGTGACAGAACACCGGACGCGCAAAGACTGGGCGCATCAGATTAAGTCTATGCTCGATGAACGCTACCCTGGGGCCATCAAAGTGCGTCTGATTATGGACAACCTGAATACGTATAATACTGCTTCACTCTATGAAACCTTTGAGCCGCAAGAAGCTCAACGCTTGGCATCACGGCTTGAAATACATCACACCCCCAAGCACGGCAGTTGGCTCAACATGGCTGAGATAGAGCTCAGCGTACTGAAAGGACAATGCCTTGATCGGCGTATCGCCGACATGCCCACCATGAAAGCCGAGTCTGGCTTGGGAAAATCATCGTAACA
>JAVBLS010000008.1:0-13741 GCA_031553235.1 Desulfovibrio sp.
TCCCCTTCATCGCGCCCGGGTTCTTCCTCCCGTTTACCCCCCCGCGGCGGCCGTGTTACACCCCGCCCCCCGGCGCGAGGCGCTGCCTGCTGCTCTTCACGGCCCTGGCCGAATGGCTGCTGGCCGCCTCTTGCTGGTTTCGCGCTCCCGGAGCGGTCGGAGGTGATCTGCTCTGTCTGGATCAGGCCGGGCTGCTGGTGCTCTCGATCACCTGCACCCTGTTCCTGGCCGCGGCCTTCTACGCCGTGGGCTATCTGCGGGCCGAAGATTCCGGCCGGCGCAAGGACTTCCAGCAGGGGCTGCACTTCACCAACGCCCCGGAGGCCGCCTTCACCGGCTGCCTGCTGCTTTTTCTGGCCGCGGCCGTGCTGGTGGCGAGCACCCGGCACTTCGGCCTGCTCTGGGTGGGTATTGAAACCACCACCCTGGCCAGCGCGCCGCTGATCTATTTCCACCGGCACAGGCGCTCCCTGGAAGCCACCTGGAAATACCTGATGATCTGCTCCGTGGGCATTGCCCTGGCCCTGGTGGGCAACCTGCTCATGGACATTTCCATGCAGACCGGCGGCCGGCCCGTGGTGGACATGACCGTGGGCGCTCTGAAAAGCGCGGCGGGCGGAGCCCACCCCGGCTGGTTCAAGACCGCCTTTGTCTTTTTGTTCATCGGCTACGGCACCAAGATGGGCGTGGCTCCCATGCACACCTGGCTGCCCGACGCCCACTCCGAGGCGCCTTCGCTGGTCTCTTCCCTGCTTTCCGGGGCGCTGCTCAACTGTGCCTTTCTGGGCATTTTCCGCTCCTACCAGGTCGGTCTGGCCGTGGGGCAGGGCGAGTTCGCCTCCACCCTGCTCATGGCCTTCGGCCTGCTCTCCATGCTGGTCGCGGCCCTGTTCATCGTTGGCCAGGGCGATTTCAAGCGCCTGCCCGCTTATTCCGGGGTCGAGCACATGGGCATTCTCCTGCTCGGCCTGGGCGCCACCTGGTGGCTGCCGCCCGGCCTGGAAGCGGCCGGCCGGGGTTGGAGTATGCACATGATCAACCATTCCCTGGTCAAGGGGGCAATTTTTTTCCTGGCCGGGAACATTCTGGCCCGCTACCACACCAAGTCGAGCCATGACGTCACCGGCCTGACCCGGGTTCTGCCGATCACCGGCATTCTCTGGCTCACCGGCATGCTGGCCCTGACCGGGGCGCCGCCTTTCGCGGTCTTTTTCAGCGAACTGGCCATACTCCAGGGCCTGTACCGGGCCGCGCCGCTTCTGGCCGTGGCCTATCTGGTCCTGCTCGGGGTGATTTTCGTGGGCATGCTTACGCCCACCTTGCGCATGTGCCGGGGCAAGGCGCCCTTCGGTATTGAGCCGGTGGAAAAGGAGTCGCCCTTTTTCTGGTTGCCGCCGGCCGTGCTCCTGGGCCTGGCCCTGCTGCTCGGCCTGTATTTGCCGGAACCCCTGCGCCGGGCCGCCGAGGCTTTGGCCCATCCCGCGTTACTGCCTTAAGGGGATAAGGTGATGATCACGGAACCGCAACACGACGACGCGTCCCGCTCCGGCCCCCTCGCCCCCCTGCGCCTGGAAAACGGCAAGGCCGCGCCCTTTGCCGCCATCCCGCGTCTGAGCTTTTCCCTGCTCGGCCTGCATCTGTACCGCGAAGTCCGGGCCGGCCGGCGCATTGCGGCCTTTTTCGCCGTGCCGGACACAACTCGAACCGAGGTTTTCACCCTGGTGGCGATCATTGCCGACGACACCGAGGGCATGCTCTTCGCCCTGGCCTCGGAAGTCGAAAGGGAATACCCCTCGCTGACCCCGCGCATTCCGGCTCTGCACCTGTTTGAGCGGGAGATTTTCGAGCGCTTCGGCCTGATGCCCGTCGGGCACCCGCGTCCGCACCCGGTGCGCTTTGAAAGGCCCGAAGGCCCGGACGTGGGCGTCATGGACTTTTTCCGGGTCGAGGGCGAAGAGGTGCATGAGGTGGCCGTCGGCCCGATCCACGCCGGGATCATCGAATGCGGCCATTTTCGCTTCCAGTGCCTGGGCGAAACGGTCATGCACCTGGAAATCTCCCTGGGCTACCACCACCGGGGCCTTGAAGCCAGGCTGTCCGGCGGCCCGGACGCCTGTAGTCTGGCCCTGATGGAAACCGCCTGCGGCGACTCTTCCGTGGCCCATGCCTGGGCTTACAGCACTGTGGTTGAAGCCTTGGGCCAGGCCCCGGCGTCACCGCGCGGCCAGATGATCCGCTCCCTGGGCCTTGAACTGGAGCGCCTGGCCTCGCATACCGGGGATCTCGGCGCCCTGGCCGGCGACGTGGGCTTTTTGCCCACCTTGAGCCATTGCGGCGCCCTGCGCGGCGACTGGCTGAACATGAGCGCCGAGATCTGCGGCAGCCGTTTCGGCCGTGGGCTGGTCGCGCCCGGCGGCAGCCGTTTCGATTGCAACCGCACCCTGTGCGAGAGGCTGCGCAAGCGCCTGGACGTCTGTCTCGGGCAGGTGGACGACTCGGTCCAATTGCTCTGGGATTCTCCCTCGGTCATGGCCCGTTTTTCCGGCACCGGTCGGGTGGACAAAGAAGAGGCCGAGGCCCTCGGCCTGGTGGGGCCGCCCGCCCGGGGCTGCGGCCTGGCCC
Source organism: Desulfovibrio sp. (assembly GCA_031553235.1). GTDB lineage: Bacteria > Desulfobacterota > Desulfovibrionia > Desulfovibrionales > Desulfovibrionaceae > Frigididesulfovibrio. Next base: position 2,623 of record JAVBLS010000008.1, read on the forward strand.
GCGACGTTCGGCATACCCACCCCCTGCCGGACTTGCCGGCGCCGCCGGATCTTTTTACCTTTCCTTACGGCGACGTGCACGCCCGCGCCCGCGTGCGCCATGCCGAGATCCGCGCCTCGGCCGCCTATTGCCGGCGCTTGTTGGAGATTTTACCCGAAGACGGGGCGGAAGAAACCGTCGCCACCCTGGCCGCGCCGCCCGAGGCGCTGTTGCCGGAGCATCTGGCCGTTTCTCTGGTCGAGGCCCGGCACGGGGAGGTGCTGCATCTGGCCCTGACCGACGAGGCCGGGCGCTTTGCCCTGTACAAGGTTGTGGACCCTTCGTTCCACAACTGGGAAGGCTTGGCCTTGGCCCTGCGTGGCCGGCAGATCTCGGACTTTCCCCTGTGCAACAAAAGCTTCAACCTGTCGTACTGCGGGCATGACCTGTGAGAGCACTCCATTGGGTATGAGCCATGTTGGATATTTTTTTTGAACGCCTGCGGCGCAAGACCCGCACCGTGCCCTTCCCGGCCAAAGCGCCGGTTCTGCCCGAGCGCTTTCGCGGCCGGCCCGTCTTTGATCAAGGGGTTTGCTCCGGTTTGCGCGCGACGGACTGGAGCGCGGCCGTGGCCGTCTGTCCTTCCCGGGCTCTGCGTCTGAACGACGGCACGCCCGAGCTGGACATGGGCCGCTGTTTGTTCTGCGGCCGTTGCGCCGAGGTTGCCCCGGCCGGGGCGCTGCGCTTCGGCAACGATTGGCGCCTGGCCGCGAGCCGGCGAGAGGATCTGATTCTGGCCCCGGGGCGCGACGCCGCGCCCGAGGTCGTGCCCACGGCCCTGGCCGGCGGGGCCTTTTTCCGCTCTTTCAAGCTGCGCCAGGTTTCGGCGGCCGGCTGCGGGGCCTGCGAGGCCGATCTGAACGTGCTCGGGACCATCGTCTTTGACCTGCCGCGCTTCGGCATGGACTACACCGCCTCGCCCCGCCACGCCGACGCTCTGGTGATCACCGGTACCGTGCCGCGCAACATGCACGACGCCCTGATGAAGGCCGACCGGGCCATCGCCCGGCCACGGGCGATCATCGCCGTGGGCGCCTGCGCCTGCTCCGGCGGCGTGTTCGCCGCGCCCGAAGGCCAGACCTCGCCCCAGCGCAACCTTGGGGCCGTGCCGCACCTGGAAGTGGACCTGTTCATCCCCGGCTGCGTCCCCCACCCCTACACCATCCTGGACGGGCTGCTGCGCTTTATCGGTCGCAAAACGCCGATGAAATGAACCGGGTGTAAATACAAAAGACAACGTGCCGGAAGAAGCATCCTTCCGGCGCGTTGTCTTGCGTGTGCGATCTAGAGCATTTCACACTTGAAATGCTCGCAAGGATTTGTCGGCAAATCCTTGCCGCCAAATAGGCGTAGGCGGGCTTTGCCCGCCGTTAAGCGACTATTTGAAGCGTAAACTGCTCTAAGCCGCTTCAGGATTGAGCATGCTCCGGAGCTCCGACTGCTATGAGGGGTTCGTCGTTGCCGCCTCACGGCGCCAGGGGGGCGAAGATCAGGCCGGTTTCCAGGGGCAGCCCGGCCATGAGGTTGGCGCCGGCCACGGCCTGGCCGGAGGCGCCGCGGCAGAGGTTGTCGATGGCCGAGACCAGAATCAGCCGGTTGGTGCGCTGGTCTATGACCAGGCCGATATCGCAGAACATGGTGCCGCGCACGGAGCGCAGCAGCGGCAATTCGCCCTTGGGCAGCACCCGGACAAAGGGATGCGGGGCGTAGGTCTGTTCGTACAAGGCGCGGATTTCGTCAATATCCGCGTCCTTCAGCAGGCGGGTGTAGATGGTGGCCAGAATGCCCCGGTTCACCGGCAAGAGATGCGGGTTGAACGACAGGTTCAGGGGCCGGCCGGCGGCCAAGCCCAGTTCCTGCTCGATCTCCGGGGTATGGCGGTGCGAGCCCAGGCCGTAAGCTTTGAAGGTGTCGGCCACCTCGCAGAACAGCGTGTCCACCTTGGCCCCGCGTCCGGCGCCGGTGGCGCCGGACTTGGCGTCGATGACAATGCCTTCCGGCTCGATCAGCCCGGCCTTGAGGGCCGGGTGCAGGGCCAGGATCGAGGCCGTGGGGTAACAGCCGGGGTTGGCGATGAGCCGAGCCCGGCGCATCCGCTCCGCGTACAGTTCCGGCAGGCCGTAAACCGCCTCGGCCAGTTCCGCCTTGCGGGTGTGCTCCACCTTGTACCACCGCTCATACATGGCCACGTCGCGCAGCCGGAAGTCGGCCGAGAGATCCACCACCTTGCAGTCGGCCGCCAAGAGCGCCCCGGCCGTCTCCATGGCCGCGCCGTGCGGAATGGCCAGAAAGACGATGTCGCAATGCGCGGCCAGGTCGGCCGGGTCCGGGCTCGTAATTTCCAGCCCGGCCGGGCCGAAGCCCCGCAACGAGGGATACAGCGACTCCAGGCGCAGCCCCGCTTCCTTGCGCGAGGTGGCCCGCACCAGCTCCATTTTTGGGTGAACGGCCAGAATTCGGCACAGCTCCATGCCCGTATACCCGGTCACCCCCACCAGCCCAACCCGAATCTTCGCGCTCATCCGACATCCTTGGCTTGAAGTGGCGCCACCCGCATCGGCCTGAGGCGGCCGTTTCACATCGCGAGAGTGCTGCCCGGTCGGTTGACCTTGGCGGCCCTGTTTGCCCCCCAGTCTTATTTCTTCAACACGTATTTCATGCGCAGCTCGTAAAGCAGCCCGTCGATCAGCCGTTTTTCCTCGGCGTCAAGGCCGTTTTCGGCCTTGTCCTTGAGCATGGAGAGGATGTCGATGGTATGCTTGGCCAGGGGGATGTTCGGGTTTGCTCCGCCGGTGTTGGGGTCGGGGACTTCGCCGAGCTGGACCAGGGCGGTGGAGGCCAGGGACAGGACAAAGGTGGAAAAGGTCGGCTTGGGCAGCAGGGCGGGGCGGGCGGCGTCGGCCGCTTCGGTGGTCTGCTGCTGTTTTTCGGCGTCCTGCGCGGCTTGGTCGGGCATGGTGTTTTCGTCGCTCATGAAGGAATCCTCTTGTAGCCCCGGGTCAGGGCTTCGTGGTAGGCGACTTCGGCCTGTTCCAGGTAGTTGCGGCAGCCCAGGTAGCCTCCGCAGGCGCGGAAAGCGCCGGCCAGGGCGGCCAGGCCGGCCAGCATATCGGCAAAATCCACCCAGCCCATGTGGCCGATGCGGATGGCCTTGTCTTTGATTTCGCCCTGGCCGGCCGCCATGATCACCCCGTAGTCGTCAGCTGCGCGGGCCAGCAGGGTCGGAGCGGCCACACCCTCGGGCAGGCGCAGACCGGTGACGCCCCAAGCCGGGTCTTTGGGCGCGAGCAGGGTCAGTCCCAGGGCGGAGATGCCGGTGCGGACCATCTGGGTCAGGGCCCACTGTTTGCGATAAATGTTTTCAAGGCCGAACTCGCGGAACATCTCCAGGCTTTCGGCCAGACCGACGATCAAGCTGATGGCCGGGGTGAAGGCGGTCTGGTTTTTGCCGGAGTTTTCGCGTTCCTTGCAAAGATTGAAATAGAAGGAGGCGCAGGAAAGGCCTTCGGCCTTTTTCCAGGCCCGTTCGGACAGGGCGATGAGCGCCAGACCAGGCGGCAGCATCAGGCCTTTTTGCGAGCCGGTGAGCAGGCAGTCGATGCCCCAGGCGTCCATGGGGCAGGGGGTGATGCCCACGCCCGAGATGCCGTCGACCAGCAGCAGCAGGTCGAGCTTGCGGGTGATGGCGGCCACGGCCTCAATGGGGTGCTGGGCCGTGGTGGAGGTTTCGGAAAGCTGCATCAGCACGCCGCGGATTTCCGGGTCGGCGTCCAGGGCCGCGGCCACAGTCTCGGGAGCCACGGCAAAGCCCCATTCCACCGGCAGGACCGTAACCCGCAGGCCGAAGCCCGTGGCGATCTCGGTCCAGCGCTTGCCGAACATACCGCCTTCGACCACCAGAACCTTCTCCCCGGGTGCGAACAGGTTGGTCACGGCCGCGGTCATGGCCCCGGTGCCGGAGGCGGCCAGGGGCAGCACCGGTTGCGCGGTGCCGAAGATCTCGGCCAGGCCCTCGCGCACGCGGCCGAGCAGGGCTTTGAACGCGGGCTTGCGGTGGTGAATCATGTCCCCGGCCATGACCAGGCGCACGCGCTCGGGCAGGGGTGTGGGGCCGGGGGTCAGCAGGCGGTTTTTGTACAGCATGGGCGTTCCCTTGGCATGGCGTCCGGTCAAAACGGCAACAAGCAAAATAGTAGCGTAATGCCGGCCCATAGACAACCCGTATGAGAATGGGCAAGGTTTGCCGTGATACCGCGTCAGACGCCGTTTTCCACTCCGGGACAGGGCCGAAAGGCCCAGCCCCATCGTGAAAAATTCGTCTTGCTTGTCTGGCGAGAAAATCCGAGATTTTGCTCCTGCCGCCTCGAACAGTCGCCAACCCTTGGCCTTTGCCGGCCTTTCGGCTGCAAAGGCCAAGGGTTTTAAGGGAAGGAAACCGGTGTCGGGAATGGAGTTTTTTTGAGATGGAGGAGTGCCGGGGTGGTGGGCGGCTTTTGACGCGGGGGGAGTGCCGGGTATGCGGAAGAGGGGAGGGTGCCTTGTGGGTGAAAAGTTTCTACCCTTGCGCTTCCGCTCGAGGTATGGCAAAAAGCGGTTTCACCCGGCCGGGTGGCGAAAGGGTATACGCAGCGCACTCAAAATGCGCCGTCCTACGGACATGAGAGTTCGAATCTCTCCCCGGCTACCAGATTTCAGGGCCACAAAGCCTCACGAAGCCCGAAGCGTGTTGCAAAACAACAGTTTCGGGCTTTCTTTTATTCGTGACTCCAGTAAGGCCGTTGCCGACGGGCAGCAAAGGCGCACCACCCGTAGCGGTGGTTTTTACAACACGTATAGATCGGGCAAGGCGATATATTGCAGAAATGAAGGGAAATCTTTACCAGGCCAGGGTGGCAAAACGGCATTTCCCCACCAATGCGTTTATCGGCGGGAAATTCGTCCCCCCATATGAATATTGCCTGAGCCGGACCAGAGCAGCAGAAAAAATGACGGGGCCTTGCATAGCAAGGTTCCGTCATTTTTTGAGAGGAGTGGGGAAGCCACTTTCCCGGTGGGGCTGCGGGGACGGCCCCCGAACCTAGAACCCCTTCTGGGCCATCAAGTTGATCAGGTCGGTGACCCGGCAGGAATAGCCCCATTCGTTGTCGTACCAGGAGACGACTTTGGCTGTGGTTGCCTCGGGCATTTCGGTGTATTCGGCCTCGATGATCGAGGAGTGCGGGTCGGCTTTGAAGTCCGAGGAGACCAGGGGCTTTTCGCTGTAGGCCAGAATGCCCTTGAGCCGGCCTTCGGCCGCCTCTTTGAGCTTGGTCCGCAGGGTTTCGGTATCCGTGGGCTTTTCGAGCACGGCGGTGAAGTCCACCAGGGAGACGGTGGGCGTGGGCACGCGCAGGGAATAGCCGGAGAAGCGGCCTTTGAGGGCCGGGATGACCTTGGCCACGGCCTGGGCCGCGCCGGTGGAAGTGGGGATGATGTTGCAGGCCGCGGCCCTGGCCCGGCGCAGGTCTTTGTGCGGCAGGTCGAGGATGCGTTGGTCGTTGGTGTAGGAGTGGATGGTGGTCATGACCCCGGTTTTGATTCCGAAGTTTTCGTAGACCACCAAGGCGGCCGGGGCCAGGCAGTTGGTGGTGCACGAGGCGTTGGACACGAGGTGGTGCTTGGCCGGATCGTAGAGCTCGTGGTTCACACCCATAACGATGGTGATGTCTTCTTCTTTGGCCGGGGCGGTGATGATCACCTTTTTGGCGCCGCAGTCGCGGTGCACGCCGGCCTGGGGCGCGGTGCGGAAAATGCCGGTGGATTCCACCACCACATCCACCCCCAGATCGCCCCAGGGCAGGCGTTTGGGATCGCGTTCGGCCAGGCTTTTAACCGTCCAATCCTCAACGTGCACCAAATCGCCGTCGACCATCGGGGAGTAGGGGGTGCGGCCGTAGTTGGTGTCGTATTCCAGAAGCTGGAAGTTGGTGGCGGCGTCAAACAGGTCGTTGACGGCCACGACTTCCACCGTGTCTTTATAGCGTTCGCGCAGAGCCCGGAAAACCTGCCGGCCGATGCGCCCAAAGCCGTTGATGGCGACTCGCGTTTTTTTCATGGCATTTCCTGTGTTGTCTATGCAGCCGGTTGCGCCGGGTTAATCTTCAAAGATCTGGTAATTGTATTGCGTCAGCAATTCGAAATCCGAGCGCAGGGCCTCGTGCAGCCGGGCGTTTTCAATGGCAATGGCCGCAATGTGCGACACGGCCATGAGAAAGTCGCGCTCTTCTTCGCTGAAAACGCGCTTTTCTCCCGTGTAGATGCGCAACACGCCCACGGGCTTGCGCTCGACCAGGAGCGGGGCCACCAGGATGGAGACCAGACCTTCGGCTTTGGCCGCTTCGGGATATTGGAAGCGCGGGTCGGTACCCGCGTCTTCGATGTACTCGATGTGCCCGCCGCTCAGGGCCTCGGCGTCCACGCCGCTTTTCAGCAGCTCGATGGAACCTTTGCGCAGATAGCCCTTGCTCAGGCCCCAACTGGCCGAAGCCAGCAGGCGCGTACCGGCGCGGTCCAGCAGACGCAGGGTGCAGGCCTTGGCGCCCACGGCCTTGGCCGTGGCTTCGGCCACTTTTTGCAGCACCACTTGCGGGTTCAGGCTGGAATTGATCACCGCGGACACTTCATAGAGCGGCTTGAAATAACATGTTCCCTTGGGACTCATGCAAACCTCCTTGAGGGAGAAAGGACAAACGCGGGCTCAAAGCCCGCCGGGAAGGGAAGACGCGACAAAATATACTTCCGTGCATATGCCGTTTGCCGAATTCCCCACCTCACGGTGTAAAATACGCGGCCAAAAGTCAAGCAATCTAAGGGTGACGGCCTGGTATGCGTGATGCTGCGTCAGGCTTGCTTTGCGCTCCGGAGTGGGGCCAGAAGAGCCCAACCCCATCGCAAAACACTCGCTTGTTGCTTGTTTTTGCCACACGTTCCTCTTATTTGTGGGCATTTTCTTTATTCCGCGCCGCCGCCGCTGAACAGGGGCGCAGCGGCGGCGGCGTCTTTGGGGGTGGAGAAGAGGTAGACGATATCGCCGGGGGCGAAGCGGAATTCGCCCCCGGGGTGGGCGAAGAGTTCGTCGCCCCGGGTGACCGCGGCCACGGTGACGCCGGCTTTTTGGCGCAGCCCGGCGTCGAGCAGGGAGATGTCGTCAAGGGGGCAGTCTTTTTCAACGGTGTAGGCGGTGACGGTGAGGTCGGGCAGCTTTTTTTGCAGGGCGAGCAGGGAGGCGCCGGCAAGGTTGGTGCGGCGGAGCATCTCGTAGTTCTCGGCTCGCACCTCGTGGGTGAAGCGCTCAATGTTGCCGACGGGCACAAGGTATTTGGAAAGAACGCGGCTGAAGATCTCAATGCTGGTCTCGAACTCTTCGGGAATGACGTCCGAGGCGCCGAGTTCCTTGAGGGCGCCGACCTCGCCGAGAAAGCGGGTCCGGACCAGGATGTGCAACTGCGGGTTGAGGTGGCGGGCAATCTCTGTAACCGCGCGCACGGCCGTGGGGTCGGAAACCACAATGGCCAGAACCCGGGCCCGCTGCACCCCGAGTTGCTGCAAAAGCGCCGGATGGATGGCGTCGCCGTGGAAAATGGGCTCGCCCTCGGCCGCATAGTGGCGCACGGTATCCGGGTTCATTTCCAGAATCATGTAAGGGATGCCCGCCATACGCGCGGCCCTGGCCAGGAGCTTGCCGCCCACGCCGAAACCCAGGATGATCAAGTGGTCGGTAAGCGTCCTGTCCGCTTCCTGCTCTTCGTCGCCGACAACGGGCCGGCCGTACCTGCCGCTCACGCGGTCGGCCAAGGCCGGGGCGGCGTTGAGCAGAAAGGGCGTGGCCGCCATGGTCAGAATGCTCGCGGCCAGAAAGAGCTGGTAGTTCTCGGCTGAAAGCAGTTTGAACTCAAGGCCGCTCTTGGCCAGAATAAAGGAAAACTCGCCCACCTGGCAGATGGCCAGGCCGACGATGATTGCCGGCCGAATGGGATAGCCCAGAAACAGGGCATCGCCGCCCGCGATGACTGCCTTGACTCCCAGGACGAGCAGTGTGATTAGGAAAATTTCCGGTAAGTTATCGAGAAAAAAGTTCATATCCAGGAGCATGCCCACGGAAATGAAAAACACGCTGGTGAACACGTCCTTGAAGGGCAGAATGCCTTCGAGGGCGCTGTGACTGTATTCGGATTCGGCCACCACCAGGCCGGCCATGAAGGCCCCTAGGGAAAGTGACAGGCCGAGCTGGGAGGTCAGCCAGGCCGTGCCCAGGCAGATGCCCATGATGCTGATCAGGAACAACTCGCGGCTCTTGGTGCGCACCACCTGGGAGAGCAGCCAGGGCACGCCCTTGCGGGCCAGCAGAAAGATCAGGCCGATCAACCCCAGGGTACGGCCGGCGGCCACGGCCAGGCTTGCGAAGTCGGCCTGGGTGCGCCCGGCCAGCAGGGGAATGGCCAGCATCATGGGCACGATGATCAGATCCTGGTAGATCAGCACCGACAGGCTGATCCGGCCGGCCGGGCTCTCCATCTGGGCTTTTTGCTGCAGGGTTTTCAGGACAATGGCCGTGGAAGACAGGGCCATGAGAAAACCTATGAACACGGCCGGGGCAAAGGGCAGGTGCAAGAGAAACTGCGCGGGCAGCCAAAAGGCCGCGATGGTCAGAAAAACCTGGGCCGTGCCGCCGAGAAAGACCGGTTTTTTCAGGCGGATCAGCTCGCCGATGGACAACTCCATGCCGATGGAAAAAAGCAGAAAGACCACGCCCACCTCGGCCAGCATGTCGACGGTGTGCAGGTCTTTGACCAGGCCGAGGGAGGAGGGGCCAAGGGCGGCGCCGGTGAGCAGAAAGCCGACAATGGGCGGAATCTTGACCTTGGAGCAGGCGAAAATGACAACCGTGGAAAGCAGGGCGATGATGAACAGTTCTCGAAGCAGCGATTCCATGAAGCTCCCGGGCGGGGTGGTACAGGTGAAATCGTTCTAAAACAGTACACAGGCATCTCAAGCGTAAGGTGCCATAAAACCAAAGGCCCGCGCCGGGCGCGGGCCTTTGCCGTGGGTTACTCGAACAAGTAGCCGTACCTGGCCCCGAGGCCGGAGGTGCGCTCGGCCAGGCGCACCACCAGGGCGGGCACGTCCTCAAGGGTGACCGTGCCCACCTCGCGCGTAAGTACGCTGGCAAAGGTGCTGGAACGCTCATAATAGACCCAGACCACTGAATAGGCCGAACCCACCGACGGGCGCTCGGAAAATTCCGGCGTCGTGGAAATGAGCAGCTTGATCTTGGGCTCTTCCTTGTCCGTCAGGCTGAACAGGGAACTCGCGTTGAAGGTTTCTTTCAACTGAAAGGCCAGCTTGGCGCCGATGGTGTCGGTGCCCTCAAGCTCGACGGCCACGGGCAGGGGTTTGGACTTGGCGGTTTGGGGGGCGTCTTCGATTTTGGTCTGGGTGGGCTTGCCCGGATCGGCGGCCGAGGCCGCGGGGCAGAAGCTGAAAAAGGCAAGCGATATAAGCAGCAGGGTGGCGAAATGTTTGTTCATGGGGAGCCTCCGGGTGAAAATTACAGGGTCCGCCGTTTTTTTATGGCAGGGGCAGCGAAAGGTCAACGGGGTTCCATCCGGGGAGTGGGTCGGTTTGACGGCCTGTCGGCAGGCAGCGCCGCGCGCGTGGCCGGCAAAATATGAGGCTGCCGGCCTGCAAGTCCTTACGCTCCAATTACTTACACGTTTTTATCAGATCTGGGGTCGCCGGACGAAACAGCCTTTGCATACTTTCCCGGCCGGAAAAAGTGATCGTTTTTGTCCCCTATTTTAGGGGCTCCACAGGGGGGGCTTCGGGGTCAAAAAAAGTTTGTACTGGAGAAAGCGTTGCCCGACAATGAATTTATGGGGGTTGACAGATCATTGCCGATCATTCACCGTTTAGGCAATCGGCTCAGACTCGTCTCTCGGCTCTGCCCGGGAGGCTGAAAAAAGGGTGCTTTTGCGCCCCCACCTCAACCGAGGAGGAAGTTTGCGTCTTCCATCCAAAGCCGCCGTGGCGGGGATCATCCCGATCCTGTTGTTCACGGCGACCCTGGCTTGGGCAAGTTCGACGGGCGCCGGCACGTCCAGGACCGTCAACGAACACAAACCTCTGCCCCTGGCATTTCTCGACAAAGAGTTCGTCAATTACGGCAAGGCCTCATGGTACGGGCTGACCTCTCAAGGCAAGCCCACGGCCAGCGGCAGAACCTTCGACAGAGAAACCTTTACGGCCGCGCATCCCAGCCTGCCCTTCGGCACGGTGGTCCGGGTCTACAATCTTGTCAACAAAAAACAGGTGCTTGTCACCATCACCGACCGCGGCCCCTTTGCCAAGTCGCGGGTGCTGGATCTTTCCATGCGCGCGGCCAAAAACCTGAACATGACCCGTTCCGGCGTGGTCCCGGTGATTATGGAAGTGGTGGCCGACCCCGAAGGCCGGCCTTTGAACAGCAACAACGGCTTCTACCTGCGTCTGGCCAATGCGCCGAACGCTGCCGAGGCGCATCGCGAAAGCGCGCGCCTCAAGGACCGGCTGAACCGGGATATCCGGGTGCTTACGCCCGACGGGCAGGGCGCCAAGGGCTTCGAGCTCTGTGTCGGTCCCTTCGGCGACTTCTCCGAGGCCGAAAAGGCCGTGGATGACGTCGAGCCCGATGCCCGGGTCAAGGACATCATTGAAGGGCCCGCAGAGGGTAGCCGGCTGCCCGACCGGATTCCGCCGCCGAAAATGGCCGTGGGAGCCGATGGGTTGCCCAGGCGGATTGTTTCTTCCAATTAGAGCAGTTTACGCTTCAAATAGTCGCTTAACGGCGGGCAAAGCCCGCCTACGCCTATTTGGCGGCCAGGATTTGCCGACAAATCCTGGCGAGCATTTCAAGTGTGAAATGCCCTAGGTCCTGTTAACACTATTTGACAAAATGTGAGTATTCTGCAAATGTAGCTTATGCAAATTACTCGCGAACAGTATGAGAGAATTGCTGACTGCTTTCCCCGCCAGAGAGGCAATGTTTATTTTGACAACCTCCAGG
>JAVBLS010000047.1:0-26610 GCA_031553235.1 Desulfovibrio sp.
CCCCGGCCGAAAATGAGTTTTTCCCTAAAAGAGTCGTCCCATCCAGCCTTCTTCAACTTTTTGGGATTACTATCGCCGTTGGCGTAGCGTTTACAGATATTGAGAGCCAGACGGCGCAGGACCGCCATATTTTCCGCAGCATCGCCTCGCCTTAACGCCCTCGTGAGAATAGTCATACGTTTTGCATCGACCATCAACGCACCATGTGACTTCTATCCCCCGCCAAGCAAAAAGAGTTTTATACATCAAATAGTAAGTCGCAGGCTTGCCTGGGTAGCTCCCTTCTTCATCTGGTTCACCGACAATGCGAACCACTTCCTCCGGGGTTGTAACGCCATACTCAACTGTGATCTGTTTCAAGTTTGCCGACTGTGCAGCGCCAGTAACTCCACGAAAGACAGGGCCGCACCCCGAGCAAGTAAATAAGCAGAGCAGCAACAGTAGCAGAAGATATTCTGGAAATTTGTACATACATCTCAAATGAATAAAATAAAAAAATCGCTCTATTTGTGGCTACTTGTTCCTTTATTTTTCCTTTTTTATTCTCTAGTTACTGGCAATAAAAGGCAAGCAATAGGAATAGTGTATGTTTTTTTGTGTAGCTACATAGTATACAGTTTTTCAATTATGGTTGGAGGGTATGTTTTTGGGCGAAACTTTCTATCAGGAATTCTGAAGTGCATGGCGCTGGCCTCGGTGGTCGTATCCTTCATCATGTCTCCTACCAGGGGCGGAGACGGTATGGTTTTAATGGCGGGCGTGGCAGGTTTCATAATGGTTATCGGGGTAGCACTTTACGCTCTTCGCAGTTTCGCAAAAAATTATCCATCCCCGAAAGGGAAACCGGAACCTGATTCTTCCGCGACGTATTCCAAGGAGCAAATATTTAATGCGCGAGCGCGTGCCATTGCCACTATCGCTTTCCTCTTTCTTGTCTCGTTGTTCTTATTTTTTCGTTGAGTCGCACAAGGCTCTCGCCGTCCTTTTCACGGTCTGGAAAAGGAAGCCCTGGCCGTGAGCGCCGAACTGGAGCAGCGCCAACGGGAAGAGTCCGCTTTGCTGGAGCGTCTACATTCCATTGAGCGGCAAACCTTGGAAGCGGAAAAAACGCTTTCGAAACAAACGGACATTCCCAAAGCGTCAATACTCAATTTCAAATCCGTGCTGGGACTCACAATCCGATTTCAGATATAAATTCGGATGCGGTCACCAGGGCCGAACTGGCTGCCAGGGAACTTTTTTGTTGGTAAATTTGCTGGTAAATAGTAAAACGCTATCACGATTTATTCAATAAAATCAAAAGAAATACCCTTCATTTATATGCCGTCCCCCCCACAAATTTGAACGGTAACGTTCCGAAAAGTCCGTTTAGAGCAGTTTACGATTCAAATAGTCGCTTAACAACGAGCAAAGCCCGCCTACGCCTATTTGGCGGCAAGGATTTGCCGACAAATCTTTGCGAGCATTTCAAGTGTAAAATGCTCTAGCCTAGAGTTAAGCGGACTTTCTTCGTTCTGGCACTTTCAGTAAAATCTAGGGAGGTCTTTTGACATACCCCCATTCCGGGGGTAACTTTGGGGTAGCTTTTTCAAATTGAGGGTCTCTCTGCCCCACGGCACGAAGAAGCCCACCCCTGATGGAGTGGGCTTCTTGTTGTGGGCCGGCAGGAGAGTCTGCGACCCGGAAACGTGCGCGGGAGCCCTAACCGGCCAGGGCCGGAGCCGAAACATGCCGCCCCTCGGGCCGCAGTTCGGTGAACTTTCTGCCGCGCGGCCGGCTGACGGGCGCCAAAGTTGTTTCTTCCAGCAGGCCCGCGGCCGACACGGCGCACAGGAACTCGTTGTTCACGGCATGGCCGGAAAGCCGCGATGTGAAGCGCCCCCACAGGGGCAAGGGCAGCATGGCCATATCGCCGATGAAGTCCAGGAGCTTGTGGCGGACGAATTCGTCCGGAGCGCGCAGACCCTCTTCATTGACCACGCCGCGCTCGTCCAGAACCACGGCGTTGTCCAGGCTGCCGCCCAGGGCCAGACCACGCGACTGCAGGGCCTCCACATCTTTGAGGAAGCCGAAGGTTCGGGCCCGGGCCACCTGGGAAAAGGTCTCGGGCGTGAGATCCAGCCGCAGACGTTGTTTGCCCACGGCCGGATGAGGGAAATCGATCAGGCAGTCCACGCTGAAGCCGGCGTAAGGTTCGGCCGCAATGGACTTACCGCCCTTTTCGTAGATAAAGGGGGCCTTCAGGCGCAACACGCGACGCAACGCGCTCTGCATGTGGATGCCGGCATCTTTGAGCAGGAGCACGAAAGGCGCGGCGCTACCGTCCATGATGGGAATTTCGCCGCCGCGCACGTCGATGTGGATGTTGTCCACAGACATGCCGCGCAGGGCCGCCAAAAGGTGCTCCACCGTAGAAACGGCCACGCCGTCTCGGCCGAGGGTGGTGGCCAGGCCGGTAGAAACGACCGAATCCGGCCGAGGGGTAATTTCACGTGCCCCATCAGGGCCGGAAACGTGAAAGACGATGCCCGTGTTCTCGGCTGCCGGGCGCATGGTCAATTCAACCATTTTGCCGCTGTGCAGGCCGACTCCGGCGCAGTGTATGCGTTTTCCGATGGTGGTCTGATGCATGTTTCCTCCGAATGCGTAAGGAAACAAGCAAAAAGCATTCCAGATTTTTTTGTTCATATCTTACTGGAATGACGGATGTTGCCGAAAAATGCGCTAGGGTTTGGTGTGTGTTTCCCGCAGTAGATGTGTGTTTTTCACCACTCCACAATTTTACTGTGGGGTAAAGTCCACATGATAGTGCCCGTCATGGGGGAACCAGGCGGTTTTGGGCAGAAAGGGCAGGTCGGCAATTTTTCGAAAATCAGACGAGGCGCGTAAAATATTTAGGAGGGGCGGGTCCAGAATAACCAGCTTGATGCGCAGGCCGCGCCGGGCGGCGGCGGTATTCAGGGCGGCCAGGTGGGCGATGCAGGCTGCTGCGTCCAGCTCACGACCACCGTTGCGGCCTGCCGCATCCAGACGGGTGCCGTAGCCCCAGAGATTCCAGGGCATGCAGGAAGGCGTTGCCGGAGCGCGGCCGCCGTCGGGCAGGTGGCGTAGCACTGGCGTCATGAAGTCCGCGCTCAGGCCTTCCCTATGGGTGCGATGCGGCCAAAAGCGCCCGCCCCCGTTCCAACCGGTTTCGCCGTAAACGAAATGGCGGTCCGGCAGGCTTTTTTCCAGTTCGGCATATGCGTCGAGCACGGTCGCGGCCGTGGCCCCGCGCAGGTAACAGCGCCCCACGGCATGCCAGACCCACGAATAGGCCTGAAAATTTGTCCCTGAATAGGGCAGAGCGAAGTATTTCCGCGCGGCTTGCGGGGGGGTGTAGGCCGCCGGGGCCAGAGTTTCGGCCAGGCCCGCGCGCAGGCTTAAGGCTGCGCCGGCCAAGCCGATCAAGGCGAGGCAGACAAGGCCGAGTCGGCGGAAGCGCTTCATGCGCCGTCTTCTTTCACCGCCACCAGCAGGCGATCCAGGCCGGCAGCGTCGCGCAGCACCCGGCCGCCCCGGCGCAAGGAGCCCGGCAGGGCCTGCAGCAGTTCCCGCCCTTGGGCGCAGCCCATTTCCATGAGCAACACCCCGCCGGGCGCGAGCAGGCGGGCGGCCTCGGCCAAGATTTGCACGGCATCCTCAGTGCCGGCCGCTCCGTCATTCTCTTCCGGCACCAAGGCCGACTTGGGCTCAAAGTCGCGTACTTCGCGGTTGAGTGTGCGGTATTCCACGCCGCCGATATACGGCGGGTTGGCGGCGATGAAGTGCAGGCAGGCATCGGCCAAGGGAACCCGGCGGAAATCCGCCCGCAAAAAGGCCAGATGCTCGGCGCCCAGGCGACGGGCGTTGTCTCGGGCCACGGCCAAGGCCGTAGCCGAGCGGTCCAGAGCCACGCCGCAGGAGCCACGCAGTTCCAGAGCCAGGGTCACGGCAATGCAGCCCGAGCCGGTGCCGAAATCGGCAAAAATCGGCAGGCGGGGAAAGGTCGGGGTATATTGGCGGGCCACGTCGATGATCAGCTCGGTTTCCGGCCGGGGAATGAGCACGTCCGAGGTGACGGCAAAATCCCGGCCGTAGAATTCCTTGGCTCCGGTGATGTAGGCCGTGGGTTCGCCCCTGGCCCGGCGGTGCGCGAAGCCGATAAAGCGCTGCATGACCTCTTTGTCCAGCGGCTCGCGCGGGTCGAGGATCAGCCGGCGCAGCAGCTCGGAGCGCTTGATGTCCAAGGCCAGGGCCAGGAGCACTTCGGCCGAGAGCCTGGGGGAATCCACCTCGGCTTCGGTCAGATCGGCCGCGACCCGCAGCAGGCAGGTGCGCAGGGTGTGGGCTGCGCTCATATGGGCCTCGTGGGAGTGGTGAAAGCCGGTTTCAGGGCTGGTGCCGTGGGACGCTCAGACCTTGCGTTCACTTTTCTAAAGTTCCACGGCCCGATCCAGGCGGGCCAGGGTTTCGGTTTTACCGATGGCGGGCATGGTGTCGGCCAGTTCGGGGCCGCCGGGCGCGCCGAGCAGGGCGATACGCAGGCCGGGGGCCACGGCCTTGAACTTCAGGCCGGTTTCTTCGACATAGCCGTGCAGGGCGGCGTGGACGGTGTCCTTATCGAAGGTATCGAGGGCGGCAAAGCGGGCGCGCAGGGCGCGCAGGTGCTCGCGGGTCTCGGGAACAAGGTTCTTGGCCACGGCGGCGGGGTCATAAGCCAAGTCGGCGGCGGCGACCAACAGAGGGCGCAGGCCGGCGGCCATCTGCACCAGGGTCTCGGCCCGGGGCTGGAGCAACGGGACGGCCCGGAGAATCAGGGCCGTGTCGGCTGTGGGCAGGCCTTCGGCCTCAAGAAAGGGCAGTAAATCCGGCAGCAGGGCCTCGGGCGACCTGGCCCGCAGATGTTGGGCGTTGACCCAGAAGAGTTTTTCCGGGTCAAAGCATGCCGGCGAGGCGGAAAGCCCTGTGCCGTCAAAGTATTGCACCAGTTCTTCGGGGTCGAAAATCTCCTGATCGCCGTGACTCCAGCCGAGGCGGGCCAGGTAGTTGACCAGGGCCTCGGGCAGAAGGCCGTCCTTGTCGTACTCGATCACTGCTTTGGCCCCGTGGCGCTTGGAGAGCTTTTGCTTGTCCGGGCCGAGGATCATGGGCACATGGCCGAACACCGGCAGGGGCGCGCCCAGAGCTTGGTAGATGAGGATCTGCTTGGGCGTGTTGTTGACGTGATCATCGCCGCGGATCACGTGGGTGATGCCCATTTCGATATCGTCCGCGA
This sequence comes from Desulfovibrio sp., assembly GCA_031553235.1. GTDB lineage: Bacteria > Desulfobacterota > Desulfovibrionia > Desulfovibrionales > Desulfovibrionaceae > Frigididesulfovibrio. The sequence goes on from JAVBLS010000047.1 coordinate 5,297, forward strand.
CCACGGCCAGATTGTAGGTGGGCGCGCCGTCGGCCCGGCGCAGCACCATGTCGTCCAGTTCGGCGACATCCACGGCAATGTGGCCCTTGAACATGTCGTTGAAGACCACGCGGCCCTCGGCCGGCACTTTCAGGCGCACGGCCCGGCCCGGCCCGGGGCCGAGGCCGCGCTCGCGGCAGCGGCCGTCGTAGCGGGGCTTGGCGCCTTCGGCCCGGGCTTTCTCGCGCATGGCTTCAACCTCTTCGGGCGTGCATTCGCACCGGTAGGCGTGCCCGGCTTCAAGCAGGCGATCGATGTAGCTGTTATGGATTGCAAAGCGTTCGCTCTGATAGGCGACCTCGCCGTCCCAGGTCAGGCCCAGACGGGTCATGGCCGCCAGAATGGAGTCGGTGTGTTCCTGCTTGGACCGCTCGGTGTCGGTATCTTCAATGCGCAAGACGAATTTGCCGTTGAAGTGCCGGGCGTAGAGCCGGCTGAAAATGGCCGTGCGGGCGCCGCCGATGTGCAGATGCCCGGTGGGGCTGGGGGCGAAACGGGTGACGACGGGAGTGCTCATGTGGTCCTCAGGGAAAAGATACGTTTACGATAACCTGCCGAATCCGGGCAGGGCCAGTTTGGTCTCGATGCGGGCCAGCAGCTTGGCGGCCACGGTGGTCAGAAGCAGATAGTAGAAGCCGGCCGTGAGGTAGACCTCAAAGTAGTTGAACGAGGTGTCGGCCAGGGAGCGGGCCTCGCCGGTGAGCTCCATGCAGGAGACCACGTGGGCCAAGGAAGTGTACTTGATCAGATAGATGATTTCATTGCCGCAGCCGGGCAGGGCGCGGCGCAGGGCCTGGGGCACGACCACGCTGGTGATGGTCTGGAATGTGGAGAGCCCGAGGGCTTGGGCGGCGCGGATCTGCCCCACTCGAATGGAAAGCAGCGCCCCGCGTATATATTCCGACTGGTAGGAGGCCGTGCAGAGAATGAAGCTGACGGCGGCGGCCCAGTAAGCCGGCAGGCTGATGCCGACCTTGGGCAGCACGTAATAGATGAAATAGAGCTGCAGCAGCAGGGGCACGCCCCTGACCACGGCCACCAGGGAGTCGGCCGTGCGGGCAAAGGGTTTGGGCGCGTAAACCCGAATCACCCCGATGACCACGCCGAAGAGAAAGCCGATGATGCTCACCGGCACGATCAGGCCCACGGTCATGATCAGCCCGGTGTTCAGGGCCGGGATGATGTCGAGCCAAAATTGCTGGGTTCCGGGCACTAGGCCTCCTCTTCCATGAGCAGGCGGGAGCAGAAATCTTTGGTGCGCGATTCCGTTTCCGGGGCCAGAAGCCCGGCCGGGCTGCCGCGCTCGATGATTTTGCCCTGCTCCATAAAGAGGATTTCCGTGGCCAGAGCCCGGGCGAAATCCATCTGGTGGGTGGCCATGATCATGGTCATGCCGCCCTTGGCCAACTCGCGGATCACCGCCAGAACCTCGCCGACCAGTTCCGGGTCCAGGGCCGAGGTGGGTTCGTCCAGGAGCAACACCAGGGGGTCCATGGCCAAGGCCCGGGCAATGGCCACACGCTGCTTCTGCCCGCCGGAAAGCTCGGCCGGGTGGAGCCCGGCCCGGCGGGACAGGCCCACGCGTTCCAATTCGGACATGGCCCGCTGCCGGGCCTCGGCCTCGGACATGCGTTTGACCTTGCGCAGGGCCAGGCTGACGTTCTTTTCCGCCGTCAGGTGGTCGAAGAGGTTGAAATCCTGAAAAATCATCCCGACCTTGCGGCGCAGTTCGTTGAGCTCTTTGGGCTCGCGGGCGTTCACAAGCTTGCCTTGCAGCGACAACTCGCCCGCATCCGGGACAATCAGGTGGTTCAGGCACTGCAAAAAGGTGCTTTTGCCGGCGCCGGAGGGACCGATGAGCACTTTCAGCTCGCCTGTGGCCACGGACAGGGACACGTCGTCAAGAATGCGTCTGCCGCCGAGGCTTTTGGAAAAGGAGCGGGCCTCCAGCAGGGGGGGGGATGTCTGGTTCATGCGCAGCAATGGTTACAAGGGGGCGGCCCAGCCAGGCACGTGAGTGCGTTTTTCGAGAAAGCGCAGAGCCCGCACGCCGACAAAGGTGATCAGAAAATACAGCAGGGCCGCGGCCAGGTAAAAGGTCGCGAAACGCTGGGTGGAGGTGGCGATGGCCTTGGTGCGGGCCATGAGTTCCAGTGTGCCCACCACCGAGACCAGGGCCGAGTCTTTGAGCAGAATGGAATATTCGTTGGACCAGCCTGGAATGGACAGGCGCAGGGCCTGGGGCAGAATGATGTTGCGAATGGCGCTTGCGCGCGACATGCCCAGCGCCATGGCCGCCTTCATCTGTCCGGTGGGCAGCGATTCGATGCCGCCCCGGAAAATTTGCGACTGGTAGGCCGTGCTGGTCAGGCCCAGCACCAGACAGGAGGCCCCGAAGGGCGAGACGTCCAGCCCCAACTGGTAGGCCAGGCCGAAGTAGAACAGGTAGAGCAGAACCAGAATGGGCACGCCCCGAAAAAACCAGACGTACAGGCCCACCAGCCGGCGCGTGACGGCGTTGCCGTAAACCTGGCACACGGCCAGGGGCACGCCGCAGAAAAGCCCGAAAAACATGGCGCAGACGACCGCGGCCACGGTGATGGCCGCGCCCTGCAGAAGAAAGGGGCCGGCGGCAAGGACTGCGTTGATTTCGTTAAGCATGTGTTCTCACGGCCGCCGCCCCGGAATGGCCGGGGCGGCGGTTGGCAGGAAAAGACGGCCGCGCGGGCCGGAATTATTTCGTGTGAATGTACTTGGCCTGAAGCTCTTCCCAGTAAGGATCCTTCTTCAGGAGCTCGTAGCCCTTATTGATGGCCTCGCGCAGAGCGTTGTCTTCTTTGCGCACGGCCACACCGAAGTTGTCGGGCTCGGCAAACTCGCCCACCACTTTCACCGGCTTGTGGCCCTTGTTCATGGCTTCTTCGGCCGGGGCTGAGTCGATGGCCGCACCGTCGATGCGGCCGTTGATCAGGTCTTCAATGGCCAGGGGCGGGGAGTCATAGAACTTCAGGGTGAAATTCCAGCCGTTCTTGCCGATGCCTTCTTTCAGCAGTTCGGCTTCGTTGGTGCCGGCCTGCACGCCCAAGGCCTTTTTGCCCGTAAGCAGCTCTTCCTTGGTCAGGGAGCTGTCTTTCTGCACCAGCAGAAGTTTGCGGATGTTCCAATAGGGGTCGGAGAAGGCCACCCGGGCCCGGCGTTCGGGAGAGATGCTCATACCGGAGCAGACCATGTCGATCTTTTTGGCCAGCAGGCTGGGGATGATCCCGGACCATTCCATGGGACGGTGCTCAACCTTGAAGCCCATCTTGGCGGCGATCCAGTTCATGGAGTCCACGTCAAAGCCCGCGGGCTTGCCGGAACTGTCGATAAAGGCAAAGGGGGGATAGTTGGCGTCAATACCGTTGATGAAGGTCTTGCCGGCCACGCTGTCGGCGGCCGTGGCGGGTGATGCGAAGGCTATAAGGAGAGCAAAAAGAAAGGCAAAGAGAGATTTCCCGAACATGCCGCACCTCATTCTCCGGTTGGGGTTGATTGTCCCCACCCCTTACCAGAAGGCCGGCAGGGGCGCAAGCCGCGCCCCTGCCGGGTGGCGGCGGGGGTTTTGCTTGCCTGACGGCACCAAGCAGGCTAAACTGCCTGAACCCCAGCCGTAGCCGCGACGCCGGCCCGGTCGACCTTTGCCGAGGGAGTGCCCATGAAGCGTGCCCTGCGCGATTTCGCCGACTATATTGCCGCAAGCGGGTTGAAAAACACCCCGCAACGCCGGCTCATTGCCGAGGTGTTCCTCAAGGCCGGCAAGCACGTCGGCTCCGAAGAACTGCACGCCATGGTACGAACGACCGATGCCGGCGTCGGCCAGGCCACGGTTTACCGCACCTTGAAGCTTCTGTGCGAGGCCGGTCTGGCCAAAGAAATGTACTTCGGCGACGGCATCACCCGCTACGAGCCCGTTCTTGACGATTCCCACCACGATCACCTGATCTGCACGCATTGCGGCAGAAACATTGAAGTCGTGGACGAAAACATCGAACGTCTGCAGGAAGAACTTGCCGCCCGCCACGGCTTTTCCCTGATCTCCCACCGCATGTACCTGTACGGCGAATGCCCCGAGTGCCGGGTCAAAAAAGGCTGAGCCCCGGGCGAAGAAGGCTGGGCACCCAAGCCTGCCAAAGCTGCCCTTTCTTTTCAGCGTAATCGCCGTTTTCCTCTCCTAGAGCAGTTTACGCTTCAAATAGTCGCTTAACGGCGGGCAAAGCCCGCCTACGCCTATTTGGCGGCAAGGATTTGCCGACAAATCCTTGCGAGCATTTCAAGTGTGAAATGCTCTAGAGTCTGTTTCGGCCTGCCGGCCCGGATCCTGCAACGATTTTCGCAGGTGTCGGTTTTTCGCCGTCCGGAGGAGATCATGGAGTATTTCATCAGCCGCCTGCGTCTGTGTCTGTGTTTTGTCCTGGCCGCCATGTCCGGCATCTGCTTGTACATCGGCGCCACGCCGCTGCTGTCCACCCGCGAAGCTTCAGCCGAAGCCGGGCGTGAGCCTGTGCCCGCCGCCGAGCTCTGTCTTGACCTGCGCCTGGATGCCGACAACGCGGCCAAAATTTTGGCCGACACCACCGGCCGGGCCGATCCGCAAGAGCGCCCGAGCTTGCTGCGCGAAGGCCTGGATGCCCTGGCCCTGGGGCCCGGCAACGCCTCGGGGGCAAGCTTTTTGCTCTGGAAAGACACCCGGCTGCTGCATGCCCCCGGTTTTCCGGATCTGGCGGGCAAAAGTTACTTCGGCGAAAAAGACATCGACGGTCGGTCCTTTGCCCGCGATCTGGCCCGCGCGGCCGGCCGGGGCGGCGGCTTTACCCTGTTTACCCCGGCCCACGCCAAGGGAGCCCTTCTGGCTTACAGTCGCCCCCTGGGGCCGGCCGGCGGCCCTTTTCTGAGCGTGTATCTGCCCGCTCGCTTCGAGATCCCCGGCGGCAGCGGTCCCCTGACCGATCTGTACAGCGGCGGCTTTTGTCTCTCGGGCTTTTCCTTTGCCGGCCTGGCCTGCCTGTGCGGCATGCGGCGCGAGCGAAATCGGGTCTAGAGCAGATGAACATTGAAAATGTTCATCTGCTCCGGCGGACGTGCAAGCGGACTGCGGTCCGCGACCACACGGAGTATACTCTCGATTCCCCGGCAGTGCCGCCGGCCCGGCGGCCTTCGCAGCCCTTATTTGCTTGCGGGCTCGTTCAAAAGTCCGTCGGCAATATGGTTTCATAGACTATTTCACTGTAAAATTGCTCCGGCAAACATGAAGCGCCGTTTCCCCTCGCGGGAAACGGCGCTTCGCGCATACAGGCGGGCAATGCCTGCTAGAGCTTCTGCGCCGCCCGTAAAGCCAGGTCGTAGATCGGGGTGGGAATCATTCCAAGCAGCAGGACCACCGCCGCCAGGACCAATGCTCCCAGGCTCCCGGCCCGCGAGGTGTCCGGGGCCTGCTCGGGCGCGCCGTCTTCGGTATAGGCGTGGCGCACCAGGGAGAGGTAATAGTAGATGGCAATGGCTCCGTTCAGGGCCAGGGCGATGACCAGCCAGTTGTAGCCGTTGTTCCAGGCCGCGCTGATCAAAAAGAGCTTGCCCATGAAGCCGATGGTCGGCGGCAGCCCGACCAGGGCAAAGGCTCCCACGGCCAGGGAAAAGGCCAGAGCCGGGGCGCGCTTGTACAGTCCGTTGAGATCCTCAAGCTGCAGATTGCGGCCGTCGGCGGCCACCCGGCCGACCACCCAGAAGCAGAGCAGGTTCATGCTCAGGTAGGCCAGGGCGTAGAAGGCGGCCGCGGCCATGCCCTGGGCCGAGCCCACGATGAAGCCGAGCACGATGTAGCCGGCGTGGGCCACGGACGAGAAGCCGAGCAAACGTTTGACATCCCTTTGGCGCAGAGCGCAAAGGTTGCCGAAGGTCATGGAGATCAGTCCCAGCCAGGCCACGGCGTCGGTCACGGCCATGCCCGGCTTGAGGAAGGCGGTCAGGCGCAACAGCACGACCACGGCCCCGAGTTTGGGCAGGGTGGCCACGAAGGCCGCGGTTTCATTGGCCGCTCCCTGGTAGACGTCCGGGCACCAGAAATGGAAGGGGAACAGGGCCAGCTTGTAGAACATGCCGCACAGGAACAAAGTCAGGCCCATGACCGCCGAGGGGTTGCCCGCCCAGGTCCAGTCGCCGTGGGCCAGGGCGGCGATGTAGGTGCTGTGCTGCGAGGACATGATGAAAGAAAGGCCGAACAGGCTCACGGCCGTGGCCGCGGCTCCGAACAGGATGTACTTGGCTCCGGCTTCAGCGCTTTCACGGGTTCTGTCGCGCATGGGGATGAGCACATAGAGGCTGTAGGAGGAAAGCTCCAGGGCCAGATAGAGCGAGACCAGTTCGGTGGTGGAGGCCATGAGCATCAGGCCCCAGGCCGACAGGGCCAGGAAAAGAAAGTAGTCGCTACGCTTGTCCTCGGCCAGGGACATGTGCGGGGTCGCGTTCAGAACGATCACGAAAAAGCCCAGGGAGACCAGCAGTTTGAAAAACTGCGACAGACCGTCCAGGGTATAGGAGCCGGCCAGCAGCACGCCCGAGGCGGACAGGGCGGCGACGGCGGCCAGCACCGGCAGCAGGGCGACGGCGGGCAGCCATGACTCCACCTTGGGCAGGCGGCAGCGGTGCTCGCAGGCGCTCTGGCTGAAAAGCAGCAGGATCAGGGCGAACTGGGCAAACTCGGGCGCGAGGGACAAGAGATCGGAGTTCACCGGCTTTCTCCTTCAAGGGTTCCCCCGGCAACGGGGAGAGATGTGGCTTGGGCGCGCAACAGCGCCGGGGCGGTCGGCCGCTCAAGGTCCGGGGCCGTTGCTTCCAGGCCCGTCCGGCTGCGCCAGTCTTGCAGCAGATTGTCGACCGAGGGGGTGATCATGTTCAGGAACGGTCCGGGCGAGAGCCCAATGTAGATCACCAGGGCGGCGGGCACCACCAGGTAGGCCCATTCGCGGCAGTTCAGGTCTTTCCAGGTGGGGGCCGACGAAGGCGAGCCCCAGGCCATTTTCAGGCTGACCCGGAACATGTAGGCCGCGCCCAAAAGCGCGCCCGGCACGATGCAGGCCCCGATCCAGGGGTTGGCCTTGAAGGCGGCCACAAAGACCAGAATCTCGCCCACAAAGCCGTTGGTGCCGGGAAAGCCGAGCGAGGCCAGGGCAAAGACGCCCCAGAAGAACATGAAGGCGGGCAGATATTTGCCCAAACCCATGTTGTCCGAGGTTTCGCGGCTGTGGCTACGCTCATAGACCGTGCCGATCATCATGAACAAGGCGCCGGTGACGATGCCGTGGTTGAGCATCTGGAGCAGCGCTCCCTGAATGCCTTGCAGCTCAAAGAGGAAGATGCCCAGGGTGACGAAGCCCATGTGGGCAACGGAAGAATAGGCCACCAGCTTCTTGATGTCGGTCTGGGCCAGGGCCACGGCCCCGCCGTAGAGGATGGAGACCACGGAGATGGCGATCATCATGGGCGCGAAATAGGCCGAGGCCTCGGGCGTGAGCGGCAGGCAGAAGCGCAAAAAGCCGTAGGCTCCCATTTTCAGGAGCACGGCGGCGAGGAGCACGCTGCCCGCCGAAGGAGCCTGCACGTGGGCCGCGGGCAGCCAGGTGTGGAAGGGGAACATGGGCACCTTGACGGCAAAGGCCAAGGCCATGGCCAGGAAGGCCCAGAACTGGAAGCGGAAGCTGAACCGCATGCCCATGAGTTCGGGGATGGAGAAGGTGCCGCCCACGGTGCGGAAGGCCACGATGGCCACCAGCAGCAGGGTGGAGCCGGCCAAGGTGTAAAGGAAGAATTTGATCGAGGCATAGCGCTTCTCGGCCCCGCCCCAGACCGCGATCAGCAGGTACATGGGGATGAGCATGCCCTCCCAGAACAGGTAGAAGAGGACCAGATCCATGGCGCTGAACACGCCCACGCAGGCGGCGGTCATCAGCAGCAGACAGATGTGGAATTCCTTGATCCGCTTGCCGATGTAAGTCCAGGAACAGAGCACGCAGAGCGGCAGGATGCAGATGGTCAGCCAGATCATCAGAATGCTGATGCCGTCGGCCGCCAGGTGGTATTCCATGGTCCAGGCCGGCACCCAGGCCAGACGTTCCACGAACTGGAAGCCGCCGGCCGGGTTGAAGGCCAGCAGGGGCAGGGCGGCGACGATTTCCAGCAGGGACGCGCCCAGGGTGACCAGGCGGATGGTTTTTTCGTCACGCAGCGGGCAAAGAATCAGGGCTGCAAGCACCGGCAGGAGGATCAGGCTGCTCAGAACGGGAATACTGTACACGGGGACGTCCTCCGGAGATCAGCCCAGGTACCAGACCAGGGCGAACAGGATCAGGGCAAGGGCCAGGGACCAGGCCAGGTAGCGCTGCAAATTGCCGTTCTGCAGACGGGCGCCCGCCCGGCCGATGGCCGCGACCCCCAGGGCCGAGCCGTCGACCACGCCGTCGATGCCGCGCCGGTCGAAGCGTGAACTGCCGAAAGCCGCAGCCATGAGGCCGCGCAGGCCGGCGGTCCGGTAAACCTCGCTCCACAGGCCGTCCAGCAGGGCCAGGGGCTTGCAGAGCCCGGCCAGAATCATCCGGCCCACAGCCCGGTAGAACCAGTCCACGTCCAGGTTCCGGCCCGCGTGCGGCCGGATGGTCTCACGCAGCACATAGAAAGCCAGGCCGGAGAAGCCCAGAAGCATCAGGGCCTGCAGCACGTTCCAGGCCGTCCAGGGCACGTAGGGGTGTTCCATGGGGAAGGGCAGGTAGGCATAGAGGATCTGGGGATGCACGCCCTGCAGAATGCACAGCCCGGCCAGCAGGGTCATGGCCGCGTACATGTTCCAGGGGATGGGCTTCAGTTCCCGGGTATCCGTGGCCTTGCCGCCCCAGAAGGCGAAGTAGGGCAGCTTGATGCCCACGGAGATGAATGTGCCCACGGCCGCGATTTCCAGCCCCAGGGCGATCCAGGTGCGGTGCGCTTCGGCCGCGCCGGCGATGGTCATGGTTTTGGAGATGAAGCCGTTGAACACCGGCATGCCCGAGATGGACAGGGCCGCCACCATATACAGCACCATCACCCAGGGCAGGCGCGCGGCCAGCCCGCCGAGTTCGTTGAGCTTGGCCGTGCCCGCGGCCTGCAACAGGCAGCCGGCGCCCATGAAGAGCAGACCCTTGTACAGGATGTGGGCGTATGCATGGGCCGCGGCCCCGTTCAGGGTCATGGCCGTGCCCACGCCGATGCCTGCCACCATGTAACCCACCTGCGAAACGATGTGGTAGGAAAGGATGCGCCGGGCGTTGTTTTCCATGCACGCGTACAGCACGCCGTAGATGGCCATGACCGTGCCCATGACCGCCAGAATCTCCACCCCGGCGAAGCCCCGGGCCAGCACATAGACCGCGGTTTTGGTGGTAAAGGCGCACATGAACACCGAGCCGGTGATGGTCCCGCGCGGGTAGGCGTCGGGCAGCCAGGCGTGCAGGGGCACCACGGCCGCGTTGACGCAGAAGCCGGCCAGAATCAGCCAGTCATAGGCCTGCATGGCCGATGGAGCCACTGCATCGAAGCTCCAGGTCCCCAGGGTCTGATGGCGCAGCAGCAGGCCGGCCAGCAGCATCAGGCCGCCGATGGTGTGGTAGAGAAAGTAGCGGAAGCCCGCCAGGACCGATTCTCTGGTCCGGTTGAGGAAGATCAGAAAGACCGAGCCGATGGACATGCACTCCCAGAATACGAACAAGGTCAGATAGTCGCCCGCGAACACGCAGCCGAAGCCGCCCGCCACGTACAAAGCGGCGGCCATGTGCTGGCCTTTGTCGCGCACGTGCAGGGCGTAGAGCATCCCGGCCAGGGACATGATCGCAAAGACCTGGGCGAAGATCAGCGAGAGTTTGTCCACCCGGCCGAGGACCAGGGGCTGGCCGAGCCAGTGCAGGGTGAAATGCGTGCCCGGGGGCATGGTGAACACGGACCAAATGGCGATGAGCGGCGGCACAAGCAGCAGGATGTTCCAGCGCCGGCCCGGCAGAAAGGGCAGAAGCAGGGCCAGGACGAGAAAGGCGAGGGCCGGGTGCACGAAACTAGATGTCATCGTAGTAGTCCTCTTTGCGCAGCAGCAGGGGTTGGACCACGCGCTTCATCAGCAAGACCATGACCACGCCGACGCCCAGGCCGAAGACCGGCCAGAACAGCGGCCGGGCATCAAAGCCGAAGTGCGGCTCTTCCGGGCGGAGAAAGAAGTTGGCCGCCACAAGCATGCCGAGCACCACAAAGAGCCTGCCTGTCCACAGGCCCGCGGCGCTCTGCTGCCGTTCGAGAAATTTGCCGAGTCCGGACATGAAAACCTCCCGAGGCGGCTAGAACCCGCCGAACAGGTTCAGGAAATTCTGGAAGATCTGGGGGTATAGGCCAAGGACCAGAGACATGGCCGCCGTGAAGCACAAGGGGGCCACCATGACCGCCGGGGCTTCGCGAAACTGCTCGAGGTCGACGTCGGGAGCCGGTTTCAGGAAAAAGGCCCGGTAGATGATCGGCACGAAGTAGCCCGCGTTCAGGGCCGTGGAGGCCAGCAGGGCGACCAGCAGGACGATCTGGTGGGCCTGCAGCGCGCCGTTGACCAGATACCACTTGGAGACAAAGCCGCAGACCGGGGGCATGCCGATCATCGAGAGCGAGGCCAGGGCAAAGGCCCCGAAGGTCCAGGGCATGCGCCGGCCCAGCCCGTTCATCAGGCTGATCTTTTTCAGATGCGTGGCCACGTAGATGGCCCCGGCGGCAAAGAACAGGGTGATCTTGGAAAAGGCGTGGTTCGGGATGTGCAGCAGCCCGCCCTCAACCGCCGAGGGAGTGAGCATGGCCACGCCCACGATGACGTAAGAGAGTTGGCTGACCGTGGAATAGGCCAGCCGGGCCTTGATGTCGTCCTTGGTCAGAGCCACCAGCGAGGCGCCCACGATGGTCGCGGCCGCCAAGTAGGCCGTGGGAATGCCCATGCCGAGGCTGTGCATGGTTTCCGTGCCGAAACCGGAGAGGATAATCCGGCTCACGGAAAAGACCCCGGCCTTGACCACGGCCACGGCATGCAGCAGGGCGGAAACCGGCGTAGGCGCCACCATGGCCGAAGGCAGCCAGTTGTGGAAGGGGAACAGGGCCGCTTTGGCCAGGCCGGCGATATAGAGCACATAGGTCAGGCGCACCAGGTTGGGGCTGTTGGCCACGACCTCGGGCGGGAACATGCCGTGCACGATGTCGCCCAGGCGCATGTCCAGGGTGCCGCAAAGCACGTAGGTCAGCACCATGGCGGGCAGGAAGAAGAGCTTGGAGGTGCCCATCAGGTAGACCAGATACTTGCGCGCCCCGGCAAAGCCTTCGGCATCCTGGTGGTGGGCCACCAGGGGATAGGTGAAGACAGTGATGATCTCGTAGAACAGGTACAGGGTGAAGACGTTGGCCGAAAAGGCCACGCCTACGGCCCCGAAAATGGCGATGGCGAAACAGCTGTAATAGCGGGTTTGGGCGTGCTCGTGCAGGCCGCGCATGTAGCCGATGTTGTAGCTGGTGGCCAGGCCCCAGAGAAAGGTGGCGATAAGGGCAAAGGTTATGCTCAGGCCGTCGACACAGAAGCTGACCGAGACGCCGGGGAAAAGCGTGCACAAGGTGTAGGTGTAAATTTTGCCCGCAAGCACGCCCGGGGCGAGCGAAACCACCGAGACAAAGGCCGCGACGGCCGCGACGGCCGAGACGGCTTCGCGTCTGTTCTCGTTGGCCCGGGCGAGCAAGATGCCGAAGGGCGCGGCCATGGTTATGGCCAGCGGCAGGAGCAGACGGGCTGAAACCTCAAAAGAGCTCATGTTCCGATTACTCCTGCAGAAGAGTGATGGCGGCGATGCGGGTGGAGCCGATACGACGGTAAACCACGACAATAATTGCCAGAACCAGGGTGGCCTCGGCCGCGGCCAGGCCCATGATCAACAGGGTGGAAACCAGCCCGATGGCGGCATCCATGCCGCTGAGCTGCCCGGCGGCGGCAATGGCCAGGCCGGCGCCGTTGAGCATCAGCTCTACCGAGATGAGCATGCCCACCAGGGTGCGCCGACGGGTCAGGCCGACGATGCCGAACCCGAACAGGACCAGGGCGGCGATTTGGAACAGGGTCAGCGGGTTCACTTTTTCCTCCTTTCCCAGACAAGGAACACCCCACCGGCCATGGCCACCAGCAGAATGACGGAAATCAACTCAAAGGGCAGCACAAAGTCGCCCAGCAGGCGTCGGCCGAGTTCCGGCACGGGCACCACGTCGGGTCGGAAAATCGAGTCGGTGGGCCGCAGCACCAGGGCCGGGGCGAGCACCGCCAGGGGCAGCAGCCCGACAATCAGGGCGCGCCAGGTTTTCCAGCTTGAGGCCCCGACCTCGTCGCCCTTGCCGTCGGCCTGGGCCAGCATCAGGGCGAAGAAGATCAGCACGCAGATGGCCCCGACGTAGATCAGCAACTGCATGAAGGCCAGGAAAGGGGCCTGCATGAGCACATACATGCCCGCCACGCCCATGAAGGAAAAGACCAGCCCCACCAGGGCGCGCACCAAGTTCGGATTGAGCGAGGCAAAGGCGGCGCCCACAACAATCACGAACAGGTAAAAGCCGTACACGGCATATTCAAGGGTCATGCCTCACCTCCCGAGGAAGAGGACTGTGGGGCCGGGGACGGCGTTGTGTCTTTCGGCGTTTCGGCCTTGCCGGCCAGTCGGCGCAGACGAGCCAGAAGGTCGAACTGGAAATCCGAGCGCGTGGTGCCCGCAACGTAGTAGTTGTGGGAAAAACGGATGGAGTCGACCGGGCAGGTTTCCACGCAGGTGCCGCACAGGCTGCACAAGGTGTAATCGTAAGTCCAGGCGGCCGGATTCTTGGGCGCGGCCGGCTTTTTGACCTTTTCACCCCGGGCTTCGGCCTCGGCCATGGCCTTGCGCTCTTCCTCCGTGGGCTTGGGCGGGGGGGACTTGGTGACCGCGATGCAGTTGCTCGGGCAGGCCTGCACGCACATCATGCAACTGATGCAACGCGGCGTGGCGGGCTTGTCGTCCAGGCCCACCAGTTCAATGGGCCCCCGGAAGGAAAGCAGCGATTCGGGCGCGACGGTCCGCCTCGGGTAATAGACGGTCACGTCCTTGGAGAGAAAGTATTTGCCGGTGATGCCCAGGCCCACCAGCATGCCCCAGAGATCCGAAAGTTTTCGTGCAACGGCGTTCATGGATCGCTCCGCTCAGAAGATCTTGGTGAGCACGGCCGTGGCCGTCAGGTTCAGCACCGCCAGGGGAATGAGCCATTTCCAGTTGAGGTTGAGCAACTGGTCAAAGCGCACCCGGGGATAGGTCCAGCGCACCCACATCATCACAAAGAGCAAGAAGTAGGTTTTCAGCAAAAACCACCAGACCCCGTCAAAGAGCGGGCCTTTCCAGCCGCCCAGGAACAGGGTGGTGCAGACGCTGCAGACCACCACCATGTTGGCATATTCCGCCAGAAAGAACAGGCCGAAGCCCATGCCGGAATATTCGGTGTGAAAGCCGGCCGTGAGTTCCGACTCGGCCTCGGGCAGGTCGAAGGGGGCCCGGTTGGTCTCGCCGAACATGCTGATGAAGTAGACCACAAAGGCCAGGGGCTGGGTGATGATGTTCCAGTGCCAGGGAGCCCCGCCCTGCCGGGCGACGATTTCGCTCATGTTCAGGGTGCCGTGCTGCAGGGTGATGGCCAGCACCGAGAGCAGCAGAGGAATTTCGTAGGCCACCGACTGGGCCACGCCCCGGGCCGCGCCGTAAAGCGAATATTTGTTGTTGGAGCTCCAGCCGGCCACCAGAATGGCCAGCACGTTCAGGCCGGAAAAGGCCAGCACCAGCAGCAGGCCGAGGTCGATCTCCCAGCCGGTGAGCAGCGGGCTGAAGGGAATGGGCAAAAAGAGCAGGAACACGGGGCAGAAAGCCACCACCGGCGCCAGCCAGAACAGAAAGGGGTCGGCCTGGTCAGGCCGGACAATCTGCTTGCTCAAGAGCTTGGGCACGTCGCAGAGAATCTGGAAAAGCCCCTGGGGACCGACTTCATACGGGCCGGGCCGGCGCTGCACAAAGCCGGCCACCTTGCGTTCCGCATAGATCAGGACCATGGCGTTCAGGGCCACGAACAGGGCCACGCAAATCAGGGCCACAACCACGTGCAGAATCGCCTCAAAGGTAAACGTCAACTGCATATTGCCCTACCTGTCGATTTCGGGGATGACCAGATCCAGGCTGCCGAGAATGACCACGGCGTCGGCCAGAAGAATGCCCCTGGCCGCCTCGGCAAAGGCGCTCAGGTTGGAAAAGCTGGGCGAACGCAGCTTGACCCGGTAGGGGGTTTTGCCCCCGTCGCTTGCCACCCAGATCTTGATTTTGCCCCGGCCGCCTTCCACGGCAAAGGAGGCCTCGCCCGCGGGCAGCTTGAAGGTGGGCTTGATGGGTTTTTCCGGCTGTATCGGCCCCTCGGGGATGGTTTCCACGGCCTGCTCGAGAATGCGCAGGCTCTGCTCGATTTCATCCAGGCGCAGGTTGTAGCGGGCATAAGAACAGGCTTCGTGCCGCACCGGGATTTCAAAGTCGAAGCGATCGTAAACCGAATAGGGTTCGGCCCGGCGCACGTCGTAGGCGATGCCCGCGCTGCGGCTGATGGGCCCGGTGGCTCCGTAGCGGAAGCACATCTCGGCCGGGATGACCCCGATGCCCTCGGTGCGGCCGCGCAGGATCATGTTCTCTGTGACCAGGGCCCGGTACATTTTCATGCGCTCGCGCATGCGCGGAATGAACTTGCGGATGCGCTCGAAAAACTCGGGCGGCGCGTCCTGGTACACCCCGCCGAAGCGGAAGTAGCAGTATGTCAGGCGCGAGCCGGTGACCATCTGCAGGGTGTCGAGAATATGCTCGCGGTCGTCAAAGGCATAGAGGATGGGGGTGAAGGCGCCGAGGTCGAGCAGGTAGGCGCCCCACCAGACCAGGTGCGAGGCGATGCGGTTGAGCTCGGTGGTGATCACCCGCAAATATTCGGCCCGCTCGGGCACCTCGATGCCCGCCAGGCGCTCCACCGCGCCGGCATAGGCCCAGTTCCAGGCCAGGGCGTGCAGGTAGTCCACCCGGCCCATGTTCGGAAAGAACTGGGCGGGCATTCTGATTTCACCCATTTTCTCGTGCATGCGGTGCAGGTAGCCGAGCACCGGTTCGGCCCGGACCACGTATTCACCGTCCAGCTCCAGAAGGATACGAAGCACCCCGTGGGTGGAGGGGTGCTGCGGCCCCATGTTGACGATGATTGTGTCTTCGCGCGCGTCCCGCTGAAAGCAGCAGGTGTAAAAGCCGCCCTGGGTCCGTTCTTCAAAGCTCAAGCTCATGGGGCCTCCACCTCTTTTTTCCCGTTGCCGGACGGGCGCGCGGCGGGTTCTTCCGCCGGGGTCTCGGGGGCGAGCAGGGTGAAATCGGGCTTTTTGCGAACGACTTCACCGCCGCCCGCGCCGAGCAGAACCCGCAGGGAAGCGCGGCTCTCGGGTTTCTTGCGCAGGGGGAAGATGTTCATGTCCGGCGGCAGGAGCAGGCGGATGGGAGCGGGATGATCGGTAAAGCAAAAGCCGTAAAAATCGGCCGCTTCGCGCTCGTGCCAGTCCGCTCCCTGGTAGATGTGGGAAATGGTCGGAATTTCGCGCTCTTCGTGGCCGACCAGCACGCGCAGAACCACCCGGCCCGGTGCCTCCATGTGCTCAAAGGAATAGGCGGCCAGATAGCCTTCCCGCACATCCAGGCCGGTGATGTCTTCAAGGTGGTAGCGGGCTTGGAGCAGCCGGCCTGCCGCTTCGACGATGCCCGACGGCTCCAG
This sequence comes from Desulfovibrio sp., assembly GCA_031553235.1. GTDB lineage: Bacteria > Desulfobacterota > Desulfovibrionia > Desulfovibrionales > Desulfovibrionaceae > Frigididesulfovibrio. The sequence goes on from JAVBLS010000047.1 coordinate 21,248, forward strand.
AAAGGCCGACCAGGCGTTGCCCGTGCGGGCCGGGATTTCTTTGACCAGACAGAGCAGATCCAGTTCTTCCAGAACGGAGGGAATCATGCCTTGGCCTCCTTGGCTTCCTGTTCCGCGTCGGCGCGAACGGCCTTGATGCAGTCCTGAAGGAAGTCGGGGTCAAAGCCTTCGGGCTGTTTCCAGAAACGCTTGCCGGTAAGCTTGTGTTGCAGGGTGAACAGTCCTTCCAGCAAGGCCTCGGGCCGAGGCGGACAGCCGGGTACGCAGACGTCCACGGGAATCAGCTTGTCGATGCCCTCGAGGATGCCGTACTGCCCTTCAAAGGCAAAGGGGCCGCCCGAGATGGCGCAGTTGCCGAGCGCCATGACAAAGCGCGGCGCCGGCATCTGTTCGTACAGACGAACCACGGCCGGAGCCATTTTTAGGCTCACGGTGCCGGCCACGATCATCAGATCCGCCTGGCGCGGGGAAGGGCGAAAGACCTCGGCCCCGAAGCGGGAGATGTCGAAGCGGGCCATGCCCACGCCCATCATTTCGATGGCGCAGCAGGCCAGGCCAAAGGTCATGGGCCAGATGGACATGGCCCGGCAGAGGTCCAGAAATTTTTCCAGCGGCCCCAGGGGCAGGCGCGGCGGGTCGATGCGCCCCTCGGAGGGGCGCATGACCGGGTACATCAAACTGCAATCTTGCGCGGCCACGTGAACACTCCTTTGGCACTGAAGTAGACCAGGGCGAGCAGCAGAAAAAAGAGAAAGCCGAGCAGCTTGGCCAGCACAAGCCAGCCGTCGACGGTGCCGTAGACGGCCGCTACGGGGAACAGGTACAGGACGTCCACGTCAAAGGCGATGAACAGCAGGGCGTAGGCGTAGTAGTTGATGCCGAAATGCGTCCAGGCCGAGCCGATGGGACGCATGCCGCATTCATAGGCGAGCCCCAGGTCGCCGCCTTTGGCGTTGGGGGAGATCAGCCGGGCCAGTATGAGCGGGCCCGCGGCGAACAGAGCGCCGCCGATCAAAAATAGAACGATTGCAAAATGGAGAATGTCGAAGACCATAGCAACCCCTTGGGTCTCTCGCGCCCTGCGGGCCTGCCCGGGTCATGCCGCAACATGCGGCACTCCCCCGGCGACGCGGCGCGATATTTCCGGCATCTTGAAGGCACGCTTCGAAAATTCTTTAATAGCTGGAAATATGTGAATGCGTTCCATGGTTTCCTCTCCGATTCCGGGGTAGGCCTTTTCAGGGGAGGTTTCAAGAATGTTACCGATTACAGAGGCTAATTCTTTTTTTCACTTTTATTATTCCAGCCTCCGCATCCTTTGATTGTCTAGGGAGCCATGGTGGTGCGGGAAAATACGAGACATAAACGAGAAATTGCATGCAGAGGATTTTGTACCCGTCTGCAGTTGCAGATTGTGTATAGGATAATTATGTTATAAAAATATTATTTTTTAATAAGAAATAAGAAAAAAATGCATCTGGAAGGAAAGGCCGGGAAAGCGTTGTGGGGAATTTTGCCTTAAGAGCGGCAGCAGGCGCACAGCAGCGATTTTGTGAGGAGGGCGGGCATGGGGGCGGAAACATGCGGCAGGCGTATCGGCCGGTTTACAGCCGGAATACGCAAGTGGTCCGTACTTGAAATTTCAGCTGAAACGGATAGGTTGGAGTCAGTTTTGCGGGGGAGTTTGCCGGAGCCGTGCCCGGCAGGGGAAACCGCGGGGGTGCCTGCGCGGCCATGCCCACGGACAAGAACGCCACGGCCCCCGTTGCACTTTGGTGGACATACTAAGGACGTTCCATGCCGACGGCATCCTTCAGCCTATATTTTGATATAGGCAATACCAACATCAAGGTAGGCGTCGCAGCCGGGGACATGCCCCCGGCCATCTACAGCCTGCCCGCCGACCCCACGCCGACGGCCGATGCCCTGGGGCTCTCGCTGACGGCTTTGGTCCGGCGCGAAAACCTTTCGCCGGAAGCCTGCGCAGCCTGCCTGGGCTGCTCGGTGGTGCCGCCCCTGGCGCGTCTGCTGCGTGGTGCCTGCGAGCGCTTTTTCGGCCGGCCCCTGTGGCTTGCCCCGGAAGATCTGTCCATTCCCCTGGAAAATCGCTATGCCCGGCCGTACGAAGTGGGCGCGGACCGGCTGGTGGGCGCCTATGCGGCCCGTCGGCTGCATCCGGAGTCTGCCTCGCTGATCTGCGTGGATTTCGGCACGGCCACCACTTTTGACTGCGTGGCGGGCAATGCCTATCTTGGTGGCCTGATCTGTCCCGGCGTGCTTTCCTCGGCAGGGGCGCTCAGTTCGCGCACGGCCAAGCTGCCCCAGGTGGATCTGGAAGCGGGCACGGATTACCCCGAGCCCGGGCGGTCCACTTCGCAGAGTTTGAGCCACGGTTTTGTTTTCGGTTTTGCCGCCATGGCCGAGGGGCTGTGCGCCCGTTTGGCCGAGCGTCTGCCCGGGCCGGTGTATGTGATCGGCACCGGCGGCTTTGCCGCGAGCCTGGCCCGCGCGGCCCGTTGTTTTGACGAAGTGCGGACGGACCTTCTCATGGAGGGACTGCGACTGATCCATAAAGAACATTCCGGGAAAACGCCCGGAACAACAAGGAGTTGAATATGAGCAGCATCGCAAGCGTCTGGGCCAGAGAGATTCTTGATTCCCGCGGCAACCCCACGGTGGAGGTGGAGGTGGGCCTGGAATCCGGCCAGACCGGCCGGGCCGCCGTTCCTTCCGGGGCCTCCACCGGCAGCCGTGAGGCCCTGGAGTTGCGCGACGGCGACAAGAGCCGTTACGGCGGCAAAGGCGTGACCAAAGCTGTGGAACACGTCAACGGCGAGATTGCCGAAGCGGTTATCGGCCTGAACGCCCTGAAGCAGGTGCAGGTCGACACCACCCTGATCGACCTGGACGGTACGGACAACAAAGATCGTTTGGGCGCCAACGCCATTCTCGGCGTTTCCCTGGCCTGCGCCCGGGCCGCGGCCAACTTTCTGGCCCTGCCCCTGTATCAGTATCTCGGTGGGGTCAACTCCAAGGTGCTGCCCGTGCCCCTGATGAACATCATCAACGGCGGCATGCACGCGCCCAACAACCTGGACATCCAGGAATTCATGATTCTGCCCGTGGGCGCGCGCAACTTCGCCCAGGCCCTGCGCATGGGCGCGGAAACCTTCCATACCCTGCGCGGCCTGCTGGCCGCCGACGGCCACGTGACCAGTGTGGGCGACGAGGGCGGCTTTGCCCCCAACCTGAAAAGCCACGACGAGGCCTTCCGCTACATCGTCCGGGCCATTGAAGAGGCCGGCTATGTTCCGGGCGTGGACATCGCGCTCGGCATCGACGCCGCGGCCACGGAGTTCTTCGCCGACGGCAAATACAACCTCAAGGGCGAGGGCAAGATGCTCTCCGCCGAGGAGATGATTGAATATCTCGGCGGGTTTGTGGAAAAATACCCGCTGATCTCCATCGAAGACGGCCTGGCCGAAGGCGACTGGGAAGGTTGGTCCCGGCTCACCGGCGTTCTGGGCGAGCGGGTGCAGCTGGTGGGCGACGACATCTTCGTGACCAACCCGGACATTCTGGCCCAAGGCATCGAAGAGGGCATCGCCAACTCCATTCTGATCAAACTCAACCAGATCGGCACCCTGACCGAAACATTGGACACCATAGAGATTGCCAAGCAAAACGGCTATACCACCATAGTCTCACATCGCTCGGGCGAAACCGAAGACGCCTTTATCGCCGACCTGGCCGTGGGTGCCAATGCCGGGCAGATCAAAACCGGTTCGCTCTGCCGCAGCGACCGTTTGGCCAAGTACAACCAACTGCTGCGCATCGAGGAAGACCTCGACGACACCGGCTTCTACTACGGCCCGGCCCTGGCGGCCCATTACGGCCTGGTCGAGGACGACGAGGAATAGGCCCGCAACCGGGACATGCAAAAGCCTCCGGCGGGAAACCGCCGGAGGCTTTTGCATGCTCGACTGTATGCGCGGGAGAAACATTGCCGAACCGGGGCCGGCACCCAAACTTACCGTCTGCCTCCGGGGTGGGGAATTTCTTCCTTGAGCCGGCGGATGTTCCTGACCATCTTGTCGCGCCAGCGGCCGAGCTGAACGGGCGTTGCCCCGCCTTCGAGCTCGTTGATTTCGGCTTCCACCCTGGCGACGATTTCGGGCGCAAAGGTCGGCGGGTCGGGGCGCATGCCGCGGCACAGGCCCGCATAGGTCGGGCCGTACAGCCGGTAGTATTCGGCTATGCCCTTGTCGGAGTTGGCGTTGTTCACCCCGAAAAGGCCCAGGGCGGCCCAGCGCAAGCCCAGGGCGTCAAAAAACATGGTATCGATGCCCTCCACGTCCACAACACCGGCCTCCAGCAGATAAAAAGCCTCGCGCAGCAGCACGGCCAGCATGCGGTTGCCGATGAAGCCGGGGACAAAGGCCTTCATGATCACCGGTTTTTGTCCGACCTCGCGTAGGAAGGCTGCGGTGCGCTCAATGGTTTCTTGGCTGGTTTTTTTGTTGCCCAGAATTTCCACTGCGGGCAGCACGTAGGGCGGAGTAAAGGGGTGGACCATGATGCAGCGCCCGGCGCCGGGCAACATGCCGGAGAAATCGTCGATGTTCAGGGCCGAGGTGCTGCTGGCCAGAATGGCCTCGGGCTCGGCCAAGGCGTCCAGTTGGGCAAAGAGTTCCTTCTTCAGTTCCAGGTCTTCGCGCGCGTTTTCCTGCACGTAGCCGGCGCCCAGCAGCGCTTCGGCCAGGTCGGGGTGGAAAGAGACGCGGGCTTTGCAGGCTGCGGCCGCATCGCCGCTCATGTGGCCTTCGGCCGTTTCCGAGGCCAGGGTGTCGTCCAGCCAGGCTTCGCAGGCGGCGAGGGCTGCCGGCCGCGGGCCGAAAACCCGTACATCGCGGCCGGCCCGGGCGAAAACAAAGGCCCAGGACCTGCCGATGCTGCCCGCGCCGATGACGGCAACGTTTTTGGGGGTGGAAGGACACATGAGGGGTCTCCTTTGCAGGTTTGGGGGGCGTTCGGCGCTAAACCGACGGGAAGCCCCGGGCCGAGTGCGGAACAGATCGCGCGATGAAATTTTTTCTCCCCTTTTCGGGTGATGTCAAGAAGGGCTTTTCATGCTTCTCCGCGTGGCCTGCGCTCGTGGTGGGCAAAGGCTCGCAGGCGACAAAAAAAATTACAGGTCGAAAATTTCCCCTTGCCTTTTTGCGGGATGCCGAGTAATAGCACTTCTTCGTTGCCGGCGTAGCTCAACTGGCAGAGCAGCTGATTTGTAATCAGCAGGTTGCGGGTTCGAGTCCCATCGCCGGCTCCAGTGTGTGGTGGGGTTCCCGAGTGGCCAAAGGGAACAG